>JBKBQB010000038.1:0-27220 GCA_046292785.1 Paracoccaceae bacterium
CGAACAGGCCATTCAGGGTGCGGATCAGGGCGAGCATCAGCGTATCTCCTTTGGGTCGAGGATGGCTCCGGTCTGCATCAGGCGGAGGATCAGGGGTTGCGGGTCATGGTCGGGGTCTGACCACAGCGCCAGTTCGGCGGCGGTGGTCAGGCTGGCGCCAAGGCGGATGTGGTCAATCATCACAGCGTCACCGTCGCTTATGGCAATGACAGACACGTTGAAGGCGCGATCGCGCAGGATCAGGGCAATCTCCTCACCGGCAAGCGTCATCGCCTGCGGCGCCTCGCCCGGCTGGTTGCGCGCCCAGATCGTCACACCGGGATGGCGCAGCCGCAGGACACGAACCGAAGGATGCAGCACCAGATGCAGGCTTGACGGATTTGCGCCAAGAAAGCTGTCAGGTTTGGCAGGCACCGCGTCGGCGGCATGGAAGGCCTGCCCGCGCGCAACCTCGATCAGGGCAACATCGGCCATATAGGGGTAATCAGCCAGTGGCGGAAAAGCGGCCAGAAAGGCCGGAAAGGTCTCGCCCCATTCCAGCAGAACGGGCGAGGTGGGGCGGTGCGCATCGGCATAGACCCGCGCCATCGCGGCAAAGAAGTCATTCCCGACCAGACGCCGGATCACCGGGAACCGCTTCGCCAGCGCCTCGGACAGGCTGAAGGCGACGTTGTTGGCATAGACCGCAAAGCGGCGCGCGGTCTCGTCCGGCGCGGTGGCCGTCATTCCGGGGGGCAGCGCCGCCCCTTTCAGCCCGGCGTCAAACGCCGATGTGAAGTCATGATGCGCAAGCAAGGGGCGTCCTTTCGCGATCAAGGATGGCCTGCGCCCGCGCGGCCTCGGCCCGCAGAACGGGCCATTCGGGCACATCATTGTCCCATTCCACCAGGGTCGGCAGCGGCCCGGTGCGGGCGATCACTTCGGCATAAAGCGTCCAGACCGGATCGGCGACCGGGGTGCCATGCGCGTCGATCAGCAGCGGGCCGGAGGGCAACGATTCCTCGGCATGGCCGCCCAGATGGATTTCTCCCACCAGATCCAGCGGAAAATCGGCCAGCCAGGCGCGCGGGTCCATCCGGTGATTGGTGCAGGTGACAAAGACGTTGTTCACATCCAGCAGCAGACCGCAGCCGGTTCGGCGGGCAACCTGATGCAGAAACTCCACCTCGGTAATCGTGGACTGTTCAAACAGCACATAGGTCGAGGGGTTTTCCAAGAGCATCCGCCGCCCAAGTGCTGTCTGCACCGCATCGACATGGTCGCAGACAAGCGCCAGCGTCTCGTTGGTATAGGGCAAGGGCAACAGGTCGTTCAGATAGTCGGTGCCGTGGCTGGACCAGGCCAGATGTTCGGAAAAGCTTTCGGGCTGATAGCGGTCGCACAGGTGGCGCAAACGGGCCAGATGGTCTGCGTTCAGCGGCCCAGCCCCGCCGATCGACAAGCCAACCCCGTGCAACGAAAGCGCGTGATCGGCCCGCAGCGCCGTCAGCTGGGCATGGGGCAGGCCACCGGCCCCCATGTAGTTTTCGGCATGAACCTCGAAGAAACCCGGCTTGCGGTCATCTTCGCGGATCGCCGCGAAGTGCTCGGGCTTGAAGCCCACCCCGGCAGTCTTTGGCAAAACGTGCATCGGTCCCCTCCCCTGTTGAAACCGGCGGGGAGGGATGGCCCACCCCGCCAGCCCGGATCATGCGGGAATGTCGCGGCTCAGCTCTTCCAACGAACCGGCGCGCGCGGTGCCGTCTGCCGCTGCGGGCAATTCCATGGTGGCGCAGGTGCCGGCCGGAACCATCTTCCAGGCGTTGCCCTGATAGTCCACCTTCGAGGTGCCCGCACAGGTGGTGCCAGGGCCGGCGGCGCAGTCATTCTGCCCCGTGAGCGAGACGCCGAAACACTTCTCCATGCCTTCTTGCGCATGGGCGCCGGTGGCGGCTGCCATTGTCAGGGCACAGGCCAGCGAAGCGCCCAGGCCAAGGGTCGATTTCATGAGGGTCATTGGTTTCTCCATGTCAGATCAAGTGAGCCCACGCGGGGTCACACTTGCAAGTCGGCTGGCGCCCGCGCTCGTTACGGCCCTCACGAAAGCGTGTCCGCATGGGTCAGTGGCCGAGGAGTCCACTCCGGTGGATCATCCAAGGCCGATCCACCCCGGAGGTGGCAAAGCCCACGGGCGGGCGGCTTGGGCAAGCCAGTCCGGCACGGCACCAAGGTAAACGCTGCCCCGCCTGATCCCCGGCACTATGGCCTGGCCTAGTCTCAGCTTCGCGGTTTGTCGTGCGCCGTCAGGACCATCACGATTTTCATGTGCCGGGTTCCTTCCTGTGTTGATTGCCTGCCCGAACAGGCCGATCGGCATCAAGGATTGCCACACGGGCCAGGTCGGGCTTTGCGGGATATCCCTTGCAATCTTTGCGCTTTCGCCACGTCAGAAAGGCGGGGCGCTGGCCAGCAGCGCCAAACGCCCCATTTGCCGCAACCGCAGCGGCCCGTCCCGACGGGGGGTCAGATAACCCCCAGCATGCGCATGGAATCCGCCACCCGCACAAACCCCGCGATATTGGCCCCCATCACATAGTCGCCCGGCGCGCCGTATTCCTCGGCGGTTTCAAAGCAGGTGTTGTGGATGCCGCGCATGATGCTGGCCAGCCGTGTCTCGGTCTGCTCAAAGCTCCAGCTGTCGCGGCTGGCGTTTTGCTGCATCTCCAGCGCAGAGGTTGCCACACCGCCGGCATTGGCCGCCTTGCCGGGGGCGAACAGGATGCCCGCATCGCGGAACACCTTGATCGCGTCCGGGGTGGAGGGCATGTTCGCCCCCTCGCCCACTGCGATCACGCCGTTCTTCACCAGCGTCCGCGCATCCTTGCCCGACACTTCGTTCTGTGTGGCCGACGGCATCGCCACATCGCAAGGCACTTCCCAGATGCTGCCCTTGTCAGCGGCGATGAAATGCGCGCCCTCGCCCCGGCGGCGGACGTATTCGGAAATGCGCTGGCGGCGGATCTCCTTGATGTCCTTTAGCAGCGCAAGGTCGATGCCGTTTTCGTCCAGCACATAGCCAGAACTGTCGGAACACGCGATGACCTTGCCGCCGAAGGACTGCACCTTTTCAATAGTGTAGATTGCCACGTTGCCCGACCCCGAAACGACCACGGTCTTGCCGTCAAAATCGGTGCCTTTGGTTTTGAGCATGGCTTCGACAAAATAGGTGTTGCCATATCCCGTGGCTTCGGTCCGCGCGCGCGATCCGCCATAGGCCAGCGCCTTGCCTGTGAATACCCCCGCCTCGAAGCGGTTGTTCAGGCGCTTGTATTGCCCGAACATATAGCCGATCTCGCGCCCGCCCACGCCGATGTCGCCCGCAGGCACATCGGTTTGCTCACCCAGATGGCGGTGCAGTTCCGTCATCAACGACTGGCAGAACCGCATGATCTCGGCATCCGACCGGCCCTTGGGGTCGAAATCCGACCCGCCCTTGCCGCCACCGATCGGCAGACCCGTCAGCGCGTTCTTGAAGGTCTGCTCGAATCCGAGGAACTTGATGATGCCGACGTTGACCGACGGATGAAACCGCATTCCGCCCTTGTAGGGGCCAAGAGCGGAGTTGAACTGCACCCGGAAGCCGCGGTTGATCTGCACCTGACCCTGATCATCGACCCAGGGAATCCGGAAGATGATCTGGCGTTCGGGTTCGCAGATCCGCTCGATCAGCGCACCCTCAAGATAATGCGGATGCTTGGCCACCACGCGGCCCAGGCTTTCCAGCACCTCATGAATGGCCTGATGGAATTCCGGCTCACCTGCATTGCGGCGGGTCACCTCGGCGAGAATGGGCTGGAGCTTTTCGTCGATACTGTTCATGTCGGTGCCTTCGCTGCAGAGGTTGATTTGCCTGATTTTTAAACCACTAGCGCATCTATTGGGCAAATTGAACACAGCCGGGGGTGTTTTCGCGCCCCTCGCCACGCTGCGACCCCTTTTTACCAGAGCGCAGGAAGGCCTATGACCAGCGGATGCAAAGCGATCAGGGCAATCATCAGAACGATGGCCCCCAGCCAGCGCATCGGGATTGCGGCACCGCGCAAGCTGCGAGCAGGCAGCCGCTGCCGCCAGACCTCCGGCCCCAAGTCGTGCCTGCGCCGACGGTCGATCATCACCATGCCCAGCAGCGCAAAGCCTGCAAATCCGCCGAACATCAGCACATGCGCCAGATCGCCGTTCGGCACCACATGCCCCAACGACCACAGCAGCAGCGCCGCCAGCACCGGGTGGCGCAGCAGCCCGACGATGCCGGGGCGGGCCGGATCGAAGCTGTCATTGCGCCAGCCGCCGAACGAAAACGGATTGGGACGGCCCAGCGCCAATGCAAGGATCAGGCAGGCGAGGATCATGGCGGTCAGGGTGACGTGGTTCTGCCATTCCGCGCGCGGCCACAGCATGACAAAAGGCGCGCGCGCAGCCGCCCCGATCAGCCAGACCAGCACCCCGACCGACAGCGCGGAATAGGCCAGCCCGAACCCGGCCCGCCCCAGACCCGCAACCAGCCAGGGCTTGACCGGCGGGCGGATCGGGACCGCATGGGTCAGCAGAAAAGCCGCCCAGGCGGCGGCATATTCACCCCAGCCCGCCATCGTCAGGTCTTGGACCCCGGCACAATCTGCGGCGGCTGCCCCGCCCGGCCATAGCCGCCCCGCGCATCCACGATGTTCATGTGGATGGACGCCGCGATGCGCTCGGCCCGTTCGATCACCCAATCGGCACCGGCGGGCGGGCAGACCTCTTGCGCGGTCTGGCGGAACAGGTCCAGCCAACGCGCGAAATGTTCAGCTTCGACTGGCAGTGGCAGGTGTTTGGGCATCGGCGCACCATGGTAGCGCCCGGTCATCAGCGCGACCGAGGACCAGAACGCCACCATCCTTTCCAGATGCGGTCCCCAATCGGTGACCCGGTCAGCAAACACCGGACCCAGCAGCGGATCGCTGCGCACACGGCCATAAAAGCCATGCACAAGCCGCGTCAGCATCGCGTCATCAAGGCCCGTGCGCGCCATAAGGTCGGCGGTGATGGCGGGGCGGGCGCTGCGGATGGTTGCGGGAGCAGTCGTGAGAGCAGTCATGGGGGCAGTCCTTCGATCCGTGCTTGCATCAGGGATAAACCCTGTTAATAGGTATTGTAAATACCTATTTAAGCGGAGCGTTCATGCGCCTGACCTCTTTCACCGATTTCGGCCTGCGCGCGTTGATGCGGATGGCCAGCGCCCCCGACCGCGCCTTCTCTACCGCCGAGCTGTCGGCAGAGTTTGCGCTGTCGCGCAACCACCTGACCAAGATCATGGCCACGCTGGCACAGGCGGGCATCGTCACCACCCGTCGCGGCAGTGGTGGCGGCGCGGCGCTGGCGCGTCCCGCAGATCAGATCAGCTTGGGCGAGGTGGTGCGGCTGCTGGAAAGCGGGCAGGCGCTGGTAGAGTGCTTTCAGGCTTCGGGCGGTGATTGCACCATCACCAACTGTTGCCGCCTGAAAGCACGCCTGCGCAGCGCCGAGGCGGCGTTTCTGGCGGATCTCGATCGTTCCACCCTCGCGGATGTGGCGCTGGCCGATGTCGAACGCACGCCCCCTTTGGCGGGCACGGGGTCGTGACGGCGCAAAACGCCGAACCGCTGCAACGAAATGCTGCGCCGCCCGTTGTGTCACCAAGTGCCGCAACCGCGCAGGTTCCATCAAGGATTGATAGATGATTGCCCAACTGACCCGCACGGAACGCATCGTGGCGATGACCTTGGCTGTGTTGCTGGCACTGCTGGGCCTGACCATGGCGGCCGCTGGCAACCATGATCCGATGGCGGTGCATGGCTTCATGGCGCTGGCGCTTGGCCTTGGGCTGGTGTTCGCGGTGGGAAGTGTGATGGAAGCACCGGCCCCTGCCCCGGCGCGGTTGCAGCAGTATTACGATGACCCGATCAAGGTCGGCATCGTGCTGGCGATGGTCTGGGGCGTATTCGCCATGTCGGTCGGGCTGTGGGTGGCGGCGTTGATGGTCTGGCCCGATGCCACCTTCGGGCAGGCATGGTCCAGCTATGGCCGCCTGCGCCCGGTGCATACGACCGGCGTGATCTTTGCCTTTGGCGGCAATGCGCTGATCGCCACCTCGTTCCACGTCATGCAGCGCACCTGCCGCGCACGGCTGGCCGATCAACTCAGCCCTTGGGTCGTGCTGATCGGCTACAACCTGTTCTGCCTCTGGGCGGTCAGCGGTTATTTCATCGGCATCACCCAATCCAAGGAATACGCCGAGCCGGAATGGTATGCCGATATCTGGCTGGTGATCATCTGGGTGACCTATCTGGTGCTGTATCTGCGCACGCTGAAGCGGCGGGCGGAACCGCATATCTATGTCGCCAACTGGTATTTCCTTGCCTTCATCGTGGTGGTGGCGATGCTGCATATCGTCAATGCCGCCGCACTGCCGGTCAGTTGGACCGGCGCGAAAAGCTATCCC
This sequence comes from Paracoccaceae bacterium, assembly GCA_046292785.1. Lineage (GTDB taxonomy): Bacteria > Pseudomonadota > Alphaproteobacteria > Rhodobacterales > Rhodobacteraceae > Pseudotabrizicola. The sequence continues at coordinate 6,497 of JBKBQB010000038.1, forward strand.
GCGTTTTCCGGCGTGCAGGATGCGATGGTGCAATGGTGGTATGGCCACAACGCGGTGGCCTTCTTCATGACCTCGGGTTTTCTGGGGATGTTGTATTACTACCTGCCGGTCAGGGCGCAGCGGCCGATCTTTTCCTACCGGCTGTCGATCATCAGCTTCTGGGGCATCACGTTCTTTTACCTCTGGGTCGGGTCGCATCACCTGCATTATACCGCGCTGCCGCTTTGGGTGCAGAACCTTGGCATGACGTTTTCGGTGATGCTCTTGGTGCCAAGCTGGGCCTCGGCAGGCAATGCGCTGGCCACGCTGAACGGGGCCTGGCACCGGGTGCGCGATGACGCGACGCTGCGCTTCATGTTCGTGGCGGCGGTGTTCTATGGTCTTTCCACCTTCGAGGGGTCGTTTCTGGCCATCCGCCCGGTCAACGCGCTGTCGCATTACACCGACTGGACCATCGGCCATGTTCATTCCGGCGCGCTCGGCTGGCTGGCGATGGTCACCTTCGGCGCATTCTATTCGGTGATCCCGCAGATCTGGGGTCGTGCGACGATGCATTCGCCCAAGCTGGTGGAATGGCATTTCTGGTTGGCGCTGGCGGGGCTGCTCACCTATGTTTTCGCGCTGTGGAATGCGGGCATCACCCAGGGGCTGATGTGGCGCACCTACAATGATGCCGGCACGCTCAACTATTCCTTCATCGACAGCATGGAGGCGATGCGCCCCTATTACATCGCCCGCGTGGTCGGCGGCACGCTGTTTCTGGCGGGCATCTGTGTGGGCGCGGTGAATATCTGGCTGACCGTGCGCGGGGGGCGCGGCGCGGCAAATGATCTGCCACTTGCCCCCCAACCAGCGGAGTAGGCCCATGTCCCTGTTCAAGGCGCATTACAATCTGGAGAAACACTCGGTCGGCTTTGTAGTGGCGATCATTCTGGCCGCCAGCGTCGGCGGCGTGGTGGAAATCCTGCCGCTGTTCACGATTGACGAAACGGTGGAAACCCTGCCCGACATGCGGGTCTACACCCCGCTGGAACTGGCAGGCCGCAACATCTATATCCGCGAGGGCTGCTATGCGTGCCACAGCCAGATGGTCCGCACCCTGCGCGACGAGGTGGAACGCTATGGCCCCTATTCGTTGGCGGCGGAAAGCCAATACGACCACCCGATGCTGTGGGGGTCCAAACGCACCGGGCCGGACATCGCGCGGCTGGGCGGCAAGTATTCCGACGACTGGCATGTGGCACACCTGATCTACCCGCGCGCGGTGGTGCCCACCTCGATCATGCCGGCCTATCCGTGGCTGGCCAACGCACCGCTGGAGACCGCAGACCTTGGCGCGCACCTGACGGCGCTGCGCCGCCTGGGCGTGCCCTATACCGACGCGATGATCACCAACGCCGCGCGCGACGCCGCAGCACAGGCCAATCCTGACGGCGACACCGCAGGGATTGCCGAGCGTTATGGCGAGGCGACCACCGTGCGGCGCTTTTCCGGCACGCCGCGGCTGACAGAAATGGATGCGGTTGTCGCCTATCTTCAAGTGCTGGGGCAGTTGACGCAGGCCCCCTACAGCCAAGGGGACGCACCATGACCCATGATGTCGCGCTGTTTTTGGCAAAAACCGTCGGGCTGTTCTACCTGATGGGGTTTTTCGTCGTGATCGTGATCCACACTTACCGGCCGTCACGCAAGGCCGGGGCAGACCGGGCTGCGCAGTCGATCCTGACGCAGGAGGATCGGCCATGTCGGTAAGCGAACGCGACCCGGTATCGGGCTATCTGACCACCGGGCACGACTGGAACGGCATCACCGAACTGAACGCGCCCATACCACGCATCGTGCTGTGGTTTCTGGCGGTGACGCATATCTATGCGGTGATCGCCTGGGTGCTGATCCCGGCATGGCCGCTGGGCACGACCCACACCACCGGCCTGCTGGGCGGCGATCAGAAAACCGCCGTTGCCGCAGACATTGCCGCCGCCACGGCCGCGCGGGCCGATTGGACGGTGGCCATGGCGACGCAGGATTTCGATACCATCCGCAAAAATCCTGACCTCATGGCGCGGGCCACGGCCACCGCCGCCCCCCTGTTCGGCCAGAACTGCCAGGTTTGCCACGGTGCGGAAGGGATCGGCGGGCCGGGATTTCCGCGCCTGTCGGATGACATCTGGCTGTGGGGTGGCACAGCGGAGGAGATCGAGACGACGCTGCTTTACGGCATCAACGCAACCCACCCGGACAGCCGCTATGCCCAGATGCCCGCGTTCGGCCGCGACGGGTTGCTGTCCCAACCCGAAATTGCGGTGCTGACCGGCTATCTGCCGACCCTTGGCAATGGCGTGGTTCCCGATGACCCGTCCGAAGGGGCGGTGCTGTTTCAAAACAATTGCGCGGGCTGCCATGGCGAAGATGCGCGCGGACTCGACGGCAGCGGCGCGCCCAACCTGACCGACAACGACTGGATCTATGGCGGCGATGCGGCCAGCCTGCGGCTGACGCTTCTGAACGGGCGCCAAGGCGTGATGCCCGCGTGGGAAAGCCGCTTGTCAGATGCCGAAATCCGCATGCTGGCGCTGTATGTCGAAGGACTTGCCCCGGCAGGGAGTGGCGATGCGCCATGACCGTGCCACCGCGTGCCTGGGTGATCATGGCGGTTGCTGCTGCGCTGGCGCTGGTGATCGGCGCGAACTGGCGGTTTTTCGATCTGGCCCAGCGCTCGCAACCCGGTTGTGTGGCGGTGGCACCAGACCGGCCCGCCGCGAAACCCGCCTGCTGAAAGGGCCAGCCCATGCTTGAACCGCTTCCCGCCATCGCGCCACGCCTGCACGTGGCCAACAGCTTTGCCCGCAACCTGCCGGCGGATGCGGCCCTTGGATGGCTGGCCGCCGGATGGCGCGATCTGCGCAGGCATCCGGCGCAAAGCCTCGGCTACGGTCTGGCGGTGTTCGTGCTTTCGGCACTGGTCATTCTGGGCCTGGTTCGGGCGGGCCTGCCGATGCTGATCTTTCCGGCCCTGTCGGGATTTCTGGTTGTCGGCCCGCTGCTGGCGATCGGGCTGTATGAACTCAGCCGCGCAGAGGCGCGTGCGACACTGGCACAGATGCTGCTGGTGCGACCGGCGTCAGGTGGACAACTGGTGTTTGCGGGGTTGCTGTTGTGCCTGCTTGTCATGCTGTGGCTGCGGGCGGCGGATCTGCTTTATGCGCTGTTCTACGGGCTGCTGCCATTTCCGGGGTATGATCAGATTGTGGCCCAACTTCTGACCACGCCACGCGGTTGGGCGCTGATCGGGGTGGGATCGGCCATCGGCGGGCTGTTCGCCGCCTTTGCCATGGCCATCAGCCTCTTTTCCATCCCGATGCTGCTGGAGCGCCGGGTCGATGCGCTGACCGCGCTTGGCACCAGCTTTGCGATCACCACGCAGAACCTGCGCGCGGTGCTGCCCTGGGGCGTCATCGTCACGCTGGGCTTTGCGCTGTCGGCGGCGACCGGATTACTGGGGCTGATCGTGATCTTTCCTCTGCTGGGCCATGGGACTTGGCACGCATGGGTGGCCCTGCGTCCAACCGAAAGGCCAGCCGCATGACCTATCTTTTCCTGATTCCGGTGTCGATTGTCCTTGGTCTGACCGGCCTGTGCGCCTTTTTCTGGGCGATGCGGCATGACCAGTATGATGACCTTCAGGGCGATGCTGCCCGCATCCTGACCGCGCCGGACGTGCCGCTTCCGGCCGATCCTGACACCCGGCAGAGGGCGCAATGAACCCCGCCATCACCCTGACCGCAAAAGGGTTCGAGGTTGATGCCGCAACCATCGCCGCAGCCTTCGGGCTGGACCCCGCCGAATTGCAGGCGCGGATGCGCGCCGGTGAGGTGACCAGCCAGTGCGAGAAGGGCATGGATGCCGATGCGGGCCGCTTCCGGCTGACCTTTCGGCACAAAGGGCGGGTGTTGCGGCTGACCGTGGATGGCGCGGGCCACATCCTGACCCGCAGCAGCTTTGACGCGCCCCGGCGGGGTCAGGGCCAAGGGTAAGCAGGCCGCTGCGCGCGCTGTGAAAGAAAAGCGGCGCGGCTTTGGTGTGGGGCGCGCAGGACGTGGGTTCCGGGCGCTTGGGCGACCGTATCCGTTCAAAACGTTGTTGCGGCGCAACGAACGGGGACCGCCATCCCGCTAGGGTTCGGGAAACGACCTGCTCTCGAAAGGAAAATCAGATGCTGACCAGACGCGCTGCACTCATGGGGGCCGCCTTGGTTGCCGCCTCGCCTTATGTTCTGAAAACCTCTGTCGCGGCGGAAGAGGTGATGGACACCTCGGGCGCGGCCCCCGTCGATCTGTCGGCGATGACGCGCCGCAAGGTGAAACTGGTCGCCCCGCCGTTCGTGCATGCCCATGAGCAGGTGGCGACGGTCGGCCCGCAGATCGTGGAATTCGAGATGAAGATCATCGAGAAAGAGTTGCAGGTGGATGAAGACGCCTGGATTCAGGCGATGACGTTCAACGGATCGGTTCCCGGCCCGATGATGGTGGTGCATGAGGGCGATTACGTGGAGCTGACCCTGTTCAACCCGCCCGAAAACATGATGCAGCACAACATCGACTTCCACGCCGCCACCGGCGCGCTGGGGGGTGGGTCGCTGACGCTGGTGAACCCCGGCGAAAAAGCGGTGCTGCGGTTCAAGGCGACGCGGCCGGGGGTGTTTGTCTATCACTGTGCGCCGGGCGGCCCGATGATCCCCTGGCATGTGGTGTCGGGGATGTCGGGGGCCATCATGGTGCTGCCGCGCGACGGGTTGAAAGATCACTTGGGCCAGCCGGTTTCCTATGACCGGGTCTATTACATCGGCGAGAATGATTTCTACATTCCGCGCGGCGAGGACGGCGGCTATATGCGGTTCGCCGATGCGGGCGAGGGCTATTCCGACATGCTGGCGGTGATGAACCGCCTGATCCCGTCGCATGTGGTGTTCAACGGCAAGGTGGGGGCGCTGACCGGCAGCGGGGCCTTGGCGGCGGAACAGGGCGAAACCGTGCTGTTCGTGCACAGCCAGGCCAACCGCGACACCCGTCCACACCTGATCGGCGGCCATGGCGATCTGGTCTGGGAAACCGGCAAGTTCAACAACCCGCCGGAGCGCGATCTGGAAACCTGGTTCATCCGGGGCGGCTCGGCGGGGGCGGCGCTCTATACCTTCCTGCAACCGGGGGTTTATGCCTACGTCAACCACAACCTGATCGAGGCGGTCAATCTGGGGGCCACGGCGCATGTGATCGTCGGCGGCGACTGGAACAATGACCTGATGGAACAGGTGGTGGCCCCGGTCGAATACAACGTGGCCTATGAAGGCCGCTCGGCACTGCCATAGCCCCGGCATTGTTGATGTGCAGGCGGCCCCGGTTGCCGGGGCCGCCCTTTTCCATGCAGAGGGCAATCATGAAACGTAAGCTGGGATTTGTGGCAATGGCCGTGGCCGCACTGGTCGGCGCGGTGGTGTTCTGGCCCGATCAGACCATTTCCTTGCCGGGCCCCGAAACCATCCACCTTGCCGCCGCGCGCCACGACTACCGGCCAGCGGGCGAGTTCCGGCAGGGCACACGGGTGGTCGATGCGCCAAAACTGACGCAAGCCGCGCCAGCCCTTGCCATCATGAAGCACCATGTCAGCGAGGCGGACTATGCGCTGTGCGTGGCGCAGAGTGCCTGCCCGACCCTGCCCTCTGCCGGCAGGGCGGATTTTGCCCAGACCGGCGTCAACCACGCCGATGCCAGCGCCTATGCCGCATGGCTCTCGGACCGCACCGGCCAGCACTGGCGCCTGCCCACCGATGCCGAATGGCTGCGCGCAGCGGCAGAGCGGGGCAGCGAGGATGGCTTTTCCGACGATGCGAATGGCGATGACCCGTCCCGCCGCTGGATCGCCGCCTACCTGCGCGAGGTGGCGTTGCGCGGCGAGGCCGATCTTGCGGCCTATCCGCTCGGGCATTTCGGGGTGAATTCGGCCGGACTGGCCGATGTGGCGGGCAACATCTGGGAATGGACCGACTCGTGCTTCCAGAACGGCACGCTGAGCCCTGACGGGACACGCATCGCCACCCAATCGGCCTATTGCGGCGTGCGGGCGGTTCAGGGCAAACACCGCGCCTTTGTCATCGACTTCATCCGCGACGCAAGGTCAGGCGGCTGCGCCGCCGGCGTGCCACCCGATTACCTTGGGGTCCGGCTGGTGCGCGACAACGCGGTGTGACAATCAGGACAGTGACCACAACGGCAAAAGGGCGGCCCCATCACTGGGGTCGCCCTTTGTTTTGCGGAAATGCTTACTCGACGATCTGCTCGAACAGTGGCTCGAACCGGGTCTTGGCCTTGCCCTTCAGCGCAACGGCCATCAGTGCATCCTTGTTGACGGGCGCACCGGCCTGGATCAGCGCGACCATGCCCATGGTGTAATGCGGCGTGCATTTGATGCCATAAAGCCCCTCGGCGGTCAGGGTCAGGACGTAATCATCGCCCATCTTGCTTTTGAACGCCTCGACGCCTTCGGGCAGCATGCCCTTGATGTCCTCTGCGTTGTGGCCCTTGTCGGTGGAGATGAAGGTGACGGTGTCGCCGACAGCGCCCTTCACAAAGGCGGGCTCAAACACCATGGCGCCCTCGGCCCCCTTGTTCAGCATCAAAACGTCAAAGTTTTCTGCCTGGGCGGCGGGAACCAGCAGCAGAACCGCAAGGCTGGCAGCGATCAGTTTCGGGAACATGGCGTGTCCTTTCTGGGAACGGAAGCAATTGGTCTTGCCCCGGTTCTAGGCTAAGGTCGCGCGCGGCTCGTTGTGCTGCCACAACATCGGAGGCTTTGTGCTGAAGAAACTTGACGAAAGCCTGCTGACAGACCTGCCGCCCTTTCGCAAACTGTCCCGCCCGCAGATCCGCGAGATTCTGGATGCGGCAACGCCCCTGCGGTTCGATGCAGGCGTTGCGGTGTTCAGCGAAGGCATGCCGGTGGAGCGGTTCTTTCTGCTGCTCGATGGCCATATCCGGGTGATCCGCACCACGCCCGGCGGCGATCAGATCATCGCGCTGCATATCGCGCCGGGGCAGTTGTTCGGCATTGGTGCCGCGCTGGGGCGCACGACCTATCCCGCCACGGCCATGACGGCGGATGACTGCCTGGTACTGGCTTGGCCAAACCGGCAGTGGGAAAGTTTCACCGAACGCTATGACGGCTTTGCCACCGAAACCTACAAATCCGTGGGCGAGCGTTTGGGCGAGATGAACGACCGCATCGTCGAACTGGCGACGCAAGCGGTGGAACAGCGCGTGGCCTGCGCCATCCTGCGGCTGATCACCCAGACCGGGCGCAAGGTGGAGGGCGGGATCGAGATCGGCCTGCCTATCACCCGGCAGAACATTTCCGACATGACCGGCACCACGCTGCACACCGTCAGCCGGTTGCTCAGCGGATGGGAGCGGGACGGGATCGTGATGTCGGAACGGCGCAAGATCACGGTGACCGCGCCGCACCGGCTGGTGGTCCTCAGCGGTGCGGTAACCTGACCCTAGCGGCCATTCGGCTGACGCCGCGCCGGGTTGGGCAGGGTCAGGATCGGCGCGAACCGCCAGACAAATATGCCGAAACCAAGCGCCCACAGCACCGCCGCGATCCACAGACCAAGGGACAGCGGAACCGCAACCCTCGCGACCGCCGCCAGCACTACGCAGGCAAAGGCCAGCGTCAAGGCGGGCCCCGCCAGCAGTTCGCGCCCGGTATGGCCCAAAGAGGCCCGCATCATCACCGCCAGCGTCATGCCACCAAATCCGCCGATCCCCAGCAGGTGAAACCCGGTCGCGGCAGGCAGCAGCCCAAGGGATGCCAAGCCCAACGCCACCAACCCTGCTGGAATGAAACCAAAAGCCAGATGCAACATCAGAACCAAGGGTGAGGACCACACCCGCCACCCGCGCCAGCGTAGCATGCGCACGCCCTGCCCCACACCGGCCAGCATCAGCAAAACACCAGCGGGCAGCGACATCGGCCAGATCACCCAGACCAACAGCGCGAGCAGCGTGACCCCAAGGCTGGCCGCATCGAACCGCCCGAACGGCACCGGCAGCGCGCCCGGCGCGGGTGACTGCTTGACCAGCCAGTTGCGGGTAAAGCTTGGGATGATCCGCCCGCCGATCAGCCCGATCAGCAGCACCACCATTGCAAAGCCCAGACGCCGCCCGATATCTGCGCTGCCCGCCAGCAGCGCCTCCAGATGAAACGTCACATTTGCCGCCAGATACAGCAGCACGGGGACCACCACCTTCAGGTTGCTCCAGTTGCGCCCCGCCACGATCTCGACCGTGACCATCGCCCCGATTGCCAGCATGAAGGCACTGTCCATCACCATCACCCCGACCGGACCCAGCCCAAGGCCTCCAGCCACCGCCAACCGCCCGGCCAGCCACAGCGCTGTCAGCACCATCAGCGGCCAGCCGCGTGTTGGCATCCGGCCGGTCCAGTTCGGAATGGCGGTGAACAGGAACCCCGCGATCACTGCCGAGGTATAGCCGAACAGCAGCTCGTGGATGTGCCAGTCCAGCGGCGAGAACGGACCGTTCAGCACAACATCGCCGGACCAGACCACCATCCACAGCGGCACGATCAGTGCCGCGAAAACGCCCGCTGTCAGGAACAGCGGTCGGAATCCATAGCTGAAAAGGGCGGGGCCGGTATAGGGCGGCTGGGCTGGCTTTGACATCTTTCAGGCCTTTGTTGTTGCTTCACCAGCTTGCCGGGGCCGCGAGGGAAATGGCGTATGTCACCCGGAAACCGCCGCACGCAGTTCCGCGCGGAACTGCACCTCATCCAGCCCGTATTCGGCACAGGCGTCGATCACCGTGTGAAACGGGGCGATCGGGCAGCCAAAGCAGAACATGTGGCGCGACAGGAAAACAGTCGCCGTTGCGGGCCATTTGTCAAACAGCAGACGCAGCGGCAGATCAGGATCGTCCATTCTTGGGCCGGACATGGTGCCTCCGCATCGGCTGGCGTGCCGTTCCCGGACTGTGCCCGCACCATCGCATCGCGTCGTTGTGCTGGAACAACGTCCGCCGGTGCCGTCGCCCGTAAAAGCATCTGATCCGCAACGATTCCAAGGACCGTCCGCATGTCAGAGATCCTTACGAAGTCACGGGCCAGAAACATTTTCTACGGTGGATCCTTGTTCTTCATCGTGGTGTTCGTGCTCATGACCATCCATTCCCACCGCTACGTGGTAAACGTCTCCACCGCCGGAATGCCGCTGTCGCCCGAGGTGATCCTGGGCAAGCACGTCTGGGAACGCCACAGCTGCATCAACTGCCACACCCTGCACGGCGAGGGTGCCTATTTCGCCCCCGAACTGGGCAATGTGATGACCCGCTGGGGCGTGATGGACGACCCGGAAGCAGCTTTTGAAACGTTGGACGGCTGGATGGCAGCCCAGCCCAGCGGGATCGAGGGGCGGCGCCAAATGCCCCTGTTCAAGATCACCCCCGAAGAAATGCGCGGTCTGGCCGAGTTCCTGCGATGGGCCGATCAGACCGACACCCAAGGCTGGCCGCCCACGGATGCGGGCTAGGAGAAAGACATGAAATATCAATCGCAAAAAGTGGCTTACGCCTATTTCCTTGTCGCCATGGGCCTGTTCGGCATTCAGGTGCTGGGCGGATTGCTGGCAGGCTGGATCTACATATCCCCCAACACCCTGTCGGAACTGCTGCCGTTCAACATCATCCGTATGATCCACACCAACGCCCTGATCGTCTGGTTGCTCCTGGGCTTTTTCGGTGCCGCTTATTTTCTTGTGCCCGAAGAGTCGGAGCGGGAAATCTGGTCGGTGAAACTGGCCTATCTTCAGCTGATCATTCTGGTCGTCGGCACCCTTGGTGCGGTCGGAAGCTATCTTGTCGGCATCCACGGCGGGCGCGAATTTCTGGAACAACCCTTGTGGGTCAAGTTCGGCATCCTCGTCGCGGCGGTGATCTTTCTGATCAACATCTCGATGACTGTTCTGGCGGGCCGCAAGACCGCCATCACCGGCGTCTTGCTGACCGGGCTGTGGCTTCTTTCGCTCTTGTGGATCTTCGCCTTCATCAACCCGGACAACCTGAGCCTCGACAAGATGTACTGGTGGTTCGTCGTCCACCTGTGGGTGGAGGGGACGTGGGAACTGGTCATGGCCGCGATCCTGGCCTTCCTGATGCTGAAACTGACCGGCGTTGACCGCGAGGTGGTGGAAAAATGGCTTTACGTCATCGTCGCCACCGCGCTGTTTTCCGGCATCCTCGGCACCGGCCACCACTTTTACTGGATCGGCCTGCCGGAATACTGGCAGTGGACCGGCTCGATCTTTTCGGCCTTCGAAGTGGTGCCGTTCTTTGCGATGATGTCATTCGCCTTCATCATGGTCTGGAAGGGGCGGCGCAATCACCCCAACAAGGCGGCGCTGCTGTGGGCCCTGGGCTCGGCGGTCGTCGCGTTCTTCGGGGCCGGGGTCTGGGGCTTTCTGCACACCTTCCACGGTGTGAACTTCTACACCCACGGCACCCAGATCACAGCGGCACATGGCCACCTGTCGTTCTACGGGGCCTATGTGGCGATGAACCTTGCGATCATCACTTATGCCATGCCGCTCTTGCGGGGTCGTGCGCCCTACAATCAGGTGCTGAACATGGTGTCGTTCTGGCTGATGACCGGGGGTATGGCGTTCATGACCTTTGTGCTGACCTTTGCCGGCACGATCCAGACCCATATGCAGCGCATCGTCGGCGACTATTACATGGATGTGCAGGATCAACTGGGCCTGTTCTATGTCATGCGCTTCGGCGCGGGCATTGCGGTGGTGTTGGGCGCGATCCTGTTCATCTACAGCCAGGTCGTGGTGCGGCGTGAGGTGATCACGCCAAACACCATGGCAGACCCCGTGGGGGAGTCATTGTGAACGCGCTGGCCCCCGAACGCACGACCCCGTTCTACCGCCCCGTCGCGCAGGAAGTCACCCTGTTCGAGGCGGCCCATGCAAACGGTCTGCCCCTTCTGTTGAAGGGGCCGACCGGCTGCGGCAAGACCCGGTTCGTGGAACATATGGCGGCCCGTCTGGGCCGTCCGCTATATACCGTGGCCTGCCATGATGATCTGTCGGCCGCCGATCTGATCGGGCGTTACCTGTTGCGCGGCGGGGCGACGGAATGGGTCGATGGCCCGCTGACCCGCGCCGTCCGCGAAGGAGCGATCTGCTATCTGGATGAGGTGATCGAGGCCCGCAAGGATGTGACCGTGGTGCTGCACCCACTGACCGACAACCGCCGCACCCTGATGATCGACCGCACCGGAGAGGAGCTGGTGGCCCCGCCCGGCTTCATGCTGGTGGCCAGCTACAACCCCGGCTACCAGAACATTCTCAAACGGCTCAAACCCTCGACCCGGCAGCGGTTTTTGTCGATCACCTTCGGCTTTCCCGATGCCGCCACCGAAACCGCCGTGGTGGCGCGCGAAAGCGGGCTGGATCCCGCCCGTGTCGCCCCGTTGGTCCGGCTGGCCGGTCATATCCGCGCGCTGTCGGGGATGGATCTGGAGGAAGGCGTCTCCACCCGGCTGCTGATCTATGCCGCCAGCCTGATCGCCGGGGGGATGCCGATCGAGCACGCCCTGCAGGCCGCAGTGGTGGAACCGCTGACCGACGAACCCGATGTGGTGCAGGCCCTGCGCGACGTGATCGCCAGCGTTTACGGCTGAGCCATGGCCCTGCACGCAAAAGACCTGATGGAGCCCGAAGAAACGATGGGCAACCTGTGGCACGGGGTGGCGCAGCGTTTGGCCCCGGTGGCGGGATATGCCGACAGTGCCGTTGCGCTCGAAGCGGTCCGCCCCGGCGTGGCCCTGCTGTTCCGCGCGCTCGGGGGCGCGGCGGGGGTGGAGATCGCACCCAGCCCCGCCACCGCGTCGCGTCACCGCCGGGGTATTGGCGCGCACCTTGCCGAAGCGCGGGTGATGGAACACGCGGCGACATTTGACGGCACCACCCTGCGCCTGCCCCCGGTGATGGATGCCTTTCCCACCGCCGATCTGAACCGCATCGCCTATCTGTGGCTGGCGGCTCTGGCGGCGGGGGCGGAGCCCTATGCAACCCCCGAAGACGCCTGTGCCGCCGATCTGTGCCACCTGACCGCGATGGCAGCGGCAACCACGCGCGCGCTTGCGGCTTGCCCCGGTCTGCGCGCGCCACATGCCGCCGTTTGCGCACATCTGCTGCAAACCCTGCCCGATTTCGCCACTTCCGCCGCCGAACGCGCGGTGGCGCATGGTGCCCGCGCGCTTCTGTCCGGCGAAACGCTGCCCAAGGCCACCCCCGGCCCTGCCCCGCGCGGCTATGCCCCGTTTCCCCCCCAGCCGATCTGGCTGCGGCTGGACCGCGCGGCGCGCGGCGCAGCGGCCACCCCGGCGGAGGAGGCGATCAGCGCCCCGCCCGGCCTTGCCACCGCCACCCGAAAGCAGGGCAAGCGTGAGGATAACGAACAGGCCAACCGCACCGACAGCTTCATCATGCACCGTTTTGAATCCATCTTCTCGTGGGTGGAAAGCATGGGCCTGAACCGCGCCACCGATGACGACGATCTGGAAAACGCGCAAAAGGCGGCCGAGGATCAGGACCATATCACCCTGACCCGCCACCACAAACGCGCCGCCACCCGGCTGCGCCTGCACCTTGACCTTGCCCCGCAGGATGCCGATCACGAACGTCTGGCCGACACCTTCACCTACCCCGAATGGAACCACCGCGCCCGCGCCTACATGCCAGACCACACCCGCGTGCTGGAGGTGGAGGGCACCCCGGGCGACACCTTCACCCCCGACCCGCGCCTGATGGCCCGCGTCCGGCAGCAGTTCCAGGCACTGCACCCCCGCCGCATCCTGTTGCCGCGTCAGGTGGACGGGACAGAGCTGGACCTTGACGCGCTGATCGCGGCACAAATCGCGATCCGCGCGACCGGGCAAGGCAGCGACCGCGTCTTCCGCACCCTGCGCACCATGGAACGCGACCTGTCGGTGGCGATCCTGATGGATTGTTCACGCTCGACCGAATCCGTGGTCGGCACCTGCAGCATCATCGACACAATGCGCGAGGCATTGGCGGCCCTTGCGGGCGGCATCGACGCGGCAGGCGACCGGCTGGCGATCTGGGGCTTTTCCTCACTGCGCCGAGACCGGGTGTTCCTGACCCGCTGCAAGGGGTTCGAGGGCCGCGTGACACCCGACGTCACCGCCCGCATCGGCGGCCTGATCCCCGGCCACTACACCCGCCTTGGGGCTGCGATCCGACATGCCACCGCGCAACTGGCCACCGAGCCTTCGGCCCGCAAGCTGCTGCTGGTGCTGACCGATGGCAAGCCAAACGACCTTGACCATTACGAGGGCACCCATGGCATCGAGGACAGCCACATGGCCGTGCGCGAGGCCCGCCGCATGGGCCACGCGGTCCACGGCGTGATCGTCGATGCCGACGGGCAGGACTGGTTCGCCCGCATCTTTGGCCGCGCCGGGTTCACCCTTCTGCCCGACCCTGCCCGCCTTGGCCGCGCCCTGCCCGATATCTACCGATCCCTTACTCTGGAGAGCTGACATGCGCCTGCCCCTGATCATCTTTGCCATCCTGACTCCCGCCACCGCCATCGCCGAAGCATTCCAGCGCCCGATCCCGCAACCGCAGACCGCGCAGGCCGAAATCAGCTATCTTGCCGCCTCGGTCCTGTTGCTGGCGGCGCTGGTCGCCGTGCAATGGCTGATCAGCCGCAGATGACCCCGCACGCGGGCATGACGCGCCTGTTCCTCATGCTCTATCCGTTCGGGGCCGGGGCGATGGCGGTCAATCTGTTCTTTGCATCCCTGATCTGGTCATGGATCGGCTTGCCAGTGCTGACGCCCATGCAATCGGTGCTGGGCGGCGCGGTGCTGGGTGTGCCCGCCACGTGGGCCTTTGCCCGCCATATCCGGCACCTGATGGACAAAGCGGATCAATAAAAGTCATGGAATGGCAGTATGATGCAGGGAAAGCTATTGTCAAATCTGGTGTTTGAGGCTTGTCCTGCGGCGGCCCGATCTGGGGCTGCTGGCTTGACGCCGTTGATGAAATCGAGGCCCTCGATGACGTCGGCGAACTGGGCGAAGCCGCGCAGCTTGCGCCAGCTTGTTTCTGCGCATTTGGCGCGCTTGAACATCATGTGGAGCATTCCGTGAAGGGTGAGACAGCCCTTTGCGCTTGGTGACTCTGTTGCACAAATCTGGTGAGGGATTCATCTTGTGAATTCAGTGTGGTAGCTGGGCGGCATGAGAAGACCCACATCCCCGACCTACAAGACCAGAAACTGACGTGACTACAACGCAGCGCTCAAGCGGCGCGACTTGCTGACAATCTGGTTTGACCCCGCCATGATCTGGGAGGCAGCGCCAACCGGCAAGTGTGGGCGTCAGCCCGATTATAGCGATGCCGCGATCCAGACCTGTCTGACGATGAAGGTGCTGTTCGGCATGGCGCTGCACGCCCGAAACCGAAGCAACTGTCGCTGCAATGCAGCAAAAGCTTCACACAGCCGTCGTCCTTTTTTGCGACAAGGAAAGGGCGAAATGGCGCGGAGCGGTGGTATGGGCAAGTCAATCCGGCATCACAGGGGTCTGTTCCTGTCGGATCTGCATCTGGGGGCTCTGGGCAGTCGCGCAGACCTGATCCTGTCCTTCCTTCAACACAACCATGCTCAAACCTATTTTCTGGTTGGCGACATCCTTGACCTTTGGCAGCCGCTGCTGCCGCACTGGACCGATGATGCGCAGCGCGTGCTGGATCACCTGCGCGCCCGCCAAAGAGCCGGGGCTGTCATCCACTACCTGCGCGGCAACCATGATCCTGACCCGTCTTGCGCTCCACAGCCAAAGTGCCTTGAGGCGGCGGCGCTGGACGAGGTGATTTATGTCGCGGGCGACCAGCGCACCTATCTTGTGCTGCACGGCGACATTGTCGATGCCCGCGTCGTGCGATCGCATGTCATGACCCGTCTGGGAAGCCGCATCGACCACATCCTGCGGCGGGTGGATCGTGGTCTTTCCCGCATGAGACGAGGCACATCCGCAGAGGCCCGCAGCACGATCGAGGCTTTGCTCGCCGGGGTCAATTCCTTGCTGTATCGCGGCCGAAAGCACGAACGCCGCCTTGTGGAACTGGCACGGCGACGCGGGGTCCAAGGCGTGATCTGCGGACATTTCCATATCGCCGGGCTGCACGATGACCATGGCCTGACCTATGCCAATTGCGGCGACTGGCTCGACAGCATGACGGCTTTGGCCGAAGATCACGACGGAACTTTGCGATTGCTGTCGTGGCGGCCACTGGCTGCAGCAGTCAACGCCGGACTTTCCACATCCGAACCGGAGCACGCAGCATGATCGGCATGGCTTTGGCTTCCGCAGCAATCGTGTTCATGATCACGCATCTTTTGGCGATCTGGCTGTACCTGCGTCGGCTGGAACGACCAAAGGCTGCCGCAGGGGTGATTGGCCAGCCTTTCGTGACATTGCTTCGGCCGGTTTGCGGGCTGGATGCGTTCGACGAGGAAACGCTGCAATCATCGTTCGATCAGGCCTATCCACACTATGAAATCATCTTCTGCGCCCAGACATCTGACGATCCGGCGATTGCCCTGCTCCACCGTCTGATCGCGCAAAACCCGCAAGTCAGTGCGCAGGTTCTGGTGGGTTACGACCGTATTTCCGGCAACCCAAAGCTGAACAATGTCTGGAAAGGCTGGAACACGGCTTCGGGAGATTGGATCTGCATGACCGACAGCAATCTGCTGTTGCCATCCGACTATCTGGCAACAGTCGTCGGATCATGGGGGCCCGCCACCGGGCTGGTGTCTTCCCCCCCGATAGGAATCCGCCCCCAGAATTTTGGCGGGCTGCTGGAATGTGCCTTTCTCAACAGCAATCAGGCTTTGCTGCAATATGCTGCCGACAGCGTTGGCCCCGCCTTTGCCCAAGGCAAGACCCTGTTTTTCAACAAGCCTCTGCTGGAACAGGCCGGGGGCTTGTGGGCGCTGGGGCAGACCTTGGCCGAGGATGCGGCGGCAACGAAGGTCGTGCGCAATCTGGGCCGCGAAGTTACCCTGACCCCATTGCCCTTTGCCCAGCCCGTCGGGCGGCGCAGCCTGGCGCAGGTCGTGATGCGCCAATTGCGCTGGAGCCGGGTGCGGCGCGATGCCTTTCCGTTGCTTTTCACCTTCGAGGTGTTCAACGGCGGCCTTGCACCCGTTTGCATGGCCATCGCCGCACTGATCCTGCTGGACGCTGATCCTGCTTTTGCACTGGCCTATGTCGCGCTGTGGTATTTGGCAGAGCTGTTTCTGGCCGCACGTGCCGGGTGGCCAAGGGGCGCTGCTGCCGTCCCCCTGATGCTGCTGCGGGATATGATCATGCCTGCGATCTGGGTGGCCACATTCTTGCAGCGTGGCTTTGAGTGGCGGGGCACGACCATGGCACCGAAATCACCCACAGAAACCGTGCCGGCTGAGTGACCGATGACGGAAGCCGATATCGGCGCATTGATCCGGGACTACGGAATGTTGATCATCGGGCCCGTGGCTGTTCTGGAAGGGCCGGTCATCTCGGTTATGTCGGGCTATCTTGCAAAGACGGGCCTTGTTTCCTTGCGACTGGTGTTTGTGGTGTTGGTCATGGCCGATCTTGTGGGCGATGTGATGCTTTACCTGATTGGCCGACAGGGTCGCGCCGGTCTGGCACTCCCGTGGTTGGTGCGCTTTGGCGTGACGCGCCGACGGCTGGCCAGCGTGATCCGCGCCTTTCGCAAGAACGATGCGCGCATTTTGGTGTTGGGCAAGCTGACCCATTCGGCGGGCTTTGCGGTTTTGCTGGCGGCCGGCATGGCCCGAATGCCTTTTGTGCGCTTTCTGGTACTGAACACTGCGGCGACGATCCCTAAGGTTGCTGTTTGTCTTGCGATCGGCTGGTGGTTCGGTGCCGTTGCAGACCACGTCGGCAACTGGCTTTTGGGGGGCACGATACTGGTTTTGGTCTGCATCGCCTTTTTCGCCATCAGCCGTTATTCATGCAACAAACGGACCGACAAATGATACCCACCTTCACCTGTCTGATCCCGGCGCACAACGAAGCCCCGCGCATTTCCGGCGTTCTGGCCGCGGTTCAGGGTCACCCCCTGATCCAGTCGGTTTTGGTGGTGGATGACGGCTCGCAGGATGGCACCGCCGATATCGCCGCCGCGGCTGGGGCCACCGTGTTGCGGCTCTGCCCGAACCGTGGCAAATCTGCCGCCTTGGCTGTGGCATTGGGCCGGGTCAGCACCAGCCATGTGGTGTTGATTGATGCCGACCTGATCGGTCTGACCGCAGATGACCTGTCCGGTCTGATTGCCCCGGTCGCCGGGGGGCGGGCCGATGTATCCTTGTCTCTGCGCGGCAACGCCCCGGTGTTGTGGCGATGGCTTGGGGTGGATTACATCACGGGCGAACGGGTGTTGCCGATGTCGTTGGTTGCACCGGCCATGTCCGACATCGAAGACTTGCCACGTTTCGGGCTTGAGGTCTTTTTGAACACCAGACTTCAGCAAGCCAGAAGCTCTGTTGCGATTGTGCACTGGCCTGCGGTTTCCAGCCCGTCAAAAGCCCATAAATCCGGCTTCTGGGCTGGCGTTCGGGCGGATATTGGCATGATGCGCGACATTCTGAACACGGTGTCCGTCGGCACGACCCTTGCGCAGATCGCGTTCCTGCGTGCAGCCAGCAAACGAAACTGCCGCCCGTCACCGCGAAACCGCTTCGTTATCGGAATCAAACGGCGGTTCAGGCCGGACGACGCCTGATCGGCCCACAATGCGACTGTGATCCGCCGATCCGCTCCCGCCGCAACAGGTGGATTTCAGCCTTTTTCACGGTTAAACGTGGTGCTCCAGACGGAACTCGCCGCAAGTGGCGATATGGTTGCGGGGGGGGCTGATGAATCGCACTGGTCACACATTGTCGGGCAAAAAGGTGATCGTCACCGGGGCGGGCGGTTTCATCGGTGGCGCCGTAATGGCGGCATTGGCAGCAGCAGATGCCCTGCCAGTCGGAATGGGGCGACAGGGCGCGCCTGACAATTTGCAAGCTGCTTCCGCATGGGTCCGCGCCGATCTTGTCGCTGACCCGCTGGATATGCTTTTGGCGGATATAAGGCCCGATGCGATCATTCACTGCGCCGCGCTTACCGCTGCGCCCGAGACCGATACGGGCAGGGCCGAACTGTTTGCCGCCAATCTGACCGCCACGGTCCGGCTGATCGACGCAGTGTCGCGATTGCACCATCCGGTACGGTTGGTGGTGGTTTCGTCAGCAGCGATCTGGGCCCCGATGCCGCCCGGTCTGCCGATGATTGACGAAACCTTTCCGATGCGGCCCGTTGCGGCTTATGGAGTCAGCAAAGCGGCGGCAACCCTTTATGCCTTGGCCGAGGCTGACCGGCATGGCCTTGATCTGGCGGTTGCCGTGCCGTTCAATGTGCTTGGCCCCGGTCAGCCGCGCCGGTTGGTACCCAGTGTCTTTATCGATCAGTTGAACACGGACACTGGGCAGTTCACAGTCTCCAACCCAGACGTGATTAGGGATTGGGTTGACGTGCGCGACGTGGCCAACGCGCTTGTGACGCTGAGCCAGCCAAACGGGCCGCGTGGCCTGTTCAACATCGCGTCTGGCAAGGGTCACAGCTTGGCCGAGATGATTGCAGCACTGTGCCGGATTGGTGGATGGACCCCGAAGGTTCAGAGCGGCGCGCCGCACAATGCGTCCGGGGTGAACAAAAGCGTCGGCGACCCGCGCCGCCTGACGACGGCAACAGGTTGGCTGCCGCAAATTGCGCTGGATACCAGCCTGCGCGACATGATCCGTTCGGTCAGGGGATGACGCAAAAGGCGGCACGGCGAAGGTCAGCGCCGACCTTCGCCGTGCCTCATAAGACGCAAAAGGCAATCCACCTCTCCGAAACCGCCCGATTTGGTCACGAAGACCGGCCCCGACCTTTGGTCAAGCCTGCGGCATACCGGCAAGCCGGGCTGCGCCTCGCCCAAGACGTCAAGCGCTGTGACATCCAGCGCCTCGAACACGGCGGCGGCGGTCTCCCCGCCTGTCAGCACAAGGGTGCGGGTGGTGGAGGCATGAACGCGCGCAAACCCTTCTGCCAGCCGCCCGGCAACCGCCTGCCCATCCGCGACAGCGCCCGTTCCCGCCGTAGCCTGCACAACGACAGATCCTTCTGCTGGTTGGTCCGGCACAAAGCCGTCTGGCGCACCGATCCAAGTCGCCAGTCCTGACGCCCGTACACATGCCACCTGTTCCAAGGTGATCGGATCGCGCGATCCCACGACCACTGCCACAGGCCCGGACCAGCCAAATTCCGAAACCGGCGCCCGACGCCCGGACGCAAGATGGCGCGCCAATGCACAGGCCAGACCCCGCGCACCTACAAATACGGTTCCGGGTGCTGCATCTTCAACGATCGCGGTCAGATCCTGATCGGTCTCGGCATCGGCGACAACCATCGCTGCTTGCGCAAATC
Organism: Paracoccaceae bacterium; assembly: GCA_046292785.1. GTDB lineage: Bacteria > Pseudomonadota > Alphaproteobacteria > Rhodobacterales > Rhodobacteraceae > Pseudotabrizicola. The sequence continues at coordinate 26,126 of JBKBQB010000038.1, forward strand.
GGGGCAAGTGCGGTGCAATCGAAATCGGTTCTGCGATTCCCATGCCCAGAACACACCCATTCCGGACATACCGGCCCAATTCCGGGATGGCAGGGCAAACCATCACACTGCGCGGCCGGCGAATGTTCAACAGGGCGGCCAGTTCGGCGGAAACATTGCCCTTGAGGCGGGAGTCGACCTTTTTCAGAAGAACCGGAAAGCCCGCAAGAGCCTGTGTCGCCGCCGTGACACGGGCAACCGCCTCGGCTTGGGGAATCTCTCGGCTGCCCAAAGACACAGAAACAACCTCGGCCCCCGCATCGAGTGCCTGCGGAATTGCCCCAAGCGATGTCACTGCAACCGTCTTCCAGCCGAATTGGGCAAAGGGAACCGCCGAATCGAGCGCTCCGGTCAGATCATCCGCAATGATGGCTGTGACAGGGCCTATCATGGTCCGGTTTCCCCCTCTTGGCTCCCGAAGTCTGCCCTGTGCTGATGCGCCATGCAGTCAGGGTCATTCCCTATGTCCGACGGAAACAACCGCATTGCAAGCGCAGGAGGCTAACGAGCCGACCGGACACCCTGCGGCGGGCAAAGAAAAAGGGCCAGCTCGATCAAAACAACCACTGGACTGCGGATCTGTGCCGCTTCGCAGTCTTGCCAGAGTTGGGAAAGTATCGTCCGCAGACACCGCTCATGCGCCTTTGAAACCTGCGTCGCCACCGTCACCGGCTGATCTGCCAAAACGCCGGCATCAATCTTTGCCTGCGGCCAGCTGTGTGCGAAAACCTCCTTTCCAACGAAAATGCATTCTGCGTCCGGCCGGGCAAAGGCCAGGACCTCCGGTTCCATCAGCCGGTCGCAAGAAGACCACATCGGCCGGCCCAAGGCAGCGCACAGCGCGCAGGGTCTGGTGATTTTGACCTGTCCCGGTTTCGTTCTGGTCATTTGAGAGCAATACTCGCCATCAAGGAGACTGGATATGGCAGCGAGACTGAACCGCCCCGGGTTTACCGGAGGGCAAAACTCTCGGAGAATTTCCCGTTATGGAACATGCACAAAAGAAGAAGACCTCGAAGCCCTATTCGCCTGAGTTTCGCGAGCGTGCGGTGCGGC
>JBKBQB010000039.1:0-26569 GCA_046292785.1 Paracoccaceae bacterium
GGGGTTTCGCGCCGCATCCGGACCAATCTGGCGGAAAGCCCGCTGGCGGTGCTGGGTCGGCGGCGCGACAAGGATGGCAAGCCATTTCTGGAAAACGACCTGATCCGCGCGGCCGAACGCCTGCGCGAGGATTTCGAGCTGGCGCAGATGGGGCCGCGCGTAGCGCAGAACTGGGAACGGTTCCTGACCGCAGGCGACCGGGGCGGCTTTCGCCCCGATGCAGGGCATGGCGAAGGGCCGGGCCGCGCGCGCGACCGGGTGGCGGCGGCCTTGCGCGACCTTGGCCCCGGTCTGGGCGATGTGGCGCTGCGGGTGTGCTGCTTTCTCGAAGGCATCGAGACGGCGGAAAAGCGGATGGGCTGGGCCGCGCGCTCGGGCAAGATCGTGCTGCGCATCGCGTTGCAACGCCTGCGCCGTCATTACGAAGACCAGGTGGGCGACCGGCGCAACTTCATCGGCTGATGGCGCCGGACGGGGGCGGGGGTGATCCCGCCCCGCCATGCGGCCCGCGCAAGCCCATGCGTCAGCAGCGCCGGTTGTGCGCCCGCCCGGATCGCGCTAAACCTGTGACACAGCACGGTTTGCGGAGGCTTCATTGCGCGATCTTACCATTCCCGATCAGCGGCACCCCGAAAAGGCGCATCGCCCTGACAGTGCCCAGCCGAAAAAGCCCGACTGGATCCGCGTGCGCGCCCCCACCTCTGATGGCTACAAACGCACCCGCGACATCCTGAAGGAAAAAAAGCTGGTCACTGTCTGTGAAGAAGCAGGCTGCCCGAACGTCGGTGAATGTTGGTCACAAGGCCACGCCACCATGATGATCATGGGCGAGATCTGCACGCGGGGCTGCACTTTTTGCAACGTCGCCACCGGCAAGCCGCAGATTCTTGACGCGTTCGAACCGGGCCGGGTGGCCCATGCGGTGGCCGAACTTGGCCTGAACCATGTTGTGATCACCAGCGTGGACCGCGACGATCTGGATGATGGCGGGGCCGAGCATTTTGCGCAAACCATCCGCGCGATCCGCCACCGTGCGCCCGCCACCACCATCGAGATCCTGACGCCTGATTTCCTCAAATGCCCGCCTTCCGCGCTGGAAAAGGTGGTGGAGGCACGCCCCGATGTGTTCAACCACAATCTTGAAACCGTGCCCGGCCTTTACCTCGAAGTCCGCCCCGGCGCGCGCTATTTCCACAGCCTGCGCCTGCTGCAACGGGTCAAGGAACTGGACCCGACCCTTTTCACCAAATCCGGCATCATGGTGGGCCTGGGCGAGGACCGCGCCGGCGTCTTGCAGGTGATGGATGACATGCGCAGCGCCGACATCGATTTCCTGACCATCGGCCAATACCTGCAACCCACCCCCAAACATCACCGGGTGGATCGGTTTGTCACTCCCGACGAGTTCAAAAGCTATGAGACGGCGGCCTATGGCAAAGGCTTCCTGATGGTCTCCGCTACGCCGCTCACGCGCTCGTCCTATCATGCGGGTGATGATTTCGCGCGCCTGCGCGCCGCCCGTCTGGCAAAGCTTGGCCGTGGCTGATCCCCGGCCAAGCTTTGCCGCGCAGCGTTCCCGCAGATGCGTGCCGGAGGTTTTTCCCGAGGAGACACGCCTTTGGCCTGCGACGAGACAAGACCCTCGCGCCGCAGGCGTTCTCTCGGATCATCCGCCGTCGCTTATCGCTGTCCGTGCAAATCTGCTGCGCGGCGTTCGAACGCGCGCACGATCCGTTGCATCGCCTCGTTGAACACCACACCGATGATGCCCTGAAGGATCGCGTTGCGGAATTCGAAATCCACAAAGAAATCCACCTCGCATCCGCCCTCCACATCCCGGAACCGCCAGGTTGACCGCATGTGACGGAACGGCCCGTCAAGATATTCGGTCTCGATCCGCTTTTCGGCTGGCCAAAGCACCACACGGCTGCCGAACCGCTCGCGGAACACCTTGAAACTGATCACCAGATCAGCCTCCATCATCTCGGACCCGTCCGGCTGCTGCGTGCGCGACCGGATGCGGGCGGCGGAATTCCATGGCAGGAATTGTGGATAGGACCCGACATCGGCCACCAGATCATACATCTGTTGGGCGCTGTAGGGCAGAAATTTGGTTTCGGAATGGGTTGGCATCAGCAGTATCCGTGACTCGGTCCGTGCTTTTGCGGTAGAAAGCCCACAGAAATCAAGGGGACGCCATGACGCAACCACCGTATGTGATCGATCAGATGATCAGCGCAAAGTCCATCGCCGCGCGGGTCGAGGTGCTGGCACGCGAGATCACCACGCATTTTTCGGGCACCGACAAGCTGGTTGTGGTCGGCCTGTTGCGCGGATCCTTCGTATTCATCGCTGACCTCGTGCGCGAACTCGACCTTCCGGTGGAGGTGGATTTCCTGGAAGCCTCCAGCTATGGCGACGGTATGCACTCATCGCGCGAAGTGCGTATTCTCAAGGACTTGCGCGGCGAAATTGCAGGGCGCGATGTGCTGTTGGTCGAAGATATCGTCGACACCGGCTTTACGCTCAGCCATGTGATCCATCTGCTTACCACGCGTGCGCCCGCCCGGCTCAAGGTCTGCGCGCTGCTCGACAAGCCGACCCGCCGCGAAGTGGCGGTGCGCGCAGACTGGACCGGATTCGAGATCCCCGATGAATTTGTCGTGGGCTACGGCATCGACTACGCCCAGCGCAATCGGAACCTGCCCTATATTGGCAAGGTGCGTTTTGTCGATTCTGCGCCATGAACCCGATCTGGCTGTTGCGCATGGCGAAATGGGTCCGCAATCCGCCGTCCTGGGCGCGGGTCAAGCTGGTCGTCGGCGTGGTGGTGGCGTGTTTTGTGATTTTCGGCATCGAATATTTCTGGGGCTGGCCCGAAGCCCTGACGGTTCAGAGGGTCAGGCCCTGAGCCACACAGGCAGATGGCCCGGACTGGCGAAAAGGTGATGCCCTGGGCCGGACAAATCCGCTAGCCTGCACCGGACCATCCGATCAAGGGAAGTTGCAATGCGCCGTCTGATCCTTTTTGTGCTTGCTGCCGCGGTTGTGGGGGGGGCTGCGTTCTGGTTTGTTACTGCGCCCAAAACCCTGCCGGGCGATCACTTCGCCGGGTTGACCGGCGATGCCGCCCGTGGCGAGACGGTGTTTCATGCCACCGGCTGCGCGTCGTGCCACATCGCACCGGGGGCAGTGGGCGATGCAAAGCTGGTTCTGGCGGGCGGGCAATCCTTTCCTTCCGACTTCGGCACCTTCAAGGCCCCCAACATCAGCCCCGATCCGGCCCAGGGCATCGGCGGCTGGTCGGTGGCCGATCTGGGCAACGCGCTGATGCGCGGCGTGTCGCCCGAAGGCGCGCATTATTACCCCGCGTTGCCCTATTGGTCCTATGCCAAAATGCAGGCGCAGGATGTGGTGGATCTGCACGCCTATCTGCAAACCCTGCCCGCCGATGCCACCCCCAGCCAGCCGCATGATCTGGGCTTTCCGTTCAGCGTCCGCCGCGTCGTGGGTGGCTGGAAGTTCCTGAACGCGAACACCGATTTCGTGGTGCTGGGCGATATGACGCCTGCCGAACAACGCGGCCGCTATATCGCCGAAGCGATGGCCCATTGCGGCGAGTGCCACACGCCGCGTGATGCGCTTGGCGGGCTTGATACCTCCCGCTGGCTGGCGGGCGCGCCCAATCCGTCGGGGCAGGGCACCATCCCCAACATCACCCCCGCCAAGCTGGACTGGTCCGAGGCCGATATCGTCATTTACCTGACCAGCGGCTTCACCCCCGATTATGACGTGGTGGGCGGGCATATGGTAGCGGTGGTGGAGAACATGGCAAAACTGCCCGAGGCGGACCGGGCGGCGGTGGCGGCCTATCTCAAACGCGTGCCAGCGGTGGAGTAGCGCGCGCTACCGCTGGCGCAGGGCCGACAAGAGCAGCGCCAGCGCATAATCCACCGTCGCCATCCGCACCTTGGTCCGCCCGATCGCGCCGAATTCCACCGTTTCGGTGTGCACGTCGCGCAGGGCCTGCGCCAGACCAAAGCACACCCGCCCCTCGGGCTTGAACGCCGACCCGCCGGGGCCTGCGATGCCTGTCACGGAAACCGCCAGCCCGACGCCCGAGCGGAACAGCGCGTTTTCGGCCATCTCATAGGCTACCTGTTCGCTGACCGCGCCATGATCGGTCAGGGTCTTTTCCTGCACCCCCAGCATTTCCTGCTTGGCGCGGTTGGAATAGGTGACAAAACCGCGGTCAAACACATCCGACGACCCCGGCACCTCGGTCAGGGTGGCGGCGATCAGCCCGCCGGTGCAGCTTTCGGCGGTCACGATCTTGATGCCCTTTTCGCGGGCCAGCGACAAAACCAGTTCCACCGTCATCGCATGATCACCCCATGTGCCACGCCCGCCGCGATGATCACCGCGACCCCGGCAGACACCCCGGCCAACAGATCATCCAGCATCACCCCCGCCGGATCGCCGCGCCGGTCGGCGCGCCCGATGATCCAGGGTTTCCACACATCGAACAGGCGAAAGAACACAAAGGCCGCGATCCAGCCGGGATAGGCGGTGATGGCCCAATCATCCATCCCGCGCGACCAGAAGGCGGCGGCGGGGAACAGCAGGGTCAGCCATTGGCCCGCCACCTCGTCGATCACGATTTCCGATGGGTCAGCGCCGGGTTGCCCACGCAACGCCTGCTGGCAGGCCCAAAAGCCCAGCGCGGTCACGGCGACCGTGGCCACCACCAGCGCGGGAAACCCAAGATAACGGTCAATCGCAACGCCAAGGGCCAGCGCCACCGCCGATCCCCATGTGCCCGGTGCGGGGCGCAGCAGGCCGACATAGCCGAAGGTGGTGATGGCCCGGATCAGCCCGGTATTGCCCCCCGTACTCATGCCCGCACCAACGCGCAGGTGGCCAGCGCCGCAATGCCCTCTTCGCGGCCGGTAAAGCCCAGCCGTTCCGAGGTGGTGGCCTTGACGCTGATCCGGTCCATCTCCACTCCCATTATCGCGGCCAGTGCCGCCCGCATCGCCGCCTGATGCGGGCCGATCTTGGGGCGTTCACACACTAGTGTCACGTCGCAATTTGCCACAGCATAGCCGCGCGCCGCGACCCGGCCCATGGCGTGGCGCAAGAAGATATGGCTTGCGGCACCCTTCCATTGCGGGTCCGAGGGCGGGAAATGCACGCCGATATCGCCTTCGGCCAGCGCGCCATAGATCGCATCGGTCAGCGCATGCATGCCGACATCGGCATCGGAATGGCCCAAAAGCGCGCGGCCATGCGGCACCTGCACCCCGCACAGCCAGACGCCATCCCCCTCGGTAAAGGCGTGCACGTCATAGCCGTTGCCCAGCCGGATATCCATGGTTCGCCCCTTCAGAATAGTGAGCGCGCGGGCGAAATCGCCTGCATAGGTCAGTTTCAGATTGTCCTCGTCGCCCGGCACGATTGTCACGTCATGCCCGGCCCAGCGCGCCACCTCGACATCATCGGCCGCACCGCCCGGATGGGCGCGGTGGGCGGCGAGGATGGCATCGAACCGGAAGCCCTGCGGCGTTTGCGCGCGCCACAAGCCATCGCGCGGCGCGGTGCCCTGCACGGTATCTCCGCCGCGCCACAGCGCATCGGTGACGGGCAGGGCAGGGGCCGCGCCGGTGCTTGTGTCCAGTGCATCCAGCACCGCAGCGATGACTGTGGCCGACACAAGGGGCCGTGCGCCATCGTGGATCAGCACCTTGGTTACGCCCTGATCCGCCAGCGACTCCAGCGCGTTGCGAACCGATCCGGCCCGCGTCTGTGCGCCGTCAACCATGTGCAGGCCAAAGGCGGCGGCGCGGTCGTGGTCATCGGGGTGAACCACCAACACGATGCGGTCCACATGGCCCACAAAGGCGCGGATCGTGTGGGCCAGCACCGGCGCGCCCGCCAAATCCTGCCACTGTTTGGGCAGATCGCCCCCGGCGCGGGTGCCCCGGCCTGCGGCAACGATGATGGCGGCTGTGGTCATGGGCACCTCTTTCGGGCAATGCTTAAATCAGGGGGAAGACTTGCGCAACGTGCGTAGAAAGCGCGCCCATTTGCTTAAAAAACAGGCGCTGCATGTTTTTCAACCGTTTTATTGCCGCTGTGTCTTTGTTATCCCGGCAAATGGGGATTACCTCGACCTCAAGCGCATAAGGATTGTGCAATTGGCCCTCTCGCTTGATCATCTTCCCCTTCATCCTCCGGTGCTTCTGGCTCCGTTGGCCGGGATCACGGATTTGCCGTTCCGCCGGGTTGTCGCGCGGTTCGGGGCGGGTCTGGTCGTCTCTGAAATGATCGCCAGCGAAGACGTGATGCGCGCGCAGCCCCTTGCGCGGGCCAAGGCGGAGCTGGGTTTTGGCGAAGCGGCGACGGCGGTGCAACTGGCGGGCCGCGATCCCTATTGGATGGCAGAGGCCGCGCGCTATGCGCAAGGTCAAGGCGCGCAGGTGATCGACATCAACATGGGCTGCCCGGCCAAGCGGGTCACGGCGGCGGGCGGCAATGGCGCGTGTGGGTCGGCGCTGCTGCGCGAACCCGATCTGGCGGTCGCGCTGATTGCGGCGGTGGTGGGCGCGGTCACCCTGCCGGTGACGCTGAAAACCCGGCTGGGCTGGGATGACGGCAGCCTGAACGCGCCAGAAATCGCGGTGCGGGCCGAACAGGCGGGCATCGCGATGATCACCATTCATGGCCGCACCCGGTGCCAGTTCTACAAGGGCCGCGCCGACTGGGCCGCGATCCGCGCGGTGAAACAGGCGGTGTCGATCCCGGTCATTGCCAATGGCGATATCGTGGATGCCGCCACCGCCGCCCGCGCTCTGGATCAATCGGGGGCGGATGGCGTGATGGTGGGGCGCGGGGCGCAAGGCGCGCCGTGGCGTCTGGCGCAGATTGCCCACGCGCTTTACGGCACGCCCGCGCCGCAGGTGCCGCAAGGCGCGGCATTGGCCGACCTGATCGCGGAACATTACGAGGCGCAACTGGCGTTCTATGGCCGCAGCCTTGGCATCAAGACCGCGCGCAAGCATCTGTCGTGGTATCTGGAACAGGCGGGGGCCTTGGCCCACCGCGCCGCGATCCTCACCAGCGAGGATCCGGCGCAGGTGATCCGGCTGATCCGCGCGAGCCTTTCCGATTCCGACCAGTGCAACGGGGCCGCCGCATGAGCCGTTACCGCACGCCCTATCCGGTGCCGGGGGTGATCTGGGCCAGCCTGCCGGTCCCGGCGCTGCTGGTCGATCTTGACGGGCGTATCACCGAAGTGAACCCGGCAGCCGAGACATTTCTGAACGTCTCGACGCGCGCGCTGATGGGGCAGCCGGTGCTGGACCGGCTGTCGATCGACGCCCCGATGGAAGAAGCGTTCGCCCGCGCGCGCATCAACCAATCGACCATTTTCATCAACGATATCGACGTGACCACCGGCGAACGCGCGCCCGTGCAGTGCAACGTGCAGGTGGCGCCGATGCACGACAATGCCGATTATCTGATGCTGCTGATCAGCCCGCGCGACATTGCCGACCGTCTGGGCCGGTCGATGAGCGTGAAATCGGCCGCCAAATCCGCGATCGGCATGGCCGAGATGCTGGCGCATGAAATCAAGAATCCGCTTGCGGGCATCTCTGGCGCGGCACAACTGATCGGGATGAACGTCAATGCCGAAGACCGCGAGCTGACCGACCTGATCGTCGAGGAAACCCGCCGCATCGTCAAACTGTTGGAACAGGTGGAGCAATTCGGCAACCTGCGCCCGCCAGACCGGCGCGCGGTCAACATCCATGACGCGCTGGACCGCGCCCGCAAATCCGCGCTGGTGGGCTTTGCAGCACACATGCAGATTGTCGAGGATTACGACCCGTCCTTGCCCAACACCCATGCCGACCCCGATCAGCTGATGCAGGTGTTTTTGAACCTGATCAAGAACGCGGCCGAGGCGAGCAAAGGCCAACCCGGCATCATCCGCCTGCGCACCTTTTACGACCTGTCGCTGCGCCTGCGCCGCAAATCCGGCGCGCCGTCGGTGCTGCCGCTGACGATCGAGATCATCGACGACGGCCCCGGCATCCCGCCGGAAATCGCCGCCGATATCTTTGAACCCTTTGTCTCGGGCCGCGAAAACGGCACCGGGCTGGGGCTCGCCCTGGTGTCAAAGATCATATCCGATCACGAAGGATGGGTTCAGGTGGATTCGGTGCCCGGTCGCACCGCGTTTCGCGTGTCCCTTCCCGTGGCCCCCAAGAAAATGGAGATCCCCTGATGGACGGCACTGTTCTGGTGGCAGACGACGACCGCACGATCCGCACCGTGCTGACGCAGGCGCTGACGCGGGCGGGATGCAAGGTGCATGCCACCTCCAGCCTGATGACGTTGATGCGCTGGGTCGAGGAGGGCAAGGGCGATCTGGTGATTTCCGATGTGATCATGCCCGATGGCAACGGGCTGGATGCGCTGCCCCGCATCGGCAAGATGCGCCCCGGCCTGCCGGTGATCGTGATTTCGGCGCAAAACACCATCATGACCGCCATTCAGGCCGCCGAGGCCGAGGCCTATGATTACCTGCCCAAACCGTTCGATCTGCCCGACCTGATGAAACGGTCTGCCCGCGCGCTGGAGATGAAGCGCCGCGCGCCAAAGGTGGCGGTGCAGCCGATCCGCGACCCCGGCGATGATCTGCCGCTGGTGGGGCGCACGCCCGCGATGCAGGCGCTTTATCGTCTGGTCGCACGGGTGATGAACACCGATCTGGCGGTGCTGGTCACCGGCGAATCGGGCACCGGCAAAAGCCTGATCGCGCGCGCGATCCATGATTTCTCCGACCGCCGCACCCAGCCCTTTGTGGTGGCGCAGGCGGGCGATCTGCAAGGGGTGGATGGCCCGTCAACGCTGCTGGCGCGCGCCAAGGGCGGCAGTCTGGTGTTCGACGAGGTGGCCGATTACGACGATGACACGCAGGCGCGCATCGTGCGGATGCTGGATCTGATGGGCGAGGGCGCGCCGCGCATCATGGCGACCAGCCAGATTGATTTGTCGGCGCGGATGGAATCGGGGGCCTTCCGGCAGGATCTGTTCTACCGCCTGTCGGGTGTGACCCTGCATGTGCCGTCGTTGCGCGAGCGGGTGGATGACATTCCGCTTCTGGCCGATCACTTCCTAGCGCGGGGCGAGCGGGACATGGGGGCTGGGCGGCGGCTGTCCAGTGACGCCCGCGATCTGGTGCGCGGTTATTCCTGGCCGGGCAATGTGCGTCAGTTGGGAAACACCCTTCGCCGGCTGATGGTCACGTCATCAGAGGCCGAGATCAGCCGCGCGGAAGTCGAATCGGTGCTGGGCAACCAGCCGGTCATGGAGCCGCTGAAAGGCGGCGGCGAGAATGAAAAGCTGTCGGCAAGCGTGGCGCGGCATCTGAAACGCTATTTCGATCTGCATGGCGGCCATTTGCCCCCGGCGGGCGTCTATCAGCGGATTTTGCGCGAAGTCGAGATGCCGCTTATCGAAATCGCGCTGGATGCCACGGCGGGAAATCAGGCCAAATGTGCCGATCTGCTGGGCATCAACCGCAATACCTTGCGCAAGAAGATCACCGACCTCGATATACGCGTGACACGGAGGCGCAAGCTGATGTAAAACCGCAACATCAAGCGTGTCGTTGTCGCCCTGTGGCGGAATCGGCGCCAGGTGTGGCGGAACGGGCACGGCAAGTGTCTGCATCGGGGGTTGGGGCGAGTGCAGCGTGCGTTGGGATCAACGGCCTGGGAACGGCTGTCGCGCTTGCGCAGGCAACGCCGGGTCCAGACGGCAACGACATTCGGGCTGGTCTTTCTTGGCCCGGTTCTGGCGGTCGCAACCTTTCTGACGTTGGGGCCGTTCAGCCAAGGGTCAAACAGCCCGGCCCTGCGGCTCGTGCTGCTGGCCGATCTTGTCTATATTCTTGTGGTCGCCGCGTTGGTGCTGGCGCGGGTGGCGCGGCTTGTGGCCGACCGGCGCAGCCAGTCAGCCGGATCGCGATTGCACCTGCGGCTGTCGGGGGTGTTTGCGCTTGTGGCGCTGGTGCCGACGGTTCTGGTGGCGATCTTTGCGGTGCTGACCGTCAACATCGGGCTGGAGGGATGGTTTTCCGACCGGGTGCGGTCGGTTGTGGGCACTTCTCTGTCGGCGGCCCAGGCCTATGACCGCCAAAGCCGCGACGATCTGATCGAGGATGCCAACAGCCTTGCCGCCTATCTGAACGTCGCCAAGCAATCGACCTTCTTTCTGCCGGATGACGGCCTGCGCCCGCTGCTGTCGCAAGGGCAGGCAGCCGTGCAGCGCGGGTTGAAAGAGGCGTTCTTGATCGATGGGTCGGGCACGCTGCTGACGCGTGGCCAGCGGTCCTATCTGTTCGATTTTGAAACACCGCCGCCCGAGGCGCTGACCCGCGCCCGCACCGAAGGCCCGCAATTGATCGAGGATTGGGAAAATGACGAATTCCGCGCTGTGGTGGCGCTGGAGGCGTTTGTTGACCGCTATCTTTACGTCAGCCGCACGGTGGATGGCCAGTTGCTGTCACTGCTCGATTCGACCCGCGAAACCGTGCGGCTGTACAACCAGCTTGAATCGGACCGGGGCCGGGTGCTGTTGAACTTCGGCCTGATCTATCTGGGCTTTGCCATCATCCTGATCCTTGCGGCCACCTGGCTGGGGCTGTGGTTTGCCGAGCGGCTTTCCAAACCCGTGGGCCGGCTGGCCGGAGCGGCGCAGCGGGTGGGCAGCGGTGACATGGATGTTCAGGTCCGGGAAGAGCCGGGCGATGACGAGATCGCCATGCTCGGCCGGATCTTCAACCAGATGACCCGGCAGCTCAAGGGCCAGCGCGAGGCGTTGATGGATGGCCACCGCCAGACCGAACGGCGCAGGCGGTTGTTCGATTCCGTGCTGTCGAACGTGACCGCCGGGGTGATCGGGCTGGATAGCGATGGCAAGATCGATTTTGTGAACCGCGCCAGCGAACGGTTGCTGGATATGGTCAACGGGGTCGAGGATGTACCCCTGGCCGATGCCGTGCCGGAATTCGCGCCGCTGTTTGATCGTCTGCGCGAAGGCCACACCGCCGCCGTGCAAGAGGAGGTGCGGCTAACGCGCAAGGGGAAGCTGGAAAGCCTGTTGGTGCGGATGAGCGTGCGGCGCAGCGATACCGGGCGGCTGGAGGGCTATGTGGTGGCCTTTGACGATGTGACCGAACTGGTCAGCGCGCAACGGCTGGCGGCCTGGGGCGATGTGGCGCGGCGCATCGCGCACGAGATCAAGAACCCGCTGACCCCGATTGCCCTGTCGGCCGAACGCATCAAGCGCAAGTTCCGCGATCAGGTGAACGAACCGGCGGATCTGGAGCAGTATACCGATGTTATTGTGCGCCAGACCAATGACTTGCGCCGCATTGTTGATGAGTTTTCCAAATTCGCCCGCATGCCCGAACCAGACCGGCGCGAAACCGACCTGACCCGTCTGGTGCGCGATGCGGTGACCTTGCAGGAAAGCGGCCAGCCGACTGTGCGCATTGTTTCCCAGATACCGGAGGCGCCGCAGATCATGGAACTGGACGCGACCATGATCAGTCAGGCGCTGACAAATTTGATCAAGAACGCCGGGGAAGCCATTGAAACCTTGCAGGAAAAAGGTTCGCCCATGGGCCACGCGCCCGAAATCCGGGTGCAGATGCAACCCGATGAGGATGGGGTGACCATCCGCATCATGGACAACGGCACCGGCCTGCCGCCCGACCGCGCGCGGCTGTTCGAGCCCTATGTCACAACGCGCGACAAGGGCACCGGCCTGGGCCTGCCCATTGTGAAAAAGATCATCGAAGAACACGGCGGCCAGCTTTCCTTGCTGGATGCCCCGATATTTGACGGAAATTCCCATGCGGGCGCGATGGCAGAGATCCGGCTGCCACGCCTGACCCGCAAACGGGCGCGCAACAACATGGTCGCACAGGGCCAGGGAGGGTAAGATGAGCATTTTGATCGTCGATGACGAAAAAGACATTCGCGAACTGATCGGGGATATTCTGAAGGACGAGGGCTATGTCACCCGTCTGGCAGGAAATTCCGACGATGCCATGGCCGAGATCAACGCCGATCCGCCCAGTCTGATGATCCTTGACATCTGGCTGAAAGACAGCCGGATGGACGGGATCGACATTCTGAAAACCGTGAAACGCGACAACCCCGATGTGCCGGTGGTGATCATCTCGGGCCATGGCAATATCGAGATCGCCGTCGCCGCGATCAAGCAGGGCGCCTATGACTTCATCGAAAAGCCGTTCAACATCGACCAGTTGATGGTGGTGGTCAGCCGCGCGATGGAAACCAGCCGTTTGCGCCGTGAAAACGCCGATCTGCGGCGCCGCGAAGTCACCAGCGCCGAAATGCTGGGATCAAGCCCCGCCTTCCGCACGCTCAAGGCCCAGCTTGACAAGGTGACCAAGTCGAACGGGCGGGTGATGCTGACCGGGCCTTCGGGGTCGGGCAAGGAGATGGCGGCGCGCTTCATCCACTCCAACTCCAACCGGGCCAATGCGCCGTTTGTGTCGGTGTCGTCGGCCACGGTGGAGCCGGACCGGATGGAAGAGGTGCTGTTTGGCCGCGAAACGCCGGAACGCGGGATCGAAAAAGGGCTGCTGGAACAGGCCCATGGCGGCGTGGTCTATTTCGACGAGGTGGCCGAGATGCCGCTTGGCACCCAGTCGAAAATCCTGCGCGTGCTGACCGATCAGCAATTCACGCGGGCGGGCGGCACCGACAAGGTGCGGGTGGATCTGCGCGTCGTCTCCTCCACCACCCGCGATCTGCGGGCCGAAATTGCGGCGGGGCGGTTCCGGCAGGAGCTGTATGACCGGCTGAACGTGGTGCCGATCCCGGTGCCCAGTCTGGAGGAACGGCGCGAGGATATTCCCGACCTGACCCGCCATTTCATCGACCTCTTTCACCGCACCCAAGGATTGCCGCTGCGCGTATTGACGCAAGAGGCCGAGGCGATGCTGCAAACCACCGCCTGGCCCGGCAACGTGCGCCAGTTGCGCAACGTGATCGAACGGGTGCTGATCCTGGGCGAGGCATCGGGCCCGATCGAGGCGACGGAACTGCCGGGGCAAGAGGCCGCGGTGGAGGGTAACGGGCGGCTGGTGCTGGGGGGGGCCATGGCCACCCTGCCGCTGCGCGAGGCGCGCGAGGTGTTCGAGCGCGAATATCTGCTGACCCAGATCAACCGCTTTGGCGGCAACATCAGCCGCACCGCCAATTTCGTCGGCATGGAACGCAGCGCCCTGCACCGCAAGCTGAAATCGCTGGGCGTGGTGACCACCTCGAAATCCGGCGGGCGGTCCGCGCATTTTGATGACGCAGAGGACGAGGACGAAGGCTGATCCGGCGCACATTGACCCTGCCGCTGCCTTCTGCGATGCAAGGACGGTAGGGCGGGGCTTGTTTGGCAAGCTGCCGATCAAGGGGCTGACATGAAAGTCATCATCTGTGGCGCGGGTCAGGTCGGTTGGCAGATCGCGCGCCAGCTGTCGAGCGAGCGCAACGATGTGACGGTGGTGGATGTGAACCCCGATCTGGTGCGCCGCGCGACCGATACGCTGGATGTGCAGGGGATCGTGGGTTTTGCGAGCTATCCCGATGTGCTGGAACGGGCAGGGGCGCGTGACGCCGATCTGATCATCGCCGCCACCTATTCCGACGAGGTGAACATGGTCACTTGTCAGGTGGCCCATTCGGTGTTCTCGATCCCGCGCAAGATCGCGCGGCTGCGGGCGCAAAGCTATCTGGATGCGATCTATTCCGACCTTTACCGCCGCGAGCATCTGCCGATCGATGTGGTGATTTCCCCCGAACGCGAGGTGGCCGAGGCCGCTTTGCAGCGTCTGGCGGCGCCGTCCACCTTTGACACCGAAAGCTTCATGCTGGGGCGCGCACAGCTTTTGGGTATCGCGTTGGATGACGATTGCCCGGTGCTGAACACGCCGTTGCGGCAGCTCAATGACCTGTTCTCCACCTTGCGCGCCATTGTGGTGGGGGTGCGGCGTGACGGGCGGCTGTTTTCGCCGGATCCGGGGGATCAGCTGTTTGCCGGCGACCAGATCTATGTGTTCACCGATTCCCAGGATGTGAACCGCACGCTGGAAATTTTTGGCAAAAAGACCAAGAAGCAGGAACGCATCGTCATTATCGGTGGCGGCAATGTGGGGCTTGGCGTCGCCCGCGCGCTGGAGGCGCGCAGCGACCGGGTGCGCGCCAAGATCATCGAGAAATCGCGCCCCACCGCCGAACGCGCCGCCGACCTTTTGGAACGGACCATCGTGCTGCACGGCGACGGGATGGATATCGATCTGCTGATGGAGGCCGCCATCGACCGCGCCGATGCGGTGCTGGCTGTGACCGATGACGACAAGACCAACCTGCTGGTGGCGGTGCGCGCCAAGCAGGCGGGGTGCCACATGGCGATTGCGCTGGTCAACGACCCGACCCTTGCCCCGATGATGGGGCCGCTGGACATTGACGCCTATATCAACCCCCGCGCCACCACCGTCAGTTCCATACTGCGCCACATCCGCCATGGCCGGGTGCGCGCGGTCTATTCCATCGGCGACGCCGAGGCCGAGGTGATCGAGGCGCAGATCCTGTCCACCAGTTCGCTGTCGGGCAAGATGATCCGCGAGATCGACTTTCCCGAAGGCGTGCTGGTGGGGGGGGTGATGAAGGGCGACAAGGTGGTGAAACCCACAGCCGAGTTGCGGTTGGAGGCGGGCGATATCATTGCGCTGTTTGTGATGGCGTCGGATGTGCGGGAGGTGGAGCGGCTGTTGCAGGTCTCCATCGACTTTTTCTGATGACATTGCGCGAACGGATGCTGGCAACCCCTTTGTTGGTGGTCTTGTCGGCCCTGTCGGGTGTGGCCATGTTTCTGCCGGCGGCACATGCCACGCTGTCAAGACTGCACCAGACGGCGCAGGCGTTCTTCTACTCCGGTCTGCTGGTTCTGATCGTGTCGGGCATGGTGTGGATTGCCACCTCGAACTGGCAGCCGCGCAATGTGGCGCGCTCTCAGCTGGCATCTTTGGTTGGGGCCTATGCACTGATGCCGGTCATTTTTGCCCTGCCTGTCGCACAGGCCGTGCCCGACACCAGTTTCCTGAACGCGTGGTTCGAAATGGTGTCGAGCTTTACCACAACAGGCGCCTCGCTTTACGACACGCCGGGGCGTCTGGCTCCGTCGCTGCATCTGTGGCGGGCCACGGTCGGTTGGCTGGGCGGTTTGTTCATTCTGGTGACCGCCACCGCGATCCTGGCGCCGATGAATCTGGGCGGTGTGGAGGTGATGTCTGGTCGGGCACCGGGGCGCAGTACGGATGGGCTGGGCCAGATCACCCGTGTCGCCGACCCGTCACAGCGGTTCTTGCGTTACGCCCTGCTGCTGTTTCCGATCTATTCCGGTCTGACGCTGCTGTTGTGGCTGCTTTTGATGATCGCGGGCGAGGTGAACCTGCTGGCGCTGATCCATGCCATGGGCACGCTGTCCACGTCGGGGATCGGAATGACCGGCGATCTGAGCGGGCTGCGAACGGGTCTTTGGGGTGAAATGCTGATCGTGCTGTTTTTGATGCTGGCGATCACGCGGCGCTTTTTGCCGGGCACCCAGTTCGCGTTGATGCAAGGCCCGCTGCGCCGCGACCCCGAGGTGCGGCTGGCGGTCATTCTGATCGTGACCACCACGGCGGTTTTGTTTTTCCGCCATTTCATCGGCGCCATCGAGGTTGAGTCGACTGACGATGCCGCTTCGGCCTTTCGCGCGCTGTGGGGCACGTTTTTCATGGCGGTCAGCTTTCTGACCACCACTGGCTATGCTTCTGGCGAATGGGCAGCGGCGCGCAGTTGGTCTGGTCTGGCCAGCCCCGGACTTGTGCTGCTTGGTCTTGCGATCATCGGCGGGGGGGTGGCGACCACGGCGGGCGGGGTCAAACTGCTGCGGGTCTATGCGCTGTTCCGGCACGGCGAGCGCGAGCTGGAAAAGCTGATCCACCCGTCGTCGATCGGTGGGCAGGGGCCACAAGCCCGACGGATGCGCCGCGAAGGTGCCTATTTCGCCTGGCTTTTCTTCATGCTGTTTGCCTTGTCCATCGCGGTCGGAACGGCGGTGCTGTCGTTGATCGGATTGCAGTTCGAAGACGCTTTGGTGCTGACCTTGGCCGCGCTGTCCACCACCGGGCAACTGGCCGATCTGGCCGGGGCCGCGCCGATCCGCTTTGCCGATCTGTCTGCGGTGGCAAAGGTATTTTTGGCCGTTGTCATGGTCGTGGGCCGGCTGGAGACTCTGGCGCTTCTGGCGCTTTTGGCACCATCCAGTTGGCAACGCTGACAGGCGGTTCGGTAACGAACTGATTTTTGGGCTGGAATCTCCCCGATTCGCGCCCCATACTCGCGCATAAGCGCCATCGGCAGCCTGATAAGCCGAGGGACAGGGATAAAACGCGCAAATTTAAGGGCACGAAGAGAATGGCCGGTGATAAACAGAACTTGCAGGATGCTTTCCTGAACCACGTCCGCAAGGCAAAAGTTCCAGTAACGATCTTCCTGATCAATGGGGTGAAGCTGCAAGGCGTCATCACCTGGTTTGACAATTTCTGCGTGCTCCTGCGCCGGGATGGTCAATCGCAGCTTGTTTACAAGCACGCGATTTCCACCATCATGCCGGGCGCCCCGATCAACCTTTATGAAGGTGAAGACTGATTTCCGATTTACCTGATGACGACGACGAAGAGATCTGGCCCGACACAGGCACAGGCATCGACGCCTATGAAAGCGAAAGCCCCGCGATGCGGGCCTACGTGCTGCACCCCGATATCCGGTCCGCGCCCGCGCGCCGCCTGCCCGAACACGGGCTGGCCGAGGCGGTAAGCCTGGCCGCCGCGCTGCCCGCGATGGAGGTGGTGGGGGCCGAGGTGGTGCGCCTGCCGCGCCTGCACCCCGGCATGCTGTTCGGCTCGGGCAAGGTCGAGGAACTGGCCGCCCGCTTCAGGGCCGAGGATGTGGGGCTGGTGCTGGTCGATGGCCCGGTGTCGCCGGTGCAACAGCGCAATCTGGAAAAGGAATGGGGCGTCAAGCTTCTGGACCGGACCGGGCTGATCCTGGAAATCTTTGCCGACCGCGCCCGCACCCGCGAAGGGGTGTTGCAGGTCGAGCTGGCGGCGCTGTCCTATCAGCGCACCCGGCTGGTGCGCGCCTGGACCCACCTTGAACGGCAACGCGGCGGTTTCGGCTTTGTCGGCGGCCCCGGCGAGACCCAGATCGAAGCCGACCGCCGCGCCATCGACGATCAGGTGATCCGGCTCAAGCGGCAACTGGCCAAGGTGGTGAAAACCCGCGAACTGCACCGCGCCGCGCGCAAGAAGGTGCCGTTCCCGATCGTGGCGCTGGTGGGCTACACCAACGCCGGCAAGTCAACCTTGTTCAACCGCATCACCGGGGCCGACGTGCTGGCCAAGGACATGCTGTTTGCCACGCTGGACCCAACGATGCGCGCCATGGTGCTTCCCGCGGCCACGGGCGGGGCAGGGCGCAAGATCATCCTGTCGGACACCGTGGGCTTCATCTCTGATCTGCCCACCCAACTGGTCGCCGCCTTCCGCGCCACGCTCGAAGAGGTGCTCTCGGCTGACCTCATCCTGCACGTCCGCGACATCGCCCATCCGGAATCGGCAGAGCAGTCAGCCGATGTGACCGATATTCTGACAACGCTGGGCGTGAACAAGGCCACGCCGATGCTGGAGGTGTGGAACAAGCTGGATCTGGTCAATGGTTCCGAGCGCGAGGCGCTGGACACGCAAGCGGCGCAGCGCGAAGACGTTGTGGCGGTCTCGGCCCTGACCGGCGAAGGTGTTGCGGTGCTTCTTGACCGGGTTTCGCAGACCTTCGACGAAGCGAAAACCGAACACACGCTCACATTGCCATTCAGCGATGGCAAACGCCACGCGTGGTTGCACGCCCAAGGCGTGGTGGAGAATGAGGCGCAGACCGATGACGGCTGGCAGCTTTCCCTGCGCTGGACCGCCCGGCAGGAAAGGCAATACCGCAGCCTGTAGATGGCCGTCGCTGCATCAGCGTCGCCGGGGGCTGTCTGCCCCCCCAGCCAATCGGTGTCTCGAACCAATAACGAAACCAGTTGGCGACCTCCGAGGATATGTTTGAACAGATGTGAACAGAAGAATCGCCGTGCGTTTCATCTGTTCACAAATATCCTCGGGGGAAGGCCGCAGGCCGCGGGGGCGGAAAGCCCCCGGCAACGCTGGCCACAAAGTGTGGGTCTTTCCCCTTGCATCCCTGCGTCAGAGGTGAAACAGGGAACCGCCAAACGATCACTCCTTTGGAGGCTCCCATGGAGATTCGCGAGGCTTTCACTTTTGACGATGTTCTTCTGGTTCCGGCCGCATCTTCGGTGCTGCCATCCGAGGCGGATACATCCACTTTTGTCACCAAATCCATCCGCATGAACATTCCCCTGTTGTCCAGTGCGATGGACACGGTGACCGAGGCGCGGATGGCGATTGCGATGGCGCAATCGGGCGGGATCGGTGTGATCCACCGCAATCTGGATCTTGAGGCGCAGGCGACCGAAGTGCGCCGGGTCAAGCGGTTTGAATCGGGCGTGGTCTACAAACCGATCACCCTTTCCCCCGAGCAGACCCTGGCCGATGCCAAGCTCTTGATGGCCCGCTACAACATCACCGGGTTTCCGGTCGTGGATGGGCAGGGCCGCGTGCTGGGCATCGTGACCAATCGCGACATGCGCTTTGCCAGTGACGACAAGACGCCGGTTTCGGTGATGATGACTTCGGAAAACCTTGCGCTTCTGCACGAGCCCATCGACCGCGAGCAGGCGATCAGCCTTATGAAGGCGCGGCGGATCGAAAAGCTGCTGGTCACGGATGGCAGCGGCGTGTTGACCGGACTGCTGACGTTGAAAGATACCGAGCAGTCCGTGCTCAATCCCAACGCCTGCAAGGATGAGATGGGCCGGTTGCGGGTTGCGGCTGCCAGCACCGTCGGCGACGCGGGATTCGAGCGGTCGCAGGCGCTGATCGATGCGGGTGTCGACATGGTGGTGATCGACACCGCGCACGGTCATTCCGAAGGTGTGGCCCGCGCGGTGGAGCGGATCAAGAAGCTGTCGAACACGGTGCAGGTGGTGGCGGGCAATGTCGCCACTGCCGAAGCCACCCGCGCGCTGATCGGGGCGGGCGCCGATGCGGTCAAGGTCGGGATCGGTCCGGGCAGCATCTGCACGACGCGGATCGTGGCGGGCGTCGGTGTGCCGCAGCTCACCGCGATCATGGATTCGGCGCGGGCGGCGGGCGACATTCCGGTGATCGCCGATGGCGGCATCAAATATTCCGGCGATTTCGCAAAGGCGATCGCGGCAGGCGCGTCTTGTGCCATGGTCGGCTCGGCCATCGCCGGCACCGACGAGTCGCCGGGCGAGGTGATCTTGTGGAACGGACGGTCCTATAAATCCTATCGCGGCATGGGGTCACTTGGTGCCATGGCGCGCGGCTCTGCCGACCGTTATTTCCAGAAGGATGCCGCAAGCGACAAGCTGGTGCCCGAAGGGATCGAGGGGCAGGTGCCTTACAAGGGATCGGCGGCGCAGGTCATCCACCAGATGGTTGGCGGATTGCGGGCGGCGATGGGCTACACCGGCTGCGCCACGGTGGCCGAGATGCGCAGCCAGTGCCAGTTTGTCCGCATCACCGGCGCGGGCCTCAAGGAAAGCCACGTGCATGATGTGCAAATCACCCGCGAAAGCCCGAACTACCGGGTTGGCTAGGGCTGTGCGTCAAGGGAGAGCATCATGACCCCGGCTGCACGCCTCTCTGCCGCGATCGAGGTTCTGGACCGTGTTCTTGCCGGCAGCCCTGCCGAACAGGCGCTGACCAACTGGGGCCGTGCCAGTCGCTTTGCCGGATCGGGTGACCGCAACGCTGTGCGCGATCTGGTCTATGATGCGCTGCGGTGCCGGCGGTCCCATGCCGCATTTGGCGGGGGGATGACCGGGCGTGGGCTGATGCTGGGTGCGCTCAGGGCCGCGGGCACGGACCCTGCCGGTCTGTTCACCGGGATTGGCCATGCGCCGCCCCCGGTTGGGCCCGGAGAAGAAGGCCGCAGGCCCGATGACGCCGAGGCCTTGGATCTGCCCGATTGGTTGCGACCACAGATGGCGGAGGCGCTGGGGGCAGATCTTGCGGCGGTCGCACAGGCCCTGCGCCAGCGCGCGCCGGTGTTTGTGCGGGTTAACCTGCGTCGTGGAAGTGTCGCGCAGGCAATTGCCGCCCTCGCGGCCGAGGCGATGGCCGCACAGTCTCATCCCCTTGCAGACACCGCGTTGGAAGTGACGGCGGGCGCGCGCAAGATCCAGACCAGTCAGGCCTATCTGACCGGATTGGTTGAACTGCAGGATGCCGCGTCGCAGGCGGTGGTAAACGCCTTGCCGCTGCGCGACGGGATGCGGGTGCTGGATCATTGCGCCGGGGGTGGGGGCAAGACCCTTGCGATGGCGGCCCGCGCCGACCTGACACTGTTTGTGCATGATGCCTTTCCTGCCCGGATGCGCGATCTTCCTGCGCGCGCGGCCCGTGCCGGGGCGCGCGTGACCCTGACCGATGCGCCCGAATCCGTTGCGCCGTTCAATCTGGTCCTCGCTGATGCGCCCTGCTCCGGATCAGGGAGCTGGCGGCGCGATCCGCAGGGCAAATGGGCACTGACGGCAGACCGTCTGGCGCAGATATGTGCGGTTCAGGATAGTATCCTGGACCGTCTGGCGCCGATGGTCGCGGACGGAGGGGTGCTGGCCTATGCCACCTGTTCACTGCTGCGGGTCGAGAACGAGGACCGGGTCGCCGCCTTCCTGAACCGGCATCCGGGCTGGCGGGTGCGAGACAGCCGGCGCTTTTTGCCGACTCAAGGCGGTGACGGCTTTTATCTGGCACAGTTGACCCAAAGTCAGGCGTAACTTACACACCCTGAGGTGGTTTTTCCACGCGATTGCCCAAGGCGGTTAAGCGCCCGTTAACGGTTGCTGTGCTGTTGTGTGAGCAAAGGACTTTCAGACGGGGTTGGCGCGTGCGTTCGGGCAGACAGGGAACCACCGAAATCGTCGTGTTTGCACGCAATCTGGCCCCCCGGACGCGATTGGTGGCGGCCGGGGCTTTCGCCGCACTGCTGGCAGCCGGCTTTGCATCCGATCCGTCTGTGCGGGTCGCGGCCGCCATGGTTGGGTTGACACTTGTGGCGCTGGTCGGTGCTGTTCTGGCGATCGTGCATCTGGCCAACAGATCAGCGAGCGGGGCCGAGCGTGCGGTGACGACGATAGTGGGTCAGGATGCTACCCCCTGTTTCACAACCGATGCCAAGGGCCAGATCCTGTATCGCAATGCGGCGGCACAGACCCGCTTCGGAACCGCGGCGGCCTCGCTGATCTCGGCGCTGGAGGATCATTTTGCCAGCCCTGCCTCGGTGCTCTATCGGCTTCAGTCGCGCGCCGCCACGGCCGGAGCCGCGCGTGAGGATGTTCTGACGCGGCGGGGCCAGTCCCGACTGTCCGTCAGCCGCATTGCAGACGGGCGGTTCCTGTGGCGGCTGGAGGAGTTTGTGGACCGTGCCGTGTCCGGCCGTGGTGCCGAAGGGCTGAGCCTGCCGATGCTGGTGGTCAACAAGGCCGGGGTGGTGCTGTTCACCAACGAGGCGATGCGCCGCTTGCTGGGCGGGCGTCCCAAACGGCTTGACAAGGTGTTTTCCCGCACGAACCTGCGCAATGGCGAAGAGCTGGAGGTGATGGGCCTGGACGGTCCGGTGCGCGCGATTCTTGCCGAGGTCGCGGGCGCGGGAGAGCGGAGGGAGATTTACCTCATGCCCGTGGGCGACCGCCCCGCTGACGATCAGATCATGGAGGATTTTGAACATCTGCCGGTCGCCCTGCTGCGTTTTGACAGCGATGGCCAGTTGCAGGCCGCAAATCACGCAGCGCGCGATGTGCTTGACCTGGAGAAGGGCAAGCACAGGATGTTTCACGATTTATACGAGGGTCTGGGCCGGTCGGTTCTGGATTGGTTGGCCGATGTCGTTGCCGAACGCCACACCGGGGGGTCCGAGGTGCTGCGCGCGCGGACCGGCACACCCGATGCGTTTCATCAGGTGACGCTGCGCCGTTACGTCGATCACGGTCGCCCCGGCGTTCTGGCCGTCGTGCAGGATGCAACGGCGATCAAACGTCTGGAAGCGCAATTCGTCCAAAGTCAGAAAATGCAGGCGATTGGTCAGCTGGCCGGCGGCATTGCCCATGATTTCAACAATCTTTTAACCGCGATTTCCGGGCATTGCGATCTTTTGCTGTTGCGCCACACCAAAGAAGACAAGAACTTTGCCGACCTTGTGCAGATCAACCAGAACGCAAACCGCGCCGCGGCCCTGGTCGGTCAGTTGCTGGCCTTTTCGCGCAAACAGACGCTGAAGCCCGAACGGATCGATCTTCGCGATGTTTTGTCCGACATGACGCATCTGTTGAATCGACTGGTCGGGGAAAAGGTACGGCTGCATCTGGCCCATTCGACGGATCTGGGGATGATCCGGGCGGACAAGCGGCAGTTGGAACAGGTTTTGATGAATCTTGTGGTCAACGCCCGTGATGCCATGGCTGCGGGCGGGATCATCCGGATCGAGACAGAGGCGCTGACCTTGCATGATGAACTGTGCCGTGACCGCGCCATTGTGCCTACGGGGGAGTATGCCACGATCCGTGTGACCGACAGCGGTATCGGGATTCCGCCCGAACGGCTGGACAAGATCTTCGAGCCGTTTTTCACCACCAAACGTGCGGGTGAGGGTACGGGTTTGGGCCTTTCCACAGTGTATGGTATCGTAAAGCAATCGGGAGGGTTCATTTTTGTGGACTCCACGCCAGGAGAGGGCACGGTCTTTCACCTTTATTTCCCGATCCACCAGCCTGGTGAGGACGATGTCGTTGTGGCCGCGCCCGAACCCGTCCGCAAGATCGTGCTCAAACAGGGCGAAGGTGTGGTGCTGCTGGTCGAGGACGAGGCGCCGGTGCGCGCCTTTGCCAGCCGCGCGCTGCGCTTGCGCGGGTATACGGTGCTGGAAGCCGATTGCGCAGAAGAGGCGCTGCGCCTGCTGGAAGATCCGGCACTGGAAATCGACGTGTTCGTGACCGATGTGGTGATGCCGGGCATGGACGGGCCAAGCTGGGTCAAACTTGCGCTGGAATCGCGGCCAGAGGTGCGCGTGGTCTTCATGTCCGGCTATGCCGAGGATTGTCTGGCCGAGGAACAGGGCAGGGTGGCCAATTCGGTGTTTCTGGCAAAACCGTTTTCACTCAACGATCTGGCGATCACCGTGCAAGGTCAGTTGCACTGATCCACGCTCAGTCAAGGCTGTTGTAAAGCGCAAAATCCTCGGCCGCGGCAACGTTCAGGGCGGCAACGGTCTTGGGCGACAGGTCCATCGATGCCATGGGCGAGACGTTCAGTTGCGGCAGGATGATCTGGAAATCCAGCCTGTCCTCCAGAAATTCGATGAAACTGCCGATGTTTTCATAGCGAAACACCCGGTCCGCGCCGTGCCCGTCTGGCCCTTTGAGGAATCGGGCCTGCGACCCCACGTCGGCAAAGGCGGGGCGCGGGTCGCAACACCAGCCTTGCACGAACTCTTCAAATTCCATGCTCTTTGTGCTTCTCGTCGCCATCGGAATATCCTCGCGGCTGCGATAGCGATACCAACTGCCCAGCCAGTCGCGCGGTTCTCGCATCAGCGCGACGACGGTGAACGGCCCGCCCGCCGCTGATTCCAGATAGGGGCCAACAAAGCGGCGAAACCTCGCAACATTGGTGTGCTTCAGGGCCGGCGGCCGTTGAATCGACACTGCGGCAAGCGAGTCAAGCGCCGACTCGATCGCGGTGGAGGCGGTTTTCGGTGTTGCCAAAATCGCCAGCCGCTGTTCCCAAAACACCAACATCTCTGCCCAATCCCCAATATGCGCCCTTGTCAGTCGCGATTTACCCTTTGCGCGTAAACTAACGCTTAACCAAAGTGTGAAAAAGTTGAATTTATCCGAATTCGTTTGAAATGTTCTTCTTTTGATCTCATAACAGGATGGAACGCTTGGGGAACATGTGCAGTGATTGCCGCCATCTCGCGGCTGTGAAATAAGGAGCGGACAATGGCGGTGGCGAACCTCCTCGATTTGAACGGGAAGCGCGAAATGGACAAGTCAAAGGCGCTGGAAAGCGCGCTGGCACAGATCGAACGGCAGTTCGGCAAAGGCTCGATCATGCGGCTGGGGGCGAACAGCCCGGCCATGGACATCGAGGCGACGTCGACCGGATCGCTGGGGCTGGATATCGCCCTTGGCATCGGCGGGTTGCCAAAAGGCCGGATCATCGAGATCTATGGGCCGGAGTCTTCGGGCAAAACCACGCTGACGCTGCATGTGGTTGCAGAGGAACAGAAAAAAGGCGGCGTTTGCGCGTTTGTCGACGCAGAACATGCGCTTGACCCGCAATACGCCAAGAAATTGGGCGTCGATCTGGATGAGTTGCTGATCAGCCAGCCCGACACTGGTGAGCAGGCGCTGGAGATTGTCGACACGCTGGTGCGGTCGGGCGCCGTCAGTCTGGTGGTTGTCGACTCGGTCGCGGCACTGACGCCGAAATCAGAGATCGAGGGCGATATGGGCGACATGCAGATGGGCGCGCAGGCTCGTCTGATGTCTCAGGCCATGCGCAAACTGACCGCGAGCATTGGTCGCAGCAACTGCATGGTGATTTTCATCAACCAGATCCGCATGAAGATCGGCGTGATGTTCGGGTCGCCGGAAACGACCACCGGCGGCAATGCGCTGAAATTCTACGCCAGTGTGCGGCTAGATATCCGCCGGATCGGGTCGATCAAGGAAAAGGATGAGGTGGTTGGCAACTCCACCCGCGTCAAGGTTGTCAAAAACAAGGTGGCGCCGCCGTTCAAACAGGTGGAATTCGACATCATGTATGGCGAAGGTATCTCGAAAAACGGTGAGCTGGTGGACATCGGCGTTAAGGCCGGTGTGGTCGAGAAATCGGGTTCGTGGTATTCTTACGGCGATGAACGGATCGGGCAGGGGCGCGAAAATGCCAAGCTTTTTCTGAAGTCCAACCCTACGATTGCCGCCGAGATCGAAGACCGCATCCGCGCCGCCAACGGGCTGGATTTCCACATGGCCGAGGGTGACGCCGCCTCTGATGATGTGATGGACGGCTGACATCCACCGCACCGACACAAAGGCCGGGGGTTTCCCCGGCCCTTTCCAGAACATGGTCGCCGCCTGTGGTGGATAGCCCCCGCTGGACAGGCCCCGCGCACGAGGGTAGACGGGAATGCAAACCCGATGAACCCCTTAGCCGAAGGGCACCACCATGGCGTCGCTGAACGATATCCGCTCCACATATCTCGATTTCTTTGCCCGCAACGGCCACAAGGTGGTGGACAGCTCGCCCTTGGTGCCGCGCAACGATCCGACGCTGATGTTCGCCAATTCCGGGATGGTGCAGTTCAAGAACCTGTTCACCGGCGTGGAAACCCGTGATTACACCCGCGCCACCACCGCACAGAAATGCGTGCGCGCGGGCGGCAAGCACAATGATCTGGACAATGTGGGCTATACCGCGCGCCACCACACGTTTTTCGAGATGCTGGGCAACTTCAGCTTTGGCGATTATTTCAAGGCCGAAGCCATCGCCTTTGCCTGGGAATTGCTGACAAAGGATTTCGGGCTGAACAAGGACAAGCTGCTGGTCACGGTCTATCACACCGATGACGAGGCGGCGGAACTCTGGAAGAAAGTCGCGGGATTTTCCGACAGCAAGGTCATCCGCATCCCGACCGATGACAACTTCTGGCGTATGGGGCCAACGGGCCCCTGCGGCCCGTGCACCGAGATTTTCTATGATCACGGCGATCATATCTGGGGCGGTCCTCCAGGCAGCGCGGATGAAGATGGCGACCGCTTCATCGAGATCTGGAACAACGTGTTCATGCAGAATGAACAGTTTGCCGATGGCACGATGAAGCCGCTGGAGATGCAGAGCATCGACACCGGCATGGGGCTGGAACGGATCGGCGCGCTGTTGCAGGGCAAGCACGACAATTACGACACCGACCTGATGCGCAGCCTGATCGAGGCGTCGGCCCATGCCACCAGCTCTGATCCCGATGGCCCCGGCAAAACCCACCACCGGGTCATTGCCGATCACCTGCGCTCCACCTCTTTCCTGATCGCCGATGGGGTGATGCCGTCGAACGAAGGGCGCGGCTATGTGCTGCGCCGGATCATGCGCCGCGCGATGCGCCATGCGCATATGCTGGGCGCGCAGGACCCGGTGATGTTCAAGCTGGTGCCGGCGCTGGTGCGCCAGATGGGCGCGGCCTCTCCGGAACTGGGGCGCGCGCAAAGCCTGATCGAG
>JBKBQB010000040.1:0-25746 GCA_046292785.1 Paracoccaceae bacterium
GGCCAACGATCAGCTGATCGCCACCATCAACGACAGCCTGCAAATTGCGGATGAGGGCAAGGCTCGCCGCGCGGCTGCCGAAATCGAGCTGCAAAAGATGGAAGCCGAGTTGCGCGACACCCTCGCTTCGGCCTCTGCACGTCGCCTTCCTGATCAGCCTCAAGGATAAGTCTGTCCCGATGACCATGACTGCGATTTTTCGTCTGGCTGGCACCACCCTTTGCGGACTGGCACTTGTGGGCTGTGTCGGCGGCCCACAACCTGCGCGCACCGCACCGGGCGCGGCCACGCGCCCGGTTGCAGCGGCGGTTGTGGCACCGCAGACGCCACCCTCGGCCGCCAGTCAGGCGGTGCGCCAGCATTTCGCGCGGGTGCAGGCCGATCTGCTTTCCAACGGCTTGCTGCGAACTGACGGCGGCGGGCGCGACACGCCATTCACCGACCGGATGCTGACCGAGAATTTCATCCGCATCGCACTGTATGACGAATATGCGCGGGGCGCCGCCGGCCCGGTCCAGCGCCAGACAGCCAGTCGCCTGCGCCGCTGGGATGCGCCCGTGCGTATCGGCCTGCGCTTTGGCGCATCGGTCAACGCCCAAAGCCGTGCGACCGATACCGCGCGGGTCCGGTCATATGTGGCGCGGCTCAGCCGCATCACAGGCCACTCGATCACACTCAACGATTCCGCGCCGAACTTTTTCATCCACATTGTAAACGAGGATGAGCGCCGCGCACTTGGCCCCACTGCGGCGGCGGCGTTGCCGGGCCTGTCTGCGGGCGAGGTGGCAGGCATCACCAACATGCCGCTGTCCACATATTGCCTTGTCTATGCGATGTCTGATGGCAATTCGGGCCGCTACACCCGCGCCTTTGCGGTGATCCGGTCCGAACATCCAGACCTTTTGCGTCTGTCGTGCATGCACGAGGAAATTGCCCAGGGCCTTGGCCTTGCGAATGACAGCCCGCGCGCGCGCCCGTCGATCTTCAACGATGACGAGGAATTCGCCCTGCTGACCGGGCAGGACGAATTGATGCTGCGCATGCTCTACAACCCCGCCCTGCGCGCCGGCATGACCGAATCAGAGGCGCGACCCATCATCGAATCCCTTGCGCGCGCCCTGATGGGCGGCGAAAGTTGACCCCATCCCCACCGGGAAAAACGGAGAAGTGCCATGGTTTTTGATTTCCTCAAGGGCGAATTCATCGACGTCATCTCGTGGCTTGACGACAGCCGCGACACGATGGTCTGGCGCTTTGAACGGCGGGGACAAGCGATCAAATACGGCGCCAAGCTGACCGTGCGCGAAGGTCAGGCGGCGGTGTTCGTGCACGAAGGCCAGCTGGCCGATGTGTTCGGCCCCGGCCTTTACCAGCTTGAAACCAACAACATGCCGATCATGACCACCCTGCAACACTGGGATCACGGCTTTTCCAGCCCGTTCAAGTCAGAGGTGTATTTCATCAACACCACCCGCTTCAACGATCAAAAGTGGGGCACCAAGAACCCGATCATGACCCGCGACCCGGAATTCGGCCCCGTTCGCATCCGCGCCTTCGGCACCTATTCCATGCGCGTCAGCGACCCCGCCCTGTTCCTGCGCGAAATCGTCGGCACCGATGGTGAATTCACGGCTGACGAAGTGTCGATGCAGATCCGCAACATCATCGTGCAGGAATTTAGCCGCACCATCGCAGGCTCGCCCATTCCGGTGCTGGACATGGCCGCCAACACCCGCGATCTGGGCAAGATCGTCACCACCGCGATCAACCCGACCGTGGCCGAATACGGCCTGACCCTGCCGGAATTCTACATCGAAAACATCAGCCTGCCCGAAGAGGTGGAAAAGGTACTCGACAAGCGCACCTCGATCGGGATTGCGGGGGACTTGAACAAATACATGCAGTTCAATGCCGCCGAAGGCATCGCCAACCCCGCCTCTGGCGCGGGCGCGATGATGGGTGCCGGCATGGCCGCAGGCATGGGCGCCGCCATGGCGCAAGCCGCCGGCCCATGGGGCGCGCCCCCCGCCGCGCCTGCGGCTGCCGCCACACCTCCCCCGCCCCCGCCGCCCGCCGCCGCGACCGTCTGGCATGTGGCCGAAAACGGTGCGACCAAGGGCCCGTTCGACGAAGCCACCCTCGCCGCCATGGCCACCTCCGGCCAACTCGCGCGCTCCAGCATGGTCTGGACCACAGGTCAGGACGGCTGGAAACCGGCCACCGATACAGCCCTCAAACGCCTGTTCGATACGGTCCCTCCACCGCCCCCCGCCCCTTGACCGAGTCAAAAGATGCCTGAACAGGAATACCGCTGGCCCTGCGAAAGCTGCGGCGCAGACCTGCGCTTTTCGCCCGGCGACACGGCGCTGAAATGCGACCATTGCGGCCATGTTCAGGCCCTGCCCGCAGCCCCCCCGGCGCGCAAAACCGCGCTCGAGGAGCTGGACCTGAACAGCGCCCTGCAAAACGACTTGCCCCCCGCAGAGATGGAGGAGGTGCGCATCACCCCCTGCCCGTCCTGCGGATCGCAGGTCGAATTCCAGGGCGCGCAGCACGCCGCCGAATGTCCGTTCTGCGCCACACCCGTGGTCATGGGCACCGGCACCCAGCGCCTGATCAAACCGCAAGCCGTGCTGCCCTTTGCCCTCACCGAACGGCAGGGGCGCGAGGCGATGGGCAAATGGCTGGGCAGCCTGTGGTTTGCGCCCAATGGCCTTGTGGAATACGCCCGCAAGGGCCGCACCCTCTCGGGCCTTTACGTCCCCTACTGGACCTATGACGCCGCCACCCGCAGCCGCTATTCCGGCGCGCGGGGGGTGTATTACTACGAAACCCGCACGGTCACCGTGCAGGTGAATGGTCGGAACGAACGGCGGCAGGAACAGGTGCGCAAAACCCGTTGGCACGCGGCGTCCGGCTGGGTTTCGCGCCGGTTCGATGACGTTCTGGTACTGGCCAGCGCGTCGTTGCCGCGCCGCTACACCGATGCGTTGGCCCCGTGGGATCTGGGCGCGCTGCTGCCTTACAGCCCCGATTATCTGGCCGGCTTCACATCCGAGGGCTATACGGTCAGCCTTGCCGATGGCCAAACGATCGCGCGCGACATCATGGCCGCCCAGATCGCCCAGGATGTGCGCGCCGACATCGGCGGCGACGAACAAAGGATCGACCAGATCAACACCGCCCATTCGGCGGAAACCTTCAAACACATCCTGCTGCCGATCTGGATGGCGGCCTATAAATACAACGGCAAGTCATATCGTTTTGTCGTGAACGGCCAAACCGGCAAAGTGCAGGGCGAACGACCGTATTCGGCATGGAAGATCGCCTTTGCCGTCGTGCTTGCCGCCATCGTCATCGGCGGGTTCGCGTATCTCAGCCAGATGTAGCCCGGTCTCTGCCTTTCGGTTCCAGCCACAATCGTCTAGACTCTTCAAACAATAAAAACAGGGGCAGATCATGCAGTCAAAGCGGCGCGCGTTCACATTCGGTTTGGGTGCCATGTGGCTGTCCGCCTGCGTTGGCGGTGGGGGGGCTGGCACAAGCTCCGTCGTCTCGCGCGCAACCGACCCCGGCATGTCGCCGGTGCCCAACACGGGCTTTGATGCCTGGGTCAACGCCTACAAATCCCGCGCCACCAGCCGGGGCCTGTCGCAATCCACCATCAACACCGCATTCCGCAGTGCAGGCTACCTTCCCGGCGTGATCGAGCGGGATCGCAACCAGACCGAATTCAAACGCAGTCTGGAAGATTACCTCGCCATCGCTGCCAGCCCCGACCGCGTGTCCAAGGGCCGCGCGGCACTGGCCCGCCATCGCGGCACCCTCTCGGCCATCGAATCCCGCTATGGGGTCGAGGCCGAGGTGGTCACCGCCGTCTGGGGCCTGGAAAGCCAATACGGCGAACGGCGCGGCACCGTGCCGGTGATCTCCGCTCTGGCCACGCTGGCCTATGACGGGCGGCGCGGCGCGTTCTTTGAACAACAGCTCACCGCCGCCCTGCGCATCTTGCAAAACGGCGACACCACCCCCGCCAACATGACCGGCAGCTGGGCCGGTGCCATGGGCCACACCCAGTTCATCCCGACCAGCTATCTGGAATTTGCTGTCGATTTCACCGGCGACGGCCGCCGCGACATCTGGGCCGATGACCCGACCGACGCGCTGGCCTCTGCCGCCGCCTACCTGTCGCGCTCCGGCTGGCGCAAGGGCCAACCCTGGGGGATCGAGATCCGCCTGCCCGCCGGTTTCAACACATCCGTCACCGGGCGCGGCAAGGGGCGCGCGTCTGACGCATGGTCCACCCTTGGCGTCACCACGGCCGAAGGCGGCCGCCTGCCCAACCACGGCGCAGGCTCCATCATCCTGCCACAGGGGGCCAATGGCCCGGCCTTCCTGATCTTCAACAATTTCAACGCCATCGCCCGCTACAACAACGCGGTGAACTATGTCATCGGCGTCGGCCACCTGTCCGACCGCCTGCGCGGCGCAGGCCCGCTGCGCAGCGGCTTTCCGCCCGACGCCACCGGCATGACCATCGCCGACCGGCAGGACCTGCAACGCCGCCTGACCGCCGCAGG
The DNA here is from genome assembly GCA_046292785.1 of Paracoccaceae bacterium. Taxonomy (GTDB): domain Bacteria; phylum Pseudomonadota; class Alphaproteobacteria; order Rhodobacterales; family Rhodobacteraceae; genus Pseudotabrizicola. The sequence continues at coordinate 4,581 of JBKBQB010000040.1, forward strand.
CTTTGACACCGAAGGCAGCGACGGCGTCATCGGCGCAAAAACCCGCGCCGCCATAGAAGCTTTCCAGCGCGCCCGCGGTCTGCCGGTCACCGGCGAGCCCACACTCGCCCTGCTACAAATGCTGCGAGACTGACACCGCGCAGCGGGGCTGTCTGCCCCCTCACCCCCCGCGCGTATCGCCAAGGAGACGCGCGGCACGCGCGCGACGAGATAAAAACAATGCGGCGCAGCCGCGCCTTCAGATCAGTCTTGCACCGTCGCGCTACGCCGGGGCGTTGACTCGCCGCCCTTGCCCGCGCAATAGCGATGCTCACCCCGACCGGAGGCTCCGATGCTTGATCTGTCCCGCGTTCTGCCGCACGCACGCATCCCCGAACTGCCCAACCCCTATTTCGGCAAGGTCCGGGATTGTTACGACCTGCCAGAAACGGCAGAGCACCCCGGCGGTCGGCGCATCCTGATCTCTTCGGACCGGATCAGCGCCTTTGATCGCATCCTCGCTGCCATCCCCTTCAAAGGTCAGGTGCTGACGCAGACCGCGCGTTACTGGTTCGACCACACCGCCGATATCTGCCCGAACCACGTGCTTGGCTACCCCGATCCGAATGTGGTGATCGGCCGCCGCGTCACCATCCTGCCGGTGGAAATCGTGGTGCGCGGCTATCTGGCCGGCACCACCTCCACCTCGGTCCTCACCCAATACCGCGCAGGCCAGCGCAAGCTCTATGGCCACATCCTGCCAGAGGGTCTGCGCGACAATCAGATCCTGCCGCAACCGATCATCACCCCCACGTCCAAAGCCTTTGACGGCGGCCACGACGAACCCCTGACCGCTGACGAGATTGTTGCACAGGGTTTGCTGACCCCTGCGCAATGGGACGAGGTCTCGGCCCATGCCCTTGCACTCTTTGACCGGGGCCAGCAGATGGCTGCACAGCGCGGCCTGATCCTTGCAGATACGAAATACGAATTCGGCACCGATGCCTCTGGCCGCATCCTGCTCGCGGACGAAATCCATACGCCCGACTCCAGCCGGTATTGGCGGGCCGATGGCTACGCCGCCGCTTTCGAATCCGGCACCCGCCCGCCCAGCTTTGACAAGGATATCATCCGGTCTTGGGTCGCAGCGCGCTGCGATCCCTACAAAGACCCGGTCCCCGATATCCCAACCGAAATCATCGCCCAGACCGCGCATGTCTATGTCGAGGCCTATGAAGCAATCACCGGCCAAACCTTCCACGGTGATACATCCGGGCCCACGACCCTGGACCGCATCCGCGCCAATCTTTCGCCTTGGTTTGCCTGATATGTCGGGCTTGCAAACACCTTATGCGCGAATAAGATCGTGGATGATCGTCGGTGACGCATTGTGATTGAAGGAGTTGGCATGCCGAACAGCGGCGATCGCCTCGCGTTGTCTGTGATGGATGGTTTCGAGGCCAATTTCCTGCTGTCTGTCCTGAACGCCTCGCAGGATTGTGTGAAGCTGATAGAGTCTGATGGCACCTTGTCATTCATGAATGAAAACGGCATGTGCGCCATGGAAATCGATGCTTTTCACACCGTCGCCGGTCGCTTTTGGCCTGACCTTTGGCCCGAACGGATGCGCCCCACCCTTGAAGACGCCATGGCCCGGGCTCGCGCGGGCGAGCGTGTCACCATAGAAGCAGAATGCCCGACCGCAAAGGGCACGCCGAAATGGTGGCACATCTCTGTCTTGCCGATTCGCGGTGCCGATGGCGCATTGCACAAGCTGCTCGCCTCCTCGCGCGACATTACCGAGCGGGTGCTGCGGGAACGCGAACAACAGGCCTATGCAGACGCACTGGAACAAGAGCTTGCAGAAAAATCCGATCTGCTGTCCCAACGCGATTTCCTGATGCGCGAAATCGACCATCGGGTGAAAAACAGTCTGTCGCAGGTTGCCTCCATCCTGCGTCTTCAGGCCCGCCGATCGTCAGATACGGTGCGCGCCGCCTTGGACGAAGCTGCTCTTCGCGTGGCCTCGATCGCACGGGTGCATGAACAGTTGCAAACCAGCAGCGACTTCAAATCCATCCCGATTGTTCCGCTGCTCCAGCGGCTCTGTTCCGAATTCTCCCTGTCCTATGACCGACAGATCGTGTTCAGGCCCACCGCCGACGAAGACCTCCAGATGCAGTCCGAGCGCGCTTCGGCGATGTGCATCATCGTCAGCGAACTGGTGGCCAATGGCGTGCGGCATGGTGTCGACACCTCCGCAGTTTGCGTGCATCTGGATCAGGCCGCGCCCGGCGCTGTGATCCGGGTGGTCAATGCCGCCAACGCTCCGCACACGGCCGGGGATAAAGGCGCGTCCGGTCTGGGCACCATGATTTGCGAAACCTACGCTGCAACCTTGGGCGGCACGCTTGATTGGCATTTCGAAGCCGGACAAATGACAGCAACGCTGACCTTTGACCCTCACCCTTGATGTGCTGGTGTCGAAACCTGTGTTTGCGCTAACAGACCGATTGCGATTAAGACTGTGTGACGCAGCCCTGCAACCAATCCGCTGGAGGCCCCGATGATTCTCAGCTGTGGCGAAGCCCTGATCGACATGCTGCCCCGCACCGCAACAACGGGCGAAGCGTGTTTCGCCCCCTACGCCGGGGGTGCGGTCTTCAACACGGCGATTGCTTTGGGCCGCCTCGGCGCCCCATCTGCGTTCTTTTCCGGCGTTTCGAACGATATGCTGGGGGAAATCCTGATCGATACGCTGACCGCGTCGCAAGTCGATATCCGGTTTCTTGCCCGGTCAGACCGCGCCACCACTGTTGCCTTCGTGAAACTGGTCGACGGGCAGGCGACCTATGCCTTCTACGACGAGTCAACGGCGGGACGCATGCTGTCAACAGACCAGTTGCCGATCTTGCCCGACAGCGTCAGCACCGTATTCGTGGGTGGCATCTCTTTGGTGAACGACCCGGCCGCAAGCACCTATGAGGCGCTGCAGGCCCGCTACGCCGACAGCCGCGTGACGATGATCGACCCCAATATTCGCCCCGGCCTCATCGCCGGACAAGAAGCGGCGTATCGGGCGCGGATCGACCGCATGATCGCACGGGCCGATATCGTGAAACTGTCCGACGACGATCTGCACTGGCTGATCGGCGCAGGCGACGTCACCACCCTTGCGCGCCAGATCCTCAAGGCCGGGCCAAAACTGGTATTCGTCACCGAAGGCGCCGCAGGCGCGCGTGCCGTCACCCCAACGCAAGATCGCGTTCACGCCGCAACGCCGGTAACGGTCGCCGACACCGTGGGCGCCGGCGATACCTTCAACGCCGGCGCACTCGCCGCCCTGCACGCTGCGGGCGCGCTGACCAAAGCCGCGCTTGCGCATCTGCCCGATGCCACGCTCGATGCCGCCCTGTCGCTCGGCACCCGCGCCGCCGCCATCACCGTCAGCCGCCCCGGCGCCAACCCGCCTTGGGCGCATGAGCTGTGAGGGCAGTCGTCCAGCGCGTTTCCCACGCCTCGGTTCTCGTTGACGGCACGATCACCGGCGAGATCGGTGCAGGCCTCCTGATCCTGATCTGCGCGATGCAGGACGACACCGCGGAAAATGTCGACGCCATGGCCGCCAAAATCGCCAGCTTGCGCATCTTCAAGGATGATCAGGAAAAGATGAACCTTTCCATCAAGGACATCGCCGGATCCGCCCTGATTGTCTCGCAATTCACCCTCGCCGCCGACCTGCGCGGCAACCGCCCCGGCTTTTCCACCGCCGCCGCCCCGGCAGAGGGCAAGCGCCTTTACGATCACTTCATCGCCCGGATCAAATCCCTCGGCATCCTCACCGCCACCGGCGTCTTTGGGGCCGACATGGCGGTCAGCCTCACCAATGACGGTCCGGTCACGATCTGGATCGACCGTTAGCCAAACCTCACCTTCCTCCATCTGTTCAAAAATATCTTGGGGTTGTTCATCGGTTTCGCCATCGGTTCGAGAAACCGATGGACCGGGGGGCAAAACTCCGCGGAGGTCCGCAAGCGCTACCGCACAATCAACTCCAGCGGATCGTACAGGCTCTCCCCCGCACCCCACGCCGCTTCCGGCAGGCTGTCGGGCTTGAACCTGATCCCGCGCAGCGCGTCGCGGCTGAAAAACCGGCGCTCGGTCACCACGCCCTCGGGGTCGCGCCAGTCGTCAGTGATCTGCCCAGTTATGATTTCGCAACGGAAATACAGATCCACCTGATGAAAGCCGCGCTTGGGGTCGTGGAATTCGTTCACCAGACAGGGCGCGCCGACCGCGACCTGCACCCCCGTCTCCTCCCAAATCTCGCGCTTCAGGTTGTCATGCAACGACTGGCCCACAACCGCGCCGCCGCCGGGCGCGCACCACAGGTCCGATAGTCCGCCACGATAGGCGTTGACAAGCAGCAAGCGGTCATCAAGCAAAATAAGCGCGCGGGTGGCAAGGCGGGGGGTCCGGTTCGGCATGTCCCCAACCTGTGACGTTGCGCACCGTTTGTCCACTCCCCCTTGGCATTGCACGACAAGACGGCCATCTTTCTCACATGATCCGTGCTCTTGGCCTTGCCCTTTTCCTCGCCACACCTGCGCACGCAGACTGTGTCGTGCTGCTGCATGGGCTGGCCCGCTCTGACGCGTCGCTTGTGCCGATGGCGCAGGCGCTAAACGGCGCGGGATTTCGCACCGTCAACCAGTCATACCCCTCCACCACCGCGCCCATCCCCGATCTTTCGGCCTTTGTCGATGACGGCATCGCCGCCTGTGCCCTTGCCCCGTCAGAACGGGTGCATTTCGTCACCCATTCCATGGGCGGCATCCTCGTGCGCTATCTGCTGGCCGATCATCGCCCCGACGCCCTTGGCCGCGTGGTTATGCTGGCCCCGCCCAACCAAGGCTCTGAACTGGTCGACGCACTTGGCACGATCCCGGTCTTTGACTGGATCAATGGCCCCGCAGGCCAGCAGCTTGGGACCGACGCGGCCTCTGTTCCGCGCACCCTGCCGCAGCCCGACTATCCCTTGGGCATCATCGCGGGCAACCAGTCACTCAATCCGGTGTATTCCAGCCTCATCCCCGGCCCGGATGACGGCAAGGTCAGCGTGGCCTCCACACGGGTTGATGGCATGACGGCCCATCTGACCCTGCCCGCCACCCATACGTTCCTGATGATGAACCCGCTTGCGATGCGTCAGACCATCCTGTTCCTGCGCACCGGCGCCTTTGACCCTGCGTTGACCTATGCCCAGGCGGTCGAGGCGCTGCTCATACGGGACTAGCCCGCGCAGGACTGGCCTTTCACCAAGACTGGCCCCCACCAAGACTGGCCCCCACCAAGACTGGCTTGACTTCGTCCGCAGGTCAGGGTGTATCGGCGCAAAGACCAAAACCCTTGAAAGGGGATTGCCGATGCACGCCTATCGCAGCCACACCTGCGCCGCCCTGAACACCACCCATGTGGGCGACACCATCCGCCTGTCGGGCTGGGTGCACCGGGTGCGCGATCATGGCGGCGTCTTGTTCATCGACCTGCGCGACCATTACGGCATCACCCAAGTGCTGGCCGACAGCGACAGCCCCGCCTTTGCCGATATCGAGAAGGTCCGCGCCGAATGGGTCATTCAGGTGGAAGGCCGGGTCAAGGCCCGCGACGCCTCCCTGATCAACCCCAAGCTGCCGACAGGCGAGATCGAGGTCTACGCCACCGCCATCACCGTTCTGGGCGAGGCGGCGGAACTGCCGATGCCGGTCTTCGGCGAAACCGAATACCCCGAGGAAACCCGCCTCACCTACCGCTTTCTCGACCTGCGCCGCGAGGGCATGCACCGCAACATGATGCTGCGTTCCAACGTGGTGCGCAGCTTGCGCAACCGCATGTGGGATATGGGCTTCAACGAATTCCAGACCCCCATCATCACCGCCAGCAGCCCCGAAGGCGCGCGCGATTTCCTCGTGCCCTCGCGCCTGCACCCCGGCAAATTCTACGCCCTGCCCCAAGCCCCGCAGCAGTTCAAGCAGTTGATCATGGTCGCCGGTTTCGACCGCTATTTCCAGATCGCGCCCTGCTTTCGCGACGAAGACCCCCGCGCCGACCGCTCGCCCACCGATTTCTACCAGCTTGATATCGAGATGAGCTTTGTCGAACAGGAAGACGTCTTCGCCGTGGTCCAGCCGGTGATCCAAGGCCTGTTCCAGGAATTCGCCCCCGAAAAGCCGGTCGATGCGACCTGGCCCCGCATCGCCTATCGCGACAGCCTGCTGTGGTATGGCTCCGACAAACCCGACCTGCGCAACCCGATCAAGATGCAGGTGGTGTCCGACCATTTCGCAGGCTCCGGCTTTGCCGTCTTCGCCAAACTCTTGGAACAAGAGGGCACGCAAATCCGCGCCATCCCCGCCCCCAAAGGCGGCAGCCGCAAATTCTGCGACCGCATGAACGCCTTCGCCCAACAGCAGGGCCTGCCCGGCATGGGCTATATCTTCTGGCGTGAGGCCGAAGATAAATCCGGCATGGAAGCCGCAGGCCCCCTTGCCAAGAACATCGGCCCCGAACGTACCGAAGCCATCCGCCAGCAACTCGGCCTCGGCCTTGGCGACGCCGCGTTCTTCCTCGGCGGCAAGCCCGAGGCGTTTGAGGCCACAGCCGGCCGCGCCCGCAATGTCATCGGTGAAGAACTCGGCCTGACCGAGAAAGACACGTTCCGCTTTGCGTGGATCGTCGATTTCCCGATGTTCGAGAAGACCGACGACGGCAAGATCGACTTCAGCCACAACCCGTTCTCGATGCCCCAAGGCGGGATGGAGGCGCTCAACGGCGATCCGCTCGACGTTTACGCCTACCAGTATGACCTTGCCTGCAACGGCTATGAACTGCTGTCGGGCGGCATCCGCAACCACAAGCCCGAGATCATGTTCAAGGCGTTCGAACTGGCGGGCTACCCCAACTCCGAGGTGGAAAAGCGCTTTGGCGGCATGGTCAAGGCGTTCAAATACGGCGCCCCGCCCCACGGCGGCTGTGCGGCGGGGATCGACCGCATCGTGATGCTCTTGGCGGATACCACCAACATCCGCGAGGTCATCATGTTCCCGATGAACCAGCGCGCCGAAGACCTGCTGATGAATGCGCCGTCTGACCCCACCAACGACCAGTTGCGCGAACTTCGCCTGCGCGTGCTGCCGAAAGAGGCATGATGTATCACGCCACCGTCCCCGTCTTTCGCCACTATCTCGCCCAGATGGCCGGGATCGTGGACAAGGCGGGGCGGGCGGCGATGACCGCGCAGATTGCCGACAGCCTGACCGCAAGCGAGCATTTCGCCACCGCCGCAGGTTTTACCCTGCGCATCGCCTGCCCTCTGGCCGGGCGCGAGGTTCCCAACCTGCCCACCGCGCTGGCCCCACGAATGGCGGTCGCCCGCGCCACGCTTGGCGCGATGAAACCCGCCGAATTCGAAGGCGCCGCCGACCGCATCATCCACCATCGCGCAGGTTTGACCGACCTGGACCAATCGGCGCATGACTTCGTGTTCCTCTACGGCCTTCCAAACTTTTTCTTCCACGCAACAATGGGTTACGCGTCCTTGCGCGCCTCTGGCGTTCCTTTGGGCAAGGGCGATTTTGACGGCTTTCACGTTTATTAGCCGACGAGAAAGCGCCATTTTTTAAGCTAATACTGCTTTGGAGGTGGGTCCAGACGGTCCGGCTGATAGCCCATTCGACGATGGCCCTTCGCATACAGGGCGTTCCGCCAAAAGGCGGTAACCCGTTTTACGAAGTGAAACAATAGGATAACTACAATGCTCCGATGTGCCCGCACTGCTCTTTACAACCCTTCGTACATTGGATCAGGGTATTATGAAATCGGCATGAATCATCTGGATCAAATACACTTGATCATTGTCACATGTTTTCGTAGGTTTATTCTTGGAAGAACTACGTCAGGATTTGTGCGATGATTTTTAAGTCTGAATCTTCAATCATTCAAAAAGCAAGTGAACTTCAAAATGCTGGGGATCTGGGAGCTGCTCGGAACATGCTAGAGGAGGGCTTGAAGCTTTTTCCTAGCAGTATACCAATATTGACAAAAGCTCACAATATGTCCCGTTTACTGGCAGACTCTAACTCGGCACTCGCCCTTTCTTCACAGCTGATGAAGAAAAATCCCGACTATTTTGATGGTTACGCGCGTTTTGCTCAAGATCTTAATGCACTTAAAAGGTACGATGAAGCACACCAAATACTGGACAGGGCTCTCGTCAAATTTCCAGACGAAAAGTGGATTCTGTTCACAGCACTACAAACCTATCATCAGTCTGGCAAGCCCGAGCTTGCAATTGATTTTGGCGATGCACTAGCGGACAAGCATTTTGAATTCACCCCGTTTCATCGATCATATTTTGATATCCTTCTGATATGTGGAAAGCATCAAAAAGCATCGGATTTCATGTTGAGGATTCCCGATTCGCCCACAAGATCGGAAATGCACCTTGATCTTTTGCTCAACAAAAGATTATACGGAGACTATTTCTCGGAAATAAACAGATATCTTTGCCTTTATCCACAACAGGCTACTGACTATGCTAAAAGATTGCGTAATTTTTCAATTTTTCGGGAACGCGGCAGCGAACAGGGCGCGCGAATTGAGTCTGATGTGGACGTTATATGCATCGCTTCAGACGAAGCTCCATATGTTGCAGATTTTATCCATCATTACATATACCTCGGCTTTAACAACATTTTTATTGGCGTAAATAATTGCAGTGACAGCACAGAAACTGTGATTAGAAAAATTTCAGATCATTTTCCGAAGGTCCATTTGCTTGATGTGAACAACGTAATCGCCAACTTCCAGCAGCCGGGATGCTATGCCCATCTGTTCAATTACGCTCGAAACAATTCAAGATCAAAATACTGCATGTTTATTGATGTAGACGAATTTTGGGTCGCAGATCCCTTTCCAAGATCCATTCAGGACTTCATCAAAAGCTATAGCGATTTTGATTGTGTTGCTTTTCAATGGATAAACATTTTCAACGAAGACTTCCTATCACCTCCTCTTTCCATGAGCAGTCTGATCACAATAAATCCTCACGTCAAGAGCCTAGTGAATTACGAGTCCGAGTATGTTAGATTTGGAGCGCATTCTCCAACTATAGCAAGGATCGATGATCCTAGATCTTATCTGGGCCTAGATCGTGCGAAGAACTTCACCAGAACGCCTCATGGGTATCTGGTTCATCCGATTACCCCAGTCGACATCATGCCCAGACTCCACCACAGTGGCTTGGGCTGGATCTTCCATAGACTTACAAGATCTGAAATTGAGTTCTGTTACAGAATTTTCAAAGTTCACGCCAACGACGACACAAGCAAGGTTAGCTTCAAAACTAATAGGCATAGCGGATTTCTTGGAAATAAGCAGAACAGCGAAATTGAAGTGGATTTTCTTGACAAAGTTTTTGATCAGGATTCGATTTCAATGTATCATAGCTCACTGGACAATTTCAAAAATGAATGTGGAATTAAGGAAATTATCTCGCTTGAAAGTAGCAAGATCAGCGAATCTTCGATCTTCAGCATGCTAGAAAGGATACCACGCGACATTTTTGAGCGTGACTATGAAATTCTTCGCAAGTCTTTCGCTGGAACACGCTTTGACGACTACATAAAGAGCAAGCGGACACACCCATGACCACCCTCCAGCTCCAGACCGCAGCTTGCTGTGTGACGGTGTTCACCTTCGCCTACGTAGACACACGAAGAACTCAAGCAGTCGGCCTTCATCCGACTTTGTTGTCGTCGTAGCAAGGACTTCTAGCTTCCAGATGAAGGAATAGAGGTTATCGGACGTTGTGTTATCCTGATATCGCTCATGTTTGACTGCGCCTGCCGCTGCCTTCCGTGAAGATGGCCGGTGCAAAGACCCGCATTTGCCCCTATCCTGACCGCATCTCAAGGACGGCCCGATGACTCAGGACAATACCACCGCCGCCTTTCGCTTTGGCTATGGGCTGCCCCTCCCCGATCAGGCGCCGGCCGAGCCCGCGTCGATGCTGGCCGCCCTGCGCGGCCCCGATGTCATGGCCACAATCTACCCCGCCCCGCGTCTGGCCAACCTGGCCGAAACCCTTGCGCGCGCTGACAGCATGCTGCGCACCTCGCGCCGCGCGGCGGGGGCAGAGGCCGACGCCGCCCACCAGGATTACCGCCAAGCCGTCGCCCAGCTTGAAGGCGTGACCCTGCAAGCCGCCAAAACGACCATCGCCCGCGCGCTGGATGCCACCGATGGCTTTCGCGAACGCCTCGTGCAGTTCTGGGCCGATCATTTCACGACCCGCGCCCGCTCGCGCCGCGACAGCCCGCTGCCCGCAACGATGGTGGAAGAGGCGATCCGCCCCTATGTGACCGACCGTTTTGCCGATATGCTCAAGGCGGTGATCCAGCACCCGGCCATGCTGGGCTATCTGGACCAGTCGCGCAGCTTTGGCCCCAATTCGCGCATCGGGCAGCGCCGCACCAAGGGCTTGAACGAAAATCTGGCCCGCGAACTGCTGGAACTGCACACCGTTGGCAGCGGCTATACCCAAGACGATGTGACCCAGATGGCCGAACTGCTCACCGGGCTGACCGTCGGCAAGAAAGGCCCCACCTTTGATGCCCGCCGCGCCGAGCCGGGGCCGGAAACCGTGCTGGGCACCACCTACAGCGGCGATACGCTGGCCACCGTGCTCAAGGCGCTGGACGATCTGGCCGAAAACCCCGCCACCGCCGCCCATCTGGCGCGCAAACTGGCGGTGCATTTCGTCTCCGATCAGCCCAACAGCGATCTGGTGCAGGCGCTTGCCGATGCGTGGCGGATTTCGGGCGGCGACCTGCTGGCCGTGTCCGAGGCGCTGCTGACCCACTCCGCCGCCTGGAGCAAGCTGCAAGACAAGGCCCGCCAACCCTATGATTTTCTTGTCGCCTCCCTGCGCGCTTTGGGTCTGGATGGCGCCGACATCACCCGCATGGCCGATGATGTGTTCCGCCAGACCATCTTGCACCCCATGGCCGCCATGGGCCAGCCCTGGCAATCGCCGCCTGGCCCCGATGGCTGGTCCGAAGCGGCCGAAGCCTGGATCACGCCCGAAGCCATGGCCGCCCGCATCACCTGGGCGATGGACATGCCGCAGCGGTTGGTCAACCCGTTGCCAGACCCGGCCGCCCTGATGACCCGCAGCCTTGGCACCCATCTGGGTGAACGGCTGGCCTGGGCGGTGCCACGGTCGGAAAACATCCGCGAAGCGGTGGGCCTTGTGCTGGCCAGCCCCGAATTCAACCGAAGGTAGCCGCCCATGGACCGCCGCCTGTTTTTGCAAGCCCTGACCGGCACCGCCTGTTCGCTGGCCGCCCACCCTCTGATGACCACCGTCACGCTGGCCGCGTCGGATGGCAGCGCGCCCCTGGGTGATCACCGGCTGGTGGTGGTGATCCTGCGCGGCGCGATGGACGGGTTGGATCTGGTCCGCCCCTCGGGCGACCCGCTGTTCGCCACCTACCGCCCCACGCTCTCGGGCACCCTAGGCCCTGACCTGACACCCTATTTCAGCCTGAACCCCACACTTTCCGGCCTGATGCCGCTGTGGCAGGCGGGGCAGCTTGGCTTTGTGCAGGCCACATCGACCCCCTACCGCGACCAACGCAGCCATTTCGACGGGCAGGATATCCTTGAGGCCGGCACCGGCATGGATGTGCCCGATGCCGCGCGGCGCGATGGCTGGCTGAACCGCATGCTGCAAACGGTTCCCGGCCTGCGCGCGCAAACCGCCTTTGCCATCGGCACCGATTCCGCGCCCGTGCTGCAAGGGCCTGCCCCTGTCAGCAACTGGCAGCCCGATCTGCGGCTGGATCTGTCGGCGCAGTCGCGCCTGCTGCTGGATCACATCTACCACGATGATGCCCTGTTCCGCGACGCCGCGACAGAGGCGGTCAGCCTGACCGAAAGCATTGATCTGTCCGGCACAAATCCCATGTCCACGCCCCCCGCCGGGGGCCGTCTGGCCGATACCGACCGCCTGACCGATTTTGCCGCCGACCGTCTGCTGGAGGATACCCGCGTTGCGGCTTTCTCGCTCAATGGCTGGGATACCCACCGCAACCAGTCGGGCGGCATCACCCCGCCGCTGCGCCGGTTGGAGCGGGTGGTCGTGCGCATGGCCGACCGGCTGGGGTCCGAGGTCTGGGGCAAGACCCTGCTGCTGGCGATGACCGAATTCGGCCGTACCGTGGCCGAAAACGGCACCAAGGGCACCGACCATGGTACCGGCGGCGCCATGCTGATGGCAGGCGGCGCGCTTCGTGGCGGTCGCGTCATGGGCCGCTGGCCGGGGCTGGATGAGGCCGCGCTGTATCAGCGGCGCGATCTGATGCCCACGTCCGATGTGCGGGCCTGGGCGGCATGGGCGATGCGCGGGATGTATGGGTTTGATCGCACCTTGCTGGAATCCTCCATCTTTCCCGGTTTGCGCATGGGCGATGATCCCGGCCTTCTGGCCTGACGCGCGCCCAAGATCGCGCCCAAAAATCTCCATTGCGCGCCGCCCTGTCGGCAGGACATAACGTGCGGCAAAACCACCAAGGGCGCACAGCATGCACACACAGGCACCTCAGGGCCACCTGCTTACCAACTGGGCGCCGCCACCGCACCCGCCTGCCGGTCTGACCCTTGCCGGCAAGCACGTCCGGCTGGACCCGCTGGAGGCGGATGATCACGCCGCCGACCTGTTCGCCGCCTTTTCTGGCCATGACGCGCTGTGGGATTACATGCCCTATGGCCCGTTCTCCTCGGCCTCGGCCTATCACCGCTGGGTCAAGGATCATCAGGGCCAGAATGACCCGGTGTTCTTTGCCATCACCGACACCGCCAACGGCCACGCCGTCGGCGTCGCTGCCTTTCTGCGCATCACGCCAGAGGCGGGCAGCATCGAGGTGGGCCATATCTGCCTGTCCCCCGCCCTGCAACGCACGCCCGCCGCGACCGAGGCGATGTTTCTGATGATGGATTGGGCCTTTGCCGCAGGCTATCGGCGCTATGAATGGAAATGCAACGCGCTGAACCTGCCCTCGCGCCGCGCCGCCCAGCGCCTTGGCTTCAGCCATGAAGGCATTTTCCGCAACCACACCGTTGCCAAGGGCCGCAACCGCGATACCGCGTGGTTTTCGGTGATCGACAGCGAATGGCCCGCCCTGCGCGAAGCCTTTGCCGCCTGGCTCTCGCCCGCCAATTTCGACGCTGCGGGCCATCAGCGCGAACGCCTGTCAGACTTGTCGCAACTGGTGCGCGCAGCCTCTGATCCCGCAGTATGACACAGCGGCCTGCGCCCCGGCCCCCCGCGGCACCCGATCCCCTTCGCCGCCCGATCCCGCCTGCCGCGCGCGCAGACACCGGCCCCTTTCAAAACACCGCCCCTTCTCCCAACCGGCGCTGGACCAAGGCGCGCAACCGGGGCAAGGCATCCGCCCCCAGCCCTGCCGCGACCGCCGCATCGGCCAGATCGGCGTCGCCCGCGCCGCGCGCGATCCCTGCCACAAAGCGCGCCACATAGGCCCGCGCCGCCCCATCCGGTGCCATCGCCATCAGATCTGCCGCATGGGCCAGATCATCGCGCATCGCCAACATATCTCCCCCGACCGGCGCATCCTCCTCATCGCGCACCGTCGGCGCAAACCGCCCCGGCACATGGCGCAGGATCGCGCGCTGAAACGCCCCCACCCCCTGCAACGGCTTTTCCAGAAACCCCTTCGCCCCCGCCGCCAGCGCCAGCGCCCGCCCGTCCGGGTCGCCCGACAGGCCCAGCACCACCGCCACCCGGCGCGCCACCGCCAGATCCCGGATCAGCCGGTCGCCGCGCCCGTCCGGCAGGCCCAGATCCACGATCACCACATCGGGGCAATAGGTGCGCAGATGCGCCCGCGCCTGCTCCATCGTCTCCGCCCGCCGCAGCCGCGCGCCGGACCGCTGGCAGATCAGCCGCAACCCGTCCGACGCAAAGCGGCTGTCCTCCACCAGCAGGATCGTCACCCCCGACAGCGGCAGCGCCCCCACGGCGGGCGCAACCACCCCGCGCGGCAAAAAGCTGGGCGTGGCAGTGGCGGCATCCGGTCGGTCTGGAGCAGGCATGACAAGTCCCCCGAGTGAAAAGCGACTCCCCGATGCAACGCCAGAATCGGCTAACGCGAGGTTAAAATTCCGCGCGCCTCCGCCAAAACCAAGCCCTGCGACGGATCGGCCCCTTGCCTCACCCCGCGACCCTGCGCATAACCTGCCTCAGCTTAACCCGGAGCCCCCCATGATCGGCCGCCTCAACCACGTTGCCATCGCCGTGCCCGACCTCGCCGCCGCCGCCGCGCAATATGCGGGCGTTCTGGGGGCCTCGGTGCGCCCGCCGCAGGATGAACCCGATCACGGCGTCACCGTGGTGTTCATCGACCTGCCCAACACCAAGATCGAACTGCTGTCCCCCCTGGGTGAAAATTCCCCGATCCTGGGATTTCTGGAAAAGAACCCCGCAGGCGGCATCCACCATATCTGCTACGAGGTCGAAGATATCCTCGCCGCCCGCGATACGCTCAAGGCCTCCGGCGCGCGGGTGCTGGGCTCGGGCGAGCCAAAGATCGGCGCGCATGGCAAGCCGGTGCTGTTTTTGCACCCCAAGGATTTCAACGGCTGCCTGATCGAGCTGGAGCAGATATGACCATCACCGCCGCTGCCGTCCTGTTTGCCGTTGTCTGGTTCATGGTGTTCTTCATCGTGCTGCCCCTGCGCCTGACCACCCAAGGCGATGCGGGCTCCGTCGTGCCCGGCACCCCGAAAGGCGCACCGCGGGATGAATTGGTCGGGCGCAAGGCCAAGATCACCACCTTGTTCGCCATCATCGTCTGGGGCATCCTCGCGGGCGTCATCACCTCTGGCGTCATCTCCGTGCGCGATTTCGACTGGATGGGCCGCATGCCCCCGGTCTCTGCCACCCCATGATCCGCGCGCTGGACCCGGCTCACGACCGCGCCGCCGTCTCCACCCTGCTGACCCGCGCGCAGGACTATTACCACCTGTGGAAGGGCCACGACCCCGGCCCCGCCGAGGTGGACGAGGTGTTCACCGGCACGCCCCCCGGCTGCGACCCCGCCGCGTCGCACCGGCTTGGCCTGTTCCTGAACGGGGCACTCGAAGGGGTAGCCGAACTGTCCTTCGGTTTCCCCGCCGCCGGTGATGCTTACCTCGGCCTGATGATCCTTGCCCCCAGCGCCCGCTCCAACGGCCATGGCGCCACGTTGTTGGCCGAAATCGAAACCCGCGCCCGCGCCGCCGACGCCTCCCACCTCTACCTTGCCGTGCTACAGGCCAACCCGCGCGGCGCCGCCTTCTGGGCCCGCATGGGTTTCACCGCCACAAGCGTCTTGCGCCACGACGAGGGCACCGGCCATACCTTCCACCGCCTCGTCAAAGCACTCTGATCCATCTATCCTATCCGGCCCACACCGCCCGCGCCATCCCGCGCAGCGCATTGCCCACCCACAGCTGCACCCGTGGCAGATCGCGGCCCAGCAACACCTCTTCCGCGCAGTTCACTTCCGCCCGCAACACCCCCGGCAACAGCCCGCAGGCCAGGGGCGGCGTGCGCAACCCCGCGCCACGATCAAAAAACAGTGTCGTGATGGTCCCGTCGCACACCTCGCCGCGTTCATTCAGAAACACCACCTCGTCCAGACCTGCAGCCAGCTCCGTCCGCGCCCGGTCATAGACCGCGCGGCGCGTCGATTTCACCCGCAGCCACGGATCGCCCGAGTCCAGCCGCTCTGCCGCCAACCCCAGCCGCCACACGGCCAGCGGTGCAGGCACCGCCCCCACCTCCACCTCGACCGCGCCAAAGGCATCCAGCGTCAGCCGCAGCCGCGCCGCTGCTCCAACTGGCCCCCGCACCTCAAGCGCAGGCACCGCCCAGCCCAGCGCCGCCGCCCCCGCCGTCAGCCGCGCGACATGCAGCGGCCAGCGCGGCACCCGCGCCCCATCCCAATACATCGTCTCGATCAGCCTCACGCCCCGCGTGTCAGCCGCGTGGCAAAGCGCGCTTTCCACAACGCTTCCTCCCATTCGCCATCGGCAGTGGAATCGTAGACCACCCCCCCACCCACATTCAGCCGCACCTCGCCCTCCGGCCAGACCCGCGCGGTGCGGATCGCCACCGACCACCCCTGATCGCCAGAAGGCGCGGCCCAGCCCACCGCCCCGCAATACACCCCGCGCGGCTCGGCCTCGACCTCGGCAATAATCTCCATCGCGCGGATCTTCGGCGCACCCGTCACCGAGCCACAGGGAAACAGCGCCGCCATCAGCCCCGGCAAACCGGCCCCCGGCAAAAGCCGCCCCTGCACGCGCGAACTCATCTGATGCACGGTGGCAAAACTCTCCACCACATACAGTTCCGGCACCTTGACCGACCCCACCTCCGCCATCCGCGCGATGTCGTTGCGCAAAAGATCCACGATCATCAGGTTCTCGGCCCGGTCCTTCTCGCTGGCTTGCAAGGCCGCCGCCAACCCGGCATCCTCCACCGGGTCATCCGACCGGGGCGCGGTCCCCTTCATCGGGCGGCTTTCAATCACCCCGCCCGACACCTTGAAAAACAACTCCGGGCTGCGCGATACCACCGCCGGCCCGACGCCAAGATCGACGTATGCGCCATAGCCCACCGGCTGCCCCGCACGCAGCGCGCCATAAAGACCCAGCGCCGAACCGCCCGTCAGCCGCGACGCCATCGGAAACGTCAGGTTGATCTGATAGCAATCGCCAGCAGCAATATACCCCTGTACCTGCGCAAACGCGGCCCCGTAAGCCGCGCGCGTCACACAGGGCGACAGATCCTCCAGCCGCACCGCACGGCCCGCCTCAGCCGCCTGTGCCAGCACCGCACCTGCGTCCTCTGGCCCATCAAACGCCGCAAGGCACACCAGCGGCCCGCGC
This sequence comes from Paracoccaceae bacterium, assembly GCA_046292785.1. Lineage (GTDB taxonomy): Bacteria > Pseudomonadota > Alphaproteobacteria > Rhodobacterales > Rhodobacteraceae > Pseudotabrizicola. The sequence continues at coordinate 21,576 of JBKBQB010000040.1, forward strand.
CGCCCCTCAGGCATCCGCGCAAGCAAGCGCGGCTCAAGCGCATATCCCGCCTCATAAGCGATATACCCGGCAATCCACGCGCCCTGTGCACGCGCCGCCTCTGCCTGCGCCAGACAGGCCGCCACCTCCCCGGCCTGATGCGCCACGAAACTCTGCACGGGCTGCGAAAACAAAGCCGCCCGCCCCTCCGGCCCATGTTCAATGACAATCATCGAAACCCCTTGGCATCGCCGCTAACCCGCCTCTTGCCTGTCCCACGCATCTAGCACGCACCCGTCGACCCGAACAGGCGACAAGCGCCCCGATCCGGCGTCACGGACCCCCCATAACCCGGTCATGACCGCATCGTCGGCCCCGGTAGGGCGGGGTTCACCCCGCCTATCCTGTGCAATGGCGGGGTGAACCCCGCCCTACCCCATATTCCCGGACCACGCCGCCACCCAACCGCCTTCGCAAAGGCTTGCACCCCGCCCCGCAACCCCCTAAACCCCCGTCAATTTGCGCAGACCGCACGAATCCGCAATTCCGGTGTCACCACGACCCGGGATCAGCCATGGACAGGGGCCACCGATATGCCGAAAAGAACCGACATCAAATCCATCATGATCATCGGTGCGGGCCCCATCGTCATCGGTCAGGCCTGCGAATTCGACTACTCGGGCGCACAAGCCTGCAAGGCTTTGCGCGAAGAAGGCTACCGCGTCATCTTGGTCAACTCCAACCCCGCCACGATCATGACCGATCCGGGACTTGCCGACGCCACCTATATCGAGCCGATCACCCCCGAAGTCGTCGCCAAGATCATCGAAAAAGAGCGCCCCGACGCCCTGCTGCCCACCATGGGTGGCCAGACCGGCCTGAACACCGCGCTGGCGCTGGCCGACCTCGGCATATTGGAAAAATTCAACGTCGAACTGATCGGTGCCAAGCGCGAAGCGATTGAGATGGCAGAAGATCGCAAGCTGTTCCGCGAAGCGATGGACCGGATCGGCTTGGAAAACCCCAAGGCCACCATCATCGCCGCCCCCAAACTGGCATCGGGCAAATACGACATCAACGCCGCCCTGCGCGAGGCCATCGACACGCTCGACTACGTCGGCCTGCCCGCGATCATCCGCCCCGCCTTCACCCTCGGCGGCACCGGCGGCGGCGTCGCCTACAACCGCGACGATTACGAGGCGATCTGCCGGAGCGGCCTTGAGGCCTCCCCCATGGCGCAGATCCTCGTCGACGAATCCCTGCTCGGCTGGAAGGAGTTCGAGATGGAGGTGGTGCGCGACACCGCCGACAACGCCATCATCGTCTGCGCCATCGAAAACGTCGATCCCATGGGCGTGCACACCGGCGACTCCATCACCGTGGCCCCCGCACTCACGCTGACCGACAAGGAATACCAGATCATGCGCAACGGCTCCATCGCCGTGCTGCGCGAGATCGGCGTCGAAACCGGTGGCTCCAACGTGCAATGGGCGATCAACCCCGCCGATGGCCGCATGGTGGTGATCGAGATGAACCCCCGCGTGTCACGCTCCTCCGCGCTGGCGTCGAAAGCCACCGGCTTCCCCATCGCCAAGATCGCCGCCAAACTCGCCGTCGGCTACACGCTGGACGAGCTCGACAATGACATCACACGCGTCACCCCTGCCTCCTTCGAGCCCTCCATCGACTATGTGGTCACCAAGATCCCCCGCTTCGCCTTCGAGAAATTCCCCGGCTCCCAGAACAACCTCACCACCGCCATGAAATCGGTGGGCGAGGTGATGGCCATCGGCCGCACCATCCACGAATCGATGCAAAAGGCCCTCGCCTCCCTGGAAACCGGCCTCACCGGCTTTGACGAAATCGCGATTCCAGGCGGCCCCGACCGCGCCGCCATCTCCAAGGCGCTGAGCCTCCAAACTCCCGACCGCCTGCGCGTCATCGCGCAAGCCATGCGCGACGGCTTCACCAACGACCAGATCAACGCCATCACCTCGTTTGACCCATGGTTCCTCGCCCGCATCCGCGAAATCATCGACGCCGAAGCCGAGATCCGCAAAAACGGCCTGCCGCTCGACGCCCCCGGCTTGCGCAAGCTGAAAATGATGGGCTTCACCGATGCCCGCCTTGCCACCCTCACCGGCCGCGACGAAGGCCAGGTCCGGCGCGCGCGGCGCAACCTCGGCGTCACCGCCGTGTTCAAACGCATCGACACCTGCGCCGCCGAGTTCGAGGCGCAAACCCCCTACATGTATTCCACCTACGAATCCCCGGTCATGGGCGATGTGGAATGCGAAGCTCGGCCCTCCAACGCCAAAAAGGTCGTCATCCTCGGCGGTGGCCCCAACCGCATCGGTCAGGGGATCGAGTTCGACTATTGCTGCTGCCACGCCTGCTATGCCCTCACCGCCGCGGGCTATGAAACCATCATGGTCAACTGCAACCCCGAAACCGTGTCCACCGATTACGACACCTCCGACCGGCTGTATTTCGAGCCTCTCACGCTGGAACACGTGCTGGAAATCCTGCGCGTGGAACAGGAAAACGGCACCCTGCACGGTGTCATCGTGCAATTCGGCGGTCAAACGCCCCTGAAACTGGCCCAAGCGCTGGCAAACGAAGGCATCCCGATCCTCGGCACCACGCCAGATGCCATCGACCTTGCCGAAGACCGCGAACGGTTCCAGCAACTGCTGAACACCCTCACCCTCAAACAACCCAACAACGGCACCGCCCGGTCACGCGACGAAGCCTTCGCCGTTGCCGCGAAAGTCGGCTACCCCCTCGTCATCCGCCCCTCCTTCGTGCTCGGTGGCCGCGCGATGGAAATCATCCGCGACGACGCCCAGCTTGAACGCTACATCCGCGAGGCCGTTCAGGTCTCCGGCAACAACCCTGTCCTCCTCGATTCGTATCTCTCCAATGCCATCGAGGTTGACGTGGATGCGTTAAGCGATGGTGAAAATGTCCATGTCGCGGGCATCATGGAACATATCGAAGAGGCGGGCGTCCATTCCGGCGACTCCGCCTGCTGCCTGCCGCCCCATTCCCTGTCGCCCGCCACCATCGCGGACCTTAAAACCCAAACCATCGCCATGGCCCGCGCCCTCAACGTGGTGGGCCTGATGAACGTGCAATTCGCGATCAAGGACGGCACCATCTATGTGCTGGAGGTGAACCCCCGCGCCAGTCGCACCGTGCCCTTCGTCGCCAAGGCCACCGACTCCGCGATCGCCGCCATCGCCGCCCGCCTGATGGCCGGCGAGCCGATGGCCAACTTCCCGCTGCGCGCGCCCTACCCCGCCGGCGTCGGCCCCGATACCGACCTGCCGCTCGCCAACCCCTTCACCCTGGCCGACCCGATCACCCCGTGGTTCTCGGTCAAAGAGGCGGTGCTGCCCTTCGCCCGTTTCCCCGGCGTCGACCCCATGCTGGGGCCCGAAATGCGCTCCACCGGCGAAGTCATGGGCTGGGACCGCACCTTTGCTCTGGCCTTCCTCAAGGCGCAAATGGGCGCTGGCACCATCCTGCCCGAACAGGGCCGCGTGTTCCTCAGCGTCAAGGACATGGACAAAACCGAAGGACTCGCCAGCGCCGCCCGCGATCTGGTGTCAATGGGTTTCGAAATCGTCGCCACCAAAGGCACCGCCAGTTGGCTGGCCGGCGTCGGCGTCAAAACCACCCCCGTCGCCAAAGTCTATGAAGGTCGCCCCAACATCGTGGACCGCTTGAAAAACAACGACATTGCGCTGGTCCTGAACACCACCGAAGGCACGCAAGCGATCAACGACAGCCGCGACATCCGCCGCGTGGCGCTGATGGACAAGATCCCCTACTTCACCACCGCCGCCGCCAGCATCGCCGCCGTCGCCGCGATGAAGGCCCGGGGCGAAGGCTATGGCGTGCGGACGCTGCAGGGCTGATCTGGGCAGGGGTGATCTGACCCGACATGAACACAAAGGCGCGCCACGGGCGCGCCTTTTGCTTTGCGGCTCACCCCCCCGCCTGCCCCATATGCCAGCGCCAGCGCGCATCCGCCTGTGGCGCGATACCGGCAGCCTCTGCCAGACGGGCGGCATAATCGGCGCAGCACAGGTGATGCAGCCGGGCGACCTCCGGCAGGGCCATGGCCTGCGCATGGATCGCATCGAACCGGGCGGCATGGCGCAGGGCCGAAGTGTCTTCCAGCTCG
>JBKBQB010000041.1:0-24692 GCA_046292785.1 Paracoccaceae bacterium
CAGCTTTCCGGCCTGATCCTCTTGGTCGCGATGATCGGGGCGATCCTGCTGACGCTGCGCCACCGCAAGGATGTGAAGCGCCAGAACGTGCTGCACCAGATGTGGCGCGATCCGGCATCGGCGATGGAACTGAAGGACGTGAAACCGGGGCAAGGGCTGTAAGGCCTGTGCCGCAAGGGTAGGGCGGGGTTCACCCCGCCTTCACGACAAAGACAAAACGGGGCAAACACCCGGAGGGACGAAGAATGGTTGGTCTGGAACATTACCTGACAGTTGCGGCAGCACTGTTCGTCATCGGCATTTTTGGCATCTTCCTGAACCGGAAGAATATCATCGTCATCCTGATGTCGATCGAGCTGATGCTGCTGGCGGTCAATATCAACATGGTGGCGTTTTCAAGTCATCTGGGTGATCTGGTCGGACAGGTGTTCACCATGTTCATCCTGACCGTCGCGGCGGCCGAGGCGGCGATTGGTCTTGCCATCCTTGTGGTGTTCTTCCGCAACCGTGGAACGATCGACGTCGAAGACGTCAACGTGATGAAAGGCTGACCCCATGGCAACGATCATCCTTCTGGCGCCGCTGGTCGGCGCGCTGATCTGCGGCTTTGGCTGGCGCATCATCGGGGAACGCGCCGGGCAGATCATCACCACCGCGCTGGTGTTTCTGGCAGCATTCCTGTCGTGGATCATTTTCCTGACCTTTGACGGCGAGATGTATCGCGTGGTTTTGCTGCGCTGGATCGAAAGCGGCTCGCTGGGCAGCGAATGGGCCATCCGGGTGGACCGGCTGACGGCGATCATGCTGGTGGTGGTGAACACGGTTTCCGCCCTCGTCCATCTTTATAGCTTCGGCTACATGGCGCATGACGACAACTGGTCTGATCGCGAGCATTACCGGGCGCGGTTCTTTGCCTACCTGTCGTTCTTTACCTTTGCCATGCTGATGTTGGTGACATCCGACAACCTGGTGCAGATGTTCTTTGGCTGGGAAGGCGTGGGCGTTGCCTCTTATCTGCTGATCGGGTTCTACTACAAAAAGCCGTCGGCCAATGCTGCTGCCATAAAGGCCTTTGTCGTAAACCGGGTCGGCGACTTCGGTTTTGCCCTTGGCATCATGGCGCTGTTCTTCCTGACCGACTCGATCCGCTTTGACGAAGTGTTCGCGGGGGCACCGGCGTTGGCGGACACCAGCATCCGGTTCCTGTGGACCGACTGGAATGCGGCAAACCTGATCGGTGTGCTGCTGTTCATCGGGGCGATGGGGAAATCGGCGCAATTGTTCCTGCACACCTGGCTGCCCGACGCGATGGAGGGGCCAACCCCGGTGTCGGCGCTGATCCACGCGGCGACCATGGTGACGGCGGGCGTCTTCCTGGTCTGCCGCATGTCGCCGCTGTATGAATATGCACCGGATGCGATGACGATGATCACCGTGCTTGGGGCGATAACCGCCTTTGTCGCGGCGACGATCGGTCTGGTGCAGAACGATATCAAGCGGGTGATCGCCTATTCCACCATGTCGCAGTTGGGCTATATGTTCGTTGCGGCAGGTGTGGGCGTCTATTCGGTGGCGATGTTCCACCTGTTTACCCACGCGTTCTTCAAGGCGATGCTGTTCCTTGGCGCGGGGTCGGTGATCCATGCGACGCACCATGAACAGGACATGCGCAACTACGGTGGGTTGCGCAAAAAGATCCCCTATACATTCTGGGCGATGATGATCGGCACGCTGGCCATCACCGGCGTGGGTATCCCTTTGACGCATATCGGCTTTGCCGGGTTCCTGTCCAAGGACGCGGTGATCGAAAGTGCTTTTGTCGGCAATCAGGGCGCGTTCTGGCTGCTGGTTGTGGCGGCAGGGATGACCAGTTTCTATTCCTGGCGTCTGATGTTCCTGACCTTTTACGGCACCAACCGCGCCGGAACGGTGGGGCATGGCCACGGCCATGGCCATGACGACCACCACCATGAACCGCATGAAAGTCCGACCGTCATGCTGATCCCGCTTGGCGTGCTTGCGCTTGGCGCAGTCTTTTCGGGGATGATCTGGTATAACGTGTTCTTCGGTGAAGAGACAAAGGTGCGTGACTGGTTCGGGCTGGAGGCGGCACAAGCGCATGACGCGCCCGCCGATCAGGCTGCCGCGTCCCCTGCTGTCACCCAAGCCGTTCCGGCACAAGGTGCGGCTGTCGCGCCGGATGCAGGCGCCGCAGATGCGGCCGGCGTCGCGCCGGGTGCCGCCCCGGCGGCGGGAACCGTCGCGGCCACCGAGGCTGTTGCGCCTGCCGAACCTGCGCATCATGCCGCCGTGGCCCCCAAAGGTGCGATCTTCATCGGGCCGGAAAACACCGTTCTGCACGATGCACATTATGTGCCGACGTGGGTAAAGGTCAGCCCGTTCATCGCCATGGTCATCGGCTTTGCGCTGTCGTGGCTGTTCTACATCAAGAATCCGTCGCTGCCCGGTCGTCTGGCGGCGAACCAACGGCCGCTGTATCTGTTCTTGCTGAACAAATGGTATTTCGACGAGCTGTATGACTGGATCTTTGTCCGCCCCGCCAAATGGCTGGGGGGCTTCCTGTGGAAGCGCGGCGATGGTTCGGTGATCGACGGCACCATCAACGGCGTGACCATGGGCTTCATTCCCATGCTGACCCGCCTCGCCGGTCGGGCGCAGTCCGGCTATGTCTTCCACTATGCCTTCGCCATGGTGATCGGGCTTGTTGTCCTGATATCGTGGCTCACGCTGTCTGGCGCGCAGTAAGGGGGCGAAAGAGTATTCATGGACAACCTGCTTTCCATCATCACCTTCATCCCCGCAGTGGCGGCTGTCATCATGGCGCTGTTCCTGCGTGGCGATGACATCGCAGCGCAAAACAATGCCAAGTGGCTGGCGCTTCTGGCGACCACGGCAACCTTTGTGGTGTCGCTGTTCATTCTGGCGGGGTTCGATCCGGCCAATACACAGATGCAGTTCGTTGAAGAATACGACTGGATCGTTGGCCTGAAATACAAGATGGGCGTCGATGGCATCTCGGTCTTGTTCGTGATGCTGACCACATTCCTGATGCCGATCACCATCGCCGCATGCTGGACCGTTGAAACCCGCGTCAAGGAATACATGATCGCCTTCCTGATGCTGGAAACGCTGATGCTGGGCGTGTTCTGCGCGCTGGATCTGGTGCTGTTCTACCTGTTCTTCGAGGCCGGTCTGATCCCGATGTTCCTGATCATCGGGATCTGGGGCGGCAAGGAACGCATCTACGCCGCGTTCAAGTTCTTCCTCTACACCTTCCTCGGCTCGGTCTTGATGCTGGTCGCGATGATCGCGATGTATTGGGATGCGGGCACCACCGATATTCCCACGCTGCTGACCCACAACTTTGCATCCGACACGTTCAGCTTGTTCGGTGTGCCGATCATCGGCGGGTTGCAGACCATGCTGTTTCTTGCCTTCTTCGCCAGCTTTGCGGTGAAGATGCCGATGTGGCCGGTGCACACCTGGTTGCCCGACGCGCACGTTCAGGCCCCCACGGCGGGTTCGGTGGTGCTGGCGGCGATCCTGCTGAAAATGGGCGGCTATGGCTTTTTGCGCTTTTCCCTGCCGATGTTTCCGGTGGGTGCCGATCTGCTGGCACCCTTGGTTCTGTGGATGTCGGCGATCGCCATTGTCTACACCTCTCTGGTGGCGCTCGCGCAAAAGGACATGAAAAAGCTGATCGCCTATTCGTCGATCGCCCACATGGGCTATGTGACCATGGGGATTTTTGCCGCCAACCAGCAAGGCGTTGACGGCGCGATCTTCCAGATGATCAGCCATGGCTTCATCTCGGGCGCGCTGTTCCTGTGCGTCGGCGTGATTTACGACCGGATGCACACGCGCGACATCGACGCCTATGGTGGGTTGGTCAACCGGATGCCGGCCTACGCGATGATCTTCATGTTCTTCACGATGGCGAATGTGGGCCTGCCGGGCACCTCCGGCTTTGTTGGCGAATTTCTTGTGTTGGTCGGTGTGTTCCAGGTCAACACCTGGGTCGCTGCCGTCGCCACCACCGGCGTGATCCTGTCAGCCGCCTATGCGTTGTGGCTGTATCGCCGGGTGGTCATGGGGGAACTCCTGAAAGAGGCGCTGCGCTCGATCACCGACATGACGCGCCGCGAAAAGGCGATCTTTGCACCTTTGGTGATCATGACCCTGCTTTTGGGTGTCTATCCGGCGCTGGTCACCGATATCATCGGCCCCAGCGTCACCGCGCTTGTCACTGATTATCAGGCCGCGATCCCCGTCACGGGTGCATCGCAACTGGCCCAGAATTGAAGGAGCGGGGACGATGACCGCAGTCGATTTCAACACGATCCTGCCAGAGTTCATTCTGGCGGTCTTTGCGCTTGGCGCGCTGATGTTCGGGGCCTACGCTGGCAAGGACAAGACCGCGCCCATGCTGGTCTGGGCCACATCGGGGCTGTTTCTGGCGCTTGCGTTGTTCATAGGGCTTGGAACTACGGGCGAGCGGATGGCCTTTGGTGGCCTGTTCACCGATGACCCGTTCGCCCGCTTTGCCAAGGTGATCATTCTGGTCTCCGCCGCCTGCGTCATGCTGATGGCGCAGGATTACATGCAGCGCCGTGACCTGCTGCGGTTTGAATTCCCGATCCTTGTCACCCTCGCCACCATCGGCATGATGGTGATGGTGTCTGCGGGCGATCTGATGACGCTGTATATGGGGTTGGAGCTGCAGTCGCTGTCGCTTTACGTTGTGGCTGCCATGCGCCGCGACAGCACAAAGTCGTCCGAGGCGGGGCTGAAGTATTTTGTCCTCGGCGCGCTGTCGTCGGGCCTGTTCCTATATGGCGCCTCGTTGGCTTACGGCTTTGCCGGCACCACGCAATTCTCGGGCATCCTCTCGACCCTCGGGGGGGACACACCTGTTGGCCTGACAATCGGCCTGGTGTTCATGCTGGCGGCGCTTGCCTTCAAGGTATCCGCCGCGCCCTTCCACATGTGGACGCCGGATGTCTATGAAGGCTCGCCCACCCCGATCACCGCGTTTTTCGCCACTGCCCCCAAGGTCGCGGCCATGGCGCTGATCGCGCGTCTGGTGCACGACGCCTTCGGCGGCATCCCCGGTGAATGGACGCAAGTGTTGGCGGCCCTCGCTGTCGTCTCGATGTTCCTCGGCGCCATCGCCGCCATCGGCCAACGCGACATCAAGCGCCTGATGGCTTATTCGTCCATCGCCCATATGGGCTTTGCACTGGTCGGCCTTGCGGCCGGCACGGCCGAGGGCGTACAGGCCATGCTGATCTACATGGCGATCTATGTCACGATGAACGTGGGCACCTTCGCCTTCATCCTGTCGATGGAGCGGGACGGTCGTCCTGTCACAGATATCCAGTCGCTGAACATGTTTTCCAAACATGAACCGCTCAAGGCGCTGGCTGTTCTGCTCTTGATGTTCAGCCTGGCCGGTGTGCCGCCTATGCTTGGCTTTTTCGGCAAATTCTATGTGCTGAAAGCAGCCGTCGATGCAGACATGGCCTGGCTTGCGGTTGCGGGCGCTGTCGCGTCGGTTATCGGCGCGTTCTATTACCTGCGCATCGTGTTCTTCGTTTATTTTGGCAAAGAGGGTGAGCCGGCGCAAAGCAACATGGCCCCGGTGCAATGGGTGATGATGGTCGGCGTCGCCGCCATCATGCTGCTGGGGATCATAAACCTGTTCGGCATCGAGCCCGTTGCGGCCTTCGCCGCCGAAGCCCTTGTCCGCTGACCACTGGCCGCAAGGCACCGGGCGGGTCTTGCTGCCTTCGGTCGACAGCACCAACGCCGAAGCCTTCCGCCGGGCTCCGCAGTTCGCAGGGCCCGCGTGGGTTATGGCAGCCCGGCAAACCGCGGGGCGCGGGCGTCGGGCGCGGCCCTGGGCCAGCCCGCTCGGCAATTTCTACGCAACCCATGTGATGCACAGCACCGAACCTCCACAGCACTTGGCCCTGCGCAGCTTTGTCGCCGCGCTGGCCTTGCACGATGCGCTGACCGTGGCCACCGGCACACCGCAGGCGCTGGCCTTGAAATGGCCCAATGACGTGCTGTTGTCGGGCGGCAAGGTCGCGGGGATCCTGCTCGAATGCCAAAGCACGGGTCAACCCTCGGCAGGGCAGGGTGGCCAGACCCTCGCCATCGGCATCGGCGTCAACCTGATCGGCCATCCGGACCCAAGTGAGGTGGAACCAGGTGCCACACCCCCGGTATCGGTCCTGCACGAATCCGGCCAGCGCCTGACGCCCGAAGCCTTTCTCGCGCACCTCGCCCCTGCCTATCACCATTGGGAAACCACCTTCACCACCGAAGGTTTCGCGCCGGTCCGCGCTGCCTGGCTGTCCCGCGCCGCCCGTCTGGGCGAGGGTATCCGCATCCGCACCGGCAGCCAGGACAGGCACGGCATCTTCGACAGCATCGACGCCGCAGGCAATCTGCTGCTGCGCACTGCGCAGTCCACCCTTGCCATCCCCGCCGCCGAGGTGTTCTTCTGACCTGCGGGCCATTCATCTGTTCCCAAATATCCCACGGGGGTCCGGGGGTGTGAAACCCCCGGTCCGGCCCGTTCCGCCAGACCCAACGCCGGGAAACCTGCTCCATGCTCCTCGCCATCGACTGCGGCAATACCAACACCGTCTTTTCCATCTGGGATGGCGCAGGCTTCCTTTCGACCTGGCGCATCGCCACCGACCACCGGCGGACGGCGGATGAGTATTTTGTCTGGATCTCCTCGCTTCTCACCATGACCAAAACCAGCGCCAACATCACCGAAGCGATCATCTCGTCGACGGTGCCGCGCGTGGTGTTCAACCTGCGTGTGCTGTGTGACCGCTATTTCGGCTGTCGCCCTCTGGTGGTTGGCAAGCCCGGTTGCCGTCTGCCGGTCGCGCCGCGCGTGGATCAAGGCACGATTGTTGGGCCGGACCGTCTGGTGAATGCAGCGGGCGCGCATCATCGGCATGGCGGCGATCTGATCGTGGTCGATTTCGGCACCGCCACCACCTTCGATGTGGTCGATACCGACGGGGCGTATGTCGGCGGCGTCATTGCGCCGGGCGTCAATCTCAGCCTGGAGGCGCTGCACATGGCCGCCGCAGCCCTGCCGCATATCGATGTGGCAAAGCCCCCCAAGGCCATCGGCACGAATACGGTGGCCTGCATGCAGTCCGGGGTGTATTGGGGGTATATCGGGCTGGTCGAAGGCATCGTGCGCGAAGTGCGGCGCGAGCGTGATCGGTCCACCAAAGTCATCGCAACCGGGGGGCTTGCCTCCTTGTTCGCCCAAGGTACAGATTTATTTCATAGGGTCGAGGACGATCTGACCATGCATGGCCTCGTTCTGATCCACGACTATAACAAGGAAACCGCATGAGTTTGAACCGTCTGATCTATCTCCCCCTCGGTGGCGCGGGTGAGATCGGCATGAATTGCTACGTCTATGGCTACGGTCCCGAGGGGCGCGAGCGGTTGATCGTGGTCGATCTGGGGGTCACCTTCCCCGATATGGATGGCAGCCCCGGTGTCGATCTGATCATGGCCGATGTCTCCTGGCTGGAGGCGCGGGCCGACCGGATCGACGGCATCTTCATCACCCACGCGCATGAGGACCATATCGGCGCGCTCGGCATGCTCTGGCCCAAACTCAAGGCACAGGTCTATGCCCGCCGCTTCACCGCCACGATCGGACGGCTGAAGATGGATGAAATGGGCCTGCCGCTGGATGCGCTGACCACCGTCGATCCGCGCCCCGCCGTCGTCAAGGTCGGGCCGTTCGATGTGCAATTCGTGCCCGTCAGCCATTCGATCCCCGAGGCGAGCGCCTTGATCATCGACACGCCGGCGGGCCGCATTTTCCATACCGGCGATTTCAAGATCGACCACAACCCGATCGTGGGCGAGCCGTGGAATGACGAGGCGATCAAGGCCATCGGCGAGGAACGCCCGGTCAAGGTGCTGATGTGCGACTCGACCAATGTGTTCTCTACCCATCCGGGGCGGTCGGAATCGACGCTTGGCGTGCCCTTGCGCGAATTCATCTCGTCGCGTGGCGGGATGGTGGTGGCGACCACCTTTGGCTCGAACGTGGCGCGGCTCAAAACCCTGGCCGAAGCGGCGCGGGCGGCGGATCGGTCGATCTGTGTTCTGGGCCGGTCGATGCGGCGTATGCTCTCGGCCTCTGAAGAAACCGGCGTGCTCAACGGCTTTCCGCGTCTGGTCTCGCCCGAAGAGGCGCAGGATATTCCGCGCGGCAACCTGATGCTTCTGGTCACGGGAAGCCAGGGCGAACGCCGCGCGGCCTCGGCCCAGCTCAGCCGCGGCAAATATCTGGGTTTGCAGATGAAAGAGGGTGATACCTTCCTGTTTTCATCCAAGGTCATTCCCGGCAACGAACGTGGTGTGCTGCGGGTTGTGAACGCGTTTTCCGAAATGGGCGTTGATGTCGTTGACGATTGCAATGGGCTTTACCACGTGTCTGGCCACGCCAACCGCCCCGATCTGGAACATATCCACCGCCTGCTGCTGCCCGACATGATGATCCCGATGCATGGCGAACACCGTCACCTGCGCGAGCATGTCAGGATCGCCACCGAGTCGGGCATTGCCGCCGAGATTGCGACCAATGGCATGATGATGGACCTGACCGGCGAAGCGCCCAAGGTGATCGAATATATCGAGACCGGGCGGTTGTATCTGGATGGGAATGTGCTGATCGGCGCGATGGATGGCGTTGTGCGCGACCGGATCCGTTTGGCCCTGAACGGTCATGCCATGGTCACCGTGATCCTGGACGAATCCGATGAACCGCTGGGCGAGGCCTGGGTCGAACTCTCGGGCCTGCCAGAAGTGGGCCGGGGCGAGCGCAATCTGGCCGAAACTCTCGAGGGCGATCTGTCGGCCTATCTTGAAAGCGCGGGTGCCAAGGTTCTGCGCGATGACGCGAAACTTGATGAGGCGCTGCGCCGCATCGTGCGTCAGGTGTCGATGGAAGAAATCGGCAAAAAGCCGGAGGTGACCGTGGTGGTCAGCCGGTTGCAGGCTGAATAGCCCAAACGATTTTTCTGCGAAAAATCGCCGGCCTGCGCACAGGGCCGGTTGTTACAAAAAAAGGCCCTGCATCGCTGCAGGGCCTTTTGATTTTTCGCAGAAAAATCGTTCTTGTCAGCCATCGGTGCCGGTTGCCGGCTCGTCTTCTGCATCATCGGCCGTCACGGCAGAAATCTTGAAGCTGCGCAGGATGAAATCGGGCACATGGTCACCCATTCCCACAACGGCGTGATCACGGCGATCCTCGCGACGGTCGCCGCGCCGATCGCGCGGGGTGGCGGCTGCGGGTTCTTCGCGGCGCTCAACGCGCCGATCCGGGCGGCGCTCTTCCCGGCGGGGAACCGCTACCTCGATCATCTCGACGGGAGCGACCACAACAGGTTCGGACTGTTCGATCGGCATCATGCTGGCGGGGGCTGCGTTTTCGTCCCGCTTGGGTTTGCGGTTGCGGTCGCGTTCCCGCGGCTTGCCGCGACCTTCGCCACGCGCTTCACGGGGTTTGTCAGATGACGATTCGTCCAGCCCCGTCAGCGCGCCTTCGGGCACCACACCACGCGGAATCGGCAGTTTGACCAGAGATTCGATGGCCGTCAGGTATTTGTCGTCATTGGGCACAGCAATCGTATAGGCCTTGCCAAGACGCCCGGCCCGCCCGGTGCGGCCGATGCGGTGCACATAATCCTCGGGGTGCGAGGGCACATCGAAGTTGAACACATGGCTGACCGCCGGAATGTCCAGACCGCGCGCCGCCACATCGGATGCCACCAGCAGATGCAACGACCCGTCACGGAACGCATCCAGCGTTTTCATCCGCTGCGACTGTTCCAGATCGCCATGGATGGGGGCCGCGTTGAAGCCATGTGCCTTCAGCGACTTGGCCACCACATCCACATCCATCTTGCGGTTGCAAAAGATGATCGCGTTGGTGCAGGCCTCACCCTCGCCGGTCAGCAGGGCGCGCAGCACGGCGCGCTTTTCGGTAAAGCTGCGGTCGCGGCGGGTGGGGGTGAACTGGATCAACGCCTGTTCGATGGTGGTGGAGGCAGAATTCTGCCGCTCCACCTGCACGCGGGCCGGGTTGGTCAGGAAGGTGTTGGTGATACGCTCGATCTCCGGCGCCATGGTGGCGCTGAAAAACAGCGTCTGGCGGGTGAACGGCGTCAACTGGAAGATGCGTTCGATATCGGGAATGAACCCCATGTCCAGCATCCGGTCGGCTTCGTCGACCACCATGATCTCCACCCCGGTCAGCAGCAGTTTGCCCCGCTCGAAATGGTCCAGAAGCCGGCCCGGTGTGGCGATTAGCACATCGACGCCGCGGTCGATCAGCTTGTCCTGTTCGCCGAACGACACACCGCCGATCAGCAGCGCCTTGGTCAGTTTGGTGTGCTTGGCGTAGGCGTCGAAGTTTTCGGCCACCTGTGCCGCCAATTCGCGTGTAGGGCACAGCACAAGGCTGCGTGGCATGCGCGCACGGGCGCGGCCACGGCCCAGCCGGGTGATCATCGGCAGCGTAAAGCTGGCGGTTTTCCCGGTTCCGGTCTGGGCGATACCCAAAACGTCGCGCCCTTCAAGGGCGAAGGGGATCGCCTGTTCCTGAATGGGGGTCGGGGTTTCATAGCCGGTATCAATAACGGCTTGCAGAACGCGCGGGTCCAGCGCGAGGTCAGAGAATTTTAGCATCAGCGTCCTTTGGATGCGGGATCGGCCCGCAAATCATGAAAAGGGACGCATCCATTCCAGCGCCCCGGCAACCGCCCACCGTATGCGGGACTGCGCAACGCTTTATCCCAAAATGTCACGCAGGTCAACTTGGCCGTATCTGTGATGGTTTTTAAGGCAGAGCATGCAACCATTGCCCCGCAACGGCGTTGAAATCCTGTGCGCGGCTAGGGGTCGCCGCTTCCCCATGTTACGCTTGTTGCGCGCCACTGGCGCAGTGCCGATTGAAAGGGCCGCCCATGCTGATCCGTTATGGCTATGACTTTACACTGTATTGCGCGCGTGAAACGCCCGTGGTCACCATGGTCAGCGCCCGGCCCGAACGCGCAGGCGACATGCTGCGCGCGGAAGAGCACACCCGTTTCCCCGACGTGGAAGAAGAAATCTACACCGACAGTTTTGGCAATATCTGCCGCCGGTTCAATGCGCCATCGGGGGTAATCCGTTTGCAGGGTCTGGGCTACATGCGCGACAGTGGTGCGCTGGATCCGGTCAGCCCTGACGCCCAGGAACATGCCGTGTCAGACCTGCCCGACGAGGCGCTGTTGTATCTGCTGTCATCGCGCTATTGCGAGGTCGACCGGATGAGCCAGCTTGCCTGGGATCTGTTTGGCCATCTGCAACCGGGCTGGGGCCGGGTGCAGGCGATCTGCGACTATGTGCACAATCACATCCGATTCAACTATCAAGATGCCCGCAACACCCGCAGCGCCTATGACGCGTGGCAGGAAGGGCGGGGCGTGTGCCGCGATTTCGCGCATCTGGCAATCACGCTGTGCCGCTGCATGAACATCCCGGCGCGCTATGTGAACGGGCAGTTGGGCGATTTCGGCATCCCCTACACCGCAGACCCGATGGATTACGCCGCCTGGATGGAGGTGTATCTGGGCGGGGCTTGGCACACCTTTGATCCGCGCAACAACAAGCGTCGGATCGGGCGGATCGTGATTGCTTACGGTCGCGATGCGGTGGATGTGCCGATGATCACATCCTTTGGTCCGCATGTGCTGCAATCCTTTACCGTCATCACCGATGAGGTGTTCGACGAGGACCAGATCCAGACCGCCGCGCAGTAACGCGGCGGGCAGACATCACACCATCATTTCCTTGGTCGCGGTCAGCCGCAATTCCGGATAGTCGCGCACCACGCGGTCAATGTCCCATTGCAGGCGGGTCAGGAACACCACGTCGCCATCGTGATCGGTGGCGATATGCTGCTTGTTGATATTCATCATTTTGTCCATCTCGGCCTTTGGCCCCTGCACCCAACGGGCCGACGAAAACTGGCTGCCCTCGAACCGGACAGGCAGGGAATATTCCGCCTCGATCCGGCTGGCGAGCACATCGAACTGCAACGAGCCGACAACACCCACGATAAAGCCCGAGCCGATCATCGGCTTGAACACTTTCGCGGCCCCTTCCTCGGCAAATTGCATCAGCGCCTTTTCCAGATGCTTGGCCTTCATCGGATCGCCCGCGCGCACACCTTGCAGCAGTTCGGGCGCAAAGGACGGGATGCCGGTAAAGCGCAGCGCCTCGCCTTCGGTCAGCGCGTCACCGATGCGCAACTGGCCGTGGTTGGGGATGCCGATGATGTCACCGGCCCAGGCTTCTTCGGCCAGTTCACGGTCGGCGGCAAGGAACATCACCGGGCTGGCAATCGTCATCTGTTTCTTGCTGCGCACATGGGTCAGCTTCATGCCGCGCTCGAAATGGCCCGAGGCAAGGCGCACAAAGGCCACGCGGTCGCGGTGCTTGGGGTCCATGTTGGCCTGCACCTTGAACACCACGCCGGTGACGGCGGATTCCTCTGGCGCCACCTTGCGGCTGGCGGTTGGTTGCGGCTGCGGTTCGGGGCCGAATTTGCCGATGCCGTCCATCAACTCCTTGACGCCGAACGAGTTGATGGCTGACCCGAACCAGATCGGCGTCATCGATCCGTTCAGCAGGGCGTCACGGTCAAAGGCGGGCAGCAATTCCTTTGCCATTTCCAACTCTTCGCGCAGCTTGGCCAGCGCTTCGGGCGGCACGTGTTCCGCCAGCAACGGATCATCCAACCCGTTGATCTGGATGGTTTCTGCCACCCGGTTGCGGTCGGCGCGGTCCATCAGTTCCAGCCGGTCGTTCAGAATGTCATAGCAGCCCAGAAAATCGCGCCCCGACCCGATGGGCCAGCTTGCGGGCGAGACATCAATCGCCAGATTCTCCTGAATCTCGTCGATGATCTCGAACGTGTCGCGCGCCTCGCGGTCCATCTTGTTGCAAAAGGTCAGGATCGGCAGATCGCGCAAGCGGCACACCTCGAACAGCTTGCGGGTCTGGCTTTCCACGCCCTTGGCGCCATCAATCACCATCACGGCGGCATCAACCGCCGTCAGCGTGCGGTAGGTGTCTTCGGAGAAATCCGAGTGGCCGGGGGTATCGACCAGATTGAAGCGGAATTCGCGGAAATCGAACGACATGGCCGAGGCGGAAACCGAAATCCCGCGCTCCTGCTCCATCTTGATGAAATCCGACCGCGTGCGCCGCGCCTCGCCCTTGGCGCGCACTTGCCCCGCCATCTGGATCGCACCGCCGAACAGCAGGAATTTTTCGGTCAGCGTGGTCTTGCCGGCATCGGGGTGTGCGATGATGGCGAATGTGCGCCGGCGCGCGATCTCGGGCGGAAGGGTGGGGCGATTGTCCAACATGATGGCGCGTTTATCGCAAACTTGCGCGCCAGTCCATTGCCTGCGCGCGTTACCTGTCGTCGCCGCCCCGGCGTGGCGGGGAATACAGCGCGTCGCGGCCCATCTCGTCCAGAAACTGCCGGCTGGCTTCGGTGCCGAAGTGCTGCACCTGTGCCAGACCGGGGAATTTCTTCTTCACAGACTCAGCCAATTCGGCTGGCAGGCGTGACAATGTGGCATCGTTGATCATCAGACTTTCGGCGGGGACGCCTTCGGCATAGATGATTTCGTGCTGGTCAAACACCAGACTGAAGTAATCGACAAAGCCGCCAACCCGCTGGAACACCCGCTCGTCATCCACCAGATGCTTGGCCTGCACCAGCAGTTCCGAGGTCTGCATGCCCGCCCGCCGTTGGCGCTGATACAGAAAGATCCGGTGATGCGGGCTGACAATCAGATCGCCCGCATTGCCCAGCGTGCCCGAGGTGATCACCACCGGCGCGAACGCGCCTTGCGCGCGCAAGGTGGCCTTGCCCAGCCAGCGCAGGGGTTGTGGGCCATGGTCACGGGTCAGCACCCTGTCGCCCGCCTGCAGATCCTCGATCGGTTGCTGGCGGCCGTCGGCCAGCGTAATCATGGTGCCGCGCGCGAATGACACGCACAAAAGATCGGCCAGCCGCACCGCGTCGGGGGCATCATCGATGGACACCAGCGTATAATCCGCCGAGGCCGACATCGGGGACAGGGGCAGCGCCAACCCTTCGCCACTGTCGAGCCGTATCAGGAGCAGGTCGATCTTGTCGCCATCGGGGGCCATCAGGGTGTAGCGCGCCTCCAGCCGCACACCGTCGCCGGGCTGGCCGACCTGGCTGCCCGCAGCCACACGCTGGCCTTCCTGTTCATGCGAGAGAACCAGCCGCAGGGCTTGCGCATCCTCTTCCAGCGCATAGATATCGCCCTCGCACACGTCCTGCGGGCCGCACAGCCCGTCGCCGCTGTTCACGCCGTGAATGACATAGATGCTTTGGGCGGCAAACACCTGACAGGCGTGGCCGGGAAGCGGGGTTTTGTCAGACAGGGAAGGGGGGGTCATGCTGCGCGTGTCCGTTCTGTATCGGTCTGGCCGCCCCACCGGCCATTGGTGTTTCCTTAGCCCGACGGCGCTCTTGCGTCAACGCAGCGCAGGCTGCTAGGCACGCATGGAAACCATGAATGGGGGCGAAGATGGATCTGGGGATCAAGGGGAAACGGGCACTGGTCTGTGCCGGATCAAAGGGCCTGGGGCGCGGCTGCGCCGAAGCCCTGGCCGCTGCCGGGGTGGATCTGGTGCTCAACGCCCGCGGGGCAGAGGCGCTGGAGGCGACGGCTGCCGCGATCCGCGCTGCGCATGGGGTGGAGGTGATCACGGTTGCCGCCGACATCACCAGCGACACGGGCCGCGCACAGGTGCTGGCGGCGGCGGGGGCGGTCGATATTCTGGTGACCAACGCCGGTGGCCCGCCGCCGGGCATCTGGAGCGACTGGGCGCGCGAGGATTTCATCCGCGCGCTGGATGCCAACATGCTGACGCCGATCGCGCTGATGACGGCCCTCTTGCCGGGGATGATGGCGCAGGGCTGGGGCAGGGTGATCAACATCACCAGCCAGTCGGTCAAGGCACCGATTGCGCAACTTGGCCTGTCGAACGCGGCGCGCACCGGGCTTACGGGCTATGTCGCGGGCACCGCGCGGCAGGTGGCCCCCAGTGGCGTGACGATCAACAACCTGCTGCCCGGCATCCACGACACCGACCGCGCCACCGCGCTGGATGCGGGCGTGATGGCCGCCGAAGGGATCACGGCGGATGAGGCGCGCGCACGCCGCGCGGCCACCATCCCGGCGCGGCGTTACGGCACGGCAGCAGAGTTCGGCGCGGCTTGCGCGTTCCTGTGCTCGGTCCATGCCGGCTTCATTGTCGGGCAGAACATCCTGCTGGACGGTGGCGCCACCAATGCCACGATCTGAGCGGGCGGATCGGTCTGATCTGAAGGCGCGCGCGATGCGCGCATGCTTTTTGTCTCGTCGCGCGCGGATCGCGCGTCTCCTCAAGGTGCCTCCGGCGGGGATATTTTTCAACAAGTGAAGGGCAAGAGCCTGGACTTGTCCTGTCGCGGAGGGACTGTTAGGGGAAGTTGACCAAAACTCTAGGATACCCATGCAAACCCCACAGTCCCGCCTGAGTGTGCAGCACCTGAGCCGGTCCTTTTCCGGTTTGGCCGTGGTGAACGATGTCAGCCTTGAGGTGGCGCCGGGGCAGGTGACCTGTTTGCTGGGGCCGTCGGGCTGCGGCAAATCCACCACCTTGCGGATGATTGCCGGAGTGGAGCGGCCCGATGCTGGCCGAATCGAGATTGACGGGACCGAAGTGGCGGGGCCGGGGCGGCATGTGCCGCCCGAACACCGTTCTGTCGGGCTGATGTTTCAGGATTTCGCGCTGTTTCCGCATCTGAGTGTGGCCGACAATGTGGCCTTTGGATTGAAAGGCGACCGCGCGGCGCGGCAAAGGCGGGTGGATGAGTTGCTGGAACGGGTCACCTTGGCCGGATTCGGGCGCAAGCATCCGCATGAGCTGTCGGGGGGCGAGCAGCAGCGGGTGGCGCTGGCCCGTGCGCTGGCGCCTCGCCCCAAGGTCATGCTGATGGATGAGCCGTTTTCGGGACTGGACAACCGGCTGCGCGACGGTATCCGGGATACCACTCTGGACATCCTGAAGGATGAGGGAGCGGCCGTGGTTCTTGTCACCCATGAGCCCGATGAGGCGATGCGGATGGCGGATGTTATTGCGTTGATGCGCGGTGGGCGCATCGTGCAAAGTGGCGCGCCATACAACGTCTATAACACGCCGGTGGACAAGGCGGCAGCTGCGTTCTTCAGTGATATCAACGTGATTCGCGGCGTGTCACGCGGGGCGCTGACCGAAACGCCCTTTGGCGCCTTTCTGACGCCGGGGCAGGAGGATGGCGCGGCCGTCGACATCGTGATCCGGCCCCAGCATCTGAAGATCGATTTCGACCGGGCCGGGCGCGGTCCGAACCCGACCCCGCAAGAGGGCACGCCCGCCAGCGGCACCGTGATCCGGTCGCGCTATCTGGGGCGCGAAAGTCTGGTCGAGTTTCGCATGGCGTTCGACGGATCGACCCTGACGGCCAGCGTGCCGGGGGTGTTTCTGCCCAGACCGGGCACCGTGCTGTGGCTGATGATCCGGCGCGACCGCTGTTTCGTCTTTGCGGCAAGGTAGCGCGTCTTAGCTCTCCCCGGCCATCAGCGCGCGGTAATCGGCCAGGGTGCGGCCCGGCTCTGGCGCAAAGGTCTCAAAGGTTTCCTCCATGGCCATGATCCGGTCCACGCGAAAGCTGCGAAAGCCGTTGCGCTGTTCGCACCAGGCGGCAAGGACCCAGATCCTCGCGGTCAGATCCAGTGCAAGCGGGCGGATATCACGGTGCGTCTCGCGGCCCTGAGGGTCGATGTAGGTCAGCGTCAGGCGTTGGCGGGCCTTGATGGCGCGGCGCAGCAAAGGCACATGGGCGCTGGCGCGGTTGGTTTCCTTGCCGGTAAAGGTGAACAGGTCATCGGCTTCTGCCTCGGGCGGGGCGGGGGTGACGCTGGCGATTTTGGTGGCGAGCACGCGCGCCGCCCGTGCAAGTGCCTGGTCCGGCCCGTCTGCCACGAGCCGCACGCCTGCGCGCAAGGCCTCCAGCTCGGCGCCGGTCAGGATCATGGGCGGCAGGGTGATCGGCGCGCGCAGGATATAGCCCACGCCCCGCTCCCCCTCCACCGGCAGGCCACTGGCCATCAGCGTGGCCATGTCGCGCCAGATGGTGCGCACCGATACATCCAGCCGTTGCGCTATCTCTGTGGCACGGTGCAACCGCCCGTCGCGCAGGATCTGGATCAGGTCGAACAGGCGGTCGGTGCGGCGCATGGCAGGTTCCGGTTGGGGGCAACTGACATATAGCTGTCAGGTATCTGCTGGCAACGCCCCCTGTGCCGGAAGGAATATGGCTAGGAACATCGGTCTGACAGCGATACATGGAGACAGGAACAGGCGGGCCCATGCCCCGCCCTGATCACCAGGAGGATTTGACATGCTCAACAATATCGGCCTTCCCGGCCTTCTGCTCATCGCGGTGGTGGTGCTGGTCCTGTTCGGACGCGGCAAGATATCGTCCTTGATGGGCGAGGTGGGAAAAGGCATCACCGCGTTCAAGAAAGGTGTGAAGGACAGCTCGGAAGAGCTTGAAAACGCATCGCATACCCCTGTTCGCGACGTGACGCCTGAAGCGGAAAAAGACAAGGTCTGACCTGAGTTTTCGCTGACAGGAAAGGAACCCCAGCGCCATGTTAGATCTCGGCATGTCCGAATTGCTTGTCATCGGGATTGTCGCGCTGATCGTGATTGGCCCGAAAGATTTGCCGGAGCTTTTCCGCAGCCTCGGCCGCTTTACCGCGAAAATGCGCGGGATGGCACGTGAATTTTCGCGCGCGATGGAAGCGGCGGCGGACGAGTCCGGGATGAAGGACGTGGCCAAGGATCTGAAGACCATGACCTCGGCCAAGTCGATGGGATTGGACGCCATGCGCGAGGCGACGACCAAGTTTGAAAAATGGGATCCGTTGAAAAATGCGGCCCGCCCGACCCCACCGGGGGCAAAACCTGCGTTGCAGCCAGATCCGGCAGCGGCAGCGCCCGCGGCGCAAACCGCCGAGACTGCCGTAGTGGCAAACCCCGTGCCACCTCCCGCGATGGGACCGGAAACGAAAGCCCTTGCCGACGCCAAGGCGGAACGTCAGGCGATCGTCAAGGAGGTGGCGGTCAAGTTGAAAAAGCCTGGCACGACCGCAGCCGCTCCTGCCGCGAAATCGGCAGCAAAGACCGCCAAACCGACACCTGATCCGTCAAAAAAGCCGCGCGCGCCGCGCAAACCGAAATCTGACAAGACCCCCAAGGCCGACGCATGACAAAGTCTGACGAGATCGACGACAGCTCTGCCCCGCTGATCGAGCATCTGGCCGAATTGCGCAACCGCCTGATCTGGGCGGTATCGGCCTTTATCGTGGCGATGGTGCTGTGCTTTCTGGTCGCCCAACCGATCCTTGGTTTTCTCTTGCGCCCGATCGAGGATGCCATGCGCAACCTTGGCAACCCCAACCCGATCATGCAATACACCGCTCCGCAGGAGTATTTCTTTACCCTGATCCATATCTCCGTTGTGGCGGGGCTGGCGCTGTCTTTCCCGGTGATCGCCTATCAGCTGTGGCGCTTCGTGGCGCCTGGCCTGTATCGCAATGAAAAGAATGCGTTCCTGCCGTTCCTTATCGCCTCGCCGCTCCTGTTCCTTCTGGGAGCGCTGTTTTCGCATTACATCGTGACCCCGCTGGCGATGGCGTTTTTCCTTGGCTTTGCCGATGCCACATCGGTGGTCTCGGCACTGCTGCCGGTGCTGTCAGACGCGCCCATTGCCGGCGAGCCGGTGACAACCCCGTTGGCCGAGGCGGTGCAAAAGCAGGGCATCGATATCGTGTTTCAGGGTAAAGTCAATGAAACACTGGATATTTCGCTCAAGCTGATCATCGCTTTTGGTCTGTGCTTCCAGCTTCCGGTGCTGCTCACGCTGATGGGCAAGGCCGGGTTGGTGTCCTCTGCTGGTCTGGCGGGCACCCGCAAATATGCAGTGGTGATGATCCTGCTGACCGCTGCGCTGGTCACGCCGCCCGACATCATGAGCCAGCTGATCCTGTTTGTGGCGGTCTATCCGCTGTATGAGGTGTCGATCTTCCTGATCCGCCGGATCGAGAAAAAACGCGAGGCCGAATTGCGCGCGCAAGGCCTGTGGGAAGAGCCTGAAGCGGACGAGGAAGATCACCCGGCATGACCCCTGACGCGCTGACCCGCATCGCCGCCGCGCTGGAGCGGCTGGCCCCAAGCCCGCGCCCGGCGCCGGATTTTGCCGCCGCCGATGCCTTTGCCTGGCACACCGAGCCCGACCGGCTGGAGCCGGTCACGCATGTGTCCCGCGTGGATCTGTCGCTGTTGATCGGGGTCAACCGCGCACGCGATACGCTGTTGGCCAACACCCGCCATTTTGCGCGCGGCCTGCCCGCCAACAATGCGCTGTTGTGGGGCGCGCGCGGCATGGGAAAATCATCCTTAGTCAAGGCAATCCACGCGGCGGTGCTGGCCGAAGGCCTGGCGCTCAAAATCGTGGAACTCGCGCGCGAGGATCTGCCCTCGGTGCCACGCCTGCTGGCGCAACTGCGCGGCTCGGAGGCGCGCTTCATCCTGTTTTGCGATGACCTGTCGTTCAGCCATGACGACCAGCATTACAAATCGCTCAAGGCCGTGCTCGACGGTGGCATTGAAGGCCGGCCCGAAAACGTGCTCCTCTACGCCACCTCGAACCGCCGCCACCTGATGCCGCGCGACATGATCGAAAACGAGCGATCCTCCGCGATCAGCCCGTCCGAGGCGGTGGAGGAAAAGGTGTCGCTGTCGGACCGCTTTGGCCTTTGGCTGGGGTTCCATCCCTGCAGCCAGGACGAGTATCTTGACATGATCCGGGGCTATTGCGCGTCCTACGGCGTCACCACGCCAGAGGACCGCCTGCGCGCCGAGGCCATCGAATGGCAAGCCACCCGCGGCGCGCGCTCGGGCCGGGTGGCCTGGCAATTCTTCTGCGATCTCGCCGCCCGCGAAGGCGTTCGCCTTTAAGGAAATAGCGCGCCTTCGGCGCAATCCTATCTGTCGCGGCGCGGGGCTTGCGCCCGCTTGCTCCGCTGCGGGGGCGCTGCCCCCGGCGGGCCAGAAGGCCCGCTCCCCCGGGATATTTGCAAACAGATGAAGGGCTCTGTCCGTGGCAGTGATTTCATCTGTTCTTAAATATCCCCGCCGGAGGCTCCGACGGGAACGCAGGCTCTGTCATTGCAGGAAAGCCACCGGATCGGTGCTGTCCACTCCGCGCCGCACCTCGAAGTGGAGGAAGGACGGCGTGCCCGCCCGGATCACGGCGATGGTTTGTCCCCGGCTGACGCTGTCGCCCTTTTTCACTGTGATTCCGTCCACCCCGGCATAGACGGTCAGCAGGTTGCTCTCGTGACGGACAACGATGATGGGGGTTTGAGCGGTGTCGGTGGTAATGGCCGCGATTGTTCCGGCTGCCGCCGCTTTGACCGGAGTGCCGGCTGATGCGGAAATATCGATGCCATCGTTGCGTCCCTTGGCGTAGGGGCGGATGATGGACCCCTGTACGGGCATCAGCATCTTGGTCGAGGTGCTGCGCTGGGTTCCCAGATCGGGCGAGGCGGGGGTTTCCTTTGGCTTGGTGGCCGCAGGGGCGGTTTTTTCGGCGGGCAGGGGTTGGGTGGCCGAGGGCGGGGTCGGCGTGGCCGAGCCTGACCCCGGCGCGCTGACCGTGCGATTGGCCGTTGGGGGCGGGGCATCGCTGGCCAGCGGGATGATCAGATATTGCCCCTCGCGCACGTCAAGGTTCGGGCCCAGCCCGTTCCATTCGCCAAGCGCCTTGGCGGAAATGTTGTAGCTGCGCGCGATCGAGAACGCGGTCTCGCCCCGGCGGACCTGATGGCGTACGGGTTCACGACCCGTGCTGGGCTTGGTGGTGGCGGGCGGCGTTGGCGTGCCCACGCGGTCCAGCGCGGTGGTGGCGATGGCAGAGACATCGACCGGCGCGGGGCCGGTTCCGGTCATCATGCCGCCGCTGCCCTGAACCGGGCCAGTGTCGGCAATCCGGCGCGGCAGGGCGATGATTTCTCCATCGCGCAGCGGATCGGTCGGGATGATCGCGTTGTATCGGGCCAACTCATCCGCGCCGATCCCGACCCGCGCCGCGACCGAGGCGACGGTATCGCCGCGTCGCGCCACCGCGACCTGATAGCCGGGATAGGAGATCACGCCGCGTGCATCCGGGGTCGGGCGGCGTTCGGTGGCACTCAGGGCGGCATCGGTGGTATCCAGCACGCCCGGACCGTTGCGCAGATCCCAGTCCAGCCCGGTGAACGGGCTGCCACCCCCGGATGGCATACAGGCCGACAGCGCGGCAAGGGCGCTGCCAAGCCACAGGATGCGCAGGCGGGGGGCCGGTGTGGCCATGGAAATGCGGGTCATGCTGTGCCTCTTTTGCTTGTCGGGTGGTGTGTCCCACCCTTTGTTACGCCATTTACTCTGCACCCAGCCCCTCGATCAGCGGCACGAACCGCACCGGGCGAAGCTCTTCGTAATCGTATCCGCTGATGCCGCGGGTCACTTTGATCAGACTTTGCACTGTGTCGGACTGGCCAACAGGAAGGACCATGATACCCCCAACCTTGAGCTGAGCCAATAGGGGGCCGGGCGGGTCTTCCGCGGCGGCGGTCACGATGATGCGGTCAAACGGGGCCTGATCGGGCAGGCCGTAACTGCCATCGGCGGTAAAGGCGGTGATGTTGACCAGCCCCAGCGCCTGAAACACGCCCTGCGCCTCGCGCACTAGACGGCGATGCCGGTCCACGGTATAGACCCTGCGCGCCAGATAGGCGAGAATCGCGGCCTGATAGCCCGACCCGGTCCCCACCTCCAGCACCGTGTCGCGCGGCTGCACGTTCAGCGCCTGCGTCATCAGCCCCACCACCGAAGGTTGGCTGATGGTCTGGCCGCAGGCAATCGGCAGCGGCATGTCATCATAGGCGCGGTCGGAAAAATGGCCGCGCACAAACAGGCCACGGTCCACCCGTTCCATCGCGGTCAGCACGCGGGCATCGGTCACGCCCCGTGATCGCAGTCCAAACAAAAAGCGCATCTTGCGTTCGGCGTCCGTCTCGTCCGGGCCGCCGCTTCCCATCATGCCAGTTGCGCCGCTAGTGGCGCGAGCAGGTCATGCGCGGTCATATCGGCGCGCATCGGCGTGACCGATATCCAGCCTTCGAGGTTTACGGCCGCATCGGTGCCGGACAGGGTGGGCGTGTGTTGCGGCCCGCCCTTGATCCACAGATAGCGTCGACCCGTGGGCGACAGATGCGGTTCGCACGAAAAGGCGGTGTCGCGGCGAAAACCGATTGCGGCCACCTTGGTGCCCTTGACTGCTGCGGCGGCCAGGGGCGGGAAGTTCACGTTGTAGAACACGCGGTAATCGTCCTGCGTCCAGATCCCGTGATCCAACAGCTTGCGCACCACGCCTGCGCCATGCGCCGCTGCCGCCTGAAACGGTGTGTCAAGATCATCGGTGCCGCGTCCCAGAAATTGCGACAGGGCAATCGCCGGAATGCCCTGCAACGCCGCCTCCATCGCGCCGCCGATGGTGCCGGAATAGAGTGTGTTTTCCGCCGCGTTGTTGCCGCGGTTCACCCCCGACAGCACCAGATCTGGTTTTGCGCCGTCAAGCACATCGTAGATCGCCGCCAGCACACAATCGGCCGGGCTGCCTTCGGCTGCATAGCGCCG
This sequence comes from Paracoccaceae bacterium, assembly GCA_046292785.1. Lineage (GTDB taxonomy): Bacteria > Pseudomonadota > Alphaproteobacteria > Rhodobacterales > Rhodobacteraceae > Pseudotabrizicola. Next base: position 22,945 of record JBKBQB010000041.1, read on the forward strand.
GGCCGACAGCTTGGCGATCATCATCGGATGGGAATAGCTGATGCAATGACCCACGCCCGATTGCTCGAACGCCGGGGCGACGGTCCAGACCTCACCCTGCGGGCCCGCGATCTCATGAGCGATGGCGGTCAAAACCTCCAGCCCCGGAGCGTTGATGCCGTCGTCGTTTGTGATCAGAATGCGCATGAAATCCGTCCTTTCCCCCTGCTTAGACGAGCGCGGAACAGGCGGCAAGCACTAGCGCCGCCTTTGCTTGACATCGTGGCAAACGCGTTGTCCGTTGATCCAAAGGAAAGGCCACAGACATGACCCTGAACGCACAGGATATCACCGAACTGACTCTTTTGCGTCATGACCTGCACCGCCATCCCGAGGTGTCGGGCCACGAGGCGCAGACGGCGCTGCGGGTGCAGGCCGCGCTTGCCGACCTTGTCCCGGATCAGCTCGTGACGGAGCTGGGCGGGCATGGGGTGGCTGCGGTGTTTTGCGGGGCTGCGCCGGGGCCAACGGTGATGATCCGGGCCGAGCTGGATGCGTTGCCCATTCGCCAGATCCCCGGTGCGGCCCATCGGTCCACCATCGACGGGGTGGCGCATCTGTGCGGGCATGACGGGCATATGGCGATTGTGCTGGGGGTTGCGCGCGGACTTGCGCGGCGCAGACCCGCCAGCGGCCGGGTGGTGGCGATATTCCAGCCCGCCGAAGAGGATGGATCGGGCGCTGCGGCGGTGCTGGCTGATCCGCGCTTTGCGGCGCTGCGCCCGGATTGGGCGTTTGCGCTGCACAACATGCCGGGGTTGCCATTGGGGCAGGTGCAGGTGTCCGCAGGGCCCGCGAACTGCGCGTCTTGCGGCATGCGTCTGCGACTGACCGGGCGCACCGCCCATGCGGGAACCCCCGATACGGGGCAGTCCCCGGCGGCGGCGCTGTTTGCCTTGATCCCGGCCCTTGCCGCGCTTGGGGCGGGTGGCGCGCTGGTGCCCGGTTTTCGGCTGACAACGCTGACCCATGTGCGCCTTGGCGCGCCAACATTTGGCATCGCTCCGGGTGAGGCAGAGCTGTGGGTTACCCTGCGCAGCCTGACGGATGCCGACATGATCGACCTGAAAGCGCAGGCCACAGCGGTTGCCGACCGGATGTCGCAGGCGCATGGCATCGGCCTGGAGATTGATTGGCAGGATGATTTCGCCGCCTGCGAGAATCATGCACAGGCCGTGGACCGGGTCATTGCGGGGTTGGCCGCTGCGGCCATCCCGTGTGGCCCAAGCGATGGCCCCATGCGCGCCTCGGAGGATTTCGGCCGCTTTGCCGGCACGGGCGCGCGGTGTGCCATGTTCCTTTTGGGCAGCGGCCCGGATTGCGCGGCCCTGCATGATCCCGGCTATGATTTCCCCGATGCGCTGATCGGCCCCGGTGCGGCGGCCTTTTCAGCCATTCTAAAGGATCTTTTGGGGTAGGCTCGTGCTTTGGCGCACATATCCCGCGCGGGCATAGGCAAAGACGAACAGGCCCGCAGGTTCTACCTTTGATCCAAAGGAGAACGCCATGAGCTGGAACCCCGTGCTTGATCCGTCCATCCCGATTGGCGACGCCGTCGATGCGATTGAAAGCGTGATTGTCCCGCGCGCCCGCGACCTGGGCGGGTTCGAGGTGCGCCGCGCGTTGCCATCCGCCGCGCGCCAAATGGTGGGTCCGTTCATTTTCTTCGACCAGATGGGCCCGGCGGAATTCCTGACCGGCAAGGGCAT
>JBKBQB010000042.1:0-24379 GCA_046292785.1 Paracoccaceae bacterium
GTCATTTTGCTGAAAAATCTCGTCATAGATCGGCAGAACTGCGCCGCCGGGGTAGCCAAAGACCACATCCACGCCCTGATCTTTCAGCGCCTGCACCACCATCCGGGCGCCGGTCATTGTCTGCGGTCCCGTCATCGCCTGTGTCATCGTCTGTCTCTCCGCCTGTGCCAATGATGGCTGGTCTGTCGCAACAAAAAGCCCCCGGTGTTTCCGGGGGCGCATGGGAACCTGTTATGGTCAACCGTTACCGGCCCATGCGCCAAAATCCCCCGAGTACCAGAATGTGCAGCATTGCCGCCCCCTCAAAGCCTTCGTCGGGCAAACTATGGCGGTGCATAGAAAGCGTCAACCGCAAAAACGCGAATAAAGTGTCGCAGCGCGGGGTAAATTTTGGTTTTTTATTACGTTTCAGGCTGCCGTGCAGCAACTTAAGAAAAAAAGTGGAAGGATCTTGCCGGTGCCTTGCCGGGTGAGTCGCCGCAACTGCCCCGCCCGTGAACGTCACGCGCGGGGCCGTGTATCGGGTCAGGCCATCATCAGCCCGACATAACCCGCGTAGATCGCCAGCAAGGCCACGCCTGCCAGTCTGGGGATGCCTTTGAGCAATACCGCGAACAGCACCAGCAGAACGGCGGTTCCGGCCACCCAAGGCATGTCGGCGCTGGCAAAGCGTGGATCAGCCGGAATGGGGGTGATCAGCGCGGTGATGCCAAGGATCGACAGGATGTTGAAGATGTTCGATCCGATCACGTTGCCGACCGCGATTTCGGTTTGCTTGCGGAACGCCGCGATGACGCTGGTGGCCAGTTCCGGCAGACTGGTGCCGACGGCCACGACCGTCAGCGCGATCACCGCCTCGGACACACCGAATGATTGGGCGATGATCGTGGCGCTATCCACCAAAAGCCGCGCGCCGATCACCAGCACCACCAGACCACCAAGTGTCTGAAGGATCGATATCGGCATTTTCGCAGGGGGGGCGGCATCAAGATCGGGCTCTTCCTTGCCCATGGTGAAGGCCAGCACCATGAAGATCGCCAGACCGACCAGCAGGATCACCCCATCCACCCGCGAGATCACGCCATCCAACAGCATGACCCACAGCGCCGCGGTCGCGATGATCATGATGCCAAGATCCCGCCAGACCTTTTTCAGGGGGATCATCAAAGCCGCAATCACGGCAGAGGTGCCAAGGATCAAGAGGATGTTGGCGATGTTGGAACCCAGCACATTGCCGATGGCGATGGCGGGTTGACCCGCAAGCGCGGCCTGGACCGACACCAGCAGTTCAGGGGCTGAGGTGCCGAAGCCCACGATGGTCAGACCGATCACCATGGGCGAAAGGTTGAAGTGGCGGGCAATATTGGATGCGCCGCGCACCAGATATTCGCCGCCCAGAAACAGGGCGACGAGCCCGATGCAGAACAGGATATAGGTCAAGATTTTGTCCCCGTTGGTGGCTGTTGGCCTTTGGTTAAGTCAGGCTCTGACTTCGGTGCGCCCTTGGAAAATGCAAGGGGCGCGGGGAAAGTTCCTTTTGGGAAACATGTTAAAAATGCCCATGTTGCCGGAAAGGCAGAAATACTCCGAACATGGCCGCGTGCCGTGCCGGGTTTGCCCGATTTCGCGGGCAATGCTGTCAGCGGCCCTGTCCGGTGCCCTGCAACACGCCATGTTCCATGGCATAACGGGTCAGCCCCGCGGTGGAACTGATTCCGAGTTTGCGTTTGATGTTCTTGCGATGGGTTTCCACGGTGCGCACCGAGATGTCGAGAGACAGCGCCACCTGTTTGTTGGACCGGCCCTGTGCCAGTTCCAGCAGAATGGTCTGTTCGCGGCTGGTCAATGGCTCGCGTGCGTCATCGGCAAGGGGCTTGAGGCTGTCGCTGGCCCCAGTGCACAAATAGCGGCGCCCCATCATCACGGTATCAATCGCCAGCTTCACCTCGTCTGTCGGCACATCCTTTAGCAGATAGCCCATGGCGCCGTGGCTGAGCGCGGTGGAGATGTATTCGGGGCTGTCATGCATCGACAGGATCAGGATGCGGGTGTCGGGGCGGTTTTCCAGAATGATCTCGGTCGCGGCCAGACCGCTGACCTGTGGCATGTTGAGGTCGAGCAGGATCACATCGGGGTCAAGCTCGCCTACCCGGTCGATGGCGTCGCGCCCGTTGCACAGGGTGCCGACGACGTGGATGTCGTCATAGGTTTCCAGAATGGCGCGGATGCCTGCGGCCACCATCGGGTGATCATCGACGATCAGAACACGGGTCCGGGGCAGGGTTGCGTCAGGGGAAAGCTCGATCATCCTTGGGCCTCGGCGGTTCCGGTGGGGGGCAGCATATGGGAGAGCGGCACCTGCGCTTCGATCACCGTGCCTGTCCGGGATGACAGGATGCGCAGGGTGCCGTCAAGCCGTTCCATCCGTTCGGCCATGTTGCGCAGGCCAAGCCCGTCACGCCGGGTGGCGGGCATGCCGTGGCCGTTGTCCTCGATCCGGACCACCGCGCCGGATTTGGTGCCACGCACCAGCATCTTGACGCGGGTCGCGCCGGAATGGCGTTCGATATTGGTCAGCGCCTCTTGTGCGATGCGGTAAAGCGCGATCTTTGCCTCGGGGTCCAGCCGGTTGCGGAACGGGTTGGTGACGTAATCGACGGTGATGCCGGTGCGGCGGCCGAATTCCTCGGCCAAAGATTGCAGGGCAGGGCCAAGGCCAAGGTCATCCAGCACGCCGGGGCGCAGATCGCGGCTGATGCGGCGCACCTCCTGGATCGCGCCGTTCAGGGTGTCGATGCCCTTGTTCAGGCTCTCGCCCGCGCGGTCATCCTGGGTGGACAGACGGCGGCGGGCCAGTTCCAGCGTGTAGCGCACACCGACAAGGATCTGGCTGATGCTGTCATGCAGCTCGCGGGCGACGCGGCCGCGTTCTTCCTCTTGCGTATCAAAGATGCGTTGGGTCAGGGCCTTGAGTTTCTGATCGGCCAGACGGCGTTCGCGCAGGTTGAGCATAAGGCCGGAGAAGAACACCGCCAGCACGGCGGCGGCGGTGATCGCCCCGATATAGACAAAGGTGCGGGTGACGCGGGTTTCGGTTTCGGCGCGGGCGGTGGCGACCGAGGTCAGCACATCGTCGATGAAAACGCCGGTTCCGACCGCCCAACGCCAGTCCTGCAACCCGATCACATAGGTGATCATCCGCCCGTCGCGCCCGGTGGAGGGTTTGGGCCAGACATAGCTGTGAAACCCCGCCCCTTGCCGGGCCAACTCGATCAGCCGGTCCACCACCGGCGTGCCATCGGGGTCGGTCAGGCCGGCCCAGTTCTTTTCGATCAGCCAGGTCTGTCGCGGGCTGACGATGTTGCGCCCGTCATAGTCATAGACAAAGAAAAACCCGTCCGTGCCATAGGTCATGGCGGCAAGGATCTGGGCCACGCGGGTCTTGGCGCGTTCGTCATCGGGCAGGGCGTTGCCATAGATCGGACCGAAAGCGGTGCGGGCGATGGACAGATAGTTTTTCAGCTCGTCACGTTTGGTGGCGATCAGCTGATCCTCCAGCACCGCGATTTCGCGTTCCGACATCTGCCGCGCTTCACGCGTGACAAGCACCGACAGGATTGCCATGGCCAGCACAAGCGGCAGGGTGGCCAGAGCAAAGACCTTTTGCCCGTAGCTGAGCCTGGTTCTGCGGGCCGGTCTTTCCATATCGCCTCAAGATTGCCTGTGGCGCAGAGTGGGGTTGGATTGCATGGGGGTCAATCGCTTGCTGAAAGGGGGGGACAGCAGAATTTTCGGATGACGCAGGGGCATATACGTAGTTGTCGGTATTTCCGGAGCGCAATCATCACGATAACGTCACTGTGCCGGGATGGTGGAGGCTGTCCCCGGATCAATCATAAAACGGGAGGAGAGTGCCGATGGACCGTCGTTCCTTTATGACGAAGGCTGCGCTTGGGGGCGCAACCGCAGCTGCCGCAACCGCGCTGGCCGCACCCATGTATGCGCAAGGCAACCGCACGTTGACGCTTGTGACGACCTGGGGACGCGGGTTGGCAGGGGTTCACGACAGCGCCCAGCGCTGCGCCGACATGATCACCGCGCTGACCGATGGCCAACTGACGGTGGATCTGAAGGCGGCGGGAGAGCTGGTGGGCGCGTTTGAGGTGTTCGACGCCGTCACGTCGGGTCAGGCCGACATGTATCACGGGGCAGACTATTACTTTGTGGGTCAGCACCCGGCCTATGCCTTCTTTACCGCTGTGCCGTTCGGGATGACCGCGCAGGAGCTGGCGAACTGGTATTACCACAATGGCGGCATGGAACTGCATGATGAGCTGGGTCAGATCTTTGGCATCAAATCCTTCCTTGCCGGCAATACCGGCGCACAGGGCGGTGGCTGGTTCCGCAAAGAAGTGACCGGGCCCGAGGACTTTCAGGGCCTGAAGTTCCGCATGCCGGGTCTGGGCGGTCTGGCGCTTGGCAAGATGGGCGCGAGCGTTCAGAACATTCCGGGATCAGAAGTCTATCAGGCGCTGTCATCAGGTGCGATCGACGCAACCGAATGGATCGGGCCCTGGGCCGATGAGAAGCTGGGGCTGCAGGAAATCACCAAGATCTATTACCCCGCAGGCTTTCACGAGCCGGGTGCGGGCTTGTCGCTGGCCACCAACCGCGATGTGTTCGAGAGCCTGACGCCGGTGCAGCAAAAGATCATCGAGATCGTCTCGGGCGATGGGCACCAGTGGAACCTGGCACAGTTCCTGACCCAGAATGGTGCGGCTTTGGCGCGGTTGCAGGCGGCGGGCGTGCGCACGATGGAGTTCCCGGATTCGGTGTGGGACGCCTTTGGCGCGGCCAGTCAGGCGGTGCATGACGAGAACCTTGGCGACGAGATCTACAAGAAGGTCTACGACTCTGCGATGGCATCGATGAAAGCCTCGTCGTCCTGGTTGAAGATTTCGGACGGCACCTATACGGCGCAGCGCGACCGCGTGCTGGGGTAAGGGGCGGTGCCGGCAGGCATGTCCTGCCGGTGGTGCACTTTGTGGCTGACGCCGGGGGGATCCTCCCCCCGGACCCCCGTGGGATATTTATGAACAGATGAAGGGGGCGGTTGGTCCCGGCGTCTTGGCCGGTGCTGTGGGAACGGAACGGGGGCAACATGCTGGACGGCATTTGGTGGGTGATCGGCAATATCGGCATGGCTTTTGTCAACTTTGGGGTGGCGATTGCCAATCCGGGGTTATGGCTGAACTGGGCGGACCGGGAGGCGCTGGCGCGGTTCATTTATTACGGCGCCTCGGTCGAGTTCTTCTTTGTGGTGTTCACCGCGTTTCTGGTGCTGACCGGGATCGGGATTGCGCGGCGCAGGGTGATGTGGGGAATGGTCCGGGGCCTTGAAGGATTTGCCAACGGGATCGGGCGGTTCGTGGCCTGGTTCGGGCTGATCATGGTGTTGCAGCAGATCGTGATCATCTTTTTGCAACGCATTTTCCGGGTGGCGACGCTGGAATTCGGGCCCTTTGCACCCTTTGGCTATCCGCTGCTGCCGGGTCCGTCCTTTGTGCGCGATCTGTCGTGGTGGTCGGAGGAGCTGAAGCTGTACAACGCGATGATCGTCTGTCTGTGCATCACCTATACCTTTGTGCAGGGCGGCCATGTGCGAGTGGATCTTATCTATGCCAATGTGCGCTTCCGCACCAAGCGGGTGATCGACATGTTGGGCTGCGTCTTGTTCATGATGCCTGCGGCCGTGCTGACCTGGCTGTATTCGTGGTATTTCATGTGGCGGTCGTTGGTCACGCCAAAGGTATCGGCCAGCGACAAGCTGGAATCGCTGCTGGCCAAGGCGCGGATCTTCAAGTGGAATGTGGAGACGATTGCCTTTTCGCCCAACGGCTTTGACGCCTATTTCCTGTTCAAGCTGCTGATCATCGGCTTTTGCGCGCTGGTGTTCATTCATGCCTGGGCGTTTCTGTGGCGGTCGTATCTGGAGTTCTTTGAGGGACCGGAGGCGGAGGGCCGTTATCTGGACCGCGATGTGCCGGGTGGCAGCACCCAAGACCTGCAAACGCGATAAGGGGCGGACAAGAGTATGGTTTTTGGACTGGACGGCGTTGAGGTTGGTCTGATCATCGTGTTCCTGTGCCTGTTTGGCGGGATCATTTCCGGGTTTCCGGTGGCCTTTGCCATCGGCGGGGCGGGGATCATCGGTTTCGGTATCATCGCGGCGCTGGATTCGTCGGGGGTGCTGATCCATCAGGCGATTGACACCGGGTCGGAGGCCTATCGTGCGCTGGTGGCGCAGGGCGTGGCGGGGATCGATATCAGCACCTTCCGCTATCCGGATCTGCCGCGCGTGGATGTGTCCCTGTTCCCCGGTGGCTGGGAGGTGGCGATGGACCGCAATCTGTCGTTCATCGTGAACCGCATGAACGAGCGGGTGATTGCGGGCGCGTCGATCGAGACGCTGCTGGCGGTCCTGATGTTCGTGATGATGGGCATTGTGCTGGAACGGTCCAAGATCGCCAACGACCTGCTGACCACGATGGCGCGGGTGTTCGGCCCGTTGCCGGGTGGGCTTGCCGTATCGGTTGTGGTGGTGGGGGCGTTTCTTGCGGCCTCGACCGGCATTGTCGGCGCGACCGTGGTGACGATGGGGCTTCTGAGCCTGCCGACCATGCTGCGCGCGGGCTACAGCCCGCAACTTGCGACAGGCGTGATTGCGGCCAGTGGCACCCTGGGCCAGATCATTCCGCCCTCGATCGTGATCGTGCTGCTGGGAACGATGGCGGGGGATCTTTATGCCTCGGGGCAGGAGGTGCGGGCACAGGTGGCGGGCTGTTCGGATGCGCTGACCTATCTGGGACGGGCGGCGGTGGTGTCGGTCGGCACGCTGTTTCAGGCGGCGATCCTGCCGGGGCTGATGCTGGCGTTCCTCTATGCCGCCTATGCCTTTGGCTTCGCGCTGGCGAACCCGTCAAAAGCGCCGGCGATCCAGTTGACTGAAGGCAATGGCCAGATCATCACGCGGCAAGAGGCGACGACCTGGTTCCTGATCGTGCCGGTGGCGCTGATCGGCGGGTTTTTGATGCTGAGCCAGATCAATCTGATCGGGTCGCAGGATATGACCGTGGACAGTTTCAGCGCGGGCGGTCAGAGCGCCACGCTGCGGACGAATGTATCGCCGCAATGTCAGGCCAGCATGATCGCCCTGCACGGGCAGGAGCGGTGGGATGCCGCGGTGGCCGAGCAGGCGACGATAGCGCAGGCCGGAGGCGCCGCGCAATCGCGCGCGCTGACGCCGGAGGAGCGTGAAGCGGCACGTGTGGCGCGCGAGGCGAGCCGGGCGCCGGTCGGCACCGGGGTTGCGCTGCTGCTGCTGCTGGCGGCGCTGATGCTGACCACGGCGCGGGGGCTGGCCCCGATGGCGGATCACCGGCCGGTGTGGATCGGGCTTGCCGGCGTGGCGCTGGGGCTGGCGGTGGATGCGCTGTTCATCGGGCCGCTGATGTCGCCGGGGGTCAGCCTGTTGTGGCTGGCCGTGCCCTACGGGCTGGTGATCTATGGCTGCTGGGCGGCGATACCGCTTTTGACGCAGAACGACATCATCCGCGTGGTGTTCCCGCCGCTGGTGCTGGTGGTGGCGGTTCTGGGCTCCATCCTTGGCGGCATCACCAATCCGACGCCTGCGGCGGCGCTGGGGGCCGGGGGGGCGCTGCTGTTGGCGGCCTATCGTCGGCTGAAGGACAGCGAGCGCAACCCGCGGATCATCACGGGGGCGTCGTTCACGCTGGTGATCATGCTGCTGGTCGGTGTGAACTTCGATTTGCGGCTGGGGTTGGGCACCACCACGACAGAACAGGTCATCGCCTTCTGGGTGGCGATGGCGGCCTACAGTTTCACCATGTTCGGCATATTGTATGCCTGCTGGGTGTTGTGGCGCGGGGCGGTGCTGACCTCGGTGGTGCGCGAGACGGCAAAGATCACCAGCATGGTGTTCGCCATCCTGATCGGCAGCCAGATCCTGAACCTTGTGCTGATCAGCTTTGGCGGCGAGCACTACATCCAGAGCTTCCTGCGAAGTTTCGACAATGAGCTGACGGCGTTTCTGATCGTGATGCTGGTGCTGTTCATCCTGGGCTTCGTGCTGGATTTTCTGGAGATCATCTACATCGTGGTGCCGATTGTCGGGCCGGTGATCTATGGCGGCACCTTTGACCCGAGTTGGGTGACGATCATGATCACGGTGAACCTGCAGACCAGTTTCCTGACGCCGCCCTTTGGTTTTGCGCTGTTCTATCTGCGCGGGGTTGCGCCGAAGGAGGTGACGACACGGCACATCTACACCGGGGTGATCCCGTTTGTGATCATCCAGATCGGCGCGCTGCTGCTGTTGTATTTCGCGCCGTGGATCGTGACGATTGTGCCCAATCTGCTGGGGTGACCTTGCCGGATTACGGGTGGCATGGCTTTGCTGCCCGCCTGTAAACCCCTCTGCCAAAGCGCTTTGGATCGTGCTATTCAGCCGGTGTCAGCGCTAACAAGGGAGGGATTCGGCATGGCGATCCGGGTGACGGTCTGGGGCGAGAATGTTCATGAGCGGGAAAACAAGGTGGTGGCGGGGATCTACCCCAAGGGCATGCATACGGCGATTGCCGATGCGCTGAACGGTGATCCGGGGGTTGCGGCCTCGACCGTCACATTGCAGGACCCCGAACATGGTCTGACGACGGAAAAACTGGCGCAAACCGATGTGTTGATCTGGTGGGGTCACGCGGCACACGGGGATGTCAGCGATGAGGTGGTCGAGCGGGTCTGCAATGCGGTATGGTCCGGCATGGGCGCGATTTTCCTGCACTCGGCGCATTTTGCCAAGCCGTTCAAGCGGCTGATGGGGGCACCGTGCAACCTGACTTGGCGCGAGGCGGGCGAGCGCGAGCGGATCTGGCTGACCAGCCGCAACCATCCGATCGCCGCCGGGCTGCCCGACCAGTTCGAGCTTGAGAATGAGGAAATGTATGGCGAACCCTTTGGCGTGCCCGAGCCGCTGGAGACGGTGTTCATCTCGTGGTTTCAGGGCGGCGAGGTGTTCCGCTCTGGTCTGACCTACAAGCGCGGGGCGGGGTCGGTGTTTTATTTCCGGCCGGGGCATGAGACCTATCCGACCTATCACAATGCCCATGTGCAGCGGGTGATCCTGAACGCGGTGAAATGGGCGCATAACCCGGCGGCGCGGCTGGCCGATGCGTCGGCGGCCCCCAATGTGCCGGTGGATGCGGCGCCCGAGCCGATCGAGGAGCGCGGGCCCCGGCTGCACCATGATGGTGAGGAGGGATTCCGGTGACCGTTCGGCTTTTGATTCTGGGCACCGGCGGCATGGCGCACAATCATGCCGACGGGTTTGCCGCGATTGACGGGGTGGAACTGGTGGCGGGCGTGGATACACGACCTGAGCAACTGGCGGCTTTTTGCGAAAAGCATAATATTGCCAAGGGCTTTGCCTCGGTTTCTGATGCCCTTGATTGGGGGCGGTTTGATGCGGTGACCAATGTAACACCGGATGGTGCGCATTTCGCCACCACGATGCCCATGCTGGCGGCGGGCAAGCATGTGCTGTGCGAAAAGCCGCTGGCAACCAATGCGGCGGATGCCCAAGCGATGGCAGAGGCGGCGGCGGCGGCAGGTGTGGTGAATATGGTCAACCTGAGCTATCGCAACGGCGCGGCCTTACAAACGGCGGCGGTTATGGTGGCCGAAGGCATGATCGGAAAGATCCGGCATTTCGAGGCATCCTATCTGCAAAGCTGGCTGACACAGCCCGCCTGGGGCGAGTGGTCGACCGAACCGCAATGGCTGTGGCGATTGTCCTCGGCGCATGGGTCAAAGGGGGTGCTGGGCGATGTGGGCATCCACATCCTCGATTTCGCCACCTTTATCGCCGGTGAGCAGGCCGTGGATGTCTCGGCCCGGCTGGCGACCTTTGACAAGGCGCCGGGTGGCCGGATCGGGGACTACACGCTGGATGCCAATGACTCTGCCACCATGCAGATCCGATTGGAGCGGGGCGCCCTGGGCGTGGTCCATGCCACGCGCTTTGCCACCGGCCATCTGAACGACCTGCGCTTGCGGCTTTATGGCGATCTGGGCGGGCTGGAGGTGAGCTTCGAGAACACTGTCAGCCGCTTGCGGGCCTGCACCGGAACCGACAGGCTGACCGCAACCTGGGCCGAGGTGGACTGCCCGGCGACACCGTCCATCTATGAACGGTTCATCGCGGCGATCCGGGGTCAGGCGCCATCCATCCCCGATTTTGCGCGCGGCGCCGCCTTGCAGCGTCTGCTGGACCGGGCCGAGGAAAGTGCACGGCAAAACGGTTCGGTGCTGCCGGTCTGATCTTCATCTGTTCAAAAATATCCCGGGGGGTTGGGGGGGCTGGCCCCCCCACTTTCTGCCGGTTGCCCACCCGTCACCGCCCCGGCAGTTGCACTGGCCATGCCCCGCGTGTATCAGGCGGCAAAGCCGTATCGAGCTTGGGAGACATCGTATGCGTCGTGTCGTTGTGACAGGTCTGGGGATGGTGACACCTTTGGCCTGTGGGGTCGAGGAAACCTGGGTCCGGTTGATTGCAGGACAATCCGGCGCGGGCCCGATCACACGATTTGATGCGTCGAACGTGGTGACGCAATACGCCTGCGAGATCCCGCTGGGCGATGGCACGGATGGCACCTTCAACGCCGATGACTGGATGGAGCCGAAGGACCGGCGCAAGGTGGATGATTTCATTCTTTACGGGATGGCGGCGGCGGTGCAGGCGGTGCGCTCATCCGGTTGGGTGCCGGAAACGGCCGAGCAGCGCGAGCGGACGGGCGTGATGATCGGGTCCGGGATCGGCGGCTTGTCTTCGATTGCCGAAACGGCGGTGCTGATCAAGGAAAAGGGGCCGAAACGGGTTTCTCCGTTCTTCATTCCCGGCGCGCTGATCAATCTGGTGTCGGGGCAGGTTTCCATCCGCTTCGGGTTCAAGGGGCCGAACCACGCGGTGGTGACGGCCTGTTCCACCGGCGCACATGCGATTGGCGATGCGGCGCGGCTGATCATGTTGGGTGATGCCGATGTGATGGTGGCGGGTGGGGCGGAGAGCCCGATTTCGGAAATCGGGATCGCGGGCTTCAACGCCTGCAAGGCGCTGTCCACCAAGCGCGCGGATGATCCGACCAAGGCCAGCCGCCCTTATGATGCCGACCGCGACGGATTTGTCATGGGCGAGGGTGCGGGCTGTGTGGTTCTGGAGGAGTACGAACACGCATTGGCGCGCGGTGCGACCATCTATGCCGAGATTCTAGGCTATGGCATGTCGGGCGATGCCTATCACATCACAGCGCCCGCCGAGGATGGAGATGGCGGCTATCGCAGCATGGCGGCGGCGCTGAAGCGCGCCGGGTTGGCGCCTGCGGATATCGACTACATCAACGCGCATGGCACCAGCACCATGGCCGACACGATCGAGTTGGGCGCAGTAGAGCGATTGATGGGCGATGCGGCGGCGGGGGCCACGATGTCGTCGACCAAATCATCGATTGGCCATCTTTTGGGCGCTGCGGGGGCGGTGGAGGCGATTTTCTGCATCCTTGCTATCCGAGATCAGGTGGCGCCGCCGACGATCAATCTGGACAACCCGGCAGTGAAGCCCAAGCTGGATCTGGCGCCGAATGTGGCGCGGCATCGCAAGATTGATGTGGCGCTTTCGAACTCGTTCGGCTTTGGCGGCACCAATGCCAGCCTTGTCATCGGCAAGGTGCGCTGAGGATGTGGCGGTCCATCGCTTCAAACGCGCTGACGCTGTTCATCGTGTTGCTGGTGGTCGCGGCCGGGATCCTGGCCTGGGGGCGTGAGGCCTATACCGGGCCGGGACCGCTGGCCGATGCGATCTGCTTCCGCGTGGAGCGGGGTGCCTCGCTGGCGCAGGTCAGCCGGGCGCTGGAGGCGCAGGGCGCGGTTACGGATGCCCGGATTTTCCGGATCGGGGCGGATTATTCCGACAAGGCACAGCTTTTGAAATTCGGGAGCTATTTGTTGCCACCCGGCGCGTCGATGGTGGATGTGCTGGCGTCCTTGACGGCAGGCGGTCAATCGACCTGTGGGCGTGAGGTGAATTTCCGGATCGGGGTGAACAGCGCTGATGTGATCTTGCGCCAACTGGATGCCACGACCAACCGCTATGTCGAGGTGGTTAAGTTTGATCCCGCAGCTGAAGCCAAACCGCAGGAATATGTGAATGTGGTCGAGGAGCCCGATCTGCGGTTCCGGGTGACATTGGCCGAGGGCGTCACCAGTTGGCAGGTGGTGGAGGCTCTGAAACGCGCCGATTTCCTGACCGGCGAAGTGGCGGCGCTGCCACCCGAGGGCAGTCTTGCCCCCGACAGCTATGAGGTGGACAAGGGGTCTGACCGAGCCGCGCTACTGGCGCGCATGACCACTGCGCAAGAGCAGATACTGGCGGCGCTTTGGGCAAGCCGGGCGGATGGGCTGCCCTATGCCTCGCCCGAGGAGGCGCTGATCATGGCATCCATCGTGGAAAAGGAAACCGGGGTCGCGGATGAGCGGCCGCAGGTTGCCAGTGTGTTCGTGAACCGGCTGGAGCGCGGCATGCGGTTGCAGACCGATCCCACTGTGATCTATGGCGTGACGCAAGGGCAAGGTGTGTTGGGCCGTGGGATTCGCCAAAGCGAATTGCGGCGCGAGACGCCCTATAACACCTATGTCATCGACGGGCTGCCGCCGACGCCGATCGCCAACCCCGGACGGCTGAGCATAGAGGCTGCGCTGAACCCGGACAAAACGGAATATGTGTTTTTTGTCGCTGATGGCACCGGGGGCCATGCCTTTGCGGTGACGTTGGAAGAACACAACGCCAATGTGGCGCGCTGGCGCGAGATTGAGCGCACGCGGGGGCAGGACGGCCAGACCGGGGTGCAGGGCGAATAGGCTTTGGGCGGCGCGCCGGTTAATAACTGGTAAACGGATCGCGCTGTAACCCCTTGGTATTGCTTATTTTTCGGCTTGACTTGCCGCGCGGTCCGATGTATCACTTGTGACATGCTAGAAGAAGTGTCGAGAGCGGCGGGGTAACACCCCTGACCGCTCTTTTTCATTTCTGCTCGTCCGGAGGGATAGCGAGGCGGGTGGCAGCACAGCATGACAATCAACTTCACGGCTACAGAGGCGGACCAGACCGAAGCGCCGGATGACCTGTTGCGGGTTGCTGAAAGGCAATTGGAGCGGGCCGTCATCAGGCTTCAGCATGTGATTGATGAGGTTGAGACCGGGAAGTTCGACCAGTTGGCCGAGGCAAAGAAGGTCACGGACAATCTGACGAGCTTTATCCGGCTGTATATGGATGAGAGGAACAAAGTTGACAAACTCCGCAAAAACCTTGCCGGGGCTGTCGGAACCGGCGCGCTCGACTTTGCCGCTGCACGCGATGAGATCTGGCGGCGTCTGGCTCTCCTCCGCGACGCCGGAGGTGATTGACAGCTTTCTGAACGGATTGTCGAACGAGGCGCTGCTGGCGCTGCCGTGGATGTTCGAGTTCTGGGCATTGCCGCACCAACTGCCGCCCGATGGGGCTTGGAAAAGCTGGGTCATCATGGGGGGGCGCGGGGCCGGCAAGACGCGAGCCGGGGCCGAGTGGGTGCGGGCGCAGGTGGAAGGCGCGCGGCCCGCGGACCCTGGCCGGGCGTCCCGCGTGGCGCTGGTGGCCGAAACGCTGGATCAGGCGCGCGAGGTGATGGTGTTTGGCGAAAGCGGCATCCTGGCCTGCTCGCCGCCCGACCGCAGGCCCGAATGGAACGGCACGCGGCGGATGCTGACCTGGCCCAACGGGGCCACGGCGCAGTGCTTTTCGGCGCATGACCCCGACAGCTTGCGGGGGCCGCAGTTCGATGCGGCCTGGGTGGATGAGCTGGCCAAGTGGAAGCGCGCGCAGGAGACCTGGGATCAGTTGCAGTTTGCGCTGCGGCTGGGGGCCAATCCGCAGCAGGTGGTGACGACGACGCCGCAGAGCATTCCGGTGCTCAAGGCGATTTTGAAGAACCCGTCCACGGTGATGACCCACGCGCCGACCGATGCGAACCGGGCTTACCTTGCCAAGTCGTTCCTGGAGGAGGTGCAAACCCGTTACGGCGGGCAGCGGCTGGGGCGGCAGGAGCTGGAGGGGGAGCTGATCGAGGATGTCGAGGGTGCGTTGTGGACCAGCGCCATGCTGGAAGCGGCGCGGGGGCCATCGCCGGACCGACTGAGCCGGATCGTGGTGGCGGTCGATCCGCCGGTCACGGCCAAGACGACATCGGATGAATGTGGAATCGTGGTGGTGGGGGTGATGACCGAAGGGAACCCGCGCGACTGGCGGGCGGTGGTGCTGGAAGATGCCAGCATCAGCGGCACCCCCACCGACTGGGCGCGGGCGGCGGTGGCCGCCTATGAGCGCCACGGGGCCGACCGGATGGTGGCCGAGGTCAATCAGGGTGGTGACATGGTGGAGGCGATGATCCGCCAGCAGGGTGCCTTGGTGGCCTTTCGCGGCGTGTCGGCATCGAAGGGCAAGACGGTGCGCGCGGAGCCGGTGGCGGCTTTGTATGAACAGGGCCGGGTGGTGCATGGTGCGGGCTTGCGCAGGCTGGAGGATCAGATGTGCCTGATGACCCGCAGCGGGTTCAAGGGGGAGGGCAGCCCGGACCGGGTGGATGCGCTGGTCTGGGCGCTGCTTGAGGCGATGATTGAACCGGCCAAGGCCTATGGCGGCGATCCGCGGATGCGGGTGCTGTAGCAGTCGGGCTTTTTGCTGAACAACGGAGATCGGAACAACATGGTGTTCAATTTTCTGCGGCGGGGTGCGGCCTTGCCGGTGCCCTCTGCTGCCTTGGAGACAAAGGCCAGTGCGACCGGGCGGGTCGCGGCCTGGGGATCGTCGGGGCGGGTGAAATGGAGCCCGCGCGATGCGGCCAGCCTGACCCGGACCGGGTTTCTGGCCAATCCGGTGGGGTTTCGTGCGGTGAAACTGGTGGCCGAGGCGGCGGCGGCGCTGCCCCTGGTCTGTCAGGATGCCGAGCGGCGGTTTGACAGCCACCCGGTGCTGGGGGTGATCAATCGCCCCAACGGCGCGCAGGGGCGGGCGGAGTTTCTGGAGGCGGCGTATGGCCATTTCCTGCTGAGCGGCAACGCCTATCTGGAGGCGGTGCCGGGGGCGGGCGCTTTGCCGGGGGAATTGCATGTGCTGCGGTCCGACCGGATGGCGCTGGTGCCGGGGGCGGATGGCTGGCCGGTGGCTTATGATTACACGGTGGGCGGGCGCACGCATCGGTTTGACATGCGTGGGGCCATCAAGCCGATCTGCCACATGAGGGCGTTCCATCCGCAGGATGACCATTACGGGCTGTCGCCGATGCAGGCGGCGGGTGTGGCGGTGGACGTGCACAATGCGGCGAGTGCCTGGTCGAAGGCGCTGCTGGACAATGCTGCACGGCCTTCGGGGGCGATTGTCTACAAGGGGGTGGACGGGCAGGGATCGTTGTCTGCCGACCAGTATGACCGGCTGGTGGGCGAGATCGAGGCCAACCATCAGGGCGCGCGCAATGCCGGGCGGCCGATGCTGCTGGAAGGGGGCCTCGACTGGAAGCCGATGGGATTTTCGCCCAGCGACATGGAGTTCCAGAAAACCAAGGAAGCGGCGGCGCGCGAGATCGCCATCGCCTTTGGCATCCCGCCGATGCTGCTGGGGATTCCGGGGGACGCTACTTACGCCAATTACCAAGAGGCCAACCGGGCGTTTTACCGGCTGACCGTGCTGCCTTTGGCGGCGAAGGTGCTGGCGGATGTGAGCCATTGGCTGGCCGGGTTTACCGGCGAGGTGGTGGAGCTGCGGGTGGATCTGGACCAGATCCCGGCGCTGGCGGCAGAGCGCGATCAGCAATGGGCGCGGGTGGGCGCGGCCGAATTCCTGACCGTGGCCGAAAAGCGCCGGTTGCTTGGGTTGCCCGCCCTGTCTGATGACGCATGAGCCTGCGGGGTCCGTCTGGGGGGTCGCGGTTTCTGTTCGACAGTTTCGATGCGGCAGCGGCCCGCATCGAGGCGAACGAGCGGGTGGCCCAGGAGCGTTGGGCGGCGCTGGATTACAGGCTGGGGCAAATCGATGCCGTTCTGGAACGGCTGGAAAAACGCATCTGGCTGGGGGTTTACGGGGTTGCGGCCTTTCTGCTGGCGCAGGGGGCCGAGGCCATTCTTCAGGCGGCGATGAGGTGACACGATGACGGATTACGGCGCACCGGAGCGGAAATATCTGCGACCGGAGCAAGGCTTGACGGTGACCGATGGCCGGGTGGTCGAAGGCTATGCCAGCCTGTTCGGCGTGAAGGATCAGGGCGGCGATGTGGTTGTCGCCGGGGCATATGGTGCCAGTCTGGCGCGGCTGGCGGCAAAGGCGGCCAAGGTCAAGATGCTGTGGCAGCATGATCCGGCGCAACCCATCGGCGTGTGGGACGAGGTGCGCGAGGATGCGACGGGCCTGTGGGTCAAGGGCCGCATCCTGACCGAAGTGGCGCGCGGCCGCGAGGCGGCGGCGTTGCTGGCGGCGGGGGCGATTGACGGATTGTCGATCGGCTACCGCACGGTGAAGGCGGAACGCAACGGCAAGGGCCAGCGGCTTTTGTCGGAGCTGGAGCTTTGGGAGGTGTCCTTGGTGACTTTCCCGATGCTTTCCGAGGCGCGGGTGCAGGCAAAGTCGGATGACGGCTGGCACTGGCGGCAAATGGTGCAGGTCTTTGACGACGCGCGCCGACAACTGGCCGAGCGGTAACGCCCCGGCTTTCGTTCAAACATCAGGAGTGACGATGACCGAGAGAAAGGCTCGGGCCGGGGGAGATTTGCCCACGGCCCAGGACCCGGGGGCGGAGGTTAAAACCGCCATGGCCGGATTTGTGAATGAACTCAAAGTGTTTCAGACCGAAGTGAAACAATCGCTGCAACATCAGGAAGAGCGACTGACCATGATGAACCAAAAGACGATGACCTATGGCCGTCCGGCCCTGTCTGCCGCGGCCGATCTGGACGCGCCGCACCAGAAGGCGTTCGACGCCTATCTGCGCTCGGGTGATGATGATGGCCTGCGCGGGCTGGTGCTGGAAGGCAAGGCCATGAGCACCGCGGTGGCGGGTGAGGGCGGATATCTGGTCGATCCGCAGACGGCGGAGTCGATCCGGTCGCTGCTGGTGTCGACCTCGTCGCTGCGGGCGGTGGCCAATGTGGTGCAGGTCGAGGCGATTTCGTTCGATGTGCTGATCGACCGCACGGAAGTGGGGTCTGGCTGGGCGACCGAGGCGGCGGCGCAGGCCGAGACAGCGACGCCCGCCATCGAGCGCATCTCGATCAAGCTGCACGAGTTGTCGGCCATGCCGAAGGCCAGCCAGCGGCTGCTGGATGACAGCGCCTTTGATGTGGAGGGCTGGCTTGCGGGCAAGATCGCCACGCGGTTCATCCGGGCGGAAGCGGCGGCGTTCATCAGCGGTGACGGTGTGGACAAGCCGCGTGGCATCCTGCTGCCTGCCAAAGTGGCCAATGCGGTCTGGGCCTGGGGAAGCCTTGGCTATGTGCCGACGGGCGCGGCTGCCGATTTCGCGGCCAGCAATTCGGCCGATTGCATCGTCAATCTGGTCTATGCGCTGGGGGCGGATTACCGCGCCAATGGCACATTTGTGATGAATTCGAAAACCGCCGGGGCCGTGCGCAAGATGAAGGATGCCGATGGCCGCTTCATGTGGTCTGATGGCTTGCAGGCCGGTGAGCCGCCGCGCCTGATGGGCTATGCGGTGCTGATCTGCGAGGACATGCCGGATGTGGCGGCCAATGCCTATCCGATTGCCTTTGGCGATTTCGCCTCGGGCTACACGATTGCGGAACGCCCTGATCTGCGCATCCTGCGGGATCCGTTCAGCGCCAAGCCGCATGTGCTGTTCTATGCCAACAAGCGCGTGGGCGGCGACATCACCGATTTCGCCGCGATCAAGCTGCTGAAGGTCGGCGTGTCGTAAGGCCATTTCCTACGGCCAGCCCGATCCGTCGGGCTGGCCAGACTTCAGGCGCGCGCAAACACCCATGCCGTCTAGCTGCTCCCCCCTCCGACCGAGCGGTGTGGGGCGCGCGCCTGATCCTTGCGTGGGAACGGGGCAATCGGAGAGTGATGATGATGTTGATCGAGCAAACCGTCGTGCCACCGGGGGCGCTTCCGGTGCAGGCTTTGAGGGACCATCTGCGTCTGGGCACCGGCTTTGCCGATGACAGCTTGCAAGATGGGTTGATCGTGGCTCATCTGCGGGCCGCGATTGCGACCATCGAGGGCCGCACGGGCAAGGCGCTTTTGGCGCGGCGGTTCCTGTTGCGGCTGGATCGGTGGCGCGAGGATCGCGGGGCGCAGGCGCTGCCGATGGCGCCGGTGTCGGCGCTGGTTTCAGTGACCCTGCTGGATGGCGATGGCGTGGCCAGTCTGCTGCCAGGCGACCGCTTTCGGCTGGAACCCGATATGGCGCGTCCACGGTTGAAAGGGGTGGGGCAGGCTTTGCCGGTGATCCCCGAGAATGGCGCGGTGGAGATTGTCTTTGACGCGGGATTCGGGGCGGAGTGGGGGGCGGTGCCGGTGGATCTGGCGCAGGCTGTCATGCTGCTGGCGGCCGAGTTTTATGAGGTGCGCCATTCGGGCGGGCAAGGCGGACCGGCCCTGCCGCTGGCGGTTCAGGCGCTGATCGAACGCTGGCGCACGGTGCGGGTTCTGGGCGGGGGCAGCGCATGACGCCAGTGCATCTGAACAGGCTTTTGACGCTGGAGAGCCCGGTTTCAACCCCGGATGGCGCGGGCGGCTTTTCATCGGGCTGGGAAGCGGTTGGCACGCTTTGGGCCGAGATCACGCCCGGCACGGGGCGCGAGGCGGGTGGTGTCGAGATCACCCGGTCAACGGTGTCTTATCGGATCACCTTGCGCGGCGCTCCGGTTGGGTCTGCGCGCAGGCCATTACCGGGCCAGCGGCTGACCCAAAACGGGCGGGTGTTCGAGGTGCTGGCGGTGACCGAACGGGACGGCGCCGGGCACTACCTGACCTGCTTTGCCCGCGAGGAGTGCCCGACATGAGTTACGGTGCAGCGGCCGCGGTGCAGGTGGCGGTTTATGGTCTGCTTTCTTCGGCCCCCGCCCTGGCGGGTGTGATGGTGGTGGATGCCATGCCACCGCAGGCGGGGGCGGGCAGCTTTGTGCTGATCGGCCCGGAGGAGGTTCTGGACCAGTCTGACAAAAGCGGCGGCGGCGCGGAACACCGCATCACCGTTAGCGTGATCAGCGATGCCGGCGGCTTTCTGACGGCCAAGGGTTTGGCGGCGGCGGTATCGGATATTCTGGTCGATGCGACCCCGAGCCTGACAACTGGCCGGATTGTCGGCATCCGGTTTCTGAAGGCCGTGGCCAAGCGGCTGGAGGATGGTGGCGTGCGGCGGATCGACCTGACCTTTCGGGTGCGGGTCGAACTTTGAAACACGGATTTTATGACATTTCGGGAGAGTGAACATGGCGACTCAAAGCGGCAAGGATCTGCTGTTGAAGGTGGATCTGACGGGCGATGGCACGTTCGAGACGGTGGCGGGTCTGCGGGCCACGCGCATCAGTTTCAACGCGGAAACGGTGGATGTGACCAGTCTGGAAAGCGCAGGCGGCTGGCGCGAGTTGCTGGGGGGCGCAGGCGTGAAATCGGCGGCGATTTCGGGCTCGGGTGTGTTTCGCGATGCCAACACGGATGAGCGTGCGCGGCAGATTTTCTTTGACGGCGAAGTGCCCAATTTTCAGGTGATCATCCCGGATTTCGGCGTTGTGGAAGGACCGTTCATGATCACCGCCATTGAGTATGCAGGCAGCCACAATGGCGAGGCCACCTATGAGATGTCGCTGGCCTCGGCGGGCGCGCTCAGCTTTGTGGCGCTGTGATGGCGAACCCTTGGGCGGGGGAGGTGGCGGTGGTGCTGGATGGCCGCCGCCACGTGGCCAAGCTGACCCTTGGGGCGCTGGCCGAGTTGGAGGACACGCTGGCGGCGGGATCGTTGATCGACCTTGTCCGGCGGTTTGAAGAGGGGCGTTTTTCCAGCCGCGACGTTCTGGCACTGCTGGTGGCCGGGTTGCGCGGCGGCGGCTGGGACGGGACGGCGGCTGATCTGCGCGCGGTCGAGATTGCGGGCGGGCCGATGGAGGCCGCCCGCATCGCGGCGGAATTGCTGGCGCGGGCCTTTGCGCTTCCGGGGGAGGCATGAGCGCGATCGACTGGCCCGGTTTGATCCGGGTGGGGCTGCACGGGCTGCGGCTGGAGCCGGCGGTGTTCTGGCGGCTGACCCCGAGTGAACTGCGGATCATGCTGGGCGCAGATGCGACAAGCCCACCCCTGACGCGGGCGCGGCTGGAAGAACTGGCGGCGGCGTTTCCCGACACATCAAAGGATTTGAACCATGGCACAGATCGAAGACTTGCAGGAACAGGTGGCAGCGCTTGAGGCGACGCTGGGGGCATCATCAGCCCTGGTGAGTGCGTTTGAGGGCGAACTTGCCAAAATGCAGGACACGCTGGTGTTTACCGGGCGCGAGGTGGGCACGCTTTCAAACAGCATTGGCGGTGGGTTGCGGCGGGCGTTTGACGGGCTGATCTTCGACGGGCTGAAGCTGTCGGATGCGTTGCGGATGGTGACCCAATCGATGATCAGCGGTGTTTACAATGCCGCGATGCGGCCTGTGCAGGGGGCTTTGGGGGGGCTTGTGGCCCAGGGCGTGAACTCTGTCATGGGCAGCATGATGCCATTCAAGGATGGGGGCGCCTTTTCGCAGGGCCGCGTCATGCCGTTTGCCAAGGGCGGCGTGGTGGCCAGCCCGAGGATGTTTCCGATGCGGGGCGGGCGCGGGTTGATGGGCGAGGCCGGACCGGAAGCGATCATGCCGCTGGCGCGGGGTGCCGATGGCCGGTTGGGTGTGCAGGCGGCGGGCGGCGGGCGGCCGGTGACAGTGGTGATGAACATTCAAACGCCTGATGTGCAGGGCTTTCAACGCAGCCAAAGCCAGATCGCGGCGCAGGCATCGCGCGCGCTGTCGCGCGGACAACGCAATCGGTGAGGAGAGGGAAAATGGCATTTCACGAGATCAGATTTCCGGCAAACCTGAGCTTTGGATCGGTCGGTGGGCCGGAGCGGCGCACGGATGTGGTGACACTGGCCAGCGGCTTTGAGGAGCGCAACACGCCCTGGGCCCATTCGCGGCGGCGCTACGAGGCCGGCGCAGGCCTGCGCACCCTTGATGACATCGAAGCGCTGAACGCATTTTTCGAGGCGCGCCGGGGCCGGATGCATGGCTTTCGCTGGAAGGACTGGGCCGACTACAAATCCTGCGTGCCATCGTTGAAGCCCACGGCGATCGATCAGGTCATCGGCACCGGAGACGGCGTGCAAACCGTTTTCGAACTGTCAAAGACCTATCGCTCCGGTGAGGAAACCTACACGCGGCGCATCACCAAGCCTGTTGCAGGAACCGTTCTGGTTGCCGTTGCCCGCGACCCCAAGGTGGAGGGCGTGGAGTTCTGGCTGGATGCGGCGCGGGGTGAAATCACCTTTGCCGTTCCGCCGGATCTTGGCGTTTCAGTCTATGCGGGGTTTGAATTTGACGTGCCGGTGCGGTTCGACACCGACAGCATTATGACCTCAATCGCATCCTTTCAGGCAGGCGAAGTGCCGGATGTACCTGTCGTGGAGGTCCGGATCTGATGGACGAGGCACTCAAAACGCATCTCAAGACTGGGTCGACCACGGTGTGCCGCGCGTGGCTGGTGCGCCGCGAGGACGGTGAGACACTTGGTTTTACCGATCATGACTGCGATCTGGAGTTTGATGGCGTCGTTTTTGCAGCAAGGACAGGATTGACAGCGGGCGCGCTGGAAAAGACCAAGGGAATGGCAGTAGACAACACCGAAGTGCTGGGTGCTCTTTCTGATGCGGCGGTCAGCGAGGACGACATTGTCGCGGGGCGATATGACGGCGCCGAGGTAACAACCTTTCTGGTGAATTGGGCGGAAGTGACCGCACGGGT
Organism: Paracoccaceae bacterium; assembly: GCA_046292785.1. Taxonomy (GTDB): domain Bacteria; phylum Pseudomonadota; class Alphaproteobacteria; order Rhodobacterales; family Rhodobacteraceae; genus Pseudotabrizicola. The sequence continues at coordinate 22,149 of JBKBQB010000042.1, forward strand.
GGTGCTGTTTCGCGGCACATTCGGCGAGTTGACGCGCAGCGATGGTGCATTTCGTGTTGAATTGCGCGGCCTGACGGAACCGCTCAACGCGCCGGTCGGACGCGTTTACCATGCCGACTGCGGTGCCATTCTTGGCGACAGGATGTGCAAGATAGATCTGTCCGAGCCCGCTTTTTCGCTGGACCTGTCCCTGAGCGCAGTCATCGACGGTCGAACGCTTCACCTGCCTGCGCAAGCCGCATACCCAGACGGCTGGTTTGCACAGGGTCAAGCTGTTCTTACCTCGGGCATCGGAAAGGGACAGTCCGGTCGGATCAAATCGGACAGGACCATCAAAGGCATACGCACCATCGAATTATGGCAGACGTTTGGACTTTGGCCGTCTGCGTCGGATGAGGTGAAGCTTGTTGCCGGTTGCGATCGGCGAGCGTCAACCTGTCGCGAAAAGTTCAGCAACTTTTTAAACTTCCGTGGGTTTCCGCACATTCCCGGAGAAGACTGGTTGCGATCAAATCCAAGCACCAGTGGACGTAGGTAAGCAGATGGCGCCCCAGATGATTGGTGACTCAGAAAAAGCCTTCGATTTTCGATCCGAAATTGTACAAGAGGCGCGTCGTTGGATCGGCACGCCTTATTGTCACCAGGCAACACGGCGCGGGGCAGGCGCTGATTGCCTGGGTCTGATAAGGGGCGTCTGGCGGGCCGTCATCGGTCCTGAGCCGATGGCACCCCCAGCCTATTCGATGGACTGGTCAGAGCCAAACGGAGATGAAGCCCTAATGCAGGCTGCAGATCAGTGTTTGCGGCGAAAACCGTGCATTGAGTTTGAAATTGGAGATGTAATTTTGTTTCGCATGCGTGACGGCGCAGTCGCAAAGCATCTTGGCATTGTCAGCAGCGTAAATCCAACGCTCAGCTTTATTCACGCCTACACCGGACACGGCGTTGTCGAGAATTCACTTTCGGGGCCATGGATGCGTCGCATCACGGCCACATATAGCTTTCCTGAAAAGGTTGAATGAATGGCTACGATTCTTTTTGCGGCAGCTGGCGCAGCAATTGGTGCAGGATTTGGTGGTACCGTTCTTGGTCTATCCGGTGCTGTAATTGGGAGGGCAGTGGGGGCGACAGTGGGACGTGCTGTTGATCAAAGGATTCTTGGTCTTGGGTCCGACGCCGTTGAAGTTGGAAGGCTGGACCGCCTTCACGTCATGGGTGCCAGTGAAGGTGCACCAATACCAAAACTCTGGGGACGAATGCGCGTACCCGGTCACGTTATATGGGCGTCACCCTTTCGCGAGACTAGCCGAAAAAGCGGTGGAAAAGGTATGCCATCGCCCAAGACTGTTCAATACTCATATTCGGTAAGTCTAGCAATCGCACTTTGTGAAGGAAAAATTCTTGGAATTGGGCGCATTTGGGCCGACGGAAATGAGATATCGCGGGGTTCATTGAACATCAGTGTTTACGATGGCTCGGAAGACCAGCTTCCCGATCCACGCATCGAAGCTCAGTTCGGTCATGGTCAAGCGCCGGCCTATCGGGGAACTGCCTATGTTGTTTTGGAAGAGCTGGAACTTTCGGGCTATGGCAATCGAGTGCCGCAATTCAGCTTTGAGGTCATGCGGCGTGCCCAAGGACCCGAGGCAGAGCAAGTCGCAGATCTTCAGGATGTCATAAAGGCTGTAGCACTGATCCCAGGCACAGGCGAATATGCACTTGCGACACAGAAGATCCGAAAAGAGATCAGGTTTGGTAACATACGAGCGATCAACGTGAACACACCAAGCGGCGACACGGATCTGGTGACGTCTTTGACACAATTAAAGCAAGAATTGCCGAATTGTAGGGCGGTCTCTCTTGTTGTTTCTTGGTTTGGAAGTGATCTGCGCTGCGCTCTTTGTGAGATCAGACCAAAGGTGGAGCAGAAGGACGCGGAGGTTGATCAATTTCCATGGCGTGCTGGTGGCATTGGGCGGATGGAAGCTCAAGAGATTGCCCGCGTCGATGGGCGATCCATATATGGAGGAACGCCAGCCGACGCTACCGTTATCGATGCCATCAAATTTTTGCGCAGTCTTGGTCAGTCTGTGATGTTTTATCCTTTTCTTTTGATGGATCAGATTGAGGGAAATGGATTGGTCGACCCTTACTCTAGGCTCCGGACTCATTGATGTTCAAAGCCAGAACATGACGGTTGCGGCGAGGGCGACGGCCGAGAGGAAGACCTT
>JBKBQB010000043.1:0-23747 GCA_046292785.1 Paracoccaceae bacterium
ATGGTCAAACCGGGCATGCCCTATCTGGACATTTGCCACCGGGTGAAGGAGACCTTTGGCGCGCCGACCTATGCCTATCAGGTGTCGGGCGAATATGCGATGATCAAGGCCGCAGCCCAGAACGGCTGGATCGATGGCGAGCGGGTGATGCTGGAAAGCCTGATGGCGTTCCGGCGCGCCGGGTGCGACGGCGTGCTGACCTATTTCGCCCCCGAGGTTGCGCGCGCGATCCACGACGGCCGGGCCTGACCCATGTGGCGCATCGGCAAACTGTCGCCACGGGCATGATCCCGCGCCATAAGCGCATGACACAGACGTGAAAAGCCGCTATATCTGGTAGAACAGGGGCCGTCAGAGCCCCATCGCGGCCCGTGCGGCCAAGTGAGGCAGAAGGCAGATGACCATGACCGTATCCAGCGGAGTTTCCAGACGATCCTTTCTAGTTGCCGCCGGTGCCAGCAGCGTGTTGGCGGCTTGTGGCAATGGTGTCGGCGGCACCGGGTCGGCGCAGATCGATGCGCGGGTGAACTCGACCGAGCAATATCTGTTCAACAGCTTTCCCGGCACCCGCGATCTGGCAAACCGGGCCTCGGGCGTGCTGATCATGCCACTGATCACCGAAGCCGGGTTGATCTATGGCGGTGGCTACGGGCGGGGCGCACTGCGTGTGCGCGGGGTGACGGTGGATTACTATTCCGCCACCCGCGCCACCTTTGGCTTGCAGATCGGCGCGCAGCAATATGCCCATGCCTTGTTTTTCATGACCGAAGGCGCGCTTGGCCAGTTCCGCCGCAGTCCGGGTTGGGCTGCCGGGGCAGACGTGCGCTATGCCACCCCGGCGCAGGGTGCATCCTTGGGCAAGGAAACCACCGAAATGGAGCCGGTGATCGCGTTGGTGTTCGGCCAGCAAGGGTTTATCGCCGGTGCCACGCTGGCGGGCGTGAAGTACAACCGCATCATTCCGTGACGCACGGCGATCTTTCAGCGAAAGATCAAGTGAACGAAGTTTCTGCGAAACTTCCGGCGAATGTTCGCAGAACATTCGCCAGGCAGGATTTTCGCAGAAAATCCGTGCGCCGTGATCAGCGCAAACGGCGGATCAGGCTGCTGGTGTCGTTGCGCCCGCCACCCATGCGCTGCACATCCTTGTAAAACTGGTCTACCAGCGCCGTCACCGGCAGGGACGCACCAATCTCATTGGCGGTGGCAAGGCAGATGCCCAGATCCTTGCGCATCCAATCCACCGCGAAACCGTGGTCGAACTTGTCCTCCAGCATGGTCTTGTGGCGGTTTTGCATCTGCCACGACCCTGCGGCTCCCTGGCTGATCACCTCGATCACCTTTTCGCCATCCAGGCCCGCCTTTTCTCCAAAGGCCAGCGCTTCGGACAGACCCTGCACCAGACCGGCGATGCAGATCTGGTTCATCATCTTGGCGATCTGACCGGCGCCCGACTCGCCCAGACGGCGGCAGATCCGGGCATAAGCGTCGATTACCGGCTCAGCGCGCTCGTAGGCGTCCTCCGAGCCGCCACACATCACCGACAGCACGCCGTTTTCGGCCCCCGCCTGCCCGCCCGACACCGGCGCGTCGACAAAGGCCAGACCCATCCCCGCCGCAAGGCCCGACATCTCGCGCGTGACCTGCGCCGATACGGTGGTATGATCGACAAAGATCGCGCCCTGGACCATGCCCGCAAATGCGCCGTCCGCCCCGGTGCATATGCCGCGCAGATCGTCGTCATTGCCCACGCAGGCCATCACGAACTCCTGCCCCGCCGCCGCCTCGCGCGGGGTGGGTGCCGCGCGCCCGCCATGCTTTTCGACCCAAGTCTCGGCCTTGGCCGGGCTGCGGTTGTACACCGTCACCTCATGCCCTTTTGCCGCCAGATGGCCCGCCATCGGAAACCCCATCACGCCCAATCCCAAGAATGCTACCTTTGCCATTCCTCACCTCCCTTTTCATTGCCCTTTGGTGTGCCATGCCTTAGGTAACAAGCCCACCCCTGCCGTCAAGAACTGGCCCCAAATGCTGAATGTTTTCCGTTGGCTGATCCGTCTGTTGACCGGACTTGTGGCCCTTGGGCTCCTGGCGCTGATCGCGGTCTATTACTTTTTGGAACGCTCGATCCCGGACTACACCGAATCTTTCCGGATTGCGGGCATTTCGGCGCCGGTGGAAATCCTGCGCAACAACGACAACGTGCCGCATATCTTCGGCACGACCGATCCGGACGTGTTTTTCGCGCTGGGCTTTGCCCATGCGCAAGACCGGCTGTGGCAGATGACCATGCTTCGGCGCACCGCGCAGGGGCGCTTGTCGGAGGTGTTTGGCAACCGCACGCTGAAGATCGACGAATTGCTGCGCCGCTATGATCTTTACACCCTGTCGCTGCAATCGGTGCAGGCGCAGGATGCGCCGACCCGCGCCGCGCTGGAGGCCTATGCCGCCGGCGTGAACACCTGGATCGAGCAGATCAACAGCGGCGCGCGCGGGCGGGGTGCGCCAGAGTTCTTTTTCTTTTCCAACGAGATTGCCGCCTGGGCGCCGGCCGATTCCATCGCCATCCTAAAGCTGATGGCGTTGCAATTGTCGGGCCATCTGGAGGCAGAGGTGCTGCGCGCCCGCCTGTCGATGCTGCTGCCCGAGGACCGTTTGCGCGACATCCTGCCCGATGATCCTGGCCAGGCCATCACCGCCCTGCCCGATTATGCCAGCCTGATGCCGGGTGTCGCGCCCTCTACGGCCGCGCTGCGCATGGCGACCAATGATCCGCTGTCGCCCTTTGCGCGGCTGGACTTTGCGGGCGCGTCAAATGCCTGGGCGGCGGTGCCGCAACGATCGGCGGCCGGTGGCACGCTGCTTGCCAATGACCCGCATCTGGGCTTCACCGCGCCCACCATCTGGTATCTGGCGCGGCTGGAATTGCAATCGGGCGGCGTGATCGGCGCAACGATACCGGGGGTGCCCAGTATTCTGGCCGGGCGGTCGGCGGCGGTGGGCTGGGGGCTGACCTCGGCTTACGTTGATGATTCTGATCTGGTCATGGAAAAGCTCAACCCCGCCAACAACGAGGAATACGAGACGGCGCAAGGCATGAAACCTTTTGCCACCCGCCGCTCGATCATTCAGGTGAAGGATGAGACGCCGGTCACCATCACGCTGCGCTGGTCCGAAGCGGGCCCGGTGCTGCCCGGATCGCATTACGATCTGGCCTCTGTCACCCCGCCCGGCCATGTGGCGGCTTTGTCCTGGACCGCGCTGTCGGGGGATGACACCACGATGACCGCCGCGCTGCGGGTCATGCAGGCCCAGACCATATCCGATGCGATCGAGGCCGGGCGGCTGTTCGTGGCCCCGGCGCAAAACCTGATGCTGGCGGACCAGACCGGCATCGCGCTGCAGGTGATCGGCCATGTGCCGATGCGCGATGCAGCCCATCCGACGCAAGGCCGCATGCCCGCGCTTGGCACCACCGCCGCCAGCCGCTGGCAAGGCACCATGCCCTATGACAGCAATCCGCGCGTGATCAACCCGACCAGCGGCATCCTTGGCAACACCAATAACAAGACCGTGGACCGCTCCTTCCCCGATCATCTGTCGTTCCTGTGGGGCGATACGCAGCGCATCACCCGCTGGCTGTCCTTGATGCAAACGCGCGAGGTGCACACCCGCGAAAGCTTTATCGAAGCGCAGCTTGATACCGTCTCCCCCACCGCGCGCGCCATTTTGCCGCTGATCGGGTCGGAATTGTGGTTCACCGGCGAGGCCGCGTCCGATGGCACCCCCGAGCGTCTGCGCCAGCGGGCCCTGTCGCTTTTGGCCGAGTGGAACGGCGAGATGAACGAACATCTGCCCGAACCGCTGATCTATCAGGCCTGGGTGCGCGCATTGAACGACCGGCTGATCCGCGATGAGCTTGGCCCCTTGGCCGATACCATCACCCACCCCGATCCGGTGTTCATCGACCGGGTGTTCCGCAACATCGAGGGCGCTGCGGTGTGGTGTGATGTGATCCAGTCGGCGGTGGTGGAAACCTGCGCCGACCTGTCGCGCATCGCGCTCGACGAGGCGCTGATCGGGCTGACCGCCACCTATGGCCCCAACCCGGAAAGCTGGCGCTGGGGTCAGGCGCACGAGGCGGTGCATGAACACCCCGTGATGGGCGAAGTGCCGTTCCTGAAATGGTTCGTCAACATCCGCCAATCGACCAGCGGAGACGACCACACCCTGATGCGCGGCCGCACCAAAGGCACCGGACCGAACCCGTATCTGAACGTGCATGGTGCAGGCTATCGCGGGGTCTATGATTTTGCCGACCCGGATTCGTCGGTCTTCGTGATCTCCACCGGGCAATCGGGCCATCCGCTGTCGCGCCATTACGACGATCTGGGCGAACGCTGGCGCAGGGGGGAATATGTGCCAATGAGCCTGGACCCGGAACTCGCCCGCGCGGCGGCGGTCGGCAGCACGGTGCTGACGCCGAATTAGGCGGTGGCAGCGTTGGTCTTGGCGGCCAGTGTTCCCGCAGTCCACATGCGCAGCACGCGCCAGGCAATCGCAGGGATTGCCCCAAGCACCAATATGGTGACCAGCACACCGCCAATCGCCCAGCCGTTGATCAGCAGGGCAGAGGCAAACATTGCGGTTGGAAAGGTAAACGCCCCCCAAAGCGCCGAAAACCCGGAGACCGCGATCCAGCGGCTGCTGACCAGCAAGGATATGGCAATCGCGCAGGCCACCAGCAGCATGCCTTGTGCCAGCGCGGTCGTGCCCATCAGTCCCGCAACGCTTGCAAACAGACTGGCCGGGGCCAGATGGATTGCCAACAGCGGACGCAACGGAGCGGGTGGGATGCGCCGGGTCAGCTGCCACAGGCTGACGCCCCAAATCGCGACCGCCACCGGAAGCGTGCCCCACAGGATCCCGCTTGCCAGCGAGACCCAGCCCAGCGGCACGGCGGCCAGGGCGCCCACGATGAAGCCAACAAAGCTCAGATGCCAGGCCGGAGTCACATCGCGCCCCTCGGGCGGGGCGGCCAGCAGGCTGCGGATCACCAGGATCGCCAGGCCGGTGTGCAATACCAACCCCACCACCAGCATGCCCTTGGCCAGACCGGGCTGGAAAAATCCCAGGATCGCGGCAAAGGCCAGACTGCCCACCGTGGCTGCAGCCAATCCGGCCCGACCGGGCAGAATCCGCAAATCCTCCATCACGACGCCGGGGCGGCGGGCGATCTTGATGGCATAGGCCACCGCGCAAAACAGCCACAGCCCCGCCGCCAGCCCCATCGCCAGATCGGCCAGCCCCTCGGGCACCTGCGCCACGATCGACGCGCGCTTGAGCGCCAGCGACAGCCCCAAAAGCCCCAGCGCCACGGCAAACACCGCCGGCGGCATGCGCGCGAACAGCGGCAGTTTGCGCGGCGGAAACTCCGGCGGCGGAAACATCTTGGGGCGGCGCTGGTTCGGCTCACGGCTCATCGGGCACATCCTTTTGCTGCCCCGCGACAAAGCGCATCCGCCCGGCCGATGCAAGCGCGGCCTTGCCGCATCCGCCCTACCCCGGCAGCACCAGACTGGTCGGCCCCAGCCGGTGCAGCGCAGCCCCGGTGCCCAGCTTGAACCGCGCCAGCCCCGGTGCCGCTTCGGTGTCGAGCGTGCCCAGATCCAGCACCGTGACCCCTTCGGCGCGCAAGGCAAGCGCCGCCTGCCACAGCATCACGCGGTGCGCCCCGGCCTCGCGCGCGACCAGATCGGCGTGGCCCATGTGATAGGTGGCCCAGGATCCGTGGCGCACGAAACACATGGTGGCATGGCAGCGCCCCGCGCGCCGCCAGTGCCACAGCCGCAGCGCATCTTGCGGAAGCGACCGCGTAAACCGGGCGGGCAAGGCGTGATAGTTGCGGCTGGCACGCTGGCGCGCCTCCACCTCGGTCAGCGGGGCAAGGGCGGTGGCGGGCGCAGGGCCTATCGCCAGCCCGCGCCGTTCCGCCGCGCCAAGCGCATTGCGCCATTTGCCCGCCAGTGCCGCGCGCAGATCCGCCGGGTCCGGCGTCAGATCCCACAGCGCCACATGCGCGCCGGTGATCAGCGGAATGACCCCGAACGCGGCGGCATTTTCTTCGGGCTGCACCACCAGCGCCACCGTCTGGCGGGCCAGCCGGCGCAAGGCAATCTGGCGATCCCGTGCGGCCAGCGGCGCGGTCCAGACCGGGCCGCGCAGCGCCACGCGCAACGGCCCGCGCCGCAACGTCTGCACGCGGCCCAGCACCTGCCCTCCATCGGTCAGGCACGCAACATCCACCTGCGCGCCGGTGGCCTGCGCCGCCAGACCGTAAGCCGCACTTTGCTGGAACGCCCCGGATGACGGGGCACTGTGGGGATCAAGGGAGTGCCACTGCCATTTCATGCCCCCGTTAACGCAGAAAAAACTGAATCATGATTTAAGAAGAGCATGAAACCGCAAAAAATCACCCCCCGACTCGCCCCCGCCCCGCGCCTTACGCTTTGGGTGCCCAGCCTTGTGGCCTCAGCCCTCGGGCTGATGTTTCTGATGGGGCTTGCCATGATGGGATAGAAAAAGCCCCGGTTTGCACCGGGGCCACCGCTTCTGTGCGCGCCGATCGGGGATCAGCGGTAAAGCAGGCTGAGGCCATTGGCAAAAAGATGCACCTTTGACGGGTCGGCCCCCAGGGCCACCGTTGTGCGGCGCACGTCAGTGTGGATGCCGGGCAGCTTGGCCACGACCTGCGCATCGGTTCCGGCACGCTTGAAATACAACAGCGTGACCTCGCCAAGTGCCTCGGTGATCTCCACCTCGCCGCTGAAGATCGGGGTGCCGGTGGTGGCCAGCAGATCCTCTGGCCGGACCCCGATATTCACCTTCATCCCCATGTCGGCGGCAAGTGTCGGCACATGCGACACCGCCTCGCCGCCGTTATCCAGCCGCACACGGGTATGGTCGCCGGTCTCGATCACCTCGCCCGCCATCAGGTTCATCGCCGGGCTGCCGATGAATTGCGCCACGAATTCATTCTGCGGGCGTTCATACAGTTCCAGCGGCGTGCCGACCTGACTGATCCCGCCCCCCGCCAGCACCACGATCCGGGTGGCAAGCGTCATCGCCTCCACCTGATCATGGGTCACATAGATCATGGTGGAATTGGGCATCGATTCTTTCAGCTGCGCAATCTCCAGCCGGGTCGCCACCCGCAGCGCGGCATCCAGGTTGGAAAGCGGCTCGTCAAACAGATACACTTTGGGGTCGCGCACAATGCTGCGCCCGATCGCGACCCGCTGGCGCTGCCCGCCCGACAGCGCCTTTGGCAGGCGGTCGAGGAACGGCTCCAGTTGCAGGATCTTGGCGGCCTTTGTCACCGCCGCATCGATTTCGGCTTGGCTTTTCTTGGCGATCTTCAGCGCGAAGCTCATGTTGTCGCGCACGGTCATATGCGGGTAGAGCGCGTAAGACTGGAACACCATCGCGATGCCGCGCTGTGCGGGCGGCACCTCGTTCATGCGGTCGCCGTCGATGGTGAATTCGCCCCCGGTGATCTTTTCCAGCCCCGCGATCATGCGCAAAAGGGTGGATTTGCCGCAACCCGAGGGGCCCACGAACACGATCAACTCGCCGGTCTTGATATCAAGGTTGATGTTCCCCAGAACCTTGACCTCGCCATAGGCTTTTTCAACATTCTTCAGCTTCAATTCGGCCATGTCCGGGCTCCCCCCCTTATTCCTTGCGCATCAGACAGAAACCCCAAGGGCCAAGCGTTACCTCGCCCCCCATGGCCGCCGTTGCGCCAAGATCCCCGCCAATCGCGGCCCAATTCCCTTTGGGCAGCGTGATATGTGCTTGCTCTGCGCCCAGATTGAAGGCGCAGAAAATCTCCTCTTCCCCCATCCGGCGGAACGAGGCCAGATCGCCCTGCGCCTCCAGCCCGGTCAGGTCGCCAAAGCGCAAGGCTTCATGCGCGCGGCGAAACGCCAACGCGCGGCGATAATGGTTCAGCATCGATGCCGGGTCAGCGTCTTGTGACGCTACCGAACGGTGCAGATGCGGGGCCTTTACCGGCAGCCACGGGTTGCCTTCGGAAAAGCCGCCATTGGCATTGTCGGCCACCCAGGCCATCGGCGTGCGGGCCCCATCGCGGCCCTTGAACTCGGGCCAGAATTCGATGCCGTAGGGGTCTTGCAGCTCTTCAAAGTCGATATCGGCTTCGGGCAGGCCCAATTCCTCGCCCTGATACAGGCAAAGCGACCCGCGCAGACACATCAGGAGCACCGTGTAAGCCTTTGCTGCGGCATCAGAAAGTTCCCACCGCGTGATGTGGCGCACGGTGTCATGGTTGGAGTAGGCCCAGCAGGGCCAGGCATCGGGGGCCACCGCATCCATCCGCGCGAAGGTATCCGCCAGCAGATCCGCCGTCAGCCGTTTGGGTTGCAACATCTCGAACGGATAGCACATCTGCACCTTGTCGCCGCCCGAGGTGTATTCCGCCATGATCTCCAGGCCCCGCTGCGCGTCGCCCACTTCCCCCACCGCGGCCGCGCCGTAGGGGTTGAGCACGGCACGGAATTTGCGCAGGAATTCAAGGTTTTCCGGCTGATTCTTGTCAAACAGGTGAAGCTGGTGGTTGTAGGGGTTCACCCCCGGCGCAATGCTGTCGTTGCGCAATGCCTTGGGAAGCGGAGGATTGTCGCGCAAATACTTGTCGGCAAAGTAGAAATTGATGGTGTCCAGCCGAAAGCCATGCACCCCGCGTTCCAGCCAGAACCGCGCCACATCCAACAGCGCCTCTTGCACGGGGTCGTGGTGCAGGTTCAGATCGGGCTGGCTGGTCAGGAAATTGTGCAGATAATACTGCTCGCGCCGCGCATCCCAGTGCCAGCTTGAGCCGCCAAAGATCGCCAGCCAGTTGTTGGGCGGCGTGCCATCGGGTTTCGGCTCGGCCCAGACATACCAATCGGCGCGCGGATTGGTGCGGTCGCGGCGCGACTCCTTGAACCACGGATGCTGGTCGCTGGTATGCGACAGCACCAGATCGATCATCACTTTCAGCCCCAGCGCATTGGCCCGCGCCATCAGCGCATCGAAATCCGACAGGGTGCCGAACATCGGGTCCACGTCGCAATAGTCGGAAACGTCGTAGCCGAAATCCTTCATCGGGCTGGTAAAGAACGGGCTGATCCAGACCGCATCGGCCCCAAGACTGGCGATATGGTCCAGCCGCTGAGTGATGCCGCGCAGATCGCCGATGCCGTCGCCATTGCTGTCTTGATAGCTGCGCGGATAGATCTGATAGATCACCGCCCCGCGCCACCAGTCGGCATCGGTGCCGATCACGATTGGGTCTTGTCTTGCCATAAGTCTCTCACTTCACCGAGCCGGCCAGCAGGCCGCGCACGAGGTATTTCTGCATTGCAAAGAACACCAGCAGCGGCACCGCGATGCTGATGAAGGCGGCCGTGGCCAAAATCTCCCAATTGCCGCCGCGGGTGCCCAGAAGCTCCACGATCTGCTTGGTCATCACCGTGGTATTGCCCGAGGAATCGATCAGGAACACCAGCGATACCAACAGGTCATTCCATGTCCACAGGAACTGGAAGATGGCGAATGATGCCAGCGCCGGGAAAGACAGCGGCAGGATGATCTTGACGAAGATCTGGAAATCCGACGCGCCATCGACCTTGGCACACTCAATAATGTCGCGCGGCAGACCCACCATGTAATTTCTGAGCAGGTAAATCGCCAGCGGTAACCCGAACCCGGTATGCGCCAGCCATGTGCCCAGATAGCCCTTTCCGATGCCGATCTCGTTGTGCAGTTTCAGCAAAGGGATCAGCGCCAGTTGCAGCGGCACCACCAGCAGGCCGACGATGGCCGCGATCAACAGCGCGCGGCCCGGAAAATCCATCCACGCCAGGGCATAGGCCGCAAAGGCCGCCACCACGATGGGGATGATCGTGGCCGGGATCGTGACCGTCAGCGTGTTGAAAAACGCCTTCGACATTCCGTCGGTGTTGCTCGGCTCGAACAGGATGGCGCGGTAGTTTTGCAGCGTGAATTCCGGCGGGGTGGCGGCGGTGGAGAAGATGCGCGGCAGGCGCGTGCCTTGCGTGCTGACCGGGCTGGAAAGCACATAGGCGCCGTCCTCGGCCACGGTCAGCGTGACGCCGTCGCCCAGTTCCACCAGATCGCCGGGCGCGTTTGCCTCGGGCGCGGTGGAGGTGGTGCCCCAGGCCGAAACCTCGGCATTGGTGGCGGTGAACAAGCGCCCTTCGATGAAAAAGCGCCCGTCAACTTCAACCTCTGTCCCGCCGACACGGATTGCGGGGGCTTGGCGTTCCTGCGTGGACAAGGCCGACCACCAGCCGGATGTGGCGATCTGATCCGCCGTGCGGAACGACGACACGAACAGCCCCAGCGTGGGGAACAGCCACAAGGCCACCAGCACCGCCATCGAGATGTGCACGGCCCATGTCAGGCCGGATTTTGCGCCAACCACGTTATCCATAATTTGCTCCTCCGTCGCTGGTCACATTCGCTCCTCCGTCGCGGGCCATATCAGCGCATCTCCTTGCGGGCGTTGTAGACGTTCCAGATCAGGATCGGGGTGACCAGCAGCATGATGACCATGGCCGCCGCCGACCCCACGCCCCAGTCGTTGGCGCGAAACAGCTTGTCATACATGTAATTGGCCAGCACCTGCGTTTCCCACTGGCCGTTCGACATGGCGAACACGATGTCGAACACCTTGAGCACGACAATGGTGATCGTGGTCCAGACCACCACGATGGTGCCCATGATCTGCGGCACCTTGATCTTGAAGAAGATCTGGAACGGGTTGGCGCCATCGACAATCGCCGCCTCGATGGTGTCTTCGGGCACACCGCGCAGGGCGGCCGACAAGATCACCATGGCAAAGCCGGTCTGGATCCAGACCAGCACGATCATCAGGAAAAAGCTGTTCCAGAACGGAATGGTCAACCAAGTCTGCGGCACGCCATAGGGCAGGTCTGCCCCGACCAGCCCGATGGCGGATCGCAGTGACATATAGATCAGCCACAGCGCCGCCACCCCGCACAGCACCCGCAGCGGAACCGTTCCGCCACCGACCGGGCCTGCGGGCCGGACCAAGGGCCGCACAAAGGCCCAGGCCACCAGCCCCACCGCAACGGCAAAGGCCACCAGCGCCAGCACCGGCAGGATTTTCAGGAACAGAACCGACACCGGCCCGCCCTCAAACGCCAGCCAGACGGCGTTCATGATGCCGATCTGTTCCTGATCCGCAGGGCGCGTGTCATAGACCAGCTTCCAGATCACCGCAGCCCCCACGAACGAAATCGCCATCGGCATGAAGATCAGCGATTTGGCAATGTTGCCCCAACGGATCCGGTCTGAAAGCTGGGCCGCCAGCAGCCCGAACGCGGTGGACATCGCAGGCACCACGATCAGCCACAGCATGTTGTTGCGCAGGGCTTCCCAGAATTTCGGCTCGCCCGACATCTTGACGTAATTGTCAAAGCCGACCCAGACGTAGCCGCCCCCCGGCACGCGTTGCGTCAGCGACAGGCGCAAGGTTTCCACCACCGGATAGGCCAGATACACCGACAACGCGATCAGCGCAGGCGCAAGAAACAGCCAGGGCCGGATCATGTTGGCGCGGTTGATGTTGCGGCCTGCGTTCTTGCCGACGGGCGGAAACAGCACCTTGTCCAGAAACAGATTGGAAAAGTAGAAATAGCCGACGCAGCCGCCAACCCCGATGATGATGGTGATCAACCCCTGAAGTGCCGGTGACATGGCGCCTCATCCCCCCTTTTTTGGTTCGCTCGGTCCTTGGCCGGTGTTTTCCGGCTCTCATTCTTGCGGTGCGCCCGCAGGTGCGGAAAGGTAAACCCCGGCGGCATCTTCTGCCGCCGGGGATCGTCAAAGATTACTTCAGGCCATCCCAGGATTGCTGGATGGCATCGGCCACCTCTTGCGCCGGTTTGCCGCCCGCGTAATCGACCATGCCGGTCCAGAACGACCCGGCACCCACGCCGCCCGGCATCAGATCCGATCCGTCAAAGCGGAAGGTGTCTGCCCCCAGCAGGATCTCGCCCATGCCCTTGAGCGTGTCATCGGCGTAAAGCTCGACGTTCACGCCCTTGTGCGGCGTCAGGAAGCCCGATTGCGCCATCCACACCTCATGTGCGGCGGGCACTTTCAGCCAGTCGATAAAGGCGCGCGCGGCCGGGCTGTCCTTGGTGATGCCAAACAGCGTGCCTGCGCCCAGCACCGGCTTGCCCAGATCCTTTTCGGCATAGGCCGGGAAGTAGAAGAAGTCGGCGTCCACGCCCATTTGCGTGCCTTCGGGGAAGAAGGACGGGATGAACGACGCCTGACGGTGCATCATGCACTGCGGCGGCGATGAGAACAGACCCTTGGGGCTGTCGCGGAAATCGGTGGTGGCCACGGCCCCCCGGCCCCCGGCGACGCGGCCCTCTTCGATGAACCAGCCGAATTCCTCGATGGCGGCGACGACCTTGGGATCATTGAATTTCAGGTCGTTGCTGACCCAGGCATCGTAATCGGCGGGGGTGTTGACCCGCAGCATCATGTCTTCCACCCAGTCGGTCGCGGGCCAGCCGGTCGCCCCACCAGAGCCAAGGCCCACGCACCACGGCGTGACCCCATCCGCCACCATCTTTTCGGTCAGCGTCTTGAGGTCTTCCATGGTTTCAGGAACCGCGTAGCCCGCATCCTCGAAATTCTCGGGGCTGAACCAGACCAGCGACTTCAGATCGACCTTGTAGAAAAAGCCGAACAAAGCGGGGTTGCCATCGGGACCGGGAAAGGTCGCCAGATCCACCCAGGATTGACCGGCGGCATAGTTTTCCTGAAAGAACGCGGCATCCGCCTCGGTCAGCGGGGCCACTTGGCCCAGACGGGCCAGATCGGCGGTCAGTCCGGGCTGTGGGAACACCGAAATATTGGCGGCAGAGCCCGCCTCGGCATCGATGCGCACCTGCGTCTCGAAGCTGTCAGAGCCGACGTATTTCACATCCACCCCGGTTGCGGCCTCGAAATAGGCCAACATGGATTCGACAAGAACCTGATCCGGCCCAAGCCATGGCCCTGCAATCGTCAGCTCCTGCCCGGCCAGATCGCCATGCGCGGCTTTGAACGCCTCATACGAGGCCCAGTTGAAGGCGCCCTCGCCGATCGGGAATTTCAGGTCTTGCGCCATCGCGCCGCCTGCCATCAAGGCCAGCGCGGCAACGCTGGCGGTCAGTTTCGATTTCATCTGCAGTCCTCCCGGATGACCCCGCCCATCTTTGCGAGGCGTTGTGCCAACAGCGGAAATCGAGCGAAGCAAAGAATCGCCCTCAAACCGCTTTGGATAGCGCACCTTTGCCGATGGTCCGCCACCTGTCAATCCAAAGCGCCTGCAACATCGGCAAAGCGCCGGATTTGCAGGCGCAGCAATGTCCTGTAACGATTACGGGCCTGTCGCTTTACCTTTGACCTTGTGGCAGGGTCTGGGTAAGGTCTGCCCCGATTGAAACCGTTTTGGGCATTTGCCAACCCGATGAACCTCAAGGAACTCGCCGCAAAGCTGGGCCTGTCGCCCACGACCGTCAGCCGCGCGCTGAACGGCTATCCGGAGGTGAACGAGGCGACCCGCGAACGGGTGATGGCGGCGGCAAAGCGGCACAGTTATCACCCCAACACCCGCGCCATCCGGCTGGCCACCGGGCGTGCCATGGCCATCGGCCATGTGATCCCGATCGCCACGCGGCACGAGATCGTGAACCCGGTCTTTGCCGATTTCATCGCCGGCGCCGGGGAAACCTACAGCCGCAACGATTACGATATGGTGCTGTCGGTCGTGTCGGACGATCAGGAAGAGGCTGCCTATCGCGGCATGAAATCCAAGGGCAATGTCGATGGCGTCATCGTCCATGCGCCCAAGATGAACGATCCGCGCATCGCCTTGCTGCACGACATCGGCCTGCCGTTCGTGGTGCATGGCCGCGCGACCGGCACCAGCCTGCCCTACAGCTGGCTGGATGTGAACAACCGCCGTGCCTTTCAACGCGCCACCGAATTCCTGCTTGATCTGGGCCACACCCGCATCGCACTGGTCAACGGGCTGGAGTTCATGGATTTTGCCATCCGCCGCCGCACCGGCTATGTCGATGCCTTGTCGGCACGCGGCATTGCGCCCGATCCGGTGCTGATGTCATCCGATGAGATGACCGAAATCGCGGGCCACCGCACCGCGCGCACCATGCTGGCCCTGCCCCAGCCGCCGACGGCGTTTCTGGTCGCCTCGATGATCTCGGGCATGGGGGTGCGGCGCGCGCTGGAGGAAACGGGGCGGCAGATGGGGCGCGATATCAGCGTGATCATCCATGATGATGACCTGAGCTACATGAAGAACGGCGATGATGTGCCGATTTTCACCGCCACCCGGTCGTCGGTGCGCGACGCCGGGCGGATGGCGGCAGAAATGCTGCTTGACATGATCGCCAGCCCCGGCCCCAGCCCGCAGCAACGCCTGCTGGAGGCGGAACTGATCATCGGCCAATCCACCGGCCGCTGTGCCCGGCCCTGACGTCCGAGACCCTAGCTGCCAGACTTAAACGGAAAGCCCGATCCCATGTCCCTGTCCCGCTTTGACTTCCCGCCCGGCTTTGTCTTTGGTGCCGCCACCGCCGCCTATCAGATCGAAGGGGCGGGCTTTGGCGGCTGCGGCCCCTGCCATTGGGATACATTCGCCGCCACCCCCGGCAATGTGGTGCGGGCCGAGGATGGCGCACGCGCCTGCGACCATTACCACCAGTGGCCCGCCGATCTGGATCTTCTCCGCGCCGCCAACATGGATGCCTATCGCTTCTCCACCTCCTGGGCGCGGGTGATGCCCGACGGGGTGACGGTGAACCCCGAGGGGATGGATTTCTATGACCGGCTGGTCGATGGCATGCTGGCGCGCGGGCTGAAACCGTTCCAGACGCTCTATCACTGGGAAATGCCCTCGGCCCTGGCGGATCAGGGTGGCTGGACCAACCGCGACACCTGCGCGCGGTTTGCCGATTTCGCCCAAGCGATCACCGAACGCTTGGGCGACCGCGTGGCCAGCATCGCCACCATCAACGAGCCGTGGTGCGTGGCCTGGCTGTCGCATTTCATCGGCGCCCACGCGCCCGGTCTGCGCGATATCCGCGCCACCGCCCGCGCCATGCACCACATCCTGCTGGCGCATGGCATGGCGGTGGAACGGTTGCGCGGGATGGGGCAGCATAACCTCGGCATCGTTCTGAACTTCGACTATGCCCAGCCCGCCACCGACAGCCCGCAAGATCAGCAGGCCGCCGCCCGCTGGGATGGCATCTTCAACCGCTGGTTCGTTGAGGCCATCGCGCACCAGACCTATCCGCAGATCGTGCTCGATGGCCTTGGCCCCCACATGCCCCGGCGCTGGCAGGATGACATGCCCCTGATCGGGCAAAAGCTGGATTGGCTGGGCGTGAATTACTACACCCGCCACCTGCACGCGCATGACGCATCCGCGCCTTGGCCGCATCTGCGCGATGTGCCGGGGCCATTGCCGAAAACCCAGATGGGCTGGGAGATCTATCCCGACGGTCTGCACCATTTCCTGACCCGGATGGCGCGTGATCATGTGGGCGATCTGCCGATCTATGTCACCGAAAACGGCATGGCCAATGCCGATGCTGTTCTTGCTGGCACCGTGCCCGATCAGATCCGCGAGGATTTTCTGTTCGCCCATCTGGCCGCCACCAAACGCGCGATAGCGGATGGCGCCAATGTGCAGGGCTTTTTTTATTGGTCGCTGCTGGACAATTACGAATGGGCCGAAGGCTATGAAAAACGCTTCGGCCTTGTGCATGTCGATTTCGACAGCTTGAAGCGCACACCCAAATCCTCGTATCACGCGTTGGCACGGGCCTTGGCCCGCAACGATTAAGGATGCCGCCCATGACCCTCGCCCTTCTTGCTGACATAGGCGGCACCAACACCCGCGTCGCCCTGGCCGAAGGCACGCAGGTGCTTGAACACAGCGTCGCACGCTTTGCAAATGCCGAGTATCAGGCGCGCGGTCAGGATATTGCGCATATCCTGTCGGATTACCTGGCAGTGAAGGGCCAGACCGTCTCTGGCGTCTGCGTCGCCGCCGCCGGGCCGGTGCAGGACGGGGTGGCCAACATGACCAACCTGCATTGGGTGATCGACGCGGATAAACTGCGCGGCGCCACCGGGGCAACCCGCACCGCCATTCTGAACGATCTGCAGGCGCAGGGACAGGCCCTGGGCCACATCACCCCAACCAAGTTGCGCCGGGTCATTGATGGTCCGCAAGCACCCGGCACCATGCTGGTGGTTGGTCTGGGCACCGGCGTCAATGCCGCCCCGGTGCATGGCACGGGCGCCACGCGGCTGGTGCCCGCGTCGGAATGTGGCCATGTCAACATGCCGGTCCGGTCCGAGGAAGATCTGGCCTTGATGCGCTTTGTCGAATCCCTGCTGGCCACGCGTGGCGAGGTGGCCCATTGCGGCGTGGAAGAGGTGTTGTCGGGCCGGGGGTTGATCAACCTGCACGCCTTTGCTGCCGATCAGATGGGCGAGACGGCGGCGGCCACCTCGGCGCAGGTCTTTGCCGATCTGGAAAAAGGCCACCCGGTCGCCACCCATGCGGCGCGTCTTTATGCCCGCATCCTTGCGCAGACCCTTGCTGATCTTGCACTTGTGCATCTGCCTTATGGCGGCATCTATCTGATCGGTGGCATGGCCCGTGCCATGACACCGCATTTTGCGCGACTGGGCCTGACCGACCATTTCCGCGAAACCCGCCGCGTGGACCTGCTGGAAAACCAGTTCTCCGTCACCGTCGTCGAAGACGATTTCGCCGCGCTCACCGGCTGCGCTGCCCATCTTGCGGCCCAATCGGCCTGAGCCGCGATTTTTCGCAGAAAAATCGTGCTACCCCGGCAAGCGTTCACGCAGAAATTGCAGCGCCACACCCAGACCATCGGGCGCGATCCCGTGCCCGGTGCCTTGCATGACATGGCCAAACACCTCGAACCCCGCCGCCGACAATGCCTTGCCCGCAAGCGACATGTCGGCAAAGGGAACCACCGGATCCTGATCGCCGTGGATCAGCAGAACCGGCGGCTTCGCAACCGTCTCTGCCGCCAGCAACTCCGGTGCCAGCAACCGACCCGAGATCGCCACCACCCCGGCCATCGGCTGGTCGCGGCGCGGCGCGATGTGCAGGCTCATCATCGCGCCTTGGCTGAAGCCAACCAGAGCCAGCGCCTCCGGCCCCACACCCTCGGCGGTGAGAATGCCCTTCAAAAACCCGTTCAGATCGTCAGCCGCGCGCAACAGCCCGGCGCGGCTGTCAGCCTCGGTCGAGCCGTCAAGCCACGGGATCGAGAACCACTGGCGGCCAAAGCCGTTGCCGGCGCAAGGTTCGGGCGCATCGGGGGAGTAGAACGCGGTATCGGGCAGATGCGGGGCCAGCGGGTCGGCAAGGCCCAGCAGGTCCGCGCCATCCGCGCCGTAACCATGCACGAATACCACCACGCTTTTGGCACGCCCTTGGGCCGCGCCACGCCGCGCCGATTGCAAGTGTCGCATCACCGTATCCCTTCGCGTTCCTTTGCGACCCGGTAATAGGCCCAAAGCACCCGCGCCGCAACCGACCGCCAGGGGCTCCACACCGCCGCCATCACCCGAAACGCCTTTTCCGTCGGCCGCGTCTCCAGCCCATACAGGATCCGCGCCGCCTCCTGCAGCGCCAGATCGCCGGGCGCAAACACATCCGCCCGCCCCAGCGCAAACATCGCGTAGATCTCGGCGGTCCAGGCCCCGATGCCCGGCACCGCGACCAGTGTGGCGATCACGCGGTCGTCGGGCAGCGCCCGCAAGCCCGCAAAATTGATCCCCGCCCGCGCCAGTGCCTGACCATAGCGCGCCTTTTGCCGGGAAAGACCCACCGCGCGCAGCGCATCATCATCAGCGCCGGCCATTGCATCGGCTTGCGTCAGCCCCGCCGCCTCCAGTCGCGCCCAGATCGCGGATGCAGAGGCCACGGACACCTGCTGCGACACGATGGCGGACAGCAGCGCCGCAAAGCCATCGTCGCGCCGCCGCAAGGGCAACGGCCCGCACAGCGCAATCGCCTGCGCCATGCGGGCATCGCGCGCGGCCAGCCACGCGGCCCCTTCGGCGACGCAAGCCTCTGTCTCGATGATCCGTCCCACCATGGCGCCACCCTGCCCGGCTGAACGCGCTCCGGCAACCCGCTTCCTGCGCCAAAAACGCGCAGGCGCAAACCTCTTGCCCCGCCGCGACAAACCCCCTACCGCTGGGCGGATCATGACTCAGGATGCCCTCGCCAAACGCAACGTGCTGGTCCTTGTCGCGGCGCAGGCCGTGCTGGGGGCGCAGATGCCAATGATCTTCACCATCGCCGGATTGGCGGGGCAAAGCCTTGCGCCCAATGCCTGTTGGGCCACGCTGCCGATCACGCTGACGGTGATCGGCTCCATGCTGACCGCCACGCCGATTTCGGCCTTCATGCAGCGCTTTGGCCGACGTGCGGGCTTTGTGGCCGGCGCGCTTGGTGGCGCGCTTGGGGCGGCGATCGGGGCTTACGGGCTGATGACCGGCAGCTTCCTTTTGTTCTGCATCGGCGGCCTGTTCACCGGCATCTACATGAGCGCGCAGGGGTTCTACCGCTTTGCCGCCGCCGACACCGCGTCAGACGACTTCCGGCCCAAGGCGATTTCCTGGGTGATGGCGGGGGGGCTTCTGTCTGCCGTGCTGGGTCCGCAACTGGTGAAGGCCACGGCCCAGGCCATGGTGGTGCCGTTTCTTGCCACCTATCTCGCGGTGATCGTGTTGAACCTTGTAGGGATGTTCCTGTTTCTGGGCCTGTCCATCCCGAAGCCAAAACCGCCCGCACTCGGGGCCCCGGTGGGGCGCACACGCGGCGAATTGATCCGCACTCCCACCATCGCGGTCGCCATGATCTGCGCCACGGTTTCCTATGCGCTGATGAATCTGGTGATGACCTCGTCGCCGCTGGCGGTCGTCGGCTGCGGGTTCGAGACCGGCGACGCCGCCGATGTGGTCACCGCCCATGTGCTGGCGATGTATGCCCCCAGTTTCATCACCGGGCACATCATCGCCCGCATCGGGGTGGAGCGGGTGATCGCACTTGGCTTGATCATCCTTGCCGGATCGGGCGCGGTGGCGATGGCGGGGGTGGAGCTGGAGAATTTCTTTCTGGCCTTGATCCTCTTGGGCATCGGCTGGAACTTCGGCTTCATCGGTGCGACCACCATGCTGACATCGGCGCAGCGCCCCGAAGAGCGCGGGCGGTTGCAGGGGTTGAACGATCTGATCATCTTTGGCGGCGTGTCGGTGGCCAGCTTTGCCTCGGGCGGGTTGATGAACTGTTCGGGCGGTTCGGTGCAGGCCGGGTGGCAATTGGTCAACATGGCGATGCTGCCGTTTCTGGTGGCGGCGGGCGGGGCGTTGATCTGGTTGTGGCTGCGCCCCCGCGAGATGCGGGGCTGACAGCGCCGGCTGAAGTGTCGGCCCGTCTCCGGCGGCGGCGGGCGCATTTGGAACAGGGGCAAGCCGCCTGCGGTCAGAACAGGCCGGTTGTCGCTTGCCACAGCAGCCGGCCCCTGCGGACAAAATCCGACAGCTGTAACCGACCCTCAGCCACGGCGGCGGGCGTGCGCGACGCCTGTTTCAGCAGACCTTCGGCCTGCCAGCCCGCCAAAAGCGCGGGTCGTATCGCGCGCGGCACCGTTGCGGTGGCCTTGCGGGCGCTGTCAAGCCGGATCAGCCCGCGAACTGCCAGGTGCGCTACCGCTTGCGGACGACCATCAAGCAAAGGCACCCGCCCCCGTGCGGCAAGGTCCGGAATCGCCCGCAGATACGCTGCAAGGGCCGATGCCCAGCCATAGGCACGCACCGCCGGCTCGGCCCCGGCGGGTGCCCCCAAGGCACAGGCCGACAGCCACATCAGGCCCGCGCCGGTATCCTCCAGATAGGCATCCATCGCCGCCTGATCCTCGAACGGATCGCGGTAAACATCCCAGCGCCGCGCCTCGATCATCCGGTCAAGCACATCCAGCGGCAGGGGGGCGGCGTGGATCAGATCGTGCAAGGGCTGCGCCACCTCATGCGCGCGCGCGGTAGGTTCGGCCACCACATCGCGCCACCATTGCAGCCGCATCTCGGCGATCATCGGCTCTTTGCTGACCCAAGGCGCGCGCGCAACCTCGAGATTGAGAGCGTAGAGCGGCAAGAGCTTTGGCCGCGCCGCAAGGGGGGCGGCCATGACTGCGGCAAACCGGTCGGGGTCGCCGCGTTGGACAAGGGCGGCGCAGGCATCCAGGCTCATAGCGGGCGCACCACGCTCAGGTAATAGCCGTAATCGCCGCCGTGCTTGGCCCACAGGTCAATCTCGGCTTGCGTGGCGTCCAGCACCTGCGCGAGGTCGGCATCCGCCCCGGCGCGCAAGGCCGCCACGCGGTCCGCCAGCGGGCCGTAATAGGCCTGCCACGCCGCATCCCCCAACCAGCGCGCGCCCAATATCCGGTAGCCTGCCGCCTCGATGCGCGCGAGATGACCCGGCAGATCCAGCATGCCGGGATAGTCACGGTCCCAGAAGAGGCGCGCCGCCGGGGCCGGACGCGGGGTGCGCCACAGGCAATCAGAGAACGCGACAACGCCACCGGGGCAAAGCTGCCCGCGCCAAGCGCTCAGCGCCGCTGTGACGCCGGGGCCGTACGCCGCACCGGCCGACCAGATCAGGTCAAACTGCCCGTCCAGCAAGAGCATGTCGCCGACACGCGCCACAACCTCGGGCTGCTCTGCCCTGATCTGGTCGATGAACGGCGCATGCAGGTCGATCCCCTCCAGCCGCGCGGCGGGGCGTTTGTCGCGCAAGAGCGCCAGATCCGCCCCCGGCCCGCACCCGGCATCCAGGATCCGCGCCCGGACCGGGGTGCGCGCGACATCCAGCGCCCAGGCAAGCGAGTCCGCATCCCCCGGCGCCTCGCGCGGCAGGCCGGAGTGCAGGGTGAAAAACGCGTCCTTCACTCCGCGGCCTCGGCCACCGGCTGGCCCAGATCGCGGATCAGTTTCCACTGGATCGCATCCAGCAGCGCCTCGAACGACGCATCCACAAGGTTCGGACTGACACCCACGGTGGACCACCGACGCCCCTCGGCATCTTCGGAATCGATGATGACCCGCGTGACCGCCTCGGTGCCGCCTTGGGTGATGCGCACCTTGAAATCCACCAGCTTCATGCTGTCGATACAGGCCTGATACGGCCCCAGATCCTTGGCCAGCGCGCGGGCCAAAGCATTCACCGGGCCGCGATCGGTGCCGGTCGCGTCCATCGACTCGCTGACCGACAGCATCTTGCGATCGCCGATCTTGACCACGACCACGGCCTCGGACAGGCTGACCATGCGGTCATACTTGTTCTTTCGCCGCTCCACCGTCACCCGGTAGCGCTTGACCTCGAAGAACTGCGGGCACTGGTCCAGCGCGCGGCGCGCCAGCAACTCAAAGCTGGCCTGCGCCCCGTCATAGGCATAGCCCTGATCCTCGCGCGCCTTCACCTGCTCCAGAATCCGGCCCAGCCGTGGATCCTTGGGGTCCACCTCAATACCCGCTTGTGCCAGCCTTGCGCGCAGGTTCGATTGCCCCGCCTGATTGCTCATCGGGATCACCCGCGCATTGCCCACCGTTTCGGGCGGCACATGCTCATAGGTGCTGGGGTCTTTCAGAATGGCCGATGCGTGCAGCCCCGCCTTGTGGGCAAAGGCACTCGCCCCGACATAGGCCGCCGCGCGGCGCGGCACCCGGTTGAGGATGTCATCCAACGTCCGGCTGGTTTTCAGGATCCCCGCCAAAGCCTGCCCGCTTACCCCGGTGTCATAGCGGCTGGCATAGGGGTCTTTGAGCAGCAGCGTCGGGATCAGCGTGGTAAGGTTGGCATTGCCGCAGCGCTCGCCCAACCCGTTCAGCGTGCCCTGCACCTGACGCGCCCCCGCGTCGATCGCCGCCAGCGAACCGGCCACCGCCGTGCCCGCGTCATCATGGCAGTGGATGCCAAGCCGGTCGCCGGGGATGCCCGACGCAATCACCTCTGCCACCACCCTGCCCACCTCGGCGGGCAAGGTGCCGCCGTTGGTGTCACACAACACCAGCCAGCGCGCGCCCGCGTCATGCGCCGCGCGCAAACACGCCAGCGCATAGGCCGGGTTGGCGCGGTAGCCGTCAAAGAAATGCTCGGCATCAAACAGCGCCTCGCGCCCGCGCGCCACCACATGCGCGATACTCTCGGCGATTGCCGCCCGGTTCTCCTCCAGCGTGCAGCCAAGCGCGGTGGTCACATGAAACTCATGGGTCTTGCCGACCAGACACACGGCCTTTGTCCCCGCATCCAGCACCAGCGCCAGCACATCATCATTGTCCGCCGAGCGCCCGACCCGCTTGGTCATGCCAAAGGCAGTCATCACCGCCCGTGTCTGCGGCACCGCGCCGAAAAACTCCGAATCCGTCGGATTGGCCCCCGGCCAGCCGCCTTCGATGTGATCCACGCCCAACTGATCCAGCGCCTGCGCGATCGCGACTTTCTCGGCCACCGAGAACTGCACCCCTTGCGTCTGCTGCCCGTCACGCAGGGTGGTGTCGTAAAGATACAACCGCTCACGCATCCCCGGCCCCTTCATCTGTTCTCAAATATCCTCGGGGGGAGTCGCCGCAGGCGGCGGGGGGCAGACAGCCCCCCCGAATTTTCGCAGAAAATTCGTTCACTTCAGCGCCTCCAGAACAAGCCGTGCAACATGGAGATCATAGGCGCTAGCCATTGCAAGAACATCAGCCTTGCCAGTTTTGGCATCATATGCATTGCCCACTGCTTTCCTCTTCTCACCTTCAGAAAGCGAAGCAAAAAAGGAACGGGCGCGCAGAAAATCTGTCTTGGGCTTCACCTTTCCGTCGGGCATGTCCTCGATTGAAATGCCAAACTCAGCCAGTGCGTTACGAATGCGGTCGGCAAGGGCAAAGTCCTTCCGTTCGCGTGCTTGCTGACGCAGGACAAGGATCTCACGGATCTTTGTGAGAGATTCGCCAAAGAGTGTCTCCGACCGAGCCCACTCACCAAGATCTTCCGTCAAAAGCCCCATGAGCCCGGCGCTCGCCAGCAGTTCGGAAGCCTTACCCTCTTTCGCGAGACGATGAAGATGCGCAATCGCTCCGGGCGTATCGACATCATCGCAGAGGCAATCCATGACCTCTTGGTTGACGGCACCGCCTTCGGCACCGCCGCAAACCCTGCGCCAAGTTCGCAAAGTAGCCATGGCCTCAACCGCCTTTTCCCGCGTCCAATCCATCGGGCTGCGGTAATGCGTGCTCAACAGCACAAACCGGATCACCTCGCCCGGTATCCCCTGATCCAGCAAATCCCGCACGGTGAAGAAGTTGCCCAAGGACTTGGACATCTTCTTGCCCTCCACCTGCAACATCTCATTGTGCAACCAGACGTTCGCGAACGACCCATGCTCATGCGCGCAAGCACTCTGCGCGATTTCGTTCTCATGGTGGGGAAACTGCAGGTCCAACCCGCCGCCGTGAATGTCGAAACTCTCGCCCAGCAATTCATAAGCCATGGCCGAGCATTCAATATGCCA
>JBKBQB010000044.1:0-22157 GCA_046292785.1 Paracoccaceae bacterium
GGTGCGGCATCTTGAAGATCCGACCCTTCGGCACCGTGCCATCGCGTGGCGGGTTCGGGTCGAGCAGGCTCTGACGGTACGTCTTGGCGGCGGGGCCAAGGGACGCGAGGCGGCTTCGCTGCTGTTTGCAGTCTGGCAAGGACAGATGATGTGGCAAGTTGCCGGAGACCGAGGGTTCAAACTGAAGGATGCGGTGAAGCGGCTTACTTAGCGACGTAGGTTTTCCACAGCCAGATCAGAACCATCGCGCCCAGAACGGCTCCGACAAACCCAGCCAGCCAGCCGGTCATCGTGATCAGCAACCGCAGCACAAAGCCGCCGATCAACGCGCCGAAGATGCCAATTGCCACCGTGGTCAGCATATCCGCTTCTAGCTTCATCATCCGCGTGGCGATAAACCCGGCGGCGGCTCCGATGATGATCAGGGCGATGATGGGCATGGCGACCTCCCCTTTTGTGGCCCCAATATGGTGCGCCGCAGGGCACTTGGCTAGGCCGGATGTGTCAGGCCAATCGGGGCGGCAGGCGCAAGCCCTTGAGCACCTCGGCAGCGGGCATCGGGCGTTTGCCTTCGCGCTGGGCCTCGGTGATTTCCACTGCGCCTGCGCCACACGCGATGGTGAAGCCGTGCAGCACCTGCCCCGGCTCGCCTTCGCCCGTCGCAAGGCGGGAGCGCAGAAGCTTAACCCGCTCGCCCCCGATCTGAACCCATGCACCGGGAAAGGGTGACAGACCGCGGATCTGGCGGTCCACCGTTTCAGCTGGCTGGCTGAAGTCGATCCGGGCCTCGGCCTTGTCGATCTTGGTGGCGTAGGTGACTCCCTTTTCGGGCTGCGCCTGCGGGATCAGATCGGAAAGTTGATGGAGCGCCTTCAGGATCAGCTCGGCACCCATGGCCGACAGACGGTCATGCAGATCGGATGTGCTCTCTTGCAGGCCAATCGACGTTTCTTCACGCAACAGCACAGGTCCGGTATCCAACCCCGCCTCCATCTGCATGATGCAGATGCCGGTTGTCGTATCACCCGCCATGATCGCGCGATGGATCGGCGCCGCGCCGCGCCACCGCGGCAGCAGGCTGGCGTGGATGTTCAGGCAGCCGAGGCGGGGGGCATCCAGCACGGCTTGCGGCAGGATCAGCCCATAAGCGACGACAATAGCGATATCGGCATGCAGGGCCGCAAACTCCGCCTGATCGGCCGGATCTTTCAGCCGGGCCGGATGCCGCACCGGCAGGCCAAGCACAAGCGCCTTTTGATGCACAGGGCTGGGGCGATCGGCCTTGCCGCGCCCGGCGGGTCGCGGAGGCTGGGTGTAGACGGCAAGGATCTCATGCTGTTTGGCAAGGGCTTCCAACACCGGAACCGAGAACTCGGGTGTGCCCATGAAAATGATTCTCATATCCGCTTGCGCGCCTTTTCCGCCTTGGCAATCAGCATCTTGCGCTTGAGCGGCGAGAGCCGGTCGAAATACATCCTGCCCGCCAGATGGTCAATCTGGTGCTGAACGGACGTCGCCCAAAGGTTGATGAAATCACGATCTTCCATAACGCCCTGATCGTTCAGAAAGCGCACCGTCACCGCGCGCGGCCGTTTGATCACTGCGGAAACGCCCGGCAGGTTCGGGCTCGCCTCTTCATGCTCGCGCATTTGCCCGCTGGCGTGCAGGATTTCGGGGTTGGCCATGCGGATCGCCTGGCCGCGCACGTCGGAGCAATCGACGACGGCCAGACGCAGCGGCACACCAATCTGCACGGCGGCGAGACCATAGCCGGGCATGGCGTCCATCACCTGCACCATCTCGGCCCAGATCGCGCGGATCTCATCGGTGATCGCGGGCACATCGGCGGCAGGAATGCGCAGCACCGGATGGGGCCATGGGAGACAGGAGCGCGTCATGTGCGAAGGGACTCCAGATAGCCCGCCTCCACAGCGGCGCGCAGGTGGGGAGCCAGACGGTCAAAAGTGACGATGCCGTCAAGATGGTCATATTCGTGCTGGGCGCAGATCGCAGCAAATCCTGTCAGGATCTCGTCATGACTTTGGCCGTGCTGATCGGTCCATGTCATGCGAATTTGTGTGGCGCGGCCGATTTCCGTCACAATGCCGGGGATCGACAGGCAACCTTCTGCCCCGGTAGCGATGTCATCAGAGTGCCAGACAATCTGCGGATCGATCACAACACGTGGCGCGGGTGCACCGTCTTTCCAAGTCGCATCCATCACGAACACGCGCTTGAGCACACCGACCTGTGGTGCTGCAAGACCACGACCGGGGGCGGCATACATGGTTTCCAGCAAATCAGCGGCAAGTCGGTGAACATCTTCGCTACCCACGGTTTCGCAGGCCGCGCAGAGGCGTGGATCAGGCCATGTAAGGATGGGAAGGACAGCCAATCAATCCTGCCGTGCGCGTTCGCGCTTCAGCTTTTCCATCTTGCGGGTGATCATCTGTCGCTTGAGCGGGCCAAGATAATCAATGAACAGCTTGCCATCCAGATGGTCGATTTCATGCTGAACACAGGTCGACCACAGGCCGGCAAACTGCTCTTCCTGTTCGGACCCGTCCAGACCCTGCCAAGCCACCCGAACCTCGGCCGGGCGGCGCACCTCGGCGTATTGGTCGGGGATCGACAGGCAGCCTTCCTCGTAACTGGATTGGTCTTCCGATGACCAGACCACGCGCGGATTGACCAGCGCCATCGGGCGCGGCGGGCCGTCCTTTATGCAATCCATCACCAGAACCCGCTGCATGATCCCGATTTGGGGGGCGGCAAGGCCGATGC
Source organism: Paracoccaceae bacterium (assembly GCA_046292785.1). GTDB lineage: Bacteria > Pseudomonadota > Alphaproteobacteria > Rhodobacterales > Rhodobacteraceae > Pseudotabrizicola. The sequence continues at coordinate 2,785 of JBKBQB010000044.1, forward strand.
CCGGCGCATCATACATCGTTTCGAACATATCTTCGGCAAGTTTGCGCAATTCGCCATCAAAGACAGCCACTGTGCCACAGGGCTTCTTGAGACGCGGATCGGGATGGATCAAGATGGTGCGGATCATGGCTCTGATTTACGGCGCGGCTGTGGTTGGCGCAAGAGGGCGGCGGCATCAGATCAAAAATCCAACTATGTGTTACAATTCAGAATATCATTCCGCGATATGTATTTACTTTGGGATGACATCCCGATTGTTATGATTTAAACGGAATAAAAAACCATTACCAAAGGCTGACCTATGGATTTCGACGAACAGATCAACCGCCTGGGCACTCATTCGGTGAAATGGGACATGATGGAGCGCCTGTATGGTGTGCCCGCAGCCAACGGATTGTCGATGTGGGTGGCGGATATGGATTTCCGCCCGCCCGGTTGTGTGCAGGCCGCTGCCGAAAAAATGACCGCTCATGGCATCTATGGCTATTACGGCGATGATGCAGGCTACCGCGAGGCAATCCGCTGGTGGATGGACACGCGGCACGGCTGGGCGCTGAACCCCGACCACATCTTCACCACTCACGGGCTGGTCAATGCTACCGGACTGGTGGTCGATGCCTACACGGCACCGGGCGATGGCGTGGCACTGATGACGCCGGTGTATCACGCCTTTGCGCGCACGATCAAAGCTGCGGGGCGCGCAGTGGTGGAATGCGAACTGGCGCTGATAGACGGGCGCTACCAGATGGATTTTGCCGCATGGGATTCGCAGATGACCGGACGCGAGCGCATGCTGATCCTCTGCTCACCGCACAATCCGGGCGGGCGGGTGTGGACCGCAGCGGAATTGCGCGGGGTGGCCGACTTCTGCAAACGTCACGATCTGGTTCTGGTGTCGGATGAGATCCACCATGATCTGGTGATGCCGGGACACAAGCATCAGACAATGCCGGTCGTGGCGCCGGATTGCGCCGACCGTCTGATCATGCTGACCGCGACCACCAAGACATTCAACATCGCAGGCGCGCATGTCGGCAATGTGATCATTGCCGATGACAGATTGCGGGCCATGTTTGCCGACAAAATCATGGCGATGGGGATTTCCGGCAATTCGTTTGGCATGCACATGGCCGAGGCTGCCTATTCACCCGAAGGCGCGGTCTGGGTCGATGCGCTGGTGGCCTATCTGGATGGGAACCGGCAGGTTTTTGATGCGGGCGTGAACGCCATTCCCGGTTTGCGATCAATGCCGCTGGAGGCGACCTATCTGTCCTGGGTTGATTTCACCGGCACCGGAATGGTCCCGGCCGAGTTCAAGGCACGGGTGGAGCAGGCGGCGCAGATCTGCGCCAACCATGGCGAGACGTTTGGCATCGGCGGGGAAAACTACATGCGCTTCAATCTTGCCACCCCGCGCGCGCGGGTGGAGGACGCTGTCGCCCGGCTGCAAGCCGCCTTTGCCGATCTGCAATAGGTGTCAAAGATCGTTCGCTGCCAGCGCCGCGCGCAATGGCCCCGCCCGATCTCAGGTGCGGGGCAGATAGGCGATGGGCGCGTTTTCATCGCGCCAAAAATCCAGCGGTGCGGTATCGGTCACGGCGGTTGAGCGCTTGAATTCGCAAACCAGATCGCCATTCTCCATTGTGGAAGCAACGATCAGGCATCGGAAAATGTGGTTCGATCCATCGAAAACATCGACGAGCCCGCGCATTTGCGGTGCCAAAGACCCGTCAAGCACAAAACCATCATGCCAGAAACGCAAAATCGGAAAGACCGCTTCGCCCACCTGAACCCGCAAGCGGGATTTGCGCCGTGCCTCGCGTTTGTGCGCTGCATCGAGCCCATCCCTGATGTCCTGTGGCAAGAATTCCAGCACGTCGCTCTCCCCCGGTGTTCCATGAGTAGTCTGGTCAAGGTTCGGTTAAAATCAAGTCAATCAGGTGACAAGATGTGCGACGGTGCCAAATCCGACCCCAGCGTGCCGATTTTATCGCATTTTGCAACGGCCGCCGTTCCCGGCCCCTGTCGCCACGCGAATCAGCGGTGTAATGGAGCCACTTGCAGGGGCCGCCCTGCCCGCGGGGGTACGCCAAGATGATCCTGTTCCTTGCCATGCTGCTGGATGCCGCCCTTGGCGAACCTCGCGCGATCTGGAACCGGGCACCGCATCCGGCGGTGCTGATGGGGCGGATCGTGGGCTTTCTCGACAGTCGGTTCAACGCCGGGCGGCAGCGGCGGGCGAAAGGCTTGGCCGCGCTTGTGGCGATGGTGCTGGGGGCCTATGCGCTGGGGCAGATTATTGCACGGGTGCCAGACTTTGGGGTGCTGGAGATCCTGGTGGCGGCGATCCTGCTGGCCCAGAAATCGCTGGTCGATCATGTGCGCGCGGTGGCGGATGGCCTGCGCCGGTCGCTGCCCGAAGGGCGAGAGGCAGTGGCGATGATCGTGGGGCGCGACACAGCGGCCATGGAACAACCCGCCATCGCGCGGGCGGCGATCGAAAGCGCGGCCGAAAACCTGTCGGATGGGGTGATTGCGCCCGCGTTCTGGTTCCTGATCGGTGGCTTGCCGCTGATGCTGGTCTACAAGATCACCAACACCGCCGACAGCATGATCGGCCACCGCACCCCCCGGCACGAACAGTTCGGCTGGGCCTCGGCCCGGTTTGACGACCTGCTGAACCTGATTCCGGCACGCCTGACGGCGCTTCTGATTGCCGTGGCCCATGGCCGCCTGAACCCGCGCCCGATCCTGCGCGATGCCCCGTTGCACCGCAGCCCCAATGCGGGCTGGCCCGAGGCGGCAATGGCGGTGGTGCTGAATGTCGCGCTGTCAGGGCCGCGGGCCTATCATGGCGTGATGTCGGACTTTCCCTGGGTCTGGCCCGAGGGGCGGCATGATGCCGGACCAGATGATGTGGATTCCGCCTGCCGCGCGCTTTGGCGGACCTGGGTGCTGATGCTGCTTCTTGTCGGATGCACGGCGCTGCTTTAGGACTTGCGGCATGCGTATTGCCCTTGCCCTGGCTCTGATGAGCGGCCCCGCTTTTGCTGCCCCCTGCGGAGGGGCCTTGTCTGATTTCACGGCCATGATGCAGGCCGAAGCGGTGACAGCAGGGCTGCCGGAAGACTCCGCACGCAGTTATCTGACCGACGCGCGGATTGATGAGCGGGTGCTGAAGGCAGACCGCTCGCAAGGCGTGTTCCGGATGAATTTCATTGACTTTTCGCGGCGCCTGATCTCGCAGAACCGGCTGGAAAAGGGTCGCGCGCTGGCAGCACAGCATGCGGCGATCTTTGATCGTGCGGCTGCGGAATATGGTGTGCCAAAAGGCATCCTGCTGGCGTTCTGGGCGTTCGAGACCGATTACGGCGCGGTGCAGGGTGATTTCAACACACGCGACGCACTGGTGACACTGGGACATGATTGCCGCCGGCCGGAGCTGTTTCAACCGCAAATTCTTGCCGCGATTGCGCTGCATGCCAAGGGTGATCTGCCCACCGATACCGCTGGGGCTTGGGCCGGGGAAATCGGCATGGTGCAGATGCTGCCCGCCGATATTCTGGCGCGCGGGGTGGATGGCGACGGCGACGGTCATGTGACGCTGAAAACCTCGGTGCCCGATGCGCTGTTGTCTGGTGCGCGGCTGCTCTCGCACCACGGCTGGCAGGCGGGTCAGCCATGGCTGGTTGAGGTTGCGGTGCCCGCACAGATGGATTGGGCGCTGTCGGGGCTGGACCAGCGATTGCCGGTCAGCGATTGGCAGGCGATGGGGGTCACGGGGCGCGCAGCGGCCTTGCCCGAAGGCGACGCCGCGCTGATCCTGCCGCAGGGGCGGTTTGGCCCGGCTTTCCTTGCCTATCCGAATTTCCACACGCTGTTCGATTGGAACCAGAGCTTTACCTATGTGCTGACCGCCGCCTATTTTGCCACACGGCTGGAGGGGGCGCCGGTGTACAACGCAGGCCAGCCGGAGCCGGGGCTGGACGGCGCGCAAATGATGCAGATGCAGGAAAAGCTGGCGGCGCGCGGGCATGATGTGGGCCGGATCGACGGGATTCTGGGATCGGGCACCCGAAGGGCGGTGCAGGCCGAGCAGCAGCGTCTGGGGATGCCCGCTGACGCATGGCCGACGATTGCGCTGCTGGACGCGCTGTAATCTGGCGGAGCGGCTGCGCCGCGCGATTTTATCTCGGCTGCGGCAAAGGGGCCTTGCCTCGGGTTCGGGGGGCGCTGCCCCCGTCCTGCGGACTCCCCCGGAGTATTTAGCAAGCAGCACTGCGCAAAAAAGGGGTCAGTTGCCTTCGCCCGGCTGACGTTGGGCCCGCCGCCAGCGGATCAGTTGGGCAACGGCCTGTTCGGTGAGTGCGGACCAAAGGCGAAGGGTGTGGGAATCGTCGGATGGCACCCGCATCGACAGGCGGATTTCGCCGTTGTGGATGTCCATCGGGGCAATGGGGTGGTCTGCGTTCCACTGCGCGCGTTGGGCATCGGTGGCGCGGACCGGCCAATAAAGCGCGAGTCGCCAGTGCTCGCCTGCGGGCGTGGCGGTGAACGCGACCGAGCTGGCGCACAGACGCGCGTGAATCACCTGGCCTTCGGCTTCGACCGCCAGAAAGCCCGCGGCGCGCAGGGCGCAGATCATGCGACCAGTGCCTCGGCTTTTTTCAGATCAACACTGACCAGCTGGCTGACACCCTGTTCGGCCATGGTGACGCCGAACAGCCGGTCCATGCGGGCCATGGTGACGGCGTGGTGGGTGATGATCAGGAAACGGGTTTCGGTGCGGCGGGCCATCTCGTCCAGCAGGTCGCAAAAGCGGGTGACGTTGGCATCGTCCAGCGGTGCATCCACCTCGTCAAGCACACAGATCGGGGCGGGATTGGCAAGGAACACGCCGAAGATCAGGGCGAGCGCGGTGAGGGTCTGCTCGCCGCCCGAAAGCAGGGACAGGGTGGCGAGCTTCTTGCCCGGCGGCTGGCACATGATTTCCAGCCCGGCTTCCAGCGGGTCATCCGATTCGACCAGCACAAGGCGGGCCTCGCCCCCGCCGAACAGGTGGGTGAACAGCGTGGCGAAGTTCTGGTTGACCTGTTCGAAAGCAGTCAGCAGGCGTTCGCGGCCCTCTTTGTTCAGACCGGAAATGCCGGCGCGGAGTTTCTTGATCGCCTCCTCCAGATCGGTCTTTTCCTTGAGCAGGGTGGCGTGTTCGCCCGCCACGGCTGCCATATCCTCTTCGGCGCGCAGGTTGACCGCGCCCAGCGCTTCGCGCTGGCGTTTCAGGCGCTGCACTTCGACATCAAGGGTTTCGGCGTCTGGCATCTTGTCCGGATCGACGTTGAGCGAGGTCAGTAGGTCCGTCGGGGTGCAGTCGGCATCTTCGGCGATGCGCTCGGCGGCATAGGCCACGGTTTCGCGGGCGGCGTCGTTGCGGGCCTCGGCGCGGGCGCGGGCTTCGCGCGCTTCACCGTTCAGGCGTTCGGCGTCGCGTTCGGCTAGTTGCGCGTCGCGCAGGGCAGTTTCGGCTTCGGTCAGGGCCTCGGCGGCTTTGCGGCGGCGGGAGTCAGCGGTGTCGATGGCATCCGACAGTTCCTCGCGTTTGGCGGCGAGTTCTTCGGGGGCGGCGCTGGCCTCTTCCAGGTCTTCTTGCGTTTCGGCGCGGCGTCCCGACAGTTCGGCGCTGCGCCTTTCCGCCGTCTCCAGACGGTGCCGCCAGCCCGAAAGCTCCTTCGTCGCCTCCTGTCGGCGCTTCACGCGCGCCTCGCCCTCGCGGCGCAACTCGTCATGGGCGGAGCGGCGGGTGAGCATGGCCAGACGCGCCGCCTCTACCGCGACCTTGGCGGCCTCTACCCTGTCACGCGCGGCGTCAAGATCGGGCAGGTCGGTGGCATTTGCCTCGGCCTCGCGCAGGCGGGTGCGGGCGGCCATCGCCTCATCCTCATAGCGGGCAACGGCGAGGCGGGCCGAGTCCAGCTTGCCCCCGGCGATCGAGGCTTCGGCCTCGGCGCGGCTGGCGGCGCGGTTGGCCTCTGTTACGCGGGCATCGGAGGCGCGGCGGGCGTCGCGGGCCATCTGATCGGCGCGGGCGAGGTCGGCAAGGCGCGCCTGCAGCGCCTCATGCGCGCGTCTGGCGCCTTCGGCGCGGGCCGAGACCTGTTCCAGATCCAGTTTCAACTGCACAAGACGGTTGAGCTGTTGCAGGCGGGCAGCAGCGGCAGAAGGCGCATCTTCGGCAGAGGCGCGGAACCCGTCCCAGCGCCAAAGATCGCCTTCAAGGCTGACAAGGCGCTGGCCGGGGCGCAGGGCGGTTTGCAATGCCGCCCCTTGCGCGCGCAGCACCAGACCGATCTGGCTGAGCCTGCGGTCCAGCACTTCGGGCGCGCCCACATGGCGGGCAAGCGGTTGCGCGCCCGTGGGCAACGCGGTGGTATCGTCATAGCCGGGCAGTACAGCCCAGCCGGAGGGCGCGTCCGGGCCGATTTCGGGCGCGCGCAGATCGTCGGACAGGGCGGCGCCGAGTGCCTTTTCGTATCCCGGTTCCACCGTCAGGCGGTCCAGCAACTGGTGGCCTGCCTGTGATTCGCGATCGACCAGCCGCGCCAGTGCCGCCACTTCGGCGCGCAGCGCGTTGGCCTCGCCTTCGGCTTCGCCACGGGCGGCGCGGGCTTCGGCTTCGCGGCCCTGCGCTTCCGCGCGGGCGGTTTCGGCCATTTCGAGCGCATCCTCGGCGGCCTCTGCCAAGGCGGCGGCGTCCTCCTGCCCTTCGGTGGCGGCGGCATAGGCTTCGGCCGCGGCCTCGCGGGCCTCGGCGGCGGTTTCGACCATTTCCCGCGCGCGCGCCGCTTCAGCCTCGGCCCGGTCCACTGTCGCACGGGTGTCGGACAGCAGGCGCTGCACCGACTGGTGGCGAGCGGCAAGGCGGGCGGAATCTTCGGTGGCCTGCGACAGCATCGTTTCGCGGTCTGACAGGATCGCCCCCGCCTCGCGCGCGGCATCCGCCGCCTCTTGCAACCGTGTGTCATGACCTTCATGGGCGCGCAGCAGTTGCTCCACCTCCCAGTCCAGACGGCTGATGGTTTCGCCTGCGTCGCGGTTCAGCCCGGCCTCGCGCTCCATGTCGCGGTCAAGCTGGGTGATGCGGCCGCGCAGGGTTTCGATCAGCTGCATGGCGCGCGCCTCCTGATCGCCCAACGCATCGCGTTGCAGGATAAGGCGTTGCAGGATGGCCGCGGCAACCGCCTCTTCCTCGCGCTTGGGCGGCAGGGCATCTTCACGCGCCTCGCGGGCCTTGCCGGCAGCGCGGGCGGCGGCATCGGCCTTGCCTCCGGCCACAAGACGGTCGCGCAGTTGCGCCTCGGCCTCGGCGCGGGCGGTGTCGGCCTCGCGCCAGCGGCGGAACAACAGCATGCCTTCGGACCGGCGCAGGTCTTCGCCGATCTCGCGGTAGCGGGCGGCCTGCCGGGCCTGACGGGTCAGCGTTGCGACCTGTTGTGCCAGCCCTTCCAGCACATCATCGACGCGCAGCAGGTTCTGCTCGGCGCCCGAAAGCTTCAGTTCCGCCTCATGCCTGCGGGCATACAGGCCCGAGATTCCGGCGGCTTCCTCAAGAATACGGCGACGGGATTTCGGCTTGGCATTGATCAGTTCCGAAATCTGACCCTGCCGCACCAGCGCCGGGGAATGTGACCCGGTGGAAGCATCGGCAAACAGCATCTGCACATCGCGGGCGCGCACATCTTTCGCGTTGGCCTTGTAGGCAGACCCCGCATCGCGGGTGATCCGGCGCACGATTTCGATTGTATCGGCATCATTGAAGCCTGATGGCGCCAGCCGATCCTGATTGTCGATCACGATCGAGACTTCGGCAAAATGCCGCGCGCCACGGGTCGCGGCCCCGGCAAAGATCACATCCTCCATCCCGCCGCCACGCATCGCGGTGGGTCGGTTTTCGCCCATGACCCAGCGCAACGCCTCCAGTAGGTTCGACTTGCCACAACCGTTCGGCCCGACCACGCCTGTCAGCCCCTCGTGGATCACCAGATCCGTGGGGTCTACAAAGCTTTTGAAGCCATTGAGCCTGAGCCGGGAAAAACGCAAACCTGCCCCATTGAGTCGCAAGGCGCTGATCCTGGGGCATCACAAAGGGCAGAGTCAACGGGCCGGGATAGCACAACACCCCGTATGTCGCGGATGTGTGTCGGTTATCCCCAAGATATCGGCCAGCCGGCCCATCTGATCCCCGGTCTTGACAGAAAAGGCCGTCCCGGAACCGCCGCCACTCTTTCCTTTTGTCACAAACCCCATAAGGCTGCGCCGACCAGCGAAAGGCCAAGCCGATGCTTCATGCGCTCATTGCGATCCTGACCCTGCAGTTGCTGGGTGAAGCTGCCGCCCGCGTTCTGTCAGTGCCCCTGCCGGGCCCCGTGCTGGGCATGGTCACGATGCTGGCGCTGATGGTCGCATCGCCGCGCTTTGCCGCGCTGATCCGCCCGACGGCACAGGGCATCCTGTCCCACCTGTCCTTGCTGTTCGTTCCTGCCGGGGTCGGCGTGATCGGGCATTTCGCCACCCTGGGTGCACAGTCAGGTGCGATAGCGCTGGCAGTCATCGGATCCACCGTTCTTGCGATCACCGTAGCGGCATTGACCTTTGCCGGTGTGGCCCGGCTGACAGGGGCGCAGGATGACTGATTTCGCCGAGATCTGGAGCTATCTGTCGCAAGGCCCGCTTTTATGGCTCACGGCCACCTTGATCGCCTATGCGTTGGGGGACGCGTGTTTTCGGCTGGCGGGTCGCACACCACTGGTCAATCCGGTGCTGATCGCGGTGATGTTGCTTGCTGGGGTGTTGCATCTGACCGCCACCCCCTACACCACCTATTTCGAGGGCGCGCAGTTCGTCCATTTCCTTCTGGGCCCGGCCACCGTCGCCCTTGCCCTGCCGCTCTATGACAGTCTGCCCCGCCTGCGACGGGCGTTGTGGCCGACGCTTGCGGCGCTGGTCGCGGGTTCGCTGACCGCCGCGCTGTCGGCGCTGGCAATCGGGGCGGCGCTGGGTGTGGACGCCACCGTGCTGGCTTCGCTTGCACCGAAATCCGCCACCGCGCCGGTGGCCATAGGCATTGCCGAACGGATCGGCGGGTCACCCACGCTGACGGCGGTGCTGGTGATCCTGACCGGGATTACCGGGGCCATCATTGCCACGCCGCTGCTGAACATGCTGCGTCTGCGGGACTGGCGGGCGCGCGGCTTTGCGGTGGGGCTGACCAGTCATGGCATCGGCACCGCACGCGCGCTTCAGGTGCATCCGACCGCCGGGGCCTTTGCCGCGCTGGGAATGGCGCTAAATGCTGTCGCAACGGCGCTCGTCGCGCCTTACGCCCTGTCACTGTTTGAAAAAGGTTTGCCATGACCCCTACCCTTCTTGGCCTGTGCGGTTCCTTGCGTGCCGCCTCCACCAATCGCCTGCTGATGCTGGAAGCCGCCCGCATCTTTGGCGACTGCAATTTTGTCGACGGCAATCTGCGCCTGCCGCTCTATGACGGCGATCTGGAAGCCGCCGGCATGCCCACCGAAGTCCAGACCCTTGCCGATCAGATCGCGGCGACCGATGCGGTGGTGATCTGCACGCCCGAATATAACAAGAACCTGTCCGGCGTGCTGAAGAATGCGCTTGATTGGGTCAGCCGCACCAAGGGCGCGCCGTGGCGCGACAAGCCGGTGGCCATCCTGTCCGCTGCCGCAGGCCGGGCCGGGGGCGAGCGGTCACAGTTTTCCCTGCGCCATTGCCTCGTGCCCTTTCGCCCCCGCCTGCTGCCAGGACCAGAGGTGTTCATCGCAAACTCCGAAAGCGCCTTTGATGATCATGGCCAACTCAAGGACGAACGCTCGCAAAAGGGTTTGACAGAGCTGATGCAACTTCTGCGTGCAGAAATCACCGCCTGATTTCATCTGTTTCTAAATATCCCGGGGGTCCGGGGGCAGAGCCCCCGGCGCTTTGCGCCAGACGAACGCTTAAAGCGAAGCCTCCACCCGGAACCCATCCGGCACCCGGTCCACCCCGTCCAGCACCAGATCGACCATGACCTGCGCCACCTTGGGCGCCATGCCGAAGCCGATCTTGAACCCGCCGTTTGCCACGAACTCTCCCCCGCGGCCCGGCCATGCGCCCAGCATCGGCGCGCGGCTTCGGGCGCGGGGTCGGATCCCGGCCCAGCGTTCCAGCATCTCCGCCCCCCGAAGGACAGGCACCGCAGCGCGGGCCCGAATCAGCAAATCATCGCATTGCGCATCGACCGACACCGGATCATCCCATTGGTTTTCCGAGGTCGATCCGATCGCCACGGTCCCGTCGGCATGAGGCACGATGTGCAATCCATCGACCTGCATCTGCGGCAGATCGCAGGCATCATGGGCCAGCAGCAGCGCCTGCCCCTTGACCCCGGCGCCGACGCGGCGGCCCAGATCATCGTTCAGCGCCAACAGACCCGCATGGCCTGTGGCCCAGATCACCGGGCCCTTCGCCTCGGCCTCGCCCAGAATCACCTCGCCTCCCTTGGCACGGATCGCCGCCACCAGCGCCGACGCCGCCATCCGCGGGTGCAGGCGTGCGGTCAGCGTGTCTTGGATCAGCAATCCGGTGGGCGTTGCCGGTTCCCAATCCGCGCCGGTGGCGGGCATCACCTGCCACCGGGCGCGTCCCTGCCACAGGGTCTGCGCATCGGTCGCCCGGTCTTGTGCGCGGGCCACGGCCTCGGCACTGTCCAGCGGTTGCAACCGGCCCAGACGGGCATAACCCGTTGGCAGGCCGGAGACTTGCGCAACCCCGTCCCAGAACGCACCGGACATCAACAGACTCTCAAGCTGGAACGCCTTTTTGTCATTCCAGTTTTCCGGCACATGCGGGGCCAGTGCACCCACCACGCCGCCCGAAGACCCCGCGCCAATCCGCTTGGCTTCGATCAGCCGCACCCGCGCGCCGCGCAAAGCCGCTTCCCATGCGATCGACAGGCCAAAGATGCCGCCGCCCATCACTGTCAGATCGGGTCTTGTCATTTCCGGTGCCTCATGACCATGGATAGCCCGGTCGGGGCACCCGGTCAGGGACATAGGGCAAATGTCGGATAACGAACAGGGTGCAGACCTTGACTGGCGCGACGGTGTAATTCCGGTCTCACGCCGGTTTGATGACCCGTATTTCTCGCTCAACGACGGGCTGGCCGAAACGCGGCATGTGTTTCTGGCGGGCAACAACCTGCCCGAGCGGCTGTGTGATGGCTTCCAGATTGCCGAACTGGGGTTCGGCACCGGCTTGAATCTGCTGGCATTACTGATCGCATGGCGGAACACAGGGCGGCACGGAACGGTCCGCTTCACCAGCTTCGAGGCCTATCCGATGACTGCCGATGATATCGCCCGCGCGCTGACGCATTTTCCCGAAGCGATGTCGGTGGCGGCGGAGTTTCTGGCGCACTGGGACAGCGGCATGCGAAGCTTCCCTCTGCCGGGGGTGGAGGTTGAGGTGATCGTGGGCGATGCCCGCCACACTCTGCCCGCGTGGCAAGGCCGCGCGGATGCGTGGTTTCTGGACGGGTTCTCGCCCGCCAAGAACCCCCAGCTGTGGTCGCCCGAGATCATGGCCGAGGTGGGGCGCCACACAGCACCGGGCGGCACATGCGCCACCTATACCGCCGCGGGCCACGTCCGGCGGAGTCTGGCCGATGCCGGGTTCACCGTCGCCCGCCAGCCCGGCCACGGCCGCAAGCGGCACATGACAACGGGCGTGCGATGAGCCGCGTCCCCCGCTTGGCCATCTGCGGGATGGTGCGGTCAGTCGCTGACAGCATGGCGCAGCGCACCGGCCCCCGCTGTCCGGTCGCTACAGACAAACCACAGATGGCAGGTGTTGTGGTGCGTCTGCGCCCGGATGACACGCCAGCAGCCACCGCATTGCGCCTGATCCCGGTGACCATCGCGCCTGCGATGCCGTTCGTCCTGATGCTGGCGTCAGTGCCGGGAAAGTTCCCCGCGACTGACCGCGGTCTGCTGCCAGTCTTGGGAGCAGCCTTCATCATCGCGGCAGAGCGTTTGTGTGCGCTGTCGCCGGAACGGACGATAAAGACATGAGCGTTGTGCAGAATACCAAACTGGGCATCTGGCTGATGGTCGGCACCGCGGTGATCTTTTCAGTGCAGGACGGCCTGTCGCGCCACTTGGGCGGGACATACAACGTCTGGATGGTGGTGATGCTGCGCTACTGGTTCTTTGCGGCGTTTGTGATTGCTCTGGTCTCACGGTCGCCGGGTGGCATCCGGGGGGCCATGCGGGCGCGCATGCCAAAGATCCAGATGCTGCGCGGGGTGCTGCTGGCGCTGGAAATCTGTGTGATGGTGCTGGGATTTGTGGCACTTGGTCTGGTGGAAAGTCATGCCGTGTTCGCAACCTATCCGCTTCTGATCGCGGCGCTATCGGGCCCCATACTTGGCGAAACGGTGGGCTGGCGACGGTGGCTGGCGATCGGTGTCGGCTTTGTCGGTGTGGTGGTGATTCTGCAGCCCGGTTATGGCGTCTTCAAGGTGGAAGCGCTGATCCCGCTGGCGGCGGCGCTGATGTTCGCGCTGTATGGTCTGCTGACCCGCTATGTCGCGCGCGAGGATGCGGCGATGGTGTCATTCTTCTGGACCGGAACCACAGGCGCGGTGGTGATGACCGCCATCGGCATCTGGCACTGGGAGCCGATGACGGTGCCGGATATGGGCTGGATGGCGCTGCTGTGCATGACCGCCGCCCTGTCGCACTGGTGCCTGATCCGCGCCTATGAGGTCGCCGAAGCCTCTGCGATCCAGCCTTTGGCCTATCTGCAACTGCCCTTTGCCGCGCTGATCGGCTTGTTGGTCTTTGGCGAGGCGTTGCGGGTCAATGTGGCCATGGGGGCTGGGATTGTGGTGGCAGCGGGGCTGTTCACCCTGTGGCGACAACACGTAAACAGCAAGCGCCGGGCCTGAGGCCGGGTGCAGGCGAGAGTCTTTCGGAAAAGCGCAAGCCCTGCCGCGTCAACCCTTCAGTTCCGCCGTAACCTTGACCGGGCCGGGGGCCCCGCGCAGTTTTGCGCGGTAGAGGATGACGCCTTCGACCACGCGCATCACATAGGTGCGGGTCTCGGTAAAGGGGATCGATTCCACCCAGTCGATGACATCGACATCCGGTGTGCGTGGATCGCCGTATTCGGTGATCCAGCGGCGCGGGCGGCCGGGGCCGGCGTTGTAGCCGGAAGCGACCAGCGCGATCGAGGGCCCGAATTCGTCCACCAGCTGACGCAGGTAGGCGCTGCCCAGAGTGGCGTTATACCCCGGATCGCGAGTCAACCGGCCTGCGTCGAAGGGCAACGCTGTTTTGCTGGCCATCATCTTCGCCGTGCCGGGCAGCAACTGCATCAGGCCCCGCGCGTCGGCGGTGGAGCGGGCAGCGGGTTCGAATTCGCTCTCGCGCCGGGCGATCGACAGGGCAAAGGCACGGCTGACGGCAAGACCGTCGGGCACCAGATCGGTGACCGGGTAATAAGCGCGCGGCAGGATCACACTGCGTTCGGCCGCATGTTTGCCGATCAACACGGCGATATGCGGCTCGTTCAGCGTCAGGGCCATGTCGCCCAGTTGGTCCAGCCCCCTGGCATCCAGACCTTCGGCCAGATGCAGCCAGAAGCGCTTTGCCAGATTGCGGTCGCCCGCGCGCAGGGCCAAGAGCGCCGCCTGATGCACCGAAGAGCCGGTCCAGTTGGCCTGTTGCCAGTCGGCGGGACGGGCGGGGTTGATCAGGCTGGCATCAAGGTTCAGACCCAGCTTTTCCGCCGCCAGCAGGCCGTAATAGGCGGTTTGATGATGGGCTGCGGCCTGATAGGCACGCTGCGCCGCGTCGCGCGCGCCTGCGGCTTCTTGCGCGCGGCCCTGCCAGTATAGCGCACGCGACAGCGAGATCGGTGTGGCCACCCCGGCCTCCAGATGGCGGAAGTGGCCCAGCGCGCGTGTGGGGTCATTGAGGCGACGCAGAGCGATAAAGCCCGACAGGAATTCCAGATCGGCATAGCTGCCTCCAGAAGCCAGGTGGTGTGACGAGGCCACGCGATACGCCTCGGCCGGACGGTTCTGGCGCAGCAGCCAGCGGGTGAGCACAGCGCGGCGCGCGGCCCAGGCCTGCGGATCGCCAAGCGTGGCGGCAGTGGCGCTGCGCTCCAGGATCAGCGGCAGCGCCTCGTCATACATGTCGCGCTTCATCCGCCAGATGAACCTGTCGAAAGCCAGCCCCGGATCGGCGGCCCGCGCCTTTGGCACGGCGTTTATCAGCCCGTTCACACCATCTGCACCGGCCTGCAATCCCATGCGCGCCCGTGCCAGCGCCTGCCAGTCGGCAGACACACGCGGCAAAAGTCGCTGCGCCTCGGATCGGCGCTCTTGCCAGAGCAGGCGGTCCATCCGCAACTCGTGCACCAGCGCGACCGACTGCGGCGACAGAGCGAGCAAGGCAGCCTCTTGTTCGGCAGAAAGCACCAGATCCGACCAAGCCTGCATTGCGCGGTCTTCGGCCAGATCGGTCCGGCCAAGGGATTGCAGCGCGCGGATCAGTGCGATGGCCCCATCGCCGGTCTGCGGCGCGTTGCCGGCGAAATAGGCGACCACCCGCTCGGGCGTGGTTGATCGCGCGACGGCAGCTTCGCCCTTTTGCCGCAGGAACGGCAGGCCCGGCCAGTCGGGTCGGCGTTTGAGGAAGTTTTCGTAATCGCCCAACAAGCCATCGCCGGCACGAAGCCTGCTCCAATCGACCAGGTCGCGCGCGACCTGGTGCGGCGCCATCGCAGTGGCGCCAGCCCAATCCTTGGCGGCGACCCGGTCCAGTAATTGGCGCATCACCTGTGTTTCATCTGCCTGAACAGGCGCAGTCAACGCCAACGCAAGCACCAAAGGTGCCAGCAGACTGGTGATCGGGGGGCTTGCTTTTCTGCTCATGTGCCGGATTCTGCCTGAAGGTGCCAGAGCCCACAACCCACGATCCTGTCAACGCGGGGCCGTTTGGCCCCGCACAACGCTGCGCTTGGCAATTGCCTGCACCCCGGATAATCAAGGCGAAATCTCAAGCCCAAGCGACTCAACCGCCAACTGTCGCTGCAATCAGGAGTCCACGAGCCATGATCAAAGGGTCCATCCCCGCCTTGGTGACGCCGTTCAAGAATGGTGAACTCGATCTGGACACGCTCAAGGCGCTGGTTGACTGGCAAATCTCCGAGGGCTCGCACGGTCTGGTGCCGGTTGGCACCACCGGAGAAAGCCCGACTTTGACCCACGAAGAGCATGAAACGGTGATCCAGGCGGTGGTCAAATTTGCTGCCGGACGCGTGCCGGTGATTGCCGGGGCCGGATCGAACAACACGGTCGAGGGCATCCGCCTTATCCGTCATGCGCAAGCTGTGGGCGCCGATGCGGCGCTGGTGGTGACGCCCTATTACAACAAGCCGACCCAGGCCGGACTGATCGCGCATTTTACTGCCCTGCACGACTGCTGCACGCTGCCGATCATCATTTACAACATTCCGGGCCGCTCGGTTGTGGACATGTCGCCCGAGACGATGGGCAAACTGGCGCAATTGCCCCGGATCATCGGGGTGAAGGATGCCACCGGCAAAATCGAGCGGGTGTCGATGCAACGCGAGACATGTGGCAAGGGGTTCATCCAGCTGTCGGGCGAGGATGCGACCGCGCTTGGCTTCAACGCCCATGGCGGCACCGGCTGCATCTCGGTCACCGCCAACGTCGCCCCGCGCCTGTGTGCCGAGTTCCAGAATGCCACGCTGGCAGGGGATTACCGCACCGCCTTGCAGATCCAGGACCGGCTGATGCCGCTGCACGAGGCGATCTTCATCGAGCCGGGTCTGGCGGGGGCGAAATACGGTCTGTCGCTGCTGGGACGTTGCAGCGAAGACGTGCGGCTGCCGCTGGTGGCCCTGACAGACGGCACCAAGGACAGGATCAAGGCGGCGATGCGCCATGCGGGGCTGTTGAACTGACCTGCTGCGCGCCGCACTGACCGGGTAAAGGGGGGCTGTCTGCCCCCCTCTTGGCGCAAGCGCCAATTCACCCCCTGAAGATATTTGTGAACAGGCGAACGGCAAAGCGAAGCCCCTTTGACGCACCACTGTCTTGGCTTGACGCCCCTGTCCTGCTGGCCCACACAAGCGGGCCAGCAGGAGGCAGGCCGAAGATGTTCCAGAACGACAACCTGCGCGGTGCGGCTTTCATGATCCTGTCGATGGCGGGGTTCGCGGTGGAGGATGTGTTCCTGAAAGCCAGCGCCCGGATGATGCCGATGGGGCAAGCGGTGCTGATCGTCGGGTTGGTGGGCATGGCGGTGTTCGCGCTGATGGCGCGGCGGATGGGCGAGCCTGCGTTTCACCCCGCGCTGCGCACGCGCGGGCTGGCGATCCGGTCGGGGTTCGAGGTGGCGGGGCGGCTGTTTTATGCGCTGGCGATTGCCCTTACGCCGCTTTCGACCACATCGGCCATTCTGCAGGCCACGCCGCTGGTGGTGGTCGGGGGGGCCGCGCTGGTGTTTGGGGAACGGGTGGGTTGGCGGCGCTGGTCGGCGGTGGGGATCGGGTTTGTCGGGGTGCTGATCATCCTGCGGCCGGGGTTTGACGGGTTCTCGGCGCTGTCGCTGCTGGCGGTGGCGGGGATGCTGGGCTTTGCCGGGCGCGATCTGGCGACACGGGCAGCACCAAAAGTGATGTCAAACAGACAGTTAGGGGTGGCGGGCTTTGCCATGCTGGCGCTGGCGGGGGCGGTCATTCTGGGCTGGACCGGCGGGGCGGTCTGGCCAGATGCGCGGGGTTGGGGCCTGCTGGCGTGCACGGCGCTGTTTGCGGTGCTGGGCTATCACGCCCTGACCTCGGCGATGCGGACCGGCGAGATCGGTTTTGTCACCCCGTTCCGCTATGTGCGGTTGGTGTTTGCCATGGGTTTGGCAATGGCGCTTTTCGGTGAACGGCCGGATCTGGCCACGTGGATCGGGGCGGCGCTGATCGTAAGTTCTGGTATTTACACGCTTATCCGGGGGAATCGGCGGGGTGCTGCGCCAACCCGCCTGCCCTGACCTGCCCCCTTTGCATGCCGCCATCTGGACTTGGGGCACGCGCGCGCTTATGTGGAAGAAATGGCTAAGATTTCTGACCCCAATTCCAAACTGATCGCAGAGAATCGCCGGGCGCGGTTCGATTACCATATCGAATCCGATCTGGAAGCCGGGGTGATGCTGCAAGGGTCCGAGGTGAAGTCGCTGCGCAAGGGCGGGTCGAACATCGGGGACAGCTACGCCAGCGTGGAGGGGGGCGAGTTGTGGCTGATCAACGGCTATATCGCGCCCTATACCCAGTCGAACCACTGGGACAGCCACGATGAACGCCGCCGCCGCAAGCTGTTGGTTTCAAAGAAGGAACTGGCGCGGTTGTGGAATTCGACCGCGCGCGAGGGCATGACGATCGTGCCGATCAAGATGTATTTCAACGAGCGCGGCATCGTCAAGATCAAGCTGGGCGTGGCCAAGGGCAAGAAGCTGGCCGACAAGCGCGAGACCAGCGCCAAGCGCGACTGGGACCGGCAGAAAGCCCGGATCATGAAACAGAACCACCGCGACTGAGGCCCTCTGTTTGGGGGGCTTTTGTTTGGGTATGGCAGAGGTATGGTCTGCGTCTGTCAGACGTATGGCAAACGTCATGACGTTTGTGCGGGTCCAGCGCAGCACAGCGGCCAGCCCTTTTCTGTCCTGAGCGACGGGTTTTCTGGCGGCGTTCCCTCGCCGGACAGCGCCTGCGCCCTTGCCCTGCGCGGCCTTGCCGATATATGCCGGGGCTGACCGGCGCGGAGCATGACGCATGACCACCCTTGTGACACCATCCCCCCTTGATGACCCGAAAACGCTGGTCTCGACCGACTGGCTGGCGGCGCATCTGAAAGACCCGGATCTGCGGGTGCTGGATGCGTCTTGGTTCATGCCCGACTCGGGTCGTGATGCAAAGGCGGAATACGCCGCCGCGCATATCCCCGGCGCGCGGTTCTTTGATATTGACGAGATCAGCGATCAGCGGTCGAACCTGCCGCACATGGCGCCGCCGGTGGAAAAGTTCATGAGCCGGATGCGCGCCATGGGCGTGGGCGACGGGCATCAGGTGGTGGTCTATGACGGATCGGGGTTGTTTTCGGCAGCGCGGGTGTGGTGGACGTTCCGGCTGATGGGCAAGATGGATGTGGCCGTGCTGGATGGCGGTTTTCCCAAATGGCAGGCCGAAGGGCGCGAGGTGGAGGATATGCCGCCCATCGTGCGCGACCGGCACATGACCGTCAGCCGCCAGAACCAGCTGGTCAAGGATGTGACGCAGGTGGCCCATGCCGCCAAGCTGGCGCAGGCGGAAATCATCGATGCCCGCGCCGCCGCCCGGTTCCGCGGCGAGGTGGCGGAGCCCCGGCCCGGTTTGCGCGCGGCGCATATTCCGGGGTCGAAGAACGTGCCCTTCGGCGGCTTGCTCAACGCTGACGGCACCATGAAGGCCCCCGCCGATTTGCGCGCCGTGTTCGAGGCGGCGGGGGTGGATCTGTCCAAACCCGCCATCACCTCTTGCGGGTCGGGTGTTACCGCCGCGA
Organism: Paracoccaceae bacterium; assembly: GCA_046292785.1. Taxonomy (GTDB): domain Bacteria; phylum Pseudomonadota; class Alphaproteobacteria; order Rhodobacterales; family Rhodobacteraceae; genus Pseudotabrizicola. The sequence goes on from JBKBQB010000044.1 coordinate 21,464, forward strand.
TCCTCAGCCTTGCGCTGGAACGGATCGGCCACCGAAATCACGCGCTTTATGACGGATCCTGGTCCGAATGGGGCATGTACGAAGATCTTGCCGTCGCCAAAGGATAGGCCAATGCTGGAAACCCTGACCCCGCAACCGCAGGACAAGATCCTGCAACTGATCGCGATGTACCGCGATGACCCGCGCGACACCAAGATTGATCTTGGCGTTGGCGTTTACAAGGATGCCACCGGCCTTACCCCGGTGATGCGGGCGGTCAAGGCGGCGGAGCGCAAGCTGTGGGAGGTGGAGACCACCAAAAGCTATACCGGCCTTGCCGGGGAGCCTGCGTATAACGCGGCGATGGTGGGGATGATTTTGGGCGCGGGGTTTGGCGACCGCGCGGCCTCTGTGGCCACGCCGGGGGGCACCGGGGCCATTCGTCAGGCGCTGGAGCTGATCAGGATGGCCGCGCCGGGGGCGACGGTGTGGCTGTCGAACCCGACATGGCCGAACCATCCGTCGATCATCAAGTATCTTGGCATGAAGATGGCCGAGTATCGCTATTTCGATGCCGAAACGCGCGGCGTGGATTTTGCCGGTGTGCTGGAGGATCTGGGCCGGGTGGCTGCGGGCGATATCGTGCTGCTGCATGGCTGCTGCCACAACCCGACGGGGGCGAATTTCACCGCTGACCAGTGGGCGCAGGTGGCGG
>JBKBQB010000045.1:0-22079 GCA_046292785.1 Paracoccaceae bacterium
CATTTCATCACCTGGTCTGCCGCCTGGCGCAGCAGGATGCGGCCCACCTCGGTCGAGCCGGTGAAGGTGAGCTTGCGCACCAGCGGATTTTCGCAGAATTCCTTGCCGATGTCGGAGGATTTCGTGGAGGTGATGACCGACAGGATGCCTTTTGGCAGGCCAGCACGTTCGCCCAGCACCGCCATGGCCAGCGCCGAAAGCGGGGTTTCTGCCGCCGGGCGGGCGACGAAGCCGCAGCCTGACGCCAATGCCGGGCCGGCCTTGCGCGCGATCATCGCGTTGGGGAAGTTCCATGGCGTGATCGAGCCGACCACACCGATGGGTTGCTTGAGCACCGTGATGCGCTTGTCGCGCTGGTGGCCGGGGACGGTTTCGCCATAGACGCGTTTGGCCTCTTCCCCGAACCATTCGATGAAGGAGGCGCCGTAGGCGACCTCGCCCTTGGCTTCGGCAAGGGGTTTGCCCATTTCGGCGGTGAGGATGGTGCCCAGATCGTCCTGATTTTCCATCATCAGGTCGAACCATTTGCGCATCACCTGCGCGCGTTCCTTGCCGGTGCGGGCGGCCCAGTCTTTCATCGCGGCGTTTGCGGCGGTGATCGCGCGGGCGGTTTCGGCCCGGCCAAGGTTGGGCACGCGGGCGATGTCATCGCCGCGCGCGGGGTTGACCACGGCGAAGGTGTCGCCAGTGTCGGCGTCGATCCATTCGCCTGCGACAAAGGCCTTTGTTGCGAGAAGCGTCGGGTCTTTCAAAAGCGACGCCAGATCGGTCACGGAATCGAGCATTGGGGCCTCCTCTTTCGGGTTGGACCATGCAAAGCATGGGGCGGGCGGGCTGTCCAGTTGTTGCGGTGGCTGGGGTTGGTTTTTTGATCAAATCGAGGTGGTGACGGTGGATTTTGCGAGCGAGGCGGATCGTGCCTATGCCAATGGGGCCTTCATTCCGGGCGCGGACGGGTTCTTGCCGCGCTGGCGGGCGCAGGCGGCGGCGTTCCGGGCGCAGGCGGCAGGGGAGTTGGGGCTGGCTTATGGGGCAGGGGTGCGGCAGCGGTTTGATCTGTTCCGGCCCCAGCGCGCGCCGCGCGGGGTGCTGGTGTTTGTGCACGGCGGTTACTGGATGGCGATGGGGCGCGAGGATTGGTCGCATCTGGCGGCGGGGGCGGTGGCACGGGGCTGGGCCTGTGCGGTGCCGTCTTACACCCTGGCCCCGGAGGCGCGGATTGCCGACATGACGGTGGAGATCGGGGCGGCGGTGCGGGCGGTGGCGGCGCTGGTGCCGGGGCCGGTGGTGGTGACGGGCCATTCGGCGGGCGGGCATCTGGCGGCGCGGATGGCGTGCGCGGGTGGGCCAGAGGTGGCGCGGGTGGTGCCGATCTCGCCGCTCGCCGATCTGCGGCCGCTGTTGGCGACCGAGATGGCGGCGACCTTGCGGCTGGAGATGGGCGAGGCGGCGGCGGAAAGCCCGGCGCTGCTGCGCCCACGCGCCGGGGTGGGGTGCCATGTCTGGGTGGGCGGGCAGGAGAGGCCCGCGTTTTTGTGGCAGGCGCGGCTGTTGTCGGAGGAATGGGGGTGTCCATGGACCGTTGAGGCGGGGCGGCAACATTTCGATGTGGTGGGCGGGCTGGAAAACCCCGAAAGCCCGCTGATGCAGGCGTGTCTGGGGGGACTGTGAGCCAACGGCGATGACGCGGGCGGTAACCCGATCAGGAGTTGGCGTGCATCCGTTCGATATAGGCGCGCATTTCCTCGGCCTCGTGGCGCGCGTCGCGCAGGCCCCCCATCGCGGCGCGCAATTCCGCCTCGGTCTGGGCGATCTGGTTCATCAGCTCGGCCTCGCGCTGTTCCAGATAGATGATCGCCTGATCGCGGGCTTCCTCTGCGTCGTGCAGCATGGTGGACAGGCGGTCCATTTCACCCATATCACCCCCCGCGACGCGGGCAAACCGGTGCATGACCCAATGGGCAAACCAACCCAAGGCAAAGGCGGCCATCAGGATGATTGCGGTGACGATGATGAATTCGGTGCGGTTCATTCGATCCGGTTCATGTGTCCGTGGCTCGGGTGTGCCTTGGCCTAGCCGTCACGCGACGGGCGCGCAAGGGGGCGGCGGGTCTTTTCTGTCGGGGCGACAGAGGGGCTGTCGTCATCAGACGGATCGCCGGCGGCTGGTGCGGCTGGGGGTTGCGCCACTTGACCAGCCGGGTTGGCGGCGTTGCCGTCCGGCGCGGGGTCCGGCTCTGCCTGCGCCGCCGCCTTTTGCGGCTGGTCCAGCAGCACAAATTCGATCCGGCGGTTGGCCTCGCGTCCCGCTTCGGTTGCGTTGTCGGCAATCGGGTCCGCCTCGCCATAGCCGGTCGCTTTCAACGCCTCGACCGACACACCGCGCCCTTGCAGCGCCAGCAGAACGGCATCAGCACGGGCCTGGCTGAGCGCGCGGTTGCCGCTGTCCGAGCCTTGGCTGTCGGTGTATCCCGCGATTTCCATACGCACGCTTGGGCATTCTTCAAGCACTTCGGCCAAGGCGTCCATGATGCCTGCGGTCTGGCCATCGATTTCAGCCGAACCGGGGGGGAAGCTGATCTTGCGCTTTGTCAGGATGCCGGTGATTTGCGCCGCACATTCCTGCGGGGTTGGCAGCGCGGCCAGCGGATCGAGCTTTTCATCATAGCGCACGGCGACCTTGAAGGTTTGGCCCTGACCCAGCTTGTCCGACAACACCTGCGAAATACGGTTGCGGGCGATCTGCGATCCGGTCACACCTTCCACCTCTACGGTGTCGGCGCGGACGACCAGCTTTCCTTGGGCCAATTCGCCCAGAACCTCCAGCCCGGCCAGAACCCGGACGGGCCAGCCGTCGGGCAGGTCGTCATCGATCCGGGTGGCGCTGTAGACCTTGCCGACCCCGAAACGGGCTTGCGCATAGCTGGACGCGGCATCGCGCAACAGTTCGTCTGTCACCCGGCCCCGCAGTTCGACCCGGCCATCTTCGGACAGGGTGGCGGTGAATTCGGCAGGGCCAAGGGCTGCGGTGGATTTACGTTCCAGAACGGCGGTGAGCGAAAACACCTCTGGCAAGGCCGCATCCAGTTCGCCCACGATCCGGTCGAAGTCGGATTGGGTCACGCTGTCCGCGGCAACCAACGACACATCGGCGTCGGAAAAGGTGATGGTCGCGGCCCCAAGTGACGTGACGGCCCTGATCCCGGTTGCAACAGCATCGCCCCAGCTTGGCGTTGGCACGCCAAGGCCAACCGTGCAGCTGGGCCGACCCGTCACACCGGCGCCAGCACCGGCGGCAAGGATGCGTGTGCGGGCGCGGTCGGTGTCGGCGGAACAGGCATCAAAGCGGGCGCCCTGGGTATCCAGCACGAAGCGCAAGGTGAACGGGGTCAGAACCGGGCGGGGGGCCGAAATATCGATGGCAACCTGCAACGCCTCTGGTTTGATCGCGTTCAGGTCGGCCAACAGGCGCCGCTGTTCTTCGGCACTGGTCGCAATCGCGGTGATCCGCACCTGCCCCGCCGAGATGGACACTTTGGACCGGGGCAGGCGTTTGACCGCCTCCATGCCGAAGGCAAAGGCGTCGTCCCAGCCTTGCGGTGCCGGGTAATCGGCGGTTTCCAGCATGTCCGAGATGGCGCCATCGGTGCGCAGCGATTGCGCCTCGGCCATCAGGGCTTCGGCGGCGTCGCCGGTTGGCAGCAGGCCGATCAACTGGATGCCATCATCGTTGCGCAGCATTTCGACCGAAAATCTCGGGGCCTCGATCGCCTTGACCGGGGTGACATCCAGCATGTCGCGCACGCGCGCGGCGTCAATGACCGACCCTGCCAGATTGACAGCGCGAAAGCGCGCAGCCTCGTTCGGGGCGGTGCCGATCAGATGCAGTTGCAGGCCATTTGCTTCGGCAGAGGCCCAGGTGATGCCCGCATCCAGCAGACGCGATGTGACCGCCTGTTCGGACCGCTGTTCGATCACCAATGCCGAGGCCCACGCCGCGAGGGCGGCAACCACGCCCGCACCTGCCACAGCCCCCAGCGCGATCAGGCTGTGGGGCAGGGGTCCACTGCCAAGCCGGGTGCGGGTGTTGGACACCAACCCTTTGGTGACGTTAATCAGACGCTTGGGCAAATCATCGTCCTGGCTGGGCCCAAAGCCAACAGGCAGGGCAGGGAATCGGGCCCGACGACGCAACGCCGGACGTTGTTCGTGTCTTAGAAGCCAGAGGCCGGGGGATCAATCACAGCCATGCGGCGGTGGCAAAAAACAGCGCAGCGATCAGCCCGGCATCGCGGTTGGCGCGGAATTCGATCAGGCAGGACGCCGGATCATCGATGTTCAGTCGCGCCATCTGCCGCACCATATGCCAGCCGAACGCCCAGACCCCGCCGAGCGCGACCACCAGTTGCAGCGGGTTGCGGGCCGGCAACAGCGCCAGCATCACCGACAGCGCCATCAGCAGCACCGTTGCGACCAGAAACAGTTTCAGCCACCAGCCGGTATGGGTGCCAAACAGCCGCGCGGTGGATTTCACGCCGATCAGCGCATCGTCTTCGCGGTCCTGATGGGCATAGATCGTGTCGTAAAACAGGGTCCACGCGATGCCCGAGGCATAAAGTGCCAGCGCCGCCGGGGGCACGGTGCCCGCATGGGCGGCCCAGGCCAGAATTGCGCCCCAGTTGAAGGCGAGGCCCAGAAACACCTGCGGCCACCAGGTGAAGCGTTTGGCAAAGGGATAGATCGCGACCAGCACAAGGGAGGCCACACCAAGCTGCACGGCCAGCCAATTATAACTGAACAGGATCACAGCGGCGAGCAGCGCCTGCACCCCCATCCAGACCACCGCATTGCGCACCGATACCTGACCGGACGGGATCGGGCGCGACCGGGTGCGGGTCACCTGCGCGTCGATCTTGCGGTCGGTGATGTCGTTCCAGGTGCAACCCGCGCCGCGCATCAGGAACGCGCCCGCCGCGCAGCTGCCCGCCAGCCACAGATCCCACATCCGGTAGCCGTCCACCGCCGCCGCCAGCGTGATGCCCCACAGGCAGGGGATCAACAAAAGCCAGGTGCCGATGGGCCGGTCGGCGCGGCTAAGCCGCAGGAAGGGGCGGCTGGGCGCGGGGGCGAAGGTATCGACCCAGTTGCGGGCAGGCGCATCGGCGACGCTGTCCGGCTGGGGCGGGGCGTGGGGGGGCGGTGGCACGTCTGGGATCTGGGTCATCGCGGGGCGCCTTTGATGCGGGTCCGGGTCGGGTGGGGCTTTCGGGCAGGATAGGGGGTATTCGCCCGCGTGCCCACGCGGATTTTCCGGGCGTATCGGGGTGGCGTTTGCCGCGCGCCCCCGCCGGACGCGGTTCCGGCGGGGGAGGGGGGTGTCAGCCGATTTCGGCCAGCCGGGCCATTGCGGCGTGCAGTTTGGCCGCCTCGTCCTCGCGCGCGGCAAGGTTGGTGCGGGCTTCTTCCACCACATCTTCGGGGGCCGATGCCGCAAAGGCCGGGTTCTTCAACCGTCCCGAAAGGCCGCCGATTTCCTTGGCCAGTTTGTCGAGCGTTTTTTGCAGGCGGGCCTTTTCCTCGGCAATGTCGATAACACCGGCCAGCGGGATGGCAAAGGTGGCGCCTTCGGCCGCGACCGTGATCGCACCTTTCGGGGCGGTGGGGGCGTGGGTCAGCGACTCGATCCGGGCAAGGCGCTGGATCAGCGTCTCATTGTTTGCCCATGCCGCGCGTGCCGCATCGGTCATGGCGGTGGCCACCAGATCGAGTTTCAGCCCCGCAGGCACATGCACCTGCGCGCGGGCGGAGCGGATATCGTCGATCAGGGTGGTCACCCATGTCATCTCGGCCATGGACGGCGCGTCGATCAGCGAGGCGGGCGGCGTGGGCCAATCGGTGTGGACCAGCAGCTTGGCGCGGGTGCCGGTGGTGGCCCACAGCTCTTCGGTGATGAAGGGCATCATGGGGTGCAACAGGATCATGCAGTGATCCAGCACCCAAGCCATGGTGGCCCGCGTCTCACCCGCCTGTTCGCCATCGAACAGCGGTTTGGCGAATTCCACATACCAGTCGCAGACCTTGCCCCAGACGAATTTATAAAGCGTGTCGGCGGCTTGATCGAAGCGGTAGTTTTCCAGCGCTTCCGAGACCTCGGCGGCGGCCTTGGCGGTTTCGCCGATGATCCATTTGTTGACCGTGGCGCTGGCTTGGGGCGGTTGGGCCTGCGTCACATGCCCCTCCCACACGCCGTTGAGTTCGGCAAAGCGACAGGCGTTCCACAGTTTGGTGCCGAAGTTGCGGTAGCCCGCGATGCGTTGCGTATCCAGTTTGAGCACACCACCAAGCGACGCCATGGCGGCATTGGCAAAGCGCAGCGCATCGGCGCCGTATTCGTCGATGATTTCCAAGGGATCAATGACATTGCCCAAGGATTTCGACATCTTCTTGCCCTTGGCGTCGCGCACAAGGCCATGCAGATAGACGGTGTGGAACGGGATCTGATCCACCACCGCCAATTGCATCATCATCATCCGGGCGACCCAGAAGAACAGGATGTCTTGGCCCGTCACCAGAACGCTGGTGGGGAAGTATTTCGCCAGTTCCGGGGTGGGTTCCGGCCAGCCAAGGGTGCCGATGGGCCAGAGACCGGAAGAGAACCACGTGTCGAGCACGTCGGGATCGCGCCAGACCGGATAGACCAGATGGGTCGGGTCTTGCGACAGGGTATAATCGGCAAGGGCGGCGGCGAAGGTTTCCACCGCCGTCTGCCGGTCGGCCACCTCGACCACGCGGGCGGCGTTGAGCGGGTGGGGCAGGGCGGCCAGATCGTCGCGGAAGCGGTCTGCCACGGACTCCAATGCGGCGGCGCAATGAAAGCGCGACTCGCGGTCGATATAGCCGCCATCACCAAGGATTGTCAGCAGTTCGACCTGATCCAGTGCGTTGTCGCCCTCGTCATCGACAAAATCGGCGGCGTCGATGGACAAGCCATACCACACTGGTATCTGATGCCCCCACCAAAGCTGGCGGCTGATGCACCATGGCTCGATATTCTCCAGCCAGTGGTAATAGGTCTTTTCGCCCGACTCCGGGATGATCCGGGTCTTGCCGCTGCGGACCGCCTCCAGCGCCGGTTCGACGATTTTCGCCGTGTCCACGAACCATTGGTCGGTCAGCATTGGCTCGATCACCACCTTCGAGCGGTCGCCGAAGGGCTGCATGATCTTTTTGTTCTCGACCACCGGCTCGCGGGTCAGGTGTTCGCTGCCGGTTTCGGGGTCGATCTGTTTGACCAGTGTGGTGACGGCAAGGCCGATGGCGTTGATGTCGGCGATCACCGCTTTGCGGGCCTCAAACCGATCCATCCCGCGATATTTTTCGGGGACGAGGTTGAGGCTGTCCACTTCGGTTTCCGTCGTGGGCGATCCCGCCGCGATCTCGCGGGCGCGGGCGACGGCTTCGGCATAAGGAGCCCCATCGGCGCGCATGGCCGCGCGCGTGTCGAGCAGGCGGTAGCAGGGGATGTTTGCGCGTTTGGCGACGCCGTAATCGTTGAAATCATGCGCGCCGGTGATTTTCACCGCGCCCGAGCCAAAGGCGGGATCTGGGTATTCATCGGCGATGATCGGGATCAGGCGGTCGCACAGCGGCAGGTGGACCATCTTGCCGATGATCGGCTGATAGCGTTCGTCTGCCGGGTTCACCGCCACCGCGCCATCGCCCAGCATGGTTTCGGGCCGGGTGGTGGCGATGGAGATGTAGTCGCGGGTTTCGCGCAGGGTGACAGTGCCGTTTTCGTCTTTCTCGACATATTCATAGGTTTCGCCCCCGGCGAGGCGGTATTTGAAGTGCCACATGTGGCCATCGACTTCGATATTCTCGACCTCCAGATCCGAAATCGCGGTCTCGAAATGCGGGTCCCAGTTCACGAGGCGCTTGCCGCGATAGATCAGGCCCTTGGTGTAGAGATCAACGAAAACCTTGATCACCGCGTCGTGGAAATTGCCGCCCTCGCCTTCTGGCGCGCCGGGGGCACCGGACATGGTGAAAGCCTCCCGCTCCCAGTCGCAACTGGCGCCAAGGCGTTGCAACTGGCCGATGATGGTGCCGCGTGAGGATTGCTTTTGTTGCCAGACGCGGGCGAGGAACGCCTCGCGCCCCATGTCGCGGCGGGTGGGTGCGCCGTTTTTGGCCATCTCGCGTTCGGTCACCATCTGGGTGGCGATGCCTGCGTGGTCGGTGCCGGGCTGCCACAGCGTATCGTCGCCGCGCATCCGGTGCCAGCGGGTCAGGATATCTTGCAGCGTGTTGTTGAAGGCATGGCCCATGTGCAGGCTGCCGGTGACATTGGGCGGCGGGATCATGACGGAAAAGGCGGGGTGGCCGGGTTTGGCATTGGCCCCGGCGGCAAAGGCGCGGGTGTCGAGCCAGTGCTGGGAGATCCGGGCCTCGGCCTCGGCGGCGTTGAAGGTCTTTTCCATCGGCATGGGCATCATCCTCTGCGGTTGCAGTGGACTTAGCGAATTGGCAGGCAAAGGCCAAGGGGGGTGGCGCTTGCCCCCTTGGGATCAGGCCGGGCCGACGAGGCCAAAGATCGCGCCCTTGGGGTCGGCGGCGTAGCAGGCGAAGGCCCCGCCGGGCACCTCCATCGGGTCGTGCAGGGTGGTGCCGCCCTGTGCCGCGATGCGGGTCATCGCGCCCGCGATGCTGTCGGTGCCGAAGATCGGCAGCCAGTGCGGCGGTGTGCCGGGTTGGGCCAGTGGCATCAGGCCGCCGATGTCGCCATGGGGGAGCGAGACCATCTGGTAGGTGCCCATCGGTCCCATATCCATCGCCTGACCGGCGGTCCAGCCGAACAGGGTGGTGTAAAAGGACAGGGCGGCGGCGGGGTCGGGGGTTTGCAGCTCGTGCCAGTTGGCATGGCCGGGCTTCATCGGGTCATAGGCCGTGCCCGGCGCGCCGTCATCCGGTTGCATCAGGCCGAACACTGCGCCTTGCGGGTCGGCGACGATGGCGAAACGGCCGGTGCCGGGCACATCTTCAGGCGCGCGGTGAACGGTGCCGCCAAGGGCGGTGATCCGTGCGGCGGTGCCGTCACAGTCGTCGGTCGCGAAATAGACCAGCCAGAATTCCGGCATCGGGGTGTCGGGGGCCATCAGGCCCGCGACCATATCCCCGCCCTGTGTGGCGATGGTGTAGTCGAACCCCGGCATGCCGGAGTCCGCAAGCTGCCAGCCCATCACCGGGCCGTAGAAGGCGGATGCGGCGGGGATGTCGGCGGTGGTCAGTTCATACCAGAACGGGCGGCCAAGGATGGTCATGCGTCTGCTCCTTCGGCCAGAACGGGCCTGACGGGCGGTTCCTGCCCGGTTCAGCGTGGCAAACCATGCGGCAAATGGCAAGCCTGCTGGCAACGTCCGGTTGACCCACGCTGCCCTTAAACCGCGCGGTCGATCTTTGTGCTCAGATGGATCAGGCTTTCCGACGAATGAACCCCCGTCATCGCGCCGATCTGGTCCAGCACCTGATCCAGCACTTGTGTGTTTGGGCAGGCGATTTGTAGCAGCAGGTCAACGCGGCCAGAGGTGGTGAACACCCGCTCCACCTCGGAAATGGACTTCAGCCGGGTGAGCAGGGCGGCCTGCGTGCGCGGCTCGATCGTCAAGAGCACGGTGGCGCGCAGGCGGTTGGGGTCGGCGCCTTGCCCCAGTTTCAGGGTATAGCCGGCAATGGTGCCGTTGTCCTCCAGCCGCTCCAGCCGCGCCTGAATGGTGGAGCGCGCGACCTTGAGCCGCCGCGCCAGCATCGCCAAAGACAGCCGCGCATCGGCGCGCAGAAGGGCGATGATGTTGCGATCCAGGTCATCCATACGATTTGACCGATGTTTTCGTCATTCTAACACCCATCGACTCCGATTTTGTAGTTTTGTTCGGTGCGTTTGTGCCTCATATGCCCCATCCTACGTTGCAGGAAAAGGGCGGCTCATACGCACCTGGCCTGGTTTTAGATAACCACGCTGGTGCCCGGCCCCGTTCGTTGCAACGGTCAAGGGCTCTGCGTCTTGTTGGCAGGAAAGGAAACTGCAATGGGACTCTCGAAAACGATCTGGACAAATCCAACCGAATTTCTGCGGGTTGAGCAACCGGTTAACCCGGTGTTGTTCTTTGCGCCGACCGTGGTGCAAGCCGCCGCCCGCCGCTTCATCGACGGCTTTCCCGGCATGGTGACCTATGCGGTCAAATCCAACCCGAGCGACGAGATGATCGAAAACCTCGCCGCCGCCGGTGTGCGCGGCTACGACTGCGCGAGCGGGTTCGAGATTGACCTGATCCGTCGTCTGGCCCCCGATGCCGCCATCCACTACAACAACCCGGTGCGCGCCCGTCACGAGATCGCTTATGCGGTGACGCGCGGGGTGAAATCCTACAGCGTTGATTCGCGGTCAGAACTCGACAAGCTGATCGAAATGGTCCCGGCCGAGGGGACCGAGATTTCGGTGCGCTTCAAACTGCCGGTGGCGGGGGCGGCCTATAACTTCGGCGCGAAGTTTGGGGCCACCGCCGAAGTGGCGGTTGATCTGCTGAAACTGGTGGCCGACGCCGGGTTCATCCCGTCGATCACCTTCCACCCCGGCACGCAATGCACCGATCCAAAGGCGTGGGAGTCGTATATCCTTGAGGCGGCGGAAATCGCGCGCAAGGCCGGTGTGACCATCGCGCGGCTGAATGTTGGCGGCGGTTTCCCCAACCACCGCTTGCACGGCGTGATGCCGCAGCTGGAGGAAACCTTTGCACTGATCGACCGCGTGGCCACGCAAGCGTTCGGTGCTGACCGCCCGTTGCTGGTCTGCGAGCCGGGCCGCGCGATGTGTGGCGATGCCTACACTTTGGCCGCACGGGTCAAGGCGGTGCGCGATGACAGCCATATTTTCCTGAACGATGGGGTGTATGGCACGCTGACCGAACTGCCGCTGATCGGCGTGATCGACCGGATGGAAGTGCTGTCCGAGACGGGCGAAAAGCGTGTGGGCGAAGAACAGCCGCGCATCATCTTTGGCCCCACCTGCGATTCAGTTGACCGCCTGCCGGGCGATATTGCGCTGCCCGGAGATATCACCGAGGGGGATTTCGTGATCGTGCACGGCATGGGCGCCTATTCCACTGTGACCAACTCGCGTTTCAACGGTTTTGGGGACCTGGGGATCGCTACGGTGTTGTCGCTCAAGGTCTGAGACCGCGGCGGTTTTGCAGCCTTTGTGACCGGCGACTGACGCGACCGATACGCCATCATTTGCGCCTCCGGCTGGACAAACCCGGCCGGGGGCGTAACTCTTTGTGCGGGAAACACAGGGGGACTCATGAGCAAGTTTGGCAAAGTGCAAGGCGTAGGGCGGCATGAGGATATCCGGTTCCTGACCGGCAATGGGCGTTATGTGGATGACATTGCACCTGCGGGGGCGCTGCACGCGCTGTTTGTGCGCTCTGATCATGCTCATGGCGAAATCACCGGGCTGGATCTGACGGCGGCGCGGGCCGTGCCCGGCGTGCATCTTGTTCTGGATGCGGATGCGCTGGAGGCGCTGGGCGTCACGCTGGGGATGAAGGGCGCGCGGTTGCGCAACGCTGACGGCACCATGGGCGCAGGGCCGGAGCGGCCGGTGCTGGCGCGCGATCGGGTGCGCCATGTCGGCGAGGCGGTCGTGATGATCGTCGCCGAAAGCATGGCGGCGGCGCAGGATGCGGCGGAGCAGGTGGGTCTGGAGATTGAAGGGCTGCCGGTGGCGCTGGCGCTGGCCTTGGGCGGCCCCCAAGTGCACGCGGAAGCGCCGGACAACCGCGCCTATGACTGGGAAATCGGCGACGCCACGGCGGTGGAGACGGCGTTTTCGGATGCTGCGCATCGCATTAGGCTGGAGGTGATCCACAACCGGATCATCGTCAACGCGATGGAGCCGCGCGGCTGTTTTGCCGAATGGTCAGACGGGCGGCTGCACTTCAGCTTCAACGGGCAAGGGGTGTGGAACCAACGCAACGAGTTGGCGCGGATGCTGGATCTGTCCCGCGATGCGGTCCGGGTGACCAACCCCGATGTCGGCGGCGGCTTTGGCATGAAGGCCATGACCTATCCCGAATATGTCTGCGTCGCGGCGGCTGCACGCGCGCTGGGCCATCCGGTCCGCTGGATCGCGACCCGCGGCGAATCGATGCTGACCGACAATGCCGGGCGCGATCTGGTGGCGGTTGCCGAACTGGCCTTTGATGCGGAACTGCGGATCACGGGGTACCGCGTTAACCTTGTGTCCAACCTTGGGGCTTATAACTCGCAATTCGGGCAACCCATCCAGTCGGAGCTGTTTTCCAAGGTGCTGACCGGCGTTTACGATGTATCGGCGGCGCATCTGCGTTCGGTGGGGGTCTATACCAACACCACGCCGGTCGACGCCTATCGTGGGGCCGGGCGGCCCGAGGCGATCCTGACGATCGAGCGCGCGATGGATGAGGCGGCGCGCCAGCTTGGCGTGGATCCGTTCGATCTGCGGATGCGCAACTTCATCACCACCTTTCCCTATCGCAGCGCCACGGGGGAAATGATCGATGTGGGCGATTTCCCCCGCGTGCTGAACCGCGCCAGGATCGAAGCCGATGTGGAAGGGTTTGCCGCGCGTCAGGCTGCAAGCGCGGCGCAGGGCAAACTGCGTGGCATCGGCGTTGCCACCTATGTTGAAAGCATTCTGGGCGACCCGGACGAAACCGCGCGGCTGGTGCTGGAGCCGGGTGGCGCGGCCACGCTGTATGTCGGCACCCAGTCGAACGGCCAAGGGCATGAGACGGTTTATGCCCGGATGGTGGCCGACTGGACCGGGCTGCCGGAACATGAGGTGCGGATCGTGCAGGGCGACAGTGACGCCATTCCCAAGGGCGGCGGCACCGGCGGGTCACGCTCTGTCACGGTGCAGGGCACGGCGATGCGGGCGACGGTGCGGACAATGGTGGCGGGCTTCAGCGGCTTTCTGGCGGATGAATGGGCGGTGGAGGATGTGGGCTTCGACGGCAGCACGTTTGGCGCAACCGACAGCAACACGCGGCTGACACTGGCCGAGGCCGCCGATCTGGCGCGGCTGCGCGGACGCACCGACCTGCTGGACGTCAGCCAGACCACCACGATTGACGGGCGCAGCTACCCCAACGGCGCGCATATCGCCGAGGTGGAGGTGGACCCGGAAACCGGCGCGCTGGTGATGGACCGCTATACCGTGGTCGATGATTTCGGCACGCTGATCGCGCCGGATCTGGCCATCGGGCAGGTGCATGGCGGGGTGGCCCAAGGGTTTGGGCAGGCGGTGTGCGAGGCGGCGCACTTCGATGAGCAAGGGCAGCTTTTGTCGGCCTCCTTCATGGATTATGCGATGCCGCGCGCCTCTGACTTGCCGATGTTCGGTTTTACCAGCGAGCCGGTGCCGTCGGTGATGAACCCGCTTGGCATGAAAGGCTGTGGCGAGGCGGGAACGGTTGGTGCGCTGGGCGCGATTTCGAACGCGGTGCGCGATGCGCTGGCCCCGCGCGGCGTGGTGCGGGTGGATATGCCGTTCACGCCCGCGCGGATCTGGCATTGGCTGAAGGAAGCAGAGCACGTCACTTCTTGACCGCATAGCGCACTGGTTCCGCCCCCACCCGGTGGCGGCGACTGAAAGCAGCGCCCCATCAACCGGATCGGGGCGGGGGGTGGTTGATCATGTCATCATTCTGGATGGCACACTGTCGTCGTTGCTGCCGGGTCAGGAAACCAATGCCGGGCTTTGCTTTCGGCTGCTGACCGAACCCAGCGCGGGCGTGCGGCGGCGGGTCTATTACGAGCCCGGCCTGCAATGGGAAGGCTGGCGCAACTTTGGCGCAGTTGCACAGGGGCGCGGAATCAACCGCCAGATCCGCCGCGCTTATGGCTGGCTGGCCAGCCAGTATCGACCCGGCGACCGGATTTATCTTTTTGGCTATTCGCGTGGGGCCTTTGCGGTGCGCTCGCTGGCCGGGGTGATCGACCGCGTGGGTTTGTTGCGGCAGGATTGTGCGACCGAACGCAATGTCACGCTGGTTTATCGCCATTACAGGCAGGGTGCGGGAACCCGCGCGGCGCAGATGTTTGCGCATGGCTTTTGCCACCCGCAGGCGCCGATCGAAATGGTGGGGGTCTGGGATACGGTCAAGGCGCTGGGTCTGCGCCTGCCGCTGCTTTGGATGCTGACCGACCGGCAGCACGCGTTCCATAATCACCATCTTGGCGCGTCCATCCGGCATGGCTTTCACGCGTTGGCCTTGCACGAGACGCGGGCCGTGTTCGACCCGGTGCTGTGGGACTGTCCAAAGGAATGGGACGGCAATGTCGAACAGGTGTGGTTCGCCGGCGCGCATGCCGATGTGGGCGGGCAGGTGGGCACGCTGGCGGCGGCGCGGCCGCTTGCGAATATCCCGCTGGTCTGGATGCTGGACCGGGCCGAGGCCTGCGGTCTGGCGCTGCCCGACGGATGGCGCGTCAGGCTTCCATGCGATCCGCGTGCGCCGATGGTGGGCACATGGCGTTCGTGGGGCAAGTTGTTCTTGTTGCGCCGTCCTCGGGTTGTCGGGCGCGACCGCAGCGAGAAGTTGCACCCCAGCGTGGCAGAGCGGGAGCCGGTGGATGCATTGATGATGACAATGACGGAGCGCGCACGGCCGTGACGGTGGTGCCACACGCTGGGCGCACAAATGCCCTCCCCCTTTGCAGGGGGAGGGCGTTGGCAAGATTTGCAGCATGCTGTGGGTTGATTGGCCCGCGCCTCAGCGGTTGCGCACATCCACATAGTCGCGGTGCGGCTCGCCGATATACAGCTGGCGCGGGCGGCCGATTTTCTGGCCCTTGTCACCGATCATTTCTTTCCATTGCGAGATCCAGCCGACAGTGCGCGAGATCGCAAAGATCGGGGTGAACATCGCGGTGGGGAAGCCCATCGCCTCCAGAATGATGCCGGAATAGAAATCGACGTTGGGATAGAGCTTTTTCGAGATGAAATATTCATCCGACAGCGCAATACGCTCCAGCTCCTTGGCGACCTGCAACAACGGGTTGTTCTCAACCCCCAGCAGCGCCAGCACCTCGTCGGCGGATTCCTTCATCACCGTGGCGCGCGGGTCGAAGTTCTTGTAGACCCGGTGGCCAAAGCCCATCAGGCGGAAGCCGCTGTCCTTGTCCTTGGCCTTGGCCACGAATTCGGGGATGCGGTCAACGGTGCCGATTTCCTTGAGCATTTCAAGGCAGGCCTGATTGGCGCCGCCATGTGCCGGCCCCCAAAGACAGGCGATGCCGGCGGCGATGCAGGCAAACGGGTTGGCGCCCGAAGATCCGGCCAGACGCACGGTGGAGGTGGACGCGTTCTGTTCGTGATCGGCATGCAGCATCATGATCCGGTCCATCGCCTTGGACAGGACCGGATTGACCACATAATCCTCGGCCGGGATGGCAAAGCACATGTGCAGGAAGTTGCCTGCGTAATCGAGGGTGTTCTTCGGATACACAAACGGTTGTCCGATCGAGTATTTGAACGCCATTGCCGCAATTGTCGGCAGTTTTGCGATCATGCGGATCGCCGCAACCTCACGTTGCCAAGGATCGTTGATATCGGTGGAGTCGTGGTAGAAGGCGGCCATGGCGCCGACCACACCCACCATGGTGGCCATCGGGTGCGCGTCGCGGCGGAACCCACGGAAGAAATAGTGCATCTGCTCATGCACCATCGTGTGATGCGTCACGCGATGTTCGAAATCTGCCAGTTGTGCGGCGGTGGGCAATTCACCGTAGAGCAACAGGTAGCAGACTTCGAGATAGTGCGAATGTTCCGCCAATGCTTCGATCGAATAGCCACGGTGCAGCAATTCGCCCTTGTCACCGTCGATATAGGTGATCGCACTTTCGCAAGACGCGGTGGAGGTGAAGCCGGGATCAAAGGTGAAAACGTCGGCCTCGGCATAGAGCTTGCGGATGTCCAGGACATCCGGGCCAAGCGTGGGGGACAGCACGGGCAGGTCAAACGACTTGCCGTCCAGAGTGAGTGTCGCGTTCTTTTTCGGTTCGGCCATCTTTCACATCCCTCGTTTTTGCCCCGCCGGACCGTCCCGGCTGGTGACACATTCTGGTGACATTGCAGGTGGGCCAGTTCAGGCCGCAGCGTCCTGCAATCGTGCAATCGTCTCTGTCTGACCGATGACCAGCATCATGTCGTAAACACTCGGGGTTGCGCTGCGCCCGGCAAGCGCCGCACGCAAAGGGGCAGCCAGCTTTCCGAAACCGATGCCATGGGCTGTGGCAACCTCAGTCAAAATGGACTCAAGCTCTTCTTTCGTCCAGCTAGCATTTTGCAGGCGCAGCGTCAATTCATTCAGTATACCACGGGATACCGGGTCGAGGGACTTGCCCGCTGCCTCGTCAATGTCCACCGGGCGCGTGGTCAGCGCAAACTGTGCCTTATCAAGAAGTTCCGGGAATGTCTTCGCGCGGTCCTTGACGCAATAAAGGGCGCGCGACAACAGCGCGTGTTGACCCGAGGTCAGGGCGGGGCGATCCGCCGCGACCAGATACGCCTCGATTTCATGCAGCAGTGCAGCATCGTCGCTGCGGGCCATGTGCCAGCCGCAGGTTGATTCCAGCTTCTTGAAATCCAGCCGCGCCGGGCTGCGACCGATTCCTTCCAGCCCGAACATGTCCTTGGCCTGTTCGGTGGTAAACAACTCGGCGTCACCTTGTGCCCAGCCCAGGCGGGTCAGGTAGTTGCGCATTCCCGCCGCAGGATAGCCCTGTGCCTGATAATCGCCCACCGCCGTGGCCCCGTGGCGCTTGGACAGCTTCTTGCCATCGGGCCCGTGGATCAGCGGGATATGCGCCCAGACCGGCACCGGCCAATCCATAGCATCATACACCATCTGTTGCCGGGCGGCATTGTTCAGGTGGTCATCCCCCCTAATCACATGCGTGACTCCCATGTCGTGATCATCGACCACGACAGCGAGCATATAGGTGGGGGTGCCATCAGAGCGCAGGATGATCATATCGTCCAATTGATCGTTGCGAACTGTAACGATTCCCTGAACGGTATCGGATATTTTTGTCTCGCCCGTGCGCGGGGCCTTCATGCGGATCGCATAGGGTGCATCGGGGTAGGTTGCAGGGTCCGCACCGCGCCACGGGCTTTGGAACACCGCGTAGCTGGCGCCCTCGGCCTCTTTGGCGGCGCGGAAGGCGGCGATTTCGTCTTGCGTGGAAAAGCACTTATAGGCCGTGCCGCGCGCCAGCATATCGTGTGCCACCTGCGCGTGGCGGTCGCGCCGGTCGAACTGGCTGACCGCGTCTCCGTCCCAATCCAGCCCCAGCCACGTCAGCCCTTGCAGGATTGCGGCTGTCGCTTCGGGGGTGGACCGTTCGCGGTCGGTATCCTCGATCCGAAGCAGGAACTTTCCGCCACGCCCACGCGCAAACAGCCAGTTGAACAAAGCGGTGCGCGCGCCACCGATGTGCAGATAGCCGGTGGGCGAAGGGGCGAAACGGGTGACAATGGGGGTGGTCATGTGGAGTTAACCTTTCGGAAACCATCTTGGCGGTAGGCTTGGCTCGGTTCTAGGCGGTGAAGGGGCGGGAAACAAGGTGGCGGTCCTGACTGGCTGGTTGGCCCGGCCCCTTGTGGCGCTGGCAGAGGCTCGGGGCACGCTGTTTCCATGGGTGCCTTTGCTGATTGGCACGGGGATTGGTGGCTGGTTTTCCCTGTCCTGGGAGCCGGGATTGGCGGTCTATGTTTGCGCGGCTGTTGTGGTCGTGATCTGCGTGGCCTGTCGGCTCCGGGGACCGGAGGCGGCGCATCCGGTGGTGCTGGCGGTTGCCTGTGTCGCTCTGGGCGTTCTGGCGTGTGGAGTGCGTCTGCATCTGGTGCAGGCCCCGATGCTGGATTTTCGCTACTACGGTCCGGTGACGGGCCGTGTGGTCATCATCGACCGCAGCCAGACAGATGCCATCCGCATCACGCTGGACCGGGTGCAACTCGACCGTGTGCGGCAGGACCGTTTGCCCGAACGTGTGCGGATCTCGATGCGCGGCAGGGTGCCCGCCCATGCGCCATTTCCCGGTGAGGTGGTGATGGTCACTGCCACCCTGCAAGCCCCCGACGGTCCTATCGAGCCGGGGAGCTTTGACTTTCGCCGCATGGCGTTTTTTGATCGGCTGGGCGCGGTCGGCTATACAACCTCGCCGGTGATGTTGTGGGAGCCCGCGCCCGATGGCTGGTCAGTCGCAAAGGTGCGCCGCGATCTGGCGCTGGCCTTGATGCGCGCCGTGCCGGGCGATGCGGGGGGCTTTGTCGCGGGCATCATGACGGGCGATCGCTCTGGCCTGAGCCGAACGGCGGTGCAGGCACTGCGCGACACCAACATGGCGCACCTTTTGGCGATATCGGGGATGCATATGGCGTTTCTTACCGGCTTTGTCTTTGCCGGGGTGCGGCTGGGCATTGCCGCAGTGCCGCCGCTGGCGCTTCGGGTAAACGGCAAGAAGGGGGCGGCGCTGGTGGCACTGGCGGTTGCCGCATTTTATCTGGCGCTGTCGGGGGCCAATGTGGCCACGGAGCGCGCCTTTATCATGGTCGCGGTGATGCTGGGTGCGGTGCTGCTGGATCGCAAGGCGCTGACCCTGCGATCTGTGGCGATGGCCGCGGTAATCTTGCTGCTGTGGCAACCCGAAACCATGCTGGAGCCGGGGTTCCAGATGTCATTTGCGGCAACGGTGGCTCTTATCGCCGGGTTTCGTGGGGTGGATCGGCGCATGGTGGCGGGGCGGCTGCCGCGGTGGGCGATGCCGGTGTTTACGCTGGTGCTGTCCAGCGTTATCGGCGGCTTTGCCACCGCGCCCTATGCGGCTGCGCATTTCAATCGCTTCGCCGATTACGGGCTGATCGCCAATTTGCTGACAGTGCCGGTGATGGGATCGGTGGTGATGCCCGCTGGCGCTGTGGCGGGGTTGCTTGCGCCGATCGGGCTGGAAAGGCCTGCGCTGTGGGTGATGGAGCAGGGGGCGCTCTGGATCCTTTGGGTCGCGCATCGGGTCGCCGGGTGGAACGGCGCCGTCACCGCGATTGCCGCGCCCGGACCGTGGGTTTTGCCGCTGGTGACCCTGTCGGGGGCGCTGACCGTGCTGTTGCGGGGGCGTTGGCGTTTGGCGGGGGCTGGCCCCGCATTGCTGGCCCTGGCGCTTTGGATCGGCACAGAGCGGCCACTTGTGTTGATCTCGGCTGACGGTGCGTTGGTGGGCGTGTTGGGACCGGATGGGCGGGCACTCTCTGCGCCCAAAGGCGCGGGCTTTGCGGCACAGAACTGGCTGGAAAATGACGGCGATCTGATTGCGCAGGCGGCGGCAGCGGCGCGGCCGGGCATGGACGGTGCCGCGAGCGCACGACGATTTGCAGCGGCTGGGGTGACAGGTATCGCGCTCAAGGGAAAGGGCGGCTTGGCCCAGGTGACGCAGGCCTGCACCGTGGCCGACCTGGTCATCATCTCGGTGCCGGTGCCGGATGCACCCGACGACTGTGTGCTGTTCGATCCTGACCGGCTGCGCGATACGGGCACGCTGGCGCTGTATCCAGTTGATGGCGGACTGCGGGCGGTGCCCAGTCTTGGCTTGCAGCGCGCGTGGTCATCACCACGTCAGCCCAAAAGCGTGCCGGACATGATCCGTCCGAAAGCAAAGCGCGTCGCGCCGGATCAATAGCTGCGGATCAAACCAACCAGGCGGCCCTGCACCTTGACCTGATGGTCGGGAAGCATGCGGGTTTCATAGGCCGGATTGGCGGCTTCGAGCGCAATCATGTTGCCCTTGCGGCGAAAGCGTTTCAACGTGGCTTCGGCATCGTCCACCAGAGCCACCACGATATCGCCATTCTCTGCGGTGTTCTGTTCCTGGATCACCACGATATCACCGTCGTTGATCCCGGCTTCGATCATCGAGTCGCCCTTGACCTCAAGCGCGTAATGGTTGCCACGGCCTGAAAGCATGGACCCCGGTACCGCGACATGATGCGATACTTCGGAAATCGCCTCGATCGGGACACCGGCGGCGATGCGGCCCATCACGGGCAATTCCATTGCATGCACAACCTGCACCGCCATCGCGCCTCGCGGTGGTGGAGCGGCGGGCTTGTCGCCTTCGATCACGCGCGGGGTAAAGCCGGGCTTTTCCATCGCGTCGGGCAGTTTGATGATTTCCAGCGCGCGGGCGCGGTGGGCCAGACGGCGGATGAAACCCCGTTCTTCCAGCGCGGTGATCAGCCGGTGGATGCCGGATTTCGACCGCAAATCCAACGCATCCTTCATTTCGTCGAACGACGGCGGCACGCCGTCGACGTCCATCCGCGTTTTGATGAAATCCAGAAGTTCCAGCTGTTTTCGCGTAAGCATGACCCACCCTGATCTGCATTCGTTAACGCTATGTTCTGCCCGTGTTCCCGGTTTGTGTCAAGCGCAAAGCGGGCGTCGATCAGATCGCGAGATAGGTCACCTGATCCCCCGCCTGGCGGTGCCCGTCGTCGGTTGGCCGGATCAGCAACGCATCCGCATCCGCCAGAACCGACAAAAGCGAGCTGTCCTGCCGGCCAAGCGGGGTGATCAGGGGCAGGCCGTCGGTGTGTGCCAAGGTTGCCCGCATGTAATGCGCACGCGGGCCGGTGGGGCCGACATCTTGGGTCAGCAGGGCCCGGCGGGGACGCGGGGCAAGCATCGCCTTCGGCAGGCCAAGCAGTGCGCGGATCATCGGCAACAGGAACAGATGCGCGCAGACCACGGACGACACAGGATTTCCGGGCAGGCCCAGCATCGCAGCCTGTCCCATCCGGCCCGCCATCAGTGGCTTGCCGGGCCGCATCGCGATTTTCCAGAACGCGCGTTGCAGGCCCATGCTTTGCGCGACCTGCGCCACGATGTCATGATCGCCTACCGAGGCACCGCCCGTGGTCATGATGATGTCTGCCCCTTCGGCCAGTCCCAGCACATAGGTCAGCGACTCCACCGTATCGCGGGCGATCGGCAGCAGGCGCACCTCGGCTCCCGTCGCTTCGGCCAGAGCCTTGAGGGTAAAGGAGTTTGACGCGATGATCTGATCAGGGCCGGGGGTTTCCCCCGGCGTCACCAACTCATCGCCGGTGGCAATGATGGCGACGACGGGGCGACGCGTGACGGGGACCAAAGGCACGTTCATCGACGCAAGAAGCGCCAGATCATTGGGTCGCAACAGGCGGGGTGACAGCGTGTCACCGGCGCGGAAATCCTGACCGGCAGGGCGGATATGTGTGCTGGTATCGGCCCCCTCGTTCAGTGTGATGACGTCACCGTTGCGGGTCACATCTTCCTGGATGATCACGCGTGTCGCCCCTGCAGGCAGGGGCGCGCCGGTAAAGATGCGGGCCGCCTGCAACGGGCCGATCGTGCCATGCCACGCATGGCCTGCGCCCGCTTCGCCCACAATGGTGAAGCGATCCCCGGTGCTGGGGTCGCCCTGCACCGCATAGCCATCCATCGCAGAGGCCGCAAAGGGTGGCTGGTCGCGGGTGGCGATGGCGGGACCGGGCATGTAGCGGCCGTAAGCCAGTGCCAGCGGGACCAGTTCAACAGGCAATGGCGCGACAAGGGCCAGACAGTGCGCAAGTGCTTGCTCAACCGAGATCATGGCCAGTCCTCGGGCGCAACGTAGCGGCCCGATTTGCCGCCTTCTTTAAGAACCAACCGTATCCCCTCGATCCGCATGGATTTCTCAACGGCCTTGACCATGTCATAGATCGTCAGGCAGGCCACCGACACAGCGGTCAGCGCCTCCATCTCCACGCCGGTCTGGCCGCCGGTTTTCACCGTGGCCTCGACCACCACGCCGGGCAGGGAAGGGTCTGGCGTCAGGGTCAGCGCGACGGATGTGATCGGCAAGGGGTGGCACAGCGGGATCAGATCGGCGGTTTTCTTCGCGCCCATGATCCCGGCCAGCCGGGCCACGCCAAGCACATCGCCCTTTTTCGCCTGACCTGACGTGAT
>JBKBQB010000046.1:0-21574 GCA_046292785.1 Paracoccaceae bacterium
GGCTATGCGCGGTCCACCGGCAAGGTCGGCGTGGCGCTGGTGACCTCTGGCCCCGGTGCCACCAATGCGGTGACGGGTCTGGTCGATGCGCTGATGGATTCCATTCCGATCGTGGTGCTGACCGGCCAGGTGCCGACTTTCATGATCGGCACCGATGGGTTCCAGGAGGCCGATACCGTCGGCATCACCCGCCCCTGCACCAAGATGAACTGGCTGGTGAAAGACACCGCCCATCTGGCTGCCACCATCCATCAGGCGTTCCACGTGTCCCGCTCCGGCCGTCCCGGCCCGGTGCTGGTGGACATCCCCAAGGACGTTCAATTCGCCACCTCGGATTATGTGGTGAAGGAAAAGATCAAGACCAGCCACTATCAGCCCAAGTTGAAGGGCGATATCGACCAGATCACCCGTCTGGTCGAGATGATCGAGACCGCCGAACGCCCGATCCTCTATACGGGGGGGGGCGTGATCAACTCCGGCCCCGCTGCCAGCCAGTTGTTGCGCGAACTTGCCGAGGCGACAGGATTTCCCGTCACCTCCACCCTGATGGGTCTGGGCTGCTATCCGGCGTCTGGCAAGAACTGGTTGGGCATGCTGGGGATGCACGGGCTGTATGAGGCCAATCTTGCGATGCACGGCTGCGATCTGATGATCAACATCGGCGCCCGCTTCGATGACCGCATCACCGGGCGGATCGCGGATTTCAGCCCCCATTCGCGCAAGGCGCACATCGATATCGATGCCTCCTCCATCAACAAGGTGATCCGCGTCGATGTGCCGATCCTGGGCGATGTAGGCCATGTGCTGGAGGACCTTTTGCGGATCTGGAAAGCGCGGGGCCGCAAGGTCAACAAGGACGGTCTGGCCAAATGGTGGGCGCAGATCAACGAATGGCGCGCGGTGAAATGCCTTGGCTACAAGAACTCCACCAGCATCATCAAACCGCAATACGCGCTGGAACGGCTGGAGGCCCTGACCAAGGGCATGGACCGCTATATCACCACCGAGGTCGGCCAGCACCAGATGTGGGCCGCGCAATACCTTGGGTTTGAAGACCCCAACCGCTGGATGACTTCTGGCGGGCTTGGCACGATGGGCTATGGCCTGCCCGCCTCCATCGGCGTGCAGATCGCCCACCCCGAGGCTTTGGTGATCAACGTCGCGGGCGAGGCGTCCTGGCTGATGAACATGCAGGAAATGGGCACCGCCATGCAGTTCCGCGCCCCGGTCAAGCAGTTCATCCTGAACAACGAACGCCTTGGCATGGTGCGCCAGTGGCAGGAGTTGCTGCACGGCGAGCGCTATTCGCAAAGCTGGTCGGAATCGCTGCCAGATTTCGTGAAACTTGCCGAGGCCTTTGGGTGCAAGGGATTGCGGGTGAGCGATCCCAAGGATCTGGATGACGCGATCATGGAGATGCTGCGCTATGACGGGCCGGTGATCTTTGATTGCCTTGTGGAAAAGCACGAAAACTGCTTCCCGATGATCCCGTCGGGCAAGCCGCACAACGAGATGCTTTTGGGCGATGCCGACACCCAGGGCGTGATCGGCGCGCGCGGCGCCGTGCTGGTGTGATTTTTTGCTGACAACCCCGGGGGCTTTGCCCCCGGACCCCCAGGATATTTATGAACAGATGAAAGGGCAGGCCCATGTCGCCGCTCAATATCAAAACCGGTTCGACCAGCCATTCCGCCTATGAGTTGCGCGACCCCTATGCCGAGGTGATCGAGGCCCATACCCTGGCCGTGATCGTCGACAACGAGGCCGGAGCGCTGGCGCGCGTCATCGGGCTGTTCTCGGGGCGGGGCTACAACATAGACAGTCTGACGGTGGCGGAGGTGGATCACACCGGACGCCTGTCGCGTATCACCATCGTGACGCGGGGCACGCCGCAGATCATTGCTCAGATCAAAGCGCAGCTGGCCAGGATCGTGCTGGTGCACGAGGTGCATGACCTGACCGAAGAAGGCCCGTCGGTGCAGCGCGAACTGGCGTTGTTCAAGGTGACGGGGCGCGGTGAGAACCGGATCGAAGCGCTGCGGCTGGCTGAGATCTTCCGCGCGCATGTGGTCGATTCGACGCTGGAATCCTTTGTCTTCGAGATGACCGGCCCGCCGGAAAAGATCGACAGCTTCGCCGAACTGATGCGCCCTTTGGGTTTGCGCGAGATCGCGCGGACAGGGGTCGCGGCACTGTCGCGCGGCGCCTGACGCAGGCTGGATCGACGGGATTGGGTCTCTCCCGGCCAGCCTCGGCTGCGCGTGAAAGACCCTTTCACCGCCCTTCGAAATCGGCAGGGCGTTTGTCCAGAAACGCCACCACACCTTCCATGAAGTCGCGGGTCTGGCCGCAGGTGCCTTGCAGCCGCGCTTCCAGCGCCAACTGCGCCTCCAGATCATTGGTGTAGCTTTGACGCAGCGCCTGTTTCACCCCATGATAGGCCACTGTTGGTCCTTTGGCCAAAGCCCCGGCGCGGGACGCGATATGGGCGGTAAAATCATCATCCGGCACGGCTTCCCAGATCATGCCCCAATCGGCGGCCTGACGTGCGCTGATCTTGTCGGCAAACAGCATGGCCCCCATGGCGCGGGCAAAGCCCATCTGGCGGGGCAACCAATAGGTGCCGCCGGCATCGGGCATCAATCCGATGCGGGTGAAGGCCTGAATGAAACTTGCACTCTGCGCGGCGATCACCACGTCGCACGCAAGGGCAAGGTTGGCCCCTGCCCCGGCGGCGGCGCCATTGACCGCCGCGATTGTCGGCACAGGGCAATCCATGATCGCACGCAGCAGCGGTTCGTATTCATCGCGCAGCGTGCGTTCCAGATCGATCTCTGCGATCCGGGCCCGGTCGCCCAGATCCTGACCCGAGCAGAAGGCCCGCCCGGTTCCGGTCAGCACCACGACCCGCGCCGATTGGCCCGCATGGCGGAACGCGTCAAGCAGTTCTGCCCGCATCTGGGTGGACAACGCATTCATCACCTCGGGCCGGTTGAGGGCGATGGTGGCGATCCCGCCCGCTTCGGTTGCGCTGATCGTCTGGTAATCCATCTGGTCCCCCCGCTGCTTTGCGTGCCAGACTAGCCGCCCACGCGCACAAGGAAAGACCAAACGCCGCGTCATTTGCCTGGGGCGCTATTTCTCCATCAGATCGCGCAGCCGCGCCTGCTCATCGGCCGTCAGCGCCTGTGGTGGGGCCACCGCCTGACCGCGCCGACGCACATAGGCAAAGGCACCCAAACCGCCCAGCAGCAACAGGCCCGGCCCGGCCAGCCAAAGGATCAGGTTGGCCCCCTCGGCACGCGGGTTGAACAGCACGAATTCGCCGTAACGACTGACAACAAAATCGACCACCTGCGCATCGGTATCGCCCGCCACAAGCCGTTCGCGCACGACCAGCCTCAAATCGCGGCTGATCGGCGCGTTGGAATCGTCGATGGATTCACCCTGACAGACCGGGCATCGCAGATCGCGGCTGATGGCGCGCGCCCGCGCCTCCAGCCCGGCATCGGCCAGCATCTCGTCGGGCTGCACCGCATGAGCCGGCGACAGCGGGGCAAGGGCCAGCACAAGCGCCAGAAGGATGCGGCTCATCGCCATCACTCTGCCGGGACCGCTACGGTGCGGCGGCTGGCGCCGGCAGCGACGCGGTAGCGCCGGTCGGACAGGCTGAGCAAGCCACCAAAGGCCATGATCAGGCACCCAGCCCATAACCAGTTGGCAAAAGGCTCGATATAGCTGCGCACCGCATAGCCACCGTCGGCCTGTGGATCCCCGATCACAATATAAAGGTCACGCAGGAAACCATAATCGATGGCGGCTTCTGTGGTGGGCATCCCCTGCACCGGATAGAACCGCTTTTCCGGGGTCAGCGTCGCGACCAGCGCGCCATCGCGGCGCACGATCATGGTGGCCATGGTGCTCAGGTAATTGGGGCCCCGTTCCTCTTCGACCGATTGCAGTGTCACCTCATAGGGGCCGAGGGGATAGCTGGCCCCCTCTTGCACAACGCGGATGTCTTCGGTTTTCCACGCCAACATGGCACAGACGGCAAACACCGTGATTCCCATGCCCGCATGGGCCGTAACCTTGCCCCAATCCGCCCGCGGAAGTCGCGCCAGCCGTGCCAGCCGGCCGGAAGCGGGGCCGCGCCCGGTCCGGCTCCACAGATCCACGCCCGCGCCCAGCACCACCCAGATACCAAGCGCCACACCCACCGGCCCCAGTGCCGTGCGCCCGGTTTGCATTGACCACACCAGCGCGCCAATCGCAAAGGCCAGCACCATCGCCGGAACCAGCGGCCGCATCCCGCGCACCAATTCGCCCCGCTTCCACGGCATCATCGCACCGATGGGCAGGATCACCGCCAAAGCGACCGCAAAAGGCGCAAAGGCCGCGTTGAAGAACGGCTCGCCCACGCTCAGCTTGCGATCAAAGAACAACTCGGCCAGCAAGGGCCAGATGGTGCCGATGAACACCACGAAGGCCGCCACTGACAGCAGCAGATTGTTGGCCACCAGCGCGGATTCGCGGCTGACCATGGCAAACAGCCCCTTGGCCTCCATGCTGCCCGCGCGGAACGCAAACAGCGTCAGCGCGCCGCCCATGAACACGGCCAGGATCATCAGGATGAACACCCCGCGCTCGGGGTCATTGGCGAAGGAGTGAACCGAGGTGATCACGCCCGACCGCACGATAAAGGTGCCGATCAGCGAAAAACCAAAGGCCATGATCGCCAGCAGGATCGTCCACGCCTTCAGACTTTCGCGCTTTTCCACCACGATGGCAGAGTGCAGCAGAGCCGCCGCCAAAAGCCATGGCATGAACGACGCGTTTTCCACCGGATCCCAGAACCAGAACCCACCCCAGCCAAGCTCGTAATAGGCCCACCACGACCCAAGGGCGATGCCGATGGTCAGGAATATCCACGCCGCCAGTGTCCAGGGACGCACCCAGCGGCCCCAGGCGGCATCGACCCGGCCTTCGATCAGGGCGGCCACTGCAAAGGAAAACGCCATGCTCAGCCCGACATACCCCAGATAGAGGAAGGGCGGATGAAAGGCCAAACCGGGGTCTTGCAACAGCGGGTTCAGATCCTGCCCGTCAAGAGGGGGCATGTCCATCCGCAGAAAGGGGTTCGAGGTGAACAGCATGAACGCCAGAAAGGCCACGCCGATCGATCCCTGCACCGCGATCACGCGGGCCTTGAGCGAGGGCGGAAGATTGCCCCCGAACCACGCCGCACAGGCCCCGAACAGCGCAAGGATCAGCGCCCAAAGCAGCAGCGACCCCTCGTGGTTGCCCCAGACGCCAGAAATCTTGTAGAGCATCGGCTTCAAGGTATGCGAATTCTGCACCACCAGAACCAACGAGAAATCCGACGTGACAAACGCATAGGTCAACGCCGCAAAGCTGGCCGCGATCAGCACGAACTGAATCATCGCGGCCGGTTCGGCAACAGCCATCAGCGCCGCGTTGCGCCGGTATGCCCCCCACATCGGCACGACCATCTGCACCACCGCAACCGCTAGCGCCAGCACCAAGGCAAAGTGACCAAACTCAACGATCATACGATCCTCCCACTCTTGCGATCAGCTTAGTCCCAATTGCACGCGCGCGCCATGGGATGCGCGCGCGTGTCGCGGTCACAGATCCGCGCGCAGGATTGCCCGGCCCTCCGGCGCGGCGCGACAGCCCGGTTGTCGCCTCTTTGCAAGCCATGTAACACGTTTCACAACACCGCCCGTGCGGGCATGGCTGCATGGCGTTTGGCTGATGGGGCACACATGCCAAGGAACGGCGAAACGCCGGAGGACAGATGCTGGCAACAGAAACGTTTGACGAGGTGGTGCTTTACGGCAGCCGTGGCCACAGCCAGATGATCATATCCGTGCTGCAAGGCCTCTGGCAGGACAGGGTCCGGCTGCGGGCAGTGGTGGATGATCTGGAAAACGGCCATCTTCATCCCCTTCTTGGGGTGCCGGTCATTTCGGGGGCCGAGCGACAAGCGGCCTTCCCGAAAGTGCCGGTCTTGTTGTCGATGGGGAACGGTGACACGCGCGCCAAGATTGTGGCACGGCTGAACGGCGAAGGTGCGGTGCTTGCCACGGTAATTCACCGGAACGCGGGCCGGGTCGCCGCCGATGTGCAGTTCGGCGCGGGCAGCATCGTGGACCCGCTGACCCCGATCAGCCCAAATGTGGTGATCGGCACCGGCGTGCAAATTCTGGCAGCCGCCATCGGGCATGACGTGACGATCGGTGATTTCAGCACCTTGGCGATCGGCTGTATCCTCAATGGCCATATCCAGATCGGCAACCTTGTCAGCATCGGGTCGGGTGCCGTGATCTGCAACGGACGTCCCGGCAGACCGCTGCGGATCGGGGACGGTGCTGTGATCGGTGTGGGTGCCGTGATCCTGCGCGATGTGGCGGCTGGCGCGCGCATGGTCGGCAACCCGGCGATGACGGTGCGGGATTGGGCGCGGCTGCGGGCTTTGGTCAGGCGAAAAGCCTGAGCAAGCCGTCACAGTAACGCTCAAAGCCAAGATGGGGCCGCAACAGCGCGCGCTGCCTGTGCCGCCGGGCTGGCGTATCGTTCTTCAGATGGCCAAGGGCTGCCGCAACGAACGCCTGCCGGTCGCCCACCGTTACAAACTGCCCCAGCGGATCAATGATCCCGCGCAGACCGATATCGGTCTGGTAGCCCACAAATGGGATGCCCGTTGCGGCGGCATGGATCAGGGTTGTCGGGCCGGGATCTTCGCGCGAGGTCAGCAGATAGACCGATGCCGCCGCATACCAGCACAGCGGATCGCTGACAAACCCGGGCAGGCACAGGGGCAGACCCTTGGCGATCGCCTTGTCGGCAAATTCCTGCGCCCAGGGGTCCAGTGCGCCAAGCCAGACGAACCCGGCATCAGGCACGACCTTGTGCAGATCCGCTGCCGCTTCCACAAACAGATCAAAGCCCTTGCGCCGGTCGGCGTAGCCGGCACCGATGAACACAGCCTTGCCCACGCGGGTCTGCCGCTGGTGCCGGAACGCGCGCAGTGGCGCGGGTGGCAGGGTCACGCCGGGCTGCATGATCGTCAACGCGCCCAATGCCGAGCGCAGATCGGCGGCCATGCGGGGAAAGGATGCGATCAGCCGCACCCCTGCGCCTTGCGCGGCTTTCAGATCCGGCACAAGGTCTTGCGTTTCCAGATAGCCACGCATCTCGTGAACGTGCAGCGTTGTGCGCAATCCGGCCTTGGCGGCAGCAATCGCCATCCGGGCGGCTTCGGCGCTGTGCAGGTTTGCGGGAACGTCCGCGCCGAAGCCCGAAAACAGCCCCGCCGCGTCCCAGCCATCGGCCAGCACAAAAACCGGGCCAAGCTGTTGCAACGCCTGCACCAGCGGGCCACCGTCGCGCAGCACAAAGACAACATCGCGCCCGCGGGCGATCATTTCGCGCGCGATATCGCGGATCAGGATCGGGGAACCGGCTTCCTGCGCATCATGCCCCCCCAGCAGGATCGGGCGGTTCAGGCTTGCGCAGATGCCGGCTGATGCCGCGGCCGATTGGTCAAAGCTGCGCGGCTCAGGTCTGGGCAGATGCCCTGCCGTTTGCCCGACAGATCGGTAATGCGAAAAGGCCAAGGTCTGTGCCAGCCGCAAATACCGGCGCTGATAGAACCGAGCATCAAAGGCGGCCGACGGGCTGCGGCCTTCCAGATCACCGTGACGGGCAAAATGGCCCGCAGGCGACATGCCCGCCGCCGCCACATCCGCGTGCTGGCGCAGATAAAAATCCGGGTCAATCATCGGATGCGGGTGCCGCCACGGTCCACGCGCGTCCTGCATCAGAAAGTCATCCAGCGCAGTCGGTTGACCGCCATCTGCCCAGTCGGGATAAATCTGCTTGTAGAACAAGGTCGAGAAGTAGGGTGACGGATCAAGACCCTGCCTGTCACCATGCGCGCGAAAATGGGCAAGCGCGTCGGGCACCCGTCTGGACATCTGGGTTTGGTAGAATTCGGCGTCGAAAAAGCCTTCGCAGGGCTTCGGGGCAACATCTGTCATGGACCAAACACTCCATTCTGTAAGGCGCGGCGCACGTCATCGTTGCGCTTTGCCACGATCTGCTGCCCCTTGTGCTGTTGGCTACGCGCCGACGCGACCCGGATCAGCCGATACCCTTGCGCCTGACAGACCACGCCAAAGAGCCGCTCGATCGCATGGGCCGGAGTTGCGTCGACCTGGCCGGACTCGATCGGGAAATGATCCGGTGTCAGGCCAAGATCCAGCAGGGGTTGCAACGCGTTGCGCCGGGCCCAGAACATCGAGCCTACCGGAAAATCAAGCTCTGCATCAAGCGGCAACGGCACGTCGGGTTGCATCCGCAAGGTCAGTTCGCGCGCAATCTCAAGATTGTCGCCCCAATGCGCCGCCGCCAGCACGGATTTGAATGTCAGCGGCGCCACAATCCCAAGTTCGGGTATCGACTGGAACAAGGACACAATCCGCAACACCTCGTCCCGGCTGGGCAAAAGGCAGGTCAGACAGTGATCAAGCCACTGGTCCAGCTCGCAGGCATGCGGCGATTTTTTGCCATGCAGATGCAGAACGATATCATGGTCCGCATGGGCATCGGCAAAGCCGTACAGCTTGCCACACACGTCGCGCCCCCGGTTCGGCAGCACGCGCACCACCGCTTGCGGCAGATGCGCGCGTATCTGCGCCGCCTTGGCCTTCGTGTCGGTGGACACATACAGCCGATGTGGCAGATCCAGCACGGCAAGGCGTTCGCGAAACACCGGCGCAAGGTCGGCGTAATACAGATGCACGAACACGCCGACAGGCGCATCACTGCGCGCCAGCGTGCTGCGCGGCCACAGGCGCAAATGACGCTTTTGTCGGTCGCGTGAAAAACCGGGCGGTGTGTGCGCATAAAACGGGCGGTTGGTCATCAGACGGATCTGGGCCTGCATCGGGTCCAGCCAGGCTTCTTCTGGCGCTTGCGCCAAAAGCTCACCCATGGGACATTCCAGCAGCCGCCGCGCGCGAGCGCACACCTGTTGAAGCGTGGCAATCGATGATGGCGTCAGACCCTCGCAGGCCGCGGCCTGGGCCGCCCGGTGATCCGGCATCAGCGCGTGAATGGGGCCGCGACACGCCCCGACCGGCGGCCGAACCACCGTCAGTCGCTCAAAAGAGGCCGCGCGCGCCATCACCGCCCCGATCCGCGACACGGCCGTCGCGGCACGAAGCATGGCCTGTTCCGGGCTTTGGTTCTGGGGGGTTGTCGTCGGATCCGACAGCGCAAGCGTGACATCCAGACGCGCGCCCGCCATCAGCGTTTCCAGCCGGTCCACCAGCGCAACCGCTGACTCTTCGGCGGGGTCCGGGCAATCCGAAAGGCTTATGGCCAGCACCTCGCCGTGGGTCGCGCGCGCAGCCAAAGGGGCAAAGGCGGCGGGCGCGCAATGCCCTTGCGCCAGCAGCATCTGCGCCGCTGCTGCCAGCGTTCTGGCACGGGCGTCAAAGCCATATCGCGCGATCAGTGCGGCGGCGCGGGTCGCCCGATCCTGTGGGGATTGCCCGCAGGACACCAGCCGGGCCAATAATTCGCCCAAACCCTGATCTGCGCCGGTCTGGTGCAAGCCCGCAAGCGCCGGATCGTCAAAGCCCTGCACCGGATCCGACACCACCTGCGCGCCGCAGGCCAGGGCATCAAAACTGCGGTTACTCATGAACCCCAGCTCGGCCATGTACGGCATATGGCTGTTCAGCACCACGCGTGATCGGGCATAAACCTGCGCCAGTTCTGCAATATCCAGCCGTGTGCCGCACAGATGGCGGGGCGGCACCACACCCTCCCACCCCTGCCCCCAGATCCTGATATCGACCCCCTGTGCGATGGCCTCCATCACAATCGCCCGCGGCACGCGCGGTGCAAGATTGCCCACAAAGCAGACGTCCAGATCAACCGGAGCCTGCCCACGCGCTTGCGGATTGAACACGGCGGCATCGGTCGCCTGCGGCAGGTAGCTTGCCT
The DNA here is from genome assembly GCA_046292785.1 of Paracoccaceae bacterium. Lineage (GTDB taxonomy): Bacteria > Pseudomonadota > Alphaproteobacteria > Rhodobacterales > Rhodobacteraceae > Pseudotabrizicola. The sequence goes on from JBKBQB010000046.1 coordinate 10,039, forward strand.
TCAAACCCAGCGCCAAACACCGACCCGCCAGACTGGCCGAGGCGAAAAACAGCGCCTGATAGCGCGCCAGACAGGCGACAGAGGCCTGATTTGGCGGGCTGATCACCCACAAAAGGTTTGGAACCCCCGGCACAGGTTCATCCAGATGCGGGCCGATGATGCGCAAGACCACATCGCCCTGCCCCGTCAGCTTTGGCACCTCGTCGCGAAAGAAAAGCGCGGTTTTGTGGCCCAGCTGCTCGATCGCACGGCACACACAACGCGCAAACGCCAGATCGCCCCAGCTTTGTGCATTGGACCGGCGGGCGTTCAGGCCGATATGCAGGACCAGACCCATCGCCTATGCGCCTTGTGCGCGCAGGTCTGCGAATACCGAATACAGATGCAAAGCCAGACGGCGTGGCAGTGACGCGGAATTGGCGGCGTGAAGGCAATCGCAATACAGACGGTAGCCTTCTTCGGTCCGGATCAACTCTGCCGCCCGCATCCGGTGCCAGTCGCAGCCGGTCTGGTGCAGCGCCTCCACTCCCGCAAGGCTGCGCAAAGCTGCGATTTCATCGGCCAAAGCGGCAGACCAAACCGTGATCGCGATATTTTCAATCGTGTTGAAATTGCGCTCGATCCAATAGCTCAGGTCGATGGTCTTGACCCGGCGATTGGCCAGTCCGCGCGCGGTTTTCACGATGAAACTTTCAACCGAGCGCAAGGAGTAGTGGTTCAGTTCGATGATGTCGCGTCCGGGCGTCAGTGTTGGCAACGCAATCTGGCTTTCACGCGCCGCAAATTCCTCTGGCAGCCGCTGACCGGAGCCATCGGCCCAAAGCGGCGGCGCGGTGTCGGGCAGACGTTTGGGCCGATGCACGCCCGGTTTCTGAAACCGGGCGGGACGATACAGGGTTTTGACATAGCGCCCGGCAATCGGGTGATACAGCTCTGGTGGGGCGGAACACAAGAACTGCGCGCTCACCGGCCTGTCTTCAAAGCGCAACAATCCGTTTGCCCCGAACAGACGCCAAGGCATTGCAATCGCATCCGTGCCTTCGGGCATCCGCGCGATGGCGTCGGGCAGCCGGTGCTGGCCCACATGGATCATCGGAAATTCGTCAACATCCGTGAACATTGCCCAGTCAAAGCCTCGGGTCATCCCTTCCTTTGCCACCCGTTGCAACGCCTGCCACTGCACGCTTTTTCCCGGCTCGGCAGAGTGGGAAATGTGTCGCAACACTCCATGCTGTGCCAGACGCGACAGCAAGTCATCTGTGCCATCGTCACAGTCGTTGGAAAAAAACAGGAAATCTGTCACACCGATCAGCCGGTGAAAGGCGATCCATTCCAACAAGAACGGTGCTTCGTTGCGAACGCAGGTGAAGGCAAGGATTTTCAACAACCGTCTCCGCCATCAAACAACCCGTCGCATCGCGCGGGGCTTAAACAAGCGTATTTGACCACAGTCACGCAACCGCCGACAGGGGGAAATTCACCAGATATCGTGGCTGGGCAATGCAAGGCACCAAAGCGTGGGGCGCAGACAGCTTGCGCGCTACCGTTGACCCGAGGGCAGCAGGCATAGCCCGACATGCAGCGCAAGTGTCACGCCCGTCGCGGGTATTGGTGCGACGCAAAAAAATCCGGTCACACCAAATGAAAGCGCGGGTCTGGTGGAAAGCAGGGCGGAGCCGACGGGCGGCACATCGGACCAGACGTCTCGGATAGCCGTTGATCCTCTTTGCCGCCACCATGAAAAGACATCGGGCCACCCGACATGTCAGGCAGCCCGACGCCATGATTGCGGTTCAGCGTCAGTGGTGGTGTTCTGGCAGATCCTTGACCTGATCCTTGGTCCAGGCCGTAATGGCGTGCACAACTCCATCCTCATCGCGCATGAAGTCGAGTTTGTTCACATCAAGCGCCACGGATTTCGTTCCGATTCCAAGAAATCCGCCGACATCCACGATGACCTGCATCGTTGCCCCGTCACCGTGGACGTGCGCCACGGTGCCGATCGTTTCATCGTCCGGTCCGTAGATGACGGCATCGATCAGGTTCGACGCGTTGATCTCTTCAGCGGCGAGCGGTTTGTGGTATGTATGGTCCATTGTTGGCTTTCCCTGTGCTTCCCTGAGCGGTGCGGCTCCAGAAATGAACGCGCAAACCCGCCAAGCGTTCCGGTGAGCCATGCGCGCGGGTCAAGAAATGCGTCCCGCGCAGGGTGCCCGCACTATGGAACGGGCCTGACCTTCGATGCGCGATCAGCTCAGCGTTTGACCGACGTTTCGGGTGTTCCCCGGTCCGGCCTGTTATCGCCAAGCCCCTGCTTTTGCGGGTTCATGACGTCAAACTCTTCCGGTGCATGCGCCGATCCTTCGTGGTCGTCCTGCGCATTCTGGCGCTCGGCCGGGGGGGTGCGCTTTTCCTTGGCATGCTGTGGTTCATTTGGCATTGTCGTCATCCCTTTGCGGATCGCGCATGTCCTGACCGGGCTGCTTTTGTGACCGTTTGGCCGCCGCGTTCTGATCAATGCGGTGTTTGCCTGCAGGGTCGATCTGCTGCTTGCGCTGATCGATCACACCAGTCCTGTTCCGCAATGTTTCGGTTGTGGGCGGTTTTTCTGCCATGGCGGCCTCCATTTCCTGATCCAACAACCAAAATCCAGAGCATGCGTTCCGCATTTCGGTAACAGTCTCGGACGCCTGCATGACAAAACCCCGGTCAGACATAGGGAAATGGGCCGCGCCGCTTTGGAAAGACAGCGCGGGCAATGCCGTGCTTCCCAAAGCGACCCGGCGCCGTTTGAGGTTGGAAATCTGGCGGATGGTGCGCGCGGTTACTTGCTGGCAGGCCGAACCGCAGTCACCTCGATCTCGACCAACCATGCCGGATTTGCCAATCCGGCCACTTCGAACACCGACCGGACCGGCAGTTGCGGTTGGGCCTCGGTGCCGAAGAACTGGGTGTAACCGGCCATGAAGCCAGAAAAATCCATTCCATTCGCCCCATCAGGTCTCACGAGAAAGACCTGCATCTTGACCACATCGCCCATCTTGAGGCTGAGGTCAGACAAAGTCGCCTCGATGGATTGCAAAACCGATACGGTCTGCGCCTCGGTATTGCCGAACGCCTCGGGCGTGTTGGGGGCGGCGGCCTCGTTGATGACGGACGGCACCGCGCCGCTCAGGTAAACCACGGTCGCATTGCCCGGAACCTCGACAGCACGGGCGATGGGAAAGCTTGATCCCGGAATGGCATGCCGGATGGTTTCCTGCGCAAAAGCGGCGGGCGCGCCCAGACACAGTGCAAGTGTCATCGCGCGCAAGGGGATGGTTGACCGTGTCATGGGCGCACCCCCGCAACATCTGCCGCTGTGGCTTCACCATACTCGGCGATAAAATCATTGCCGAAATGGGACCGGATGTAATTCACAACATCCGCAACCTGTTGATCGTCAAGCAGACCACCGAACGATGGCATGGCTTGTTGGCCATTGACCACCAGATGGATCGGGTAAGCCGCCCCCGCCAGAAGGTCATTGTTGGCAAGCGCAGGATACTTGCCTGCCCCGATCGCGCCTTCGCCCTGCGGCATATGGCAACCGGCGCAAACGGCGTTATAGACCGCCTCGCCCCCTTGCTGCGTCACCTTGTCTGCGGACCGGAACCGTTCCCATTCCGCCCCTGTCGGCTTGAACATCCGGAAGTCCGAGGTTTGTGCAGCGGCAGGATCATCGGTTGATTGGGCCTGCGCCGTGATGCCGAATGCAGTGAATGCGACGCCTGCGGCGAGCCATGTGATGAATTTGGTCATGCGTTTTCTCCCGTTCAGCCGTTTGTCGCGTGCTGGTGAAGCTGCTTGATGGCATCCAGCGCCGACAGGATCGCGCCTTCCTGCCAAGCGGGCAGGTAAGACAGGTGTTCGCCCGCCAGAACGATCCGTTCGCCCTCGCCCATGGTGACAGTGCCCGCATAATCGCGTTCCTTGTCTTGCCAGATGCCATAACAGCCCAGAACCCACGGCACCTTGTGCCAGCTTATGGCAATGCCGCTGGAGAATTCCTCGGCATATTGCGGGTGGATGCGCGATCCGTATTCAACCGCCCATTTGACGGCTTCATCGGGCTGCATCGCGTTGAATTCATAAGCATTCGCCCCCCAGACGTAGCCCCCCAGAAGCACGGCCTTGCCACCGCTCAGATAGTTGTAGGACGGATAGCTGATCAGCGCGATCGGCAGGTCAGTATAGGTGATGCCGCCATATATATCCTCGTCTTCCTCCCAGAAGCGGCGGTTCATCTCAAGGCCGAACTTGACCGAACCATCGTAATACATGGTGTTGATCGCTTGTGCCTTTTCGGGGGGCAGGTTGTGTTCCATCTGACCAAGGATTGAAAACGGGATCGTGCAGACGCACCAATCCGCCGTCACCTCGACAGGATCTCCTCCGGCAACGGTATTCTCATAGCGAACCGTCACTCCACTGTCGGTCTGGATCATCGAGATCACCTTTGCATTATAGGTGATCAGATCGCCCACTTCGCGCGCAAAGGCCTGTGCGATCATGTCCATGCCACCAACCGGCTGGAAGATCGCGCTTTGGTGATGGACGCTTTCCGGGTCTGACAGCCAGCGCCACAGATCGGACTGAAGCAGTTCGCCCATCAGAATGGGCGTCGATGCCGTCGGTGCCCCGTCACGCCCGCCGCCCGCCTCGCGATCGAACCCGCGATACTCACTGGTCGCTTCGCTGGAAACATAGGCATGGTCATCGTTCAGGATTCCGTATTCGCGAAGCGATTCCAGTAGCTTTGCCTTGTCTGTGGCGGTCACGGCCGTGTCGAGAAGACCCTGATTGGTGGCCTTTGCCAGCAATTCGGCGACATGCCCCCGGTAATCGGTCGCGATGTGGCGGAACCGCTGGGGCTTGCCATCAAACGCATCGCTGCGGTGCAGATAGGCGTTGTGGTTTTTCTGGATGAACGGCTCCAGCTTGACCCCCAATCGCTTGCAGTAATCCAGCACGGCATGGTGGTTGTACGGGATGCGCCAGGGGCCGGGGTTGAGATAGCCACCATTCTCGAACGCAACCGTCTGGGTGACGCCGCCGATATCGGTGTAGCTGTCTCCGCCGCGCAGGGTCCAGCAGCGGCCTCCTGCCTTTTCGCGGTATTCCAGCACCTGCACATCATACCCCGCCGCGCGCAATTCCAAGGCCGCTGTCATGCCTGCAAGTCCCGCGCCAAGAACCAGAACACGATTTCCGTTCGGCGTGCCCTCAAGGGTGATACGCCCCTGATAGGTGGAGGCCTGCGCATGGCCCAATGTGGCCATGGCATGATACATCGCGGCAGAGCCGGCAGCCAAACCTACTGCACTGAAAAGATCGCGTCTCGTTATCGTCATGGGATCACCTCTCTGCCGCGCTGCGCGGTTTTGATCCTGGTGCACAGGTCCTGTTTCACCTCAACACCAGCTGTTTTGCCCCTTCGCCACTAGGCCAGCGCCGGGATACGGTTGTCATGTAACAACTCCGCAAAGCGCCAATCGTTCCAAAAAACGCGCAAGGTAGATCACGTTTGGTAAAAAACGCCGGAGATATGGAAACATGTAACGTCGCGCAGCGGCCACGGATGGGCCGGACTGGTTCAGTTTTGCCAGAACCGGCGCATGAAAAGCACATAGACCGACAGAAGTTCAAGGCGGCCCAGAAGCATGCCGCCCATCATCAGCCACTTGGCGGAGTCGGGAAAGCTGTCGACCGCGCCGGTCGTCCCGACCTCGCGCCCAAAGACCGGGCCGACATTCGCGATGCTGGTCCAGGCGGCCGTGACGGCGGTCTTGAATTCCAGCCCGGTCAGCGAAAGTGCCACCGCCAGCACGCCGAAGGTCAGGATGAACAGGGTGAAAAACACGATCACCGAATCCACCACATCCTGCCCCACGCTGCGCCCGTCATAGCGCAGCGGATTGACCGACGACGGATTGTGCAGTCGCTTGATCTGCACCTTGATCGCCTCGAACAGGATCAGATAGCGGAACACCTTGACCGAACAGCCGGTCGATGACGTGCACCCGCCGATCAGCCCCACCAAGATCAGAAGGACAAACGGAAACGGCCCCCAACCCGAAAGATCCACGCTGGAATACCCCGTGCCGGAAAAGGTGGAGACAATGTTGAAGGTGGCCTCGCGCAGCACGACCTCTGCGGGCAGGTCATGCGTCAGGACCTCGTAGCCGACCACTGCGGCGATCGCATACAGGTTCCACCGCAGATAAGCCCTTACCTGAGGGTCTTGCCAAAGAGGGCGGAACACACCCTGCGCCAGTTGCACAAAACGGATGAACGGCAGGCTGCCAAGCATCATGAAGGCGACTGCCGCATATTCCAGCGGGCCCTGGAACACGCCGAACGAGACGTCATGGCTGGACATGCCCCCGGTCGACACCGTGGTCAGCGCATGCATCACCGCATCGAACCCGCTCATCCCCAGCGCGAAATAGGTCATGGCACAGGCGACCGTCAGCCAGACATAGATCTGGATCAGCGCCGACGAGATATCCAGCGCGCGCGGCAGCACCTTGCCCAGCGTATCGAACCCCTCGGAGCGGAAGAACTGCATCCCCCCCACCTTCATCACCGGCAGGAACAGCAGCGCCACGATCACGATCCCCAACCCCCCCAGCCATTGCAGGATGCCGCGCCACAGGTTCGCGCCCAATGGCAGCGCATCAAGGCCGACAATGACCGTGGTGCCGGTGGTGGTCATGCCCGAAACCGACTCGAACAGCGCATCGGTCAAGCGCAGCCCCGGCGCACCCAGCACCAGCGGCAGCGCACCAAAGGCGGGCATGGCGACCCAAACGCCGGTGGTCAGAAGAAAGATCTGTTGCAGGCTCATCCCGCCGCCCGCCCCGTTGGCCGAGGCCAGCGCGGTCGCCCCACCGGCCACCAGACACAGCACCGCAGCCTGCAAGAACGCCATCCAGTTGGGATCGCCCGCCGCCCGGTCCAGCGCCATGGGGAACAGCATGAACACCCCCATGGCTACCACCAGAAGGCCGATCACATAGGACACGGGGCGTAGGTCAATCATGGCGTGAGCCTTGGCGAAGGCTTGCACCCAAGTCAATCGCCGCCGAAGCGGACCGCACGCAACAAGGGCAGCGATGCCACAACGTGCACGGGAAAGGACACAGAGACCGAGGGCGATGTCGAAACGCCCAAAGACGTGTGCCCCCAAAGCCAAGCCTCGGGGGCACACGCCCCTGTGGGCAAACACGCCGGGAGGAGTGATCAGCCGATGTGGAACAGCGACTGGAACAGACGCGGATCAAGGCTGTCTTGCGCGAATGTCGGCCCTTCGGTCAGCAGGCTGACTGCATCATGGCTGTGCAAGCTTTCCTGATGGCTGGCCAGCACCCGGAAATCACCGATGCGCGGATCGCGCTTGAGCACCCCACAAAACAGCCGAGCCGCATCCTCGACAAAGATCGGGTTGGCGGCGTTCAATTCCGCAAAGGCCTGTTCATCCTCGCGTTTCACCATCACCTGCGTTTCAGTGACCACACCCGCGCGGGCAATTTCCACCAGATCTTCGACCGACAGACTGTCATCAAGAACCTCGACCGAGATCCGCGCGACCGAGCGTTGCGAGTGGGGCGTCGCCAGTTGGCCGCGTGTGTTGCGGGCGTGTTCCGACAATTCCAGGCTGCATGGACAGGTGCTGGAATAGACATAGTCCAGATGCACAAGTTTTTTGCGTATTCCCGCCGCCTCAACCAGTTCGAACGCAACCTCGTAATACTGCCAGCCCGACAGACCCGAGCGTAGAGACGGCACCTGCATCGGGAACGAAAATCGCATCTGGATGCGCGCGTCAAAGCTGCCCAGATCGGATTTGTAGTCGTCCAGCGCCGCCTCGATCACGTCAAAGCCAAACGTGCGCTCGGCATGGGCATAAAACGACCGCATGATGCGGCTCATGTTGATGCCCTTTTTCTCGGCTTCCAGACTGACCGTTCCGGTCACGCTGGTTTCCAGCAAAATCGGTGCGGCGTCGCGGGTCTGGTAGCGGATCGGCAGGCGAAAGTTTGAAATGCCCACATGCTGGATGCGCTGACGCTCGCCCCGGATCAGGCTCGCAGGTCCGTTCTGCAAATCGGGAAGGCTGTCCTTATACGCATCGGTAACGGCAAACCCCTGCGGATATGCACGGCTCATGGCCGGGTAGCCCTGCCCCGGCAAGAGAAAACCGACAGAAGGCTCTAGCGTGGCGATCTCGTCGTCCGATGATTTGGTGGCCCATTGCCGCAACACAGTCAAAGCAGCTTCAGCTTCGGACCGGCTTGGCTTGCGGTCCATTTCGGGGGTGTAGACGTTCATGGGGTCGGTCCTTCCGGTTCGGGCAGGGCCACAGCCCATGCCGTCAATGTCATCAGGTTATACGCGCGCAATCGTGCATCGGATCAGTCATCACAACAAAGCATCCCAGCGCCGCAGCACAGCCACGACTCACTGTATCACTCAATATAATGCGCATCCGGCCCCCGAAAAGAGCAGGCGGCGCGGGATTTCAGTTCGCCGCGCCGCCCACCCATGACAGGCTGTCACGCCCGTGCCAGCGCCCCCGTCAGATCCGCGATCAGATCGCCCGCATCTTCCAGCCCGACCGACAGCCGGATCAGGCCCGGTGTAATGCCAAGCGCGTCCTTCTGATCTTGCGGAAGGCGCTGGTGGGTGGTGGTGGCGGGATGGGTCGCGATGGTCTTGGCATCGCCCAGATTGTTGGAAATCTTGGCAATCTCCAGCGCGTTCAGAAAGCGGAATGCCGCGTCCTTGCCTCCCGCAATATCAAACGTCACCAATGTGCCGCCCGACCCCATCTGCTCCATGCACAGCGCATGCTGCGGGTGGCGCGCCAACCCCGGATAGATCACCGAGGCCAGCTTCTCATGCTCCTGCAAGGCAGTGGCGATCTTCAACGCCGACTCCGCCATCGCCCGGCAACGCAGATCCAGCGTCGCCATGCCGTTGAGCATGATCCAACTGGTGAACGGCGACATGCTGCCGCCTGTGTGCTTCATGTAGGGTTCCAGCACCTTGCGGATGAACGCCTCCGTGCCACAGACCACCCCACCCAGCGCGCGTCCCTGCCCGTCGATGTGCTTGGTGGTGGAATAGACGACCACATCCGCCCCCTGATCCACCGCGCGCGAAAAAATCGGCGTGGCGAACACGTTGTCCACCACCACCAAGGCACCCGCCGCATGGGCAATCTGCGACACCGCGCGAATATCGACCAGTTCCAGCGTGGGGTTCGACATCGATTCAAAGAACACCGCTTTGGTCCCCGGTGTGACCGCGGCGCGCCATTGGTCCAGATCGGCCCCGTCCACAAAGGTGACCTTGACGCCATAGCGCGTCAGCACTTCCTCCAGCACATAAAGACACGATCCGAACAGCGCGCGCGCCGACACCACATGATCGCCCGCCCGCAGCATCGCGGTCAGCGCGCCCGACACCGCCGCCATCCCAGAGGCGGTGGCGAATGCGTCCTCTGTCCCTTCCAGCGCCGCGATGCGCTCTTCGAACATCCGGGTCGTCGGGTTGCCGTAGCGGGCATAGATGAATTCATCGGCGCCGGCCTGCACGAACCGCGCCTCCGCCGCCTCGGCGGTCGGATAGACGAACCCTTGCGTCAGGAAAATCGCCTCTGCCATCTCGCCATACTGGCTGCGGCGGCTGCCCTCATGCACCAGTTTCGTGCGCGTGTTCCAAGTCTCAGACATGCCGTCACCTTTTAGGCAAAAAGAAAACCCCGAAACCGGCAAAGGCTTCGGGGCATCAACCCGAGACCCTTTTAGCGGAATGTTTAACGTGGCCCGCAATCCGGTAACAAAGCACCACGAGACGCGGCATACGACTTTGGCAGCAGGCGGTCAACGCTGTTGCGCGGCGCTACTTGGCGTCCTTGCCCGCGTTGTCCGGTTCGATCAGGAAGCGTTGCAGCGCAAAGATCTGCCACCACAGGAACGCCACCAAAGCCGCCGGCATGGCAAAGGTTTCCAGCTTGACCCAGGCGTCGGTGCTCATGGTGCGCCAGATGATCTCATTGGCGACCGCCAGCGCCACGAACATCGCGCACAACCGCCGGGTCAGGATCATCCAGCCGGTCCGCTCCATCGGCAGGATCTCGGCCATCACATATTCCAGCCAGCTTTGCCCGCGCAAAAGCCCGATGCCCAACAGCGCCGCAAGGCAACCATAAACGATGGTGGTCTTCATCTTGAAAAACCGCTCGTCGTTGAAATACGCGGTCAGCCCGCCGAAAAAGATCACCATGAAGGCAGTGAACACCTGCATCCGGCTGATGGTGCCGGTCAGCGCCCACAAAATGGCCATAGCCACCAGCAGGATCGGGATGAACACCAGCGCCGCCACGATGAAGCCCGAATACTCGGTGCCCAAAATCGTGAAGCTGTCCTCCTTGATCTTCAGGTAGATCAGGAAAAAGGCCAGCGTCGGCCCCAGTTCCAGAACCTGCTTCACCACCCCGTTGATCTTGCGCTCTGCCATTTTCATCCCGCCTGCACCATGATTGCCCCGATTGCCACGCCCGCCATCAAAGCCGCGCGCGCAGGCCCCACCTTTTCGCCCAGGATGGCCCAGCCGATCAACCCGGCAAAGACCGTCGAGGTTTCCCGAAGGGCGGCAACCTCGCCCACCTTGCCCAGCCGCGTGGCCAGCATGACCCCGCCAAAACTGACAAACGCCACCAGCGCCCCGATCATTCCACGCAAGATCAGCGGCCCCGCCGGTGGCAGGGCCGCACCGATCCCGCGCCACTGCCGATAAGCGACAAGAAGCGGGAAGTCGATGGCGGTGATCAGGAAGAACCATGCCAGAAACGTGAACGGGTCCGGTGTCAGCCGGATGCCCCAGGCGTCATAGGTGGTGTAGACCGCCACCAGAAGCCCACCAGCAAAGGCCCAGGCAAGGCCAGCGCGCAGCGCGGCCTGCGCCACCACCCCGCCGCGAAGGTTCAGGCCCGCCAGCGCCAGGATCGACGCCGACAGGATCGCCACCCCCAGCCATTGCAGCGCGCCATACCCTTCGCCCAGAAAGATCGCGGCAAAGGCCAGCGTGGCCAGCGGCCCGGTGCCGCGCACCACCGGATAGACCACGGTGAACGCGGCGCGCTCATAGGCAAGCGCCATCGTCAGCTTGTAGGCGAAATGGATGCCCAGTGCCCCCAGCATCACCAGCCATTCAACCTCCTGCGGCCACGGCACCACGAACAGCGCAACGGGTGCCGAGAACACCGCAATCCACAGATCGATCGACCCGCGCGTGACCCAAGGATCATGCCGCCCCTTTTGCAGCGCCCCGAACACCGCATGCGCAAAAGCCGAAGTAAGCGCCAGCACAAGAGCGAGCCGCACACCTTCGGGCGTGCCTTCGAGCGATATGAGCCAGTCTGACATGAACGATTCGTCCTTGCTGGACCCGCCGGGGGCTTTGCCCCCGGACCCCCAGGATATTTAGG
>JBKBQB010000047.1:0-21313 GCA_046292785.1 Paracoccaceae bacterium
CTTCATCGCATCGCGAAGACCAGGAAAGGCGGGCTGTTTCGGCATCGGCAGGGCTCCTCGTCGCATTGCCGAAGTCTATCAGATCGGGCTGACAGTGGGAGGTTTTTCAGACGCTCCCTAAGAAAATATCATTCAGTTGATCGCTACTAAAGGGCAATCTCTGTGTCGCGGTATCTTTGGCCTTGGGGACTTTCAGACCTTCGAATAGACGATGTGGTGCATGACCATGGCGTTCTGCCCACTCAAAGAAGCGTCGAAATGAATCAATGTGTGCGTTGATTGTCTTCGATGATAACTTGCTGTGGCCGGAAACCTTGATGACCTCCATCAACGGTATGGCCCTTAGCGTTGGCTTCGTGTTTCGGCTCGACGGGAGCAACTGTAGTATTTTCTTAACTTCACTGGCATCCTTCCTAGTGATGTTCCCAAGTAAACGGTCCTTGCCAAAGTACTCAACAAGTATCTCTAGGTAGGCACTGACCTGCTTCCTAGTTTTTTCTGTCCATTCACGCGAATGCTCTAAGATGAATTCATCTATCGTTTTTCCGAGCGGCGCTGAACCGGCCAAGGGTACTGGCGCTGTTAATTCTTCAGGGTGCGTCTGAGCCGCTGGCAGCGGTTGCAGACTTGCAGGGTCATATCTGTACTCATCTTGCCGCTCAGCGGCCTCCAGAACGGCTTTGAGCAGGTCTCTGCGTCCCTTGCGAAGCTCTTGAGCGATCCGAGGCATACTGGCCTCCCAATCGGCGTCAGCAACGTTCATTTTTCGTTTGAACCGAGCAACCGGCAACCACTTCAGCTCTGTGCTGTTGAGATCAAGAAAGCTCTGGTGATCAAGCATTTCCTCTTTCACATACTCCAGTGTTTTTTTCTGCAGGCCATGTCTGTCAAGCCAGTCAATGTACTGGTCCAGTTGACGCCTGAAGAACGCTTGTACTTTTTCTCTCAGGTCACTCTGACGTAGTCCGGTCAAGGCGCTGTTATCCCTTATCAATCTGCCACATGATGCAAGATATCTCGCAAGATCGCTAGCCCTATCCGGGCATCGAGTGGCTAAGGAAATTCGAACTGAACTTCTCGCCTGCTGATCAACTGACGGAAGCGGCCAGCGGAAGTAAAACATTCCGTGTCTAGAGCGGCTTAGATAGGATGACAGCTTCATAGGTCGTGTGTCCCACTATGTGTCACACCTGAGCGCTATTCAGCTAAGTCATTGATCTTTTGAGATTTGGAGGCGGGTATCGGAATCGAACCGATCTTCACGGATTTGCAATCCGGTGCATAGCCTGCCTGCCCACCCGCCTTCGGTGGCAGGAGGTATAACAGCTTGGTCTGGCATGCAAGGCCCGTGTTGAGGCTTTGGCGCCGGGTCGTCTGGTTTTATGGCGAACACGTGGCGGCAGGGGACGGTCACCGAGTGTTCGGTTTTGCACGGCTGACCTTGCGCCGCTGTGGCGTCTGTTGTCTTGATCTTGCTGATCCGTGGCGTCACTAAGGGCAAAACATTCTTGCGTGCGCCGGTTTCTAGGTGTGCACGCGTTCCCCGGAAGCGAGACTTCATCCATGGCAAAACGACTGATCATCGCAATCATCCTGCTGGGCGCCATCGTCGGCGGGATCGTGTGGTTCAAATATTTCCGGGATGACATGATCGCGCAGTTCATGGCCGGACGGGTCCCGCCGCCGGTGCCGGTGACGGTGCAGACCATCGATCCGGTGACGTGGACGCCGGGGATCGATGCCATCGGCACGGCGATTTCGGCGCGTGGGGTGGATCTGGCGATCGAGTCGGGGGGGCTGGTCAAGTCGGTCGGCTTCAAATCCAATGACCGCGTGACGGAAAACCAGACGCTGCTGCAAATCGACGATGACAGCGAACGCGCGTCGCTGGCAGCGGCCGAAGCCGCGCTTGGCGTCACGCAGACCGAGGCGCAGCGGGCCGCGACCCTGATCGAACGCGGGGTGGGTGCTGCCAACTCGGTGGAAACTGCGCTGGCGCAGGAACAAAGCGCACGGGCGCAGGTGGCGCAGGTGCGCACCGCGCTGGATGCCAAGACGCTGACCGCTCCTTTTGATGGCGTCATCGGGATTCCGCGGGTCGAGGTGGGTCAGTATGTGACCCCTGGCACGGTCTATGCCACCTTGCAGGATCTGGATCAGATGTTTGTGGATTTCACCGTGCCCGAACAACAGATCGGCGCGCTGGATCTGGGGCGCACCATCACGGTCAGCACCGATGTGGGCGCCTTCAGCGCCGAAGGCCGGATCACCGGGATCGAGCCGCAGGTTGATCCCCGGACGCGGCTGGTCTCGGTGCGCGCGGTGGTGGACAACACCAGTGAAAGCCTGTTGCCGGGGCAGTTCCTGCGCGTGCGGGTGGCGTTGCCGACAGAGGATGGCGTGATCACCGTGCCGCAAACCGCTGTGATTTCAAGCCTGTATGGCGACTCCATTTATGTGGTGGTGCCAGAGGGTGAGGGGCTGAAGGTCAATCAGGTGTTTGTGAAGCCGGGGCGCAGGTCCGGGGACCGCATCGAAGTGCTGGAAGGCATTGCTGCCGGCGATCAGATCGTCACGTCGGGCCAGAACCGGCTGTCGAACGCGGCCAAGGTGGTGATCGACACCTCGGTGGAATTGTCGCCCCCGGCGGATGCGCCCGCCGCGGCCAGCGAATAGGACGCGCGCCATGCATTTTTCAGAGCTTTTCATCCGCCGTCCGGTCCTGTCCAGCGTTCTGGCGGCGCTGATCCTGTTTCTTGGCCTTGCTGCGATGGTCAATCTGCCTGTGCGGCAATACCCCGAAGTGCAGGAAAGCGTGATCACTGTCACCACGGTCTATCCCGGTGCCGCGCCGGAGTTGATTCAGGGTTTCGTGACCGCGCCGATTGCCTCGGCCGTGTCGACCACCGAAAACCTCGATTATGTGACCAGTGAATCCCGCCCTTCCGCCTCTGTTGTGACGGTGCAGATGAAACTGGGCGCCGACCCTGATATCGCGCTGACCGAGGTGATGTCCAAGGTGCAGCAGGTGCGCGGGCAACTGCCGCAAGACACCGAAGATCCGGTGATCGCCAAGGGCACCGGCCAAGCCTTTGCGCTGATGTATCTGGCGGCGCAAAACCCCAATATGACGCCCGAGCAACTGACCGAGTATCTGGAACGGGTCGTCCGGCCACGCGTGACCAATATCGAGGGCGTGGCGCAGATGGACATTCTGGGCGCGCAGAAATATGCCATGCGGATCTGGCTCGATCCGCTTTTGCTGTCGGCGCGTGGTGTCACCGCGTCCGAGGTGATCGCGGCGATCCGGTCGTCGAACTTCCTGTCGGCGCCGGGCAAGACCGAGAATGAATATTTCAGCTATTCGCTTTCGCTCGACTCCACAATCCAGACCCCCGAAGCCTTTGGGGCCTTGCCGCTGGGCCAGGGCAGCAGCGGCGTGGTGCGCCTGCGCGATGTTGCGCGTGTGGAACTGGCGTCGGGTTCCAGCGATGCCATCGTGACCTTTGCCGGCCAACCGGGCATTTTCATCGGAATTGTGCCAGCGCCGGGTGAAAACCAGCTTGATGTGGCCACCAATGTCCGCGCGGCGCTGCCGCTGCTGGAACAGACCCTGCCCAGCGGGATGACCGTTGATCTGGTCTACGATTCGACCGAGACGATCTCTGCCTCGATTTCCGAGGTGTTCAAGACCATTGCCGAAGCGATGCTGATCGTGGTGGTGGTGATCTTGTTGTTCCTGGGGTCGTTCCGGTCGGTCCTGATGCCGATTGTCACCATTCCGCTGTCGCTGATCGGCGTATGTTCGATCATGCTGATGCTGGGATATTCGATCAACCTGCTGACGCTTCTGGCCATGGTGCTTGCGATTGGTCTGGTGGTCGATGACGCCATCGTGGTGGTGGAAAACATCCACCGCCATATTGACGATGGGATGACGCCCGCCGCCGCCTCGATCAAGGGGATGAAGGAAATCACCGGCCCGGTGGTGGCCATGACCATCACGCTGGCCGCCGTGCTGGCGCCGCTGGCTTTCACCGGCGGGTTGACTGGCGCGTTGTTTACCGAATTTGCGCTCACTCTGGCCGGATCGGTGGTCATCTCGGGCATTGTCGCGTTGACCATCACCCCGGCCATGTCGGCCCGCTTGCTCAGCCATGGTGCGCCGGGACGATTCCAGCGCGTGGTGGACCGCACCTTGGGCGGGCTGGCCAACTGGTATGAACGGCGGGTGTCCTCGTCACTGGATTATCGGCCGGTGACCATTCTGATGGTGGCGGCGCTGCTGGGGGCGACCGGGTTCATGTTTGTGAACACCTCTGCCGAACTGGCGCCGGAAGAAGACAGCGGCGCCCTGTTCGCGATCATGTCCGGCCCACGCTATGCGACGTTGGACTATACAGATGCCTTCACGCAGGAAGTGACCAAGCGCACCGCTGGTATCGAGGAGGTCGACACCTCGTTTTCGGTGGCCGGGATGGGCGGGGCCGGGAACACCGGCTTCTACATCTGGGCGCTGAAGGATTGGGCCAGCCGCACACGCGGACAGGCCGAGATTCAGGCGCAGTTGCAGGCAATTCTGGACGGCACGCCGGGGTTGCAAAGCTACGTCTTTGCGCCGCCCTCCTTGCCCGGTTCTGGCGGGGGCTTGCCGATCTCCATGGTGATCCAGTCGATTTACGCGCCCGAGCGGGTGGTGGAAATCGCAGATGAAATCCGCACAAAGGCGATGCAATCGGGCATGTTCATCGTGGTGCAGAACAGCCTGTCGTTTGACGCGCCGCAAGTGCGGGTGACGATTGACCGTGACCGCGCCGCGCAATTGGGTGTGGCGGTCAGCGATATCGGTTCCACACTGGGGCTTTTGGTGGGCGGGGGCGCTGTGGCGCAGTTTGACCGCGATTCCAACAGCTATGATGTGATCACCCAAGTCCCGCGCGAATGGCGTGACAACCCCGAAAAGTTGGGCGAATTCTATGTGCGCTCGGGCACCGGGGTCATGGTGCCGCTGTCTTCGGTGGTCAGCATCACCCCGACGGTCGCTGCCGCTTCGATTTCGCAGTTCAATCAGCTCAATTCTGCCACGTTGTCAGGGATGCCGATGATCGGCCTGTCCACCGGCGTGGCGCTGGCCGAGCTGGAACGGATCGCAGACGAGGTTCTGCCCGACGGATTTTTCATCGAATATTCTGGCCAGTCGCGGTTGGAAAAATCCGAAGGCAGCACGATCCTTTTGGCCTTTGCTGCCGCGATTGTGGTGATCTATCTTGTGCTTGCGGCGCAGTTCGAAAGCTTTCGCGATCCTCTGATCATCCTGATGTCGGTGCCGATGTGTATTTTCGGGGCGATCCTGCCGCTGTATCTGGGGGCGGGCACGCTGAACATCTATACGCAGGTTGGTCTGATCACGCTGATCGGTCTGATCACCAAACACGGCATCCTGATGGTGGAATTTGCCAACCAGCAACGCGACGAACACGGATTGTCGCAGCGTCAGGCCATCGTTGCCGCGTCCAAAACCCGGTTGCGCCCGATCCTGATGACCACGGCGGCGATGGTCTTTGCCATGATCCCGCTGATCATTGCCGAAGGCGCAGGGGCTGCGGCGCGGCAGGCGATGGGTCTGGTGATCTTTACCGGGTTGCTGATCGGTACGATCTTTACGCTGTTCGTGGTGCCTGCGTTCTACAGCCTGATCTCGCGCAGCGATGCCAGCCATTTGCTGCACAAGCGCAAGCAGGAAAAGCAGTTTGGGGATGGCACGACATCCACTGCGCACTGACGGGTCGTTCTTGTGGGCAGGAATCGCTTGTTTTGTCGAAGCCCGCACCAACAGGGCGGCATCCGACCGGATGCCGCCCTGTTGATGGTGTGGCAACGCTTTGAAAACAGCTGCGGCTTTGCGCCACCAACTCAGGCCGCGCGCAGGATCATCCCGAACAGGTCGCGCGGATCGTCGGGGTCTGCGATCATGTCAAGCTGGTCGCACAGGCCGGTGCTTTCCAACTGAGCGCGGATATAGCGCAGCGCGCTGAAATCCTCGATCGCAAAGCCCACGCTGTCAAACAGCGTGACCTGTGCTGGGTCGGTGCGGCCGGGGGTCTGGCCTGCGATCACCTGCCACAATTCGGTGACGGGGTGATCGGGGTCCAGTTGCTGGATCTCGCCTTCCACGCGGGTCTGGGGTGGGTATTCCACAAAGATTGCGCTGCGCAGCAGGATATCGCGCGCCAGTTCCGTCTTGCCGGGGCAATCGCCGCCCACGCCGTTGATGTGCACCCCTGCGCCCACCATGTTGTCGGTCAGGATGGTGGCATTGGCCTTGTCCGCCGTTACGGTGGTGATGATGCCCGCGCCCAAAATCGCCTCCTCGGCGGTGCGGCAGGGCGTGACGGTCAGCCCGCGCCCCGCCAGATTGGCCGCGCATTTCGCCGTGGCCTTGGGGTCCAGATCGTAAAGACGCACATTTGTGACGCCGCAGATCGCCTTGAACGCCAGTGCCTGAAACTCTGACTGTGCGCCGTTTCCGATCAGCGCCATGGTGTCGGTTTTCGGGGCCAGCCACTTCGCCGCCATGGCCGAGGTCGCGGCGGTGCGCAGCGCGGTCAGGATCGTCATTTCCGACAGCAAAAGCGGATAGCCGGTTTCCACATCGGCCAAAAGTCCAAACGCCGTAACGGTTTGCAGGCCCTTTTTCATGTTGCCGGGATGACCGTTCACATATTTGAAGCCATAGGTTTCGCCATCCGATGTGGGCATCAACTCGATCACCCCCACCTGCGAATGGGAGGCGACGCGCGGGGTCTTGTCAAACTGCGGCCAACGTCGGAAATCGGCCTCGATCTCGGCGGCCAGATCGACCATCACGCGTTCGATGCCAAGATGAAGAACCAGCTTCATCATATTGGAAACGCTGACAAAAGGCACAAGATTCAGCATCACATGCTCCGTGTCGGGCGGTCAAACACCTTGCGCCCCATCAGGCTGCCGACCAGATCGACCATCAGCCGCGCGGTCATGCCCCGATCATCCAGAAACGGGTTCAGCTCCACCAGATCAAGGCTGGTGACAAGCCCGCTTTCGTGCAGCAGTTCCATCACCAGATGTGCCTCGCGGAAGGTGGTGCCGCCGGGCACGGTGGTGCCGACCGCAGGGGCGATGGCGGGGTCCAGAAAATCGACATCAAGGCTGACATGCAGCATCCCGCCCGCCGTGCGCACCTTGTCCAGAAAGGCACGCAAGGGGGCGACGACGCCGTGTTCATCCAGCACCCGCATGTCCTTGATGGCGATGTCACGCTCCAGCAGCGCCGCGTGTTCGGCTGGATCAACCGAGCGGATGCCGTAAAGGCAGATGCGGTCGGCCGGAACCGGGGCGGGAAACGCCGGGAACGCCTCAAAGCCAGCACAGCCCGCGATATAGGCGACCGGGGTGCCATGCAGGTTGCCGCTGGTGGTGCTGAGCGGCGTGTGGAAATCGCTGTGCGCATCCAGCCACAGCAGGAACAGGGGCCGCCCGTTGCGGTGTGCATGTGCCGCAGCGCCCGAGACTGAGCCGAGCGCCAGCGAATGATCGCCCCCCAGAATGATCGGCATGGCCCCTTCGCCAAGCGCATCATCAACCTTGTCGGCCAGCACTTGCGTCCAGCCCAGCACCTCGGCCAGCGAATGGACCGCCGGGTTGGGGCAGGGCGGCGCTTCCACCTCCGGACAGGTCAGATCGCCCCAGTCCTGCACCACATGGCCCTGACCGGAAATCGCCTGCGCCAAACCGGCCACGCGATACGCTGCTGGCCCCATCAGACAGCCGGGGCGCTTCTGGCCCGCATCAATGGGTGCGCCGATGAGAATGGTTCTGGTCATGTCAGGTTCCTTCTGTTGCGGATAGAGTTGCGCAGATAGGTGGTAGATTCACCCGTAAACCTGTGCAAAATGCGTATCACCTTCAACAAAGCGGCAGAAGGATTGCGCAGAATGGACGAAACCGATACCCGCCTGCTGTCTGAACTGCGCCGCGACGGGCGGGCGCCGATCTCGGATCTGGCCGACAGCCTTGGCCTGACGCGGGCCACCGTGCGTGCGCGCATGCAGCGGCTGGTGGACCGGGGCGAGATTGCGGGCTTTACCGTTGTCACCCGCGCCGACGTGACGGCGGCGGCGGTGCGCGCGCTGATGATGATCGGGATCGAGGGCAAGGGGGCCGAACGCACCATGGCGCGTCTGGCCGGTCTTCCGGCGGTGCAGGCGGTTCATTCCACCAACGGGCGGTGGGATCTGATCGTCGATCTGGCCACCCAAACTTTGCAGGAGTTGGACGAGGTGATCTTTCGCATCCGCAACATCGACGGGGTGATGACCAGCGAGACCAACCTGCTTTTGTCCACCCGCAAGGCCGGGCGGCGGTGACAGCGTTTACCGCTCGCCGGGGCGCAGATGCTCGAACACCTGATCCACAATCGTATAATCGCGATACCCCATCCGGGCCAGCGGGCGATAGCGGGCCGGATCAAAGCGGCCATCGACAACGCAATCCTCGCGCAGGTGGATGCCCGTCACCTCGCCCAGGATCAGGTAGTTGTCGCGGCCTTTCAGCACGATGATCTGCGTCACCACACATTCCAGTGTGGCCGGGGCCTGTGCCACACGCGGGCAGGGAATGGTGGTGCAGGCCGCTTTCTCCACCCCGGCGGCTGCGAATTCATCGGTGCCGCGCGGCAAGGCGGCTGAACTTTCGCTCATCGCGTCCAGCATGTCGGCGGCTACGATATTGGCCGCAAACACCCCGGTTTCGCGGATATTGGCCAGACTGTCCTTGGCCCCGGTGCTGGAAAACATCACCTGTGGCGGCACATAGGCCACCGCGTTGAAAAACGAATAGGGGGCCAGATTGTCGCCCATTGACCCGGTGGACGAGATCCAGCCGATGGGGCGCGGGGTCACGATGGCGTTGAACGGGTTGTGCGGCAGGCCGTGTCCGTCTTCGGGGCGATAGAACATGCAAGGATCCTTTGGGAACAGGGATTTGAACCTGACATAAACGCATGTTACGCGCGCATGTCACGGGGTGTGGCGGGGAATCGCCCGTGGTTGCGGCAATTTGGGCGGGGGACAAACCGGGTGTACAGGCTGGAGGAGGAAACCGAGGACGACTGGTGGGAAGTCGAGGCGCTGTATGACCTGTGCTTTGCGCCCGGTCGCACCGCGCTGTCGTCTTACCGGCTGCGCGACGGGGTGCCGACGGTGGCGGCGCTGTGCCTGACGCTGCGCGACGCAGGGGGCACATTGGCCGCCGTGATCCGCTATTGGCCCGCGTTGGTGGCGGGGCAGGATCTGCTGCTTCTGGGCCCCATCGCGGTGCACCCGACCCGGCAGGGCGAGGGCTTGGGCGGACTTCTGATCAATGAAAGTCTGGCCGAGGCGCGGCGTCTGGGGTGGGAGCGGGTGCTGCTGGTGGGCGACGCACCCTATTACAGCCGCTTCGGCTTTCAGCGGCTCGACGGCGTGGTGATGCCGCCCCCCACCAACCCCGACCGGGTGCTGGGCTTTGCGCTGAAGGCGGGGGCCTGGGACGGCATTGCGGGGCTGGTGACGAAAGCCACCTGAGCGCTTGCGCCGCGGGGATTGCCCCCCATATCATGTGGCATGGACCCTTTGCCCACAGACCTGTCAACCATTGTGCCCCCCGGCGAGCTTTTGCCGGAAATCCGCGCGCTTGCCGCGCGGCACAAACGCGCCAACGGGCCGGTGATGGCGATGGTCAACCGGCTGGGCGGCACGTTGGAAAAGCAATTTGCGCTGGTGCCGCAGGTGTATCGCACGCAGATCGAGCGGGTGGTGGCACAGGCGCTGTCAGCGGCGATGGCTGTGGCGGGGCAGGGCGACCGGCTGCCTGATACGGGCCCGCGTGGCCCGCTGTTTGCCGCGATGGCGACGGGGGCCGCGGGCGGTGCGGGGGGGTTGCCCACGGCGCTGGCCGAATTGCCGGTGACGGTCACGCTGATCCTGCACGCGATCCGTCAGGCCGCGCGGGCAGAAGGGTTCGACCCCGACGATCCGGTGATCCGGGCCGAATGTATCCGGGTGTTCGGCGCGGGCAGCCCTTTGGCCGAGGATGACGGGATCAACACCAGTTTCGTCTCGGCCCGGCTGACGCTGACCGGGCCTGCGGTGCAAAAGGTGATCGCAAGTGTCGCGCCCAAGCTGGCAACGGCGCTGGGGCAAAAGCTGGCCGCGCAGGCGGTGCCGGTGCTGGGCGCGATCACGGGGGCGGCGCTGAACGCGGCCTTCCTGAATTATTATACCGAAATCGCGCGGGTGCGCTTTGCTTTGCTGCGGCTGTCGCAGATCCACGGCGCCGAGCAGGTCCTGGCCGATTTTCGAACCGCCGTGGCAGCACCGCGGTTGCGGGCGGGGACCTGAAGGAGCGGCTGCGCCGCACTGTTTTTGAGCGGGCGTCTGGCCTGCGGCCAACCCGCCCGCGGGTGCCTCCGGCGGGGATATTTGAGAACAGATGAAATCGCTGTCGGATTTCATCTGTTCATAAATATCCAAAAAACCGGAGCATCCGCGCTTTGCGCGGATCGCGACTGACCGCGTGCCGCCGAAGGCGGCTCTGCCGGATCCTGCCGGACAGGCTCAGGAGGCTTGATCGGACAGATAGGCCATCAATGCGGGCCGGGCGCTTTCGGCGCCGAGGGTTCTTGCGGTGTCGATCACCGCGCGCACCTGTGACAGATCAACCCGGCGCAACAGCGCCTTGACCGGGCCGATTGAGGCCGGACGCATCGACAGGGTGCGCAGACCAAGGGCTGCCAGCGCCAGCGCCTCGACCGGGCGCCCCGCGTCTTCGCCGCAGAAGGACAGCGGCGTGTTTGATGCGGCACAGCGGGCGACGACGTGCTCGAGAAAGTCAAGGAAGGACAGGTTGAGCACATCATAGCGGCGGCGAACCCGTTCATTCTCGCGGTCGGCGGCGAAAAAGAACTGTTTGAGATCGTTGCCGCCGATCGAAACGAAATCGGTCAGATCAAAAAACGCCTTTGGCGCATAGGCCAGACTGGGGGTTTCCAGCATGGCCCCGATGTCCAGCCGGTCCGGCACCGGATGGCCCAACGAACGTTCGCGGTGGACCTCGCGCAAGACATGGCTGCGGGCCTGCTGGAACTCGGAAAATTCGGAGATGAAGGGGAACATCACCGTCAGCGCCCGCCCGTTGGCGGCGCGCAGCAGCGCCTGGATCTGCATGCGCAGCACGCCGGGTTTGTCCAGGCCCACCCGGATCGCGCGCCAGCCCATGGCCGGGTTCGGCTCGTCGTTGGGTTTCATATAGGGCAGCACCTTGTCGGACCCGATGTCGAGTGTGCGAAAGGCCACGCGCCTGCCTTGCGCGGCATCCATCACCCGTGCGTAAAGCCCTGCCAGTTCAGCGCGGCGCGGCATCTTGTTGCGCACAAGAAACTGCAATTCAGTGCGGAACAGGCCGACCCCATCGGCACCAGATCCGGACAGGCTGGGCAGGTCAGCCATCAGGCCCGCGTTCATGTGCAGCGATACCGTGGTGCCGCAGGTGGTCAGGGCGGGCACATCGCGCAGCGACGCGTAGCGTTGCTGCGCCTGGGCCTGCATGGCGATCTTGTCGCGAAAGGCGCGGGCGACCGATTCTTCGGGGCGCAGATGTGCGATGCCCTGATCTCCGTCCACAAGGATATGGTCGCCATTCAGGGCTTCTGTGGTGATGCGTCGCGCATGGATCACCAGCGGTATTGTCAGCGCGCGGGCGACGATAGCGGCGTGGCTGCCGACCGATCCCTCCTCCAGCACCACACCGCGCAAACGGCGACCGTATTCCAGCAACTCGGCGGGGCCGATGTTGCGCGCGACCAGAACCGGGTTTTCCGGCATCTCGGCCCCGGTATCGGCGCCTTGCCCGGTCAGGATGCGCAGCAGCCGGTTCGACAGGTCATCCAGATCATGCAGCCGTTCGCGCAGGTAGGCATCGGGCACCTGTTCCAGCCTTGCGCGCGCGGCGGATTGTTCCTTTTCCACCGCTGCCTCGGCCGACAGACCGCTCTGGATGTCTTCCTCCATCCGCCGCAGCCAGCCGCGGGAATTGGCAAACATGCGGTAGGCTTCAAGCACCTGTTTCTGGTCCTTGTCCAGACTTTCGGCAGACAAAAGATCATCGACCGAAACGCGCAACTGCCCCACCGCGCCGCGGATACGGTCAATCTCGGTCAGCGGATCGTCGGCCACCGGGTTGGTGACCACCACGCGCGGCTCGTGCAGCCAGACCTTGCCCTCGGCCGCACCTTCTTGCCCGGTGGCGCCGTTGAACATCACCGGCTGCCGGTGCAGGGCCCGCATGCCGTCTTCATCGCTGGTGAAAGCGCCCAGTTCCGTCATTTCGGCCAGCACCATGGCCACGACTTCCAGCGCATAGATCTCGTCATCCAAAAACTGCCGCGCGGTTTTCGACTGCACCACCAGCACGCCCAGTTTCTCGCCCACCCGCTGGATCGGCACGCCGAGGAAGCTGGAGTAGATTTCTTCACCCGTCTCGGGCATGTAGCGGAAGCCCTTTTCGGCAGGCGCATCGGCGGTGTTGACCGGCGTGTTGGTGCGCGCCACGCGTCCGACCAGACCTTCGCCCAGTTTCATCCGGGTCTGGTGGACCGAGTCCGGGTTGAGCCCTTCGGTCGCACACAGCTCCAGCGTTTCGGGGTCGCGGAACAGATAGATCGAGCACACCTCGGTCAACATCGAATCGGCAATCAGATGGGTGATCTGGTCCAGCCGCTCCTGCCCCTTGGATTGCGCGCCCAGCACGTCGCGCAGGCGGCGAAGGAGTTTGCGGCTGTCACTGTCTGACCGTTCTGGCATCGTGGGGCATCCTATGACTCATGTCCTGTATAGGCGAGGCACCAGTGAAAGGGGAGGGTAGAATGTGAAGCGCGTCGGCACAAACTGCGTCCCCGCCGCGCCACAGGCCCGCGTTCAATCCGAAGGCGGGGCAGCGCGCGCGCGGCCCAGCGCGCCAAGCAGGGCACCGACCACGCCGAGAGCGAAGCTGTTGAACAGATATTCAAGCTGTTCCCAGCCGTTGCTGCTGCCAACGTTTCTGTCGAGCCAGATATTCGGGGCCATCCACACCCAGAACCATACCAGTGGCAGCACAAGAACCGCGCCCAGAATGCGCAACACAGCGCCCCGTCCGGAAAGGAAAAGTCCTGTCAGGGTGGGTGCAATCACGACAAACGACAGGATGATGGCCGCAAGGACAATCGCCAACGCCTTGGCTCTACGCCTTGTCCAAGACTCTACGCCTTGTCCAGCTCAAAGCAGTCGTGCAGCGCCTGCACGGCCAGCTCCATATAGCGCCGGTCGATCAGCACCGAGATCTTGATCTCGGAGGTGGCGATCACCTTGATGTTGATGTTCTCGGCGGCGAGGGCTGCAAACATCTTGGCGGCAACGCCCACCTGGCTGCGCATGCCGATGCCGACGACCGAGACCTTGGCCACATCGGTATCAGAGACCAGCTCATCATATTTGATGATCCCGGTGGCGCGTGCCTCTTCCATCGCCTTTTGCGCGCGGGCGACCTGATTGACCGGCACCGAAAAGGTCATGTCGGTCACAGCGCCCGTGTGGCTGCCGTAGTTTTTCTCCGATATGTTCTGAACGATCATGTCCACGTTCACCCCGGCCTCGGCCAGCGGGCCAAAGATCGCGCCGGCCACGCCGGGGCGGTCCTCGACGGTGACAAGCGTCATTTTCGCTTCATCGCGGCTGTAGGCCACGCCAGAGACGACTTTCGATTCCATGATTTCATCCTCGTCGCAGACCAGGGTTCCAGAGTTTTCGTCGGTGTCCTCGAACGAGGACAGCACGCGCAGCCGCACCTTGTAGCGCATCGCCAGTTCGACCGAGCGGGTTTGCAGCACCTTGGCCCCCAGCGAGGCCAGTTCGAGCATTTCCTCGAAGGCGATCTTGTCAAGCCTGCGCGCCTTCGATGAGATGCGCGGGTCGGTGGTGTAGACGCCATCCACATCGGTATAGATGTCGCAACGCTCGGCGCCAAAGGCGGCGGCAAAGGCGACGGCGGTGGTGTCACTGCCGCCCCGGCCCAGCGTGGTGATGCGGCCTTCGGCCGACAGGCCCTGAAACCCCGCCACCACGGCGACCTTGAAGCCTTCGGCAAATTTCGCGTCGATATTGGCGCGCGGAATGTCGATGAACCGGGCCGAGCCATGCGCGCTGGTGGTGTTGATCGGCACCTGCCAACCCTGCCAGGACCGTGCCGGAATATCCATTTCCTGCAACCGCAGCGCCATCAGCCCGGCGGTCACATTCTCGCCGCTCGACACCACGGCATCATATTCGCGGGCATCATACAGCTTTGACGTGCCCTCGACATAGCCGACCATCTTGTTGGTCTCGCCCGACATGGCGCTGACGATGACGATCACGTCATAGCCGCGGGCCACCTCGGCCTGCACCTTTTTCGCGGCATTCTCGATGCGCGAGAGGTCGGCCACCGACGTGCCGCCAAATTTCATCACCAGAAGCGGCATGGATCAGTCCTCCCCACGGGCCCCCAAAACAATCGGGCGTGTCATAGGCCGGGCCGGGGGGCGGCGCAAGCCCTGCCGCATGCGCGCATCAGTCTTGCGGCCCGGCCTGTTGCAAGCGGTGCACGGGGGGCTGTCTGCCCCCCGGCGTGCCTTCGGCCCGCTCCCCCCGAGGATATTTTTGAACAGATGAACCGGGCCGGACGGTGTATGTCATTCATCTGTTCTTAAATATCCCCGCCGGAGGCTCCCGAACGGGGCCGCCGGGGGCACGGCCTGCCGGTCAAAGCGCCCGCCAGCCGATGTCGCGGCGGCAGAAGCCTTCCGGCCAGTCGATGGCGTCGACCATCGCATAGGCGCGGGCCTGCGCCTCGGCCAGAGTGGCCCCGCGTGCGGTGACATT
This sequence comes from Paracoccaceae bacterium, assembly GCA_046292785.1. Taxonomy (GTDB): domain Bacteria; phylum Pseudomonadota; class Alphaproteobacteria; order Rhodobacterales; family Rhodobacteraceae; genus Pseudotabrizicola. The sequence continues at coordinate 14,973 of JBKBQB010000047.1, forward strand.
CAGGATCCGCCCCCCCGTGGCGATGATCCGGCCGTCGCGTGCGGCGGTGCCCGCGTGGAACACCATCTGCGATGAGGTTTCAGGCAGGGCATCAAGCCCGCCGATGACACTGCCCTTGGCATAAGTACCGGGATAGCCCTGTGCAGCCATCACCACGGTCAGGGCGTGGTCATCGGCCCAACTGGCGCGGGTCTGGTCCAGCCTGTCTTCGGCACAAGCCAGCAGCAGGTCGAGTGCCTGTGCGCCAAGGCGCATCATCAGCACCTGTGTTTCCGGGTCGCCAAAGCGGGCATTGTATTCGACAAGGCGGCATTGGCCATTCTCGATCATCAGTCCGGCGTAGAGCACGCCCTGATAGGGAGTGCCGCGGCGTGCCATCTCGCGGATGGTGGGCAGCACGATCTGCTCCATCGCCTGCTGCTGGAGGGCGGGTGTCAGCACCGGGGCGGGGGAATAGGCCCCCATGCCGCCGGTGTTGGGGCCGGTATCGCCTTCGCCGGCGCGCTTGTGGTCCTGCGCGGTGCCGATGGGCAGGGCGTTTACCCCGTCGGTCAGGATGAAGAAGCTGGCCTCTTCGCCCTGCATGAACTCTTCGATCACCACCTCGGCCCCGGCTTGCCCGAATCCACCGCCGAACATGTCGTCGATCGCGGCCAGCGCCTCCCCGACTGTCATCGCCACGATCACGCCCTTGCCTGCGGCCAGACCATCGGCCTTGACCACGATGGGCGCGCCTTTTGCCTTCACATAGGTGCGGGCGGCGTCGGCTTCGGCAAAGCGGGCCCAGGCGGCAGTGGGGGCGCTGCATGCGTCGCAGATTTCCTTGGTAAAGGCTTTTGATGCCTCCAGCCGGGCTGCGGCGGCAGAAGGGCCAAAGGTGAGCAAGCCCGCCGCACGGGTGGCATCGGCAACGCCTGCCGCAAGCGGCGCTTCGGGCCCGATGATGACGAAATCCACGGCGTTCTGCTCGCAGAACGCCACCACCGCGCCGCCGTCCAGAATGTCGATATCAGCGCATTCCGCCAGCCTTGCCGTGCCCGCATTGCCGGGGGCCACGATCAGCCGGTCGGTCTTGGGGTTTTGCTTCACTGCCCAGGCCAAGGCATGTTCGCGCCCGCCAGAGCCGAGGATCAGGATGTTCATGGCCGCGCCTCTGTCATGTCATTTCACCACTGCGCTGCCCTTAGCGCGCAGGCCGGGATCGGACAAGAGCGCATGCCGGATGATTGCCCCGACATCGCTTTGATCGCGCCATGGTTGCGCCGGATTTCACGGCGAGACCGGGACTTGCAAAGCAAGCCAGGAGTTTTTTGATGAACCGTCGTGAACTTATCGTTGCAATCACCTGCGGGTTTGCCCTGCAAGCCAGCGGTGTTCGGGCCCAAAGTGACCCGCTTGCGGCGGCCTTTGCTGAATTGTCTGTGCAGGCACGGCGCAACTGTCAGGTCGAGTTGCAGATAGCTGATCTTTACGCCGGTGCCATCGACGGCGCTTATGGCAAGGGCACCCGTGCGGGCCTGATCGCTGCGGCGAAGAAGATCGCGGCGGACGGACGTCGCGGCAGCCCCGATGTGAGCAGTCTGTCCGGTGCACGCGCTTATCTCGCGCGGCTGGCCAATGGTGAATACATGAACCAATTGTATGATGACGGTTATGAGGGCTGAGCCCGCTTGCCTGGCGCTGCAGGGGCTGGCACAAGGGCGGGATGGAGCTTTTTGACGACGACCTCCCCGCGCCGCCCGGCAACAGCCCGGAGTACACCGTTTCCGAACTGTCCGGTGCGGTCAAACGGGTGATCGAGGGTGAATTTGGCCTTGTCCGCGTGCGTGGCGAGGTGGGGCGCGTGTCGCGTCCGGCCTCGGGGCATCTGTATTTCGACCTCAAGGACGACCGATCCGTGATCGCTGCGATCTCGTGGAAGGGGCAGGTCGCAAAGATGCAGGTGCGGCCAGAGGAGGGGATGGAGGTGATCGCCACCGGGCGCATGACCACCTTTCCGGGCCAGTCGAAGTATCAGTTGATTGTCGAGGATGTGGCCCCGGCAGGCGCGGGCGCCTTGATGGCGATGCTCGAAAAGCGCCGCGCGGCCTTGCAGGCCGAAGGGTTGTTCGATGCGGCGCGCAAACAGCCGCTGCCCTATCTGCCACGGGTGATCGGGGTGGTGACATCGCCCTCGGGGGCGGTGATCCGCGACATCCTGCACCGGCTGCGCGACCGCTTTCCCTGCCATGTGCTGATCTGGCCGGTGGCGGTGCAGGGAAAGGATTGCGCGCCACAGGTGGCGGCGGCAATCCATGGCTTCAACGCGATTGCACCGGGTGGGCCGATCCCGCGCCCGGATGTGCTGATTGTGGCGCGCGGGGGTGGCAGCCTTGAGGATCTGTGGGGATTCAACGAAGAAATCGTGGTGCGTGCAGCGGCAGCGTCTGGGATTGCGCTGATCTCGGCTGTCGGGCACGAGACCGACACGACGCTGATCGACCATGCCGCCGACCGCCGCGCGCCGACACCAACGGCGGCGGCAGAGATGGCGGTGCCTGTGCGACTCGACGTGCTGGCTGCGGTGGATGCCTTGGGCGGTCGTCTGAGCCGGGCGCTGGCGCAAGGGGTGGCCCTGCGCGGCCAACGGCTGCGTGATCTCTCGCGCGCGCTTCCACGGCTTGATACGTTGCTGGCCACGCCGGCGCAGAGGCTGGATACGGCCACAGGGCGGCTTTCGGGGGGCCTGTCGCTGGCGGTCAGCCGCAAACGCGGCCTGTATGAGCGGCAGGCGGGTCGGCTGTCGCCCGTGGCCCTTTCTGGTCTGGTGCTGCGGCGGCGCGAAGTGCTGGCCCGGCGCGGCGAGGCGCTGGCAGCGCGCATCGCGCGCAAGCGTGACCTGTGGCACAGCAGCTTTGACAAATGGGCCTCGCGGCTGGCGCCGTCGCTGGCGCGGCTGATCACCGTGTCGGGTGGGAAGCTCGCCGAGCAACGCAAATCCTTGGCGGGGCTTTCCACCCGGCTTGACACCGCACCTGTGAAGCGCCTGACCGATCTGGCCCGACGGCTGGAGGCGTTGGACCGCACGCGGCAGACGTTGGGGTATGCCCAGACCCTGCGGCGCGGCTATGCGGTGGTGCGTGGTGATGGCGTGGTGGTCACCGGCAAGATCGCTGCCGAGAAAGCCAGCGCTCTGGAGGTGGAATTCCACGACGGGCGGCTGATGCTGAGTGGGCAGTCTGGCCGCACGCAACCGCGCAAGGGCGGCGGTGCAAAACCGCCGGAACAGGGCTCATTGTTCTGAAACATCGGACATCAACGCTCAAGCCCGCCGGCTTGCCAGCACAAGAATGTTCGGAATTGAACGATACCCGCCCCTTACCCGGCGCGGGGTCTGGGCCGCCTTCGACCTGGCCACTTTGAAAAGCGTTGCACGGGCTGTTCCAGAAACATCCAGATCAACGGCAAGGTTCGGATTTTTCGCCGTTTTGGAACACTCTTGGCTGTGGCGAAGGTCAGGCTCTCACACGCCGACATCCGGGCCAGCGCAGGCCAGTGGGTCGGGTGATTGCGCGACTTCGGACAGTTCTGATCCGGAACCATCGCCGATGTAGAGCCCGGTCAGTCGACCATCCTGCCGCCAGAAATTCCAGCATTGCGGGGTGGGGTCATATGCATAGGCAAAGCAGATCAGTCCTGCTTCTTCATACCAGACACCTTCACGGCAGATGTCGTCCTTGAATGCCCAACGCACTTTGCGCCCCGGCAGATATTGTTCGGCGCCGTAGACCGCGCCCCGCTGGCTGAAGGTAAGGGTTTTGCCGGTGGTATACGTCTCGAATTCCGCCCCCGTCATCGGCACCGGAGGCTCGGCTGCGCAGATCATGGCCGGCGCCAGCATCAGGCAGAGGGCAATCTGGGGGGCAACGCGCTGCATGCGGTGATCTCCGGTCACGAGTTCTGCAATCGTTGCATGCAGCGGGCCGCAACGCCAGCGACAAGATGTGTCACTGCGCGGGTTCTTGCCCGTGCAGGCTGTGCCAGCGTTTCAGGTGCGGGCGCATGCGGCGACGCCACAGGCGCGGCACCATGGCCAGAGCGCAGGCCAGCGGCAGCGGCCAAGGCAAAAGCGGCGCGTCTTCGGTCAGGCGCAGCGCGGGATAAGGGCGCGCCGGGTGGGCATGGTGATCGGAATGACGGGGCGCGTTCAACATCAAAGCCGAGGAAAACCAATGCGGCGTGTTCCACGAATGGCGCGGGCCAACCGGCTCATAGCGCCCATCGGGCAGGCGCGCGCGCGCCCGCCCGTAATGCTGGACATAGTCGCCCAGCAGTTGCTGCATCTGCGCATGGGCCGAGAGCAAAACCCAGATCAGCACGCCAAACGGTCCGGCAATCAGCGCCGCCACCAGCAGGCTGACCAAGGCTATGCCCAGATACCACGCATAGGGATGCACCGCGCGCGCCCCGTTGCGTCGGACCCGCAACGCGTTTTCTGCCGCCCAGCCCGCACGGAACCCGCCGATCCAGGCGCGTGGCGCAAACCGCCAGAAACTTTCGCCGTCGCGTGCCGAATTCGGGTCGTCCGGTGTGGCAACCGACCTGTGATGCACCAGACGGTGGGCCGAGGCGTGGTGGCCAAACAGCATCACCCCATAACCCAGCACCCCAAGCCGATAGAGCCCGCGACCGGGCCGGTGGATCAGCTCATGCGCGGCCGGATGACCGACATGACCCAGGAAATAGCTGGTGCCGAAAAATAAGAGCACTTTTTCGCCGGTGCGCAGGTGATCGGACCCGATCCCCCAGACCGCCAGCGGCAGCAGCGCCACAACGCTCAGACCCACCGCGATCAGGACCGCATCGGCGGCGGGAAACTCCGCGCTCTCGGCCGCGTTGCCAGCCACAAAGGGGATCAACTGATCCAACACGATCACCAACACCACCATATAAAGAAACCCGGCCCACAACCAGGCGCCCCCGACCACGACGCCAAGGCCGATCAAGCCAACCGGCGACAGCGCGGCAAAGGCAAACAGAGGCATGGGCAGGGCGCGATCAATCATGGTCGGGTGTTTAGCACGCAAACCGGGCCTTTCCATGGCGACACAGCCGCACAGGATCGGTGGCAAGGCAAATAGCACCGGAATTTCGTGGTTTTCGACCCGGCAACGCCCGGTTTGCGCATCTGCCCTGTCCGCATGACCTTCCCTCACCGCCCGTTTGGCCTTAGGTGTCTGGAAAAGTGCCGTCACAGGACCGGGGCCCCGATGTCATTCTTCAAAAAACTGCGCGACAAGATGTTCCGCTCGTCCGACAAGATCGGCGAAGGGCTGGAGGCGCTGGTCGCGGACCCGGCGACCGGCGCCCCGGCGGTGCCGCAGCCGGTTGCCGCTGCTGATAAACCCGGCCTGCTGGGCCGTCTTTTTGCCAGCGCCGAAGCAGATGAGCCGCGCCGCGAGATGGATGACGCCATGCTCGAAAGCCTGGAGGATGTGTTGATCCAGGCCGATATGGGGGTCGATACTGCCCTGCGGGTCAGCGCCAATATTGCCGAGGGGCGGTTTGGCAAGAAGATCTCGGCCAGCGAATTGCGCCGCGCCCTGGCCGAAGAGGTCACCCGGATCATGACCCCGGTGGCCCGTCCCCTGCCGCTTTATCCCACCAAGCCACAGGTGGTGCTGGTGGTGGGCGTCAACGGCTCGGGCAAGACCACCACGATCGGCAAGCTGGCCAGCCAGTTCAAGGCCGCGGGCAAATCGGTGGTCATCGCGGCGGGGGATACATTCCGCGCGGCGGCGGTGGAGCAGTTGCAAGTCTGGGGCAGCCGCGCTGGCGTTCCGGTGCTGACCGCGCCCGAAGGGTCAGACCCGGCCAGTCTCGCCTTTGACGCCTTTACCAAGGCACGCAACGATGGCGCCGACCTGTTGATGATCGACACTGCAGGCCGGTTGCAGAACCGCGCTGATCTGATGGAGGAACTGGCCAAGATCGTGCGCGTGCTGCGCAAGGTGGATCCGACAGCCCCCCACAACACGCTTCTGGTGCTGGATGCCACCACCGGCCAGAACGCCATCGCGCAGGTCGAGATCTTCCGCAAGATCGCCGATGTCTCGGGTCTGGTGATGACCAAGCTCGACGGCACCGCTAAAGGCGGCGTGCTGGTGGCGCTGGCCGACAAATTCGGCCTGCCGATCCATGCCATCGGGGTGGGCGAGCAAATTGACGACCTGGCCCCGTTCGACCCCGAGGATTTCGCCCGCGCGTTGGTCGGGCTCGATGCCTGATCTTTTCATCTGTTCCTAAATATCCTGGGGGTCCGGGGGCAAAGCCCCCGGCGGGTCCAGCACGGACGAATCGTT
>JBKBQB010000048.1:0-20897 GCA_046292785.1 Paracoccaceae bacterium
GAAGACAGCGCCCTCTGCGGCGCGGCGGTTCGCCTGATGCGGCGGCGTCTGTTTATGGCGTCTGTCGCCCTGCTCTGGCCGGGCTATCTGGTTGCGCAGGAGGCCAACCCGTTTGCCGGCGCATGGCCAACGACCGATTTCTCGCGCCTTGGGATCGACCTGGCCGAGGTGATTTCGGGTGGGCCGCCAAAGGATGGTATTCCCGCCTTGTCGAACCCGCGCTTCAGGGCCCCCGCCGCGGAGTCCCGGCTGGCAGACCGCGAGCCGGTGATGACTGTCACCCTGCCGGGACAGACGGCGCGGGCCTATCCGATCCGCTACCTGATGTGGCATGAGATCGTGAATGACACCATCGGCGGGGTGCCCGTGCTGGTCACGTTCTGCCCGCTGTGCAACACCGGCATGGTTTTCGACCCCAGGCTGGACGGCGCGACGCTGACCTTCGGTGTGTCGGGCCTTCTACGCCACTCGGACATGATCATGTATGACCGCCAAACCGAAAGCTGGTGGCAGCAGGCGCTGGGACAGGGCATTGCGGGCACCCATCAGGGGCGTGAGCTGATCCAGCTTCCCGCCATTATGGAAAGCTGGTCAGCCTTCCTGTCCGTCCATCCGGATGGTCTTGTGATGGACGAACCCGACTGGTCGCGCAGCTATGGCAGCAACCCTTATGTCGGTTATGACACCTCGCGGCCGTTTCTGTATCAGGGCGAAGATCCACCGCACGGCATCGCCCCACTAGAACGCGTGGTGCGGGTCGGCAACCGGGCCTGGCCTTTGACGCGGCTTTCGCGCCTGGGCGAGGTGCGCGAGGCAGGACTGATCCTGACATGGGCCGAAGGGCAAGCCTCGGCACTGGACAGCCGACAGCTCGGGGCCGGGCGCGAGGTGGGCAACATCCGCGTGCGCGACGGCCAAGGCCGTGATGTTGTGCATGACATTCCCTTTGCCTTTGCCTTTCATGCCTTCCACCCCGATGGGGTCTGGATGCTGGGAGACTGAATGGACCTGATCCTTGCCAACATCGCGCCTGCCCCAGCACCGTGGGCAGGCGCGCGCGGATCAATCGATCTTGTAGGGCGCAAAGACCGCATCGACCGGCGTGCCACCAAGGTGGTTGACGTAGTTGGAAAACGTCTTGCAGGCGATGGCCAGCACTACACCCAGAACCTGCTGTTCGCCATAGCCCGCAGCAAGGAAGGCATCCACCACCGGCTTGCCCGGATTGCCGCGCGCCATCGCCATCGCCTCGGTGAAGTGGGCGACGGCTTGCAGCTTGGCGTCCGGCAGATCGGTCCCGGCGCGCAAGGCGGCAAGGCTATCGGCGGGTACGCCCGACTTCTTGTCGGCAATCATCGAATGGGCGGCGGTGCAATAGGTGCAGCCGTTCACCCGGCTGATCGTCAGAAACACGGTTTCCTGCTCGGCCGGGGTAAAGCCCGCCTGTGCGCGGAACGCATCATAGGTTGACAGATAGCCCGCCAGCACCGGCGGAAGTTTCGCCATGTAGCCATACATGTTGGGCAAAAAGCCCAGCTTTGCCTTGGCACCTGACAGCAGGGCCTGTTGCTCGCCAGTTGCGTTTTCAAGCGTCTCGGGGGTCATGTCAAGCAGGGGAGTTCTGGCCATGCTGGTCTCCATATATAAAGAATGTCCGTTCTATAAATTGAAATCCGCGTAAGGAACAGCTATTTATAGAATGAAGTGTTCAAAAATAGGTGATGTCCGGTGGCGGAAACCTCGATGACCCGCGCACGAGGCCGGCCGAAAGGCTTCGATGACCAGTCGGCGCTTGAGGCCGCGACGCGCCTGTTCTGGCAGGCGGGTTATAACGGCGCATCGGTTGATCAGTTGTGCCGCGCCACGCGGATGCCGCGCGCCAGCCTTTACCAGTCCTATGGCGGCAAGGAGGGGCTGTTTCTTGCGGCCATCGCGCATTATGTGGCGACCCGCATGGCCCCCATCACCGCGGCCCTGGGGCCAAACGGATCTTTGCAGGATGACCTGACGGGTTTTCTCGCCGAGGTTGTCAGGCTGGCCACCGCTGACCCGCAGACCCCGGGTTGCCTGATCTCTTGCGTGCTGGCGGATGCCGCAGGCACCAATCGTGCCTTCCGCGATGAACTTGATCGCCGCTATGCTGACCTTGAAACCCGGCTCGCCGACCGGCTGCGCCAAACCACATGGCGCGCCGATGCGCCCGTATCACCAGACGCCGCCGCCGGGCTTGCCGCAGCAACGGCCCGCGGGATCATGCTGCGCGCAAGGTCGGGCCAGTCCGCTCAGGATCTTGCCCCGGTCGCGGCGGCGGCGGTTGCAGCATTGGTTCACTTCTCGGTTTGAGGCGGCCCTTTGGAAATGACCTTCCACAGGTGGGTATAGCGATACTTCCGGCGCATCTCGTCGGTCATGTCCGTCACCCGCACATGCCGCTTGATCCCCGCGCCCTCCAGAATCCGGTTCATGAAATTGTAAAGCGCGGTCACCGAGATGATGTCGAACAGCCCCTCTTCGGTGAAGCCGGCATCATAAACGGCCTGCGCATCCGCCTCGCCCGTTCCAGCCGGGTCCACCGTCAGCCGGCGCACAAAGCGCAGCACCGGGCGCATACGGGCGTCGATGCCCGGATGATCGAGGTCGATCTGCACATGTCCGAACACCTCGGCCGGGATGCCCCAGGCCTTGGCGTGATCGCGGTGCGCGCAAAAGCAGTAATGGCAGTCGTTCAGCGACGACACATAGGCCGCAATCAGTTCGCGCTCGGCCACCGTCAGCTCGCTGTCGTTGCGCAGGATCGCATCGTGGTATTCCAGCAGCGGCAGGATCCCGCGCTCGGGGAACTTCTTGAACAGGCCGAGAAGTTCAAGGTTCGGGAGCGACGGAAAATGTGACATTCGCTGTCCTTTTCAGAAGGGTGGGCAGCTTTCCCCGGACATGCGGGGCGTGCTGCCTGACAGGGCGATCAGGAAGCGCCAAAACGCCGATCCGCAACCCCGTTTTGACGTTTACTCTGACGCGACAGTAAACGATCGGCGCGAACCTAGCGCAATCGCGGCCGTGCTTGCGGGACTGTGGGTGCTCAGCTTGCCGGGTTTCCCAAGACGCTGCCATCCCTCGCTGGCCGTGCACGCCAGGATAGTCGGCAGCACCATCGGCGCCGTGGTTTATCTTGGGCTTCGCCTGCTTGGACGATTGCCCGGCTTCATCCTGATCGTCGGGGGCTTGGGGCTGATCGCCTCAGCAGCATCAGCCCGCATCGGTAAGCAGGTTTTCGCAAGCACGCTGGCTGAAAGCACCGTCGCGGGTCGGTTCTGGTTCTTTGGCTGGTTCGCGGTCTTTGCCTGCCTCGCGAGCCTCCTCCTCGCCCTCGTCCAGCGCGGCCTGCGCCGCTGACCCTTCTCCCCATTCCAGAAGATGCGGGTCGAACCCGTCAGCAAGGTGCGGCTTCACGATCTGGAACCAGGGAGACAGATCAAAATCGCGCGGCGTGAACAGGGAATGGTGGCGGATATGCAGAATTTCGCGCCGCGCATAGTTGGAGCCTTGGCGCGCCTTCACCAACCGCACATCCGGCAGGATCGGATAGTGCACCGATTGAAAGGCCCGTGCGATCAGCGATGAACAGATTGCGCGCGTCGGATCGCTTGATCCGAAGGCCAGCATCCGCCTGCGCCAGCGCACCGGAACCGGCGGGTTGGGCAGGAAATAGCGCAGCAGATCAAAGATGTTGCGCATGTCGTATTTCAGCCCGATCCGCGCGGCCATGAAATCGGTCACGGTGAGACGTTCTTCGGCTGTCAGCCCGACGGGCCGACAGATGCGGGTGTTGTAGCGCGCATATTTGCTCAAGGGCGCCGACACACAGCCTTCGCCCAGATTGACCTCGATCAGGCGGTGCGGTTCTGCATCGGCGCCCTGAACCGCAAAGCGGTTTCCAACATACATCGCGGCATGGGACCAGGTTGACTGGGTCAGATACTTGATGGCGTTCGACACCCTCTCGCGCCCCTCGATCAAAAGAATGTCGCCGGGGCGCAGCACGCGGCACAGGGTCTCGAAGTCAGACGGTGTAAAGGGCGTGTAGCCCGAGGACGGGGCGGTGAGCTTGCGCGCCAGCCTGCGCCCGATCCAGTCTAGAATCCCGTCGATCCCTGCGCCGTATCCGGGTGCCATCGCGCGCCCTCCTTGTGGCGTTCCGTTCCATGTTTGTCTCGGATCACCGGTGTTTTGTTACATCACGCTTTTGCAGACATCGGCGTCGCAGCGGATCAGCGGGATACGTCCGCCGACAAGCCGCATCCCCGCGGATAGCTGGGGTTCGCGGGCGGCATCGCCGACAGCGACAGGATTTCGGCCGGGGTCATGCGGTTTCCTTTTGCGGTTCCAGATCGGTGCGGATGATGGCCTGCCCGTGCAACGTCTTGTGGACCGGGCATTTGTCGGCAATGGCCAGCAGGGCAGCGCGCTGGTCGTCGGTCAGATCGCCCAACAGGCGGATCACGCGGTGAAACACATCGACCTTGGCCTCGCCCGCCCCCTTTTCGCCGTCTGCGCAGTCTGCGCAGTCTTCGGAGTGACAGCGATCGTGGCTGACGTCGCAAGACACATGCGCCAAGGGGATGCCCTTGCGCCGGGCATAAAGCCGGATGGTCATGGTGGTGCAGGCGCCAAGGCCTGCTGCCAAAAGCTGATAGGGGCTTGGCCCCAGATCGGTGCCGCCCATCGCAAGCGGTTCATCGGCGATCATCTGATGCCGTCCAGCCACCACGATATCCTGCCGGAAGCCCGATGCCTCGGCCTCGGACACGCGGACCACGCCTTCGGGGGCGCCCGCCGTCACTGGCTCCGGCACAAGGTCCAGATAGCGCCGCGACCATGAGGCGATGACCTCGGCCACATATTCGGCATCTTCCTCGCGGGTCAGCAGATGGTCGGCCCCATCCAGCGAGACAAAGCTTTTGGGATGCTTCGCCGCCCCGAAAATCCGCCCTGCATTGTCGATGCCGACTGTTGCATCAAGCGGTGCGTGCAGCACCAGAAGGGCGGCGCCCAAGTGGGGCAGGGCAGCCTCCAGCGAGGCCGAAGAAATGTCGTCCAGAAAATCCTTGCGAATCTCGAACGACCGGCCCGCCAGATCGACCATGGCGCTGCCATTCGCGCGGATTTCATCCAGCTTGCCGCCAAAGTTATGCGCGACATGGCCGGGATCAAAGGGCGCGCTGATCGACACGACAGCCCGCACGCCCGGCAGATCAGGGGCAGCCTTCAGCACCGCCGCGCCGCCCAGCGAATGCCCGATCAAGAGTTGCGCAGGCATTCTGCGACCGTCCATGAACGCTGCGGCCAGCAGTAAGTCCGCCACGTTGGAGCTGAAATGCGTGTTGGCAAACTCGCCGCCAGAATGGCCAAGCCCGGTGAAATCGAACCGCAGAACGGCGATCCCCAGCGCAGCAAGCCGCCCTGAAATCCGTCGTGCCGCTGCGATATCCTTGGAACAGGTAAAGCAATGCGCGAGGATCGCTGCCGCCCGCACCGGCCCGCTTGGCAAATCCAGCCGCGCCGCAAGGATGTCGCCGAAGTGTCCAGTAAACGTGACCTTTTCGCTTTTCATTCTGGAAGTTTCCTATCCTGGACTGCCGCAATTGAACCGGGCGCGATGCCACCCATCGCACCCGGTCTGGACGATCACGCAAAGGCCGGTTTCGCCTGCGCCTGATAGACCGCGCCCAAAACCGCACCGAAGATGATGTGCAGCACCAGCGTCATCATCGGCGCCATGATGCCCATGGCCATTCCGAACAGACCAGCCCCTGCCATCGGCATGACCATCACCATCATGCCCAACCATGCCGCGATGCCGAACACGATGCCCTTCGTCACAGCGCCAGACCCGGGGATCATTCCGTAAAGCAGGGCAAAGCCGCCACCCCAGGCCAGCGTCCCGATCATGAAGTGCACGATCCACCCCATCACAGCCGATGTGCCCATCATGGCGCTGAGCATGGCGATCACATCCAGCGCGGGCATGATGCCCATCATCGTCTTGGCCACCATCATGGCCGACAGAACGACAGTCGCTACGAACCCGGCCACAATGCCGGCTTTGATATTCTGCATGTCTTTGGTCCTTCCCGAGGGCGTCAGCCGCCCGATTGCTTCGCTGCGTGAAGCTGGGAAAGGATGGCCGAGATGCGCGCGTCATCAGCGTCCGGCTGATCGTCCAGCGGCAACGTCCTCTGCGTCAGATCGCGGGTTGTGCGCATCTGTTGGGTGAACGCCCCGCACCCTTTGCACATGGCCAGATGCAGACGCATCTGAAGTGCCTCGAACACACCAAGTTCCCCGTCGATCAGGGCGCTTGCGCGTTCAGCAACTTCCTTGCAGCTCAGCATCCGATTGTTCCTTTTTCGAGCCTCACACTGAAATGACAGTCCGGACCCGGATTTGTTACATACCTGCCGAAAATATGCCTTTGCGGCAAAGTCACAACCCCTTGCCCGCGATGACAGCATCCAGCGCCTTGCGCACCGAAAGGCGCGCGCGGTGCAAAAGCACCCGCATGTTGCCCTCTGTAATGGCAAGGATCGCGCAGACCTCGGACGGTTCCAGATCCTGCTCTGCGCGCAGGATCAAGACGGACCACTGCGCCGGTGGCAGGGTTTCGATCGCGGCCGTCACATGGGCGAGGATACTGCGACCTTCGACAATGCGCTCGGGAGTCAGGTTCTCCCACAATTCCGGCATGTCCTTCCAGCGACCGCGCCCGTCAAAGGCCGCTGCAAGACCGTCATCTTCGCCTTCGCCGTCAAAGGAAACCGTGCGGCCATCGCGGGTGGCCCGGGACCGGGCCTTGTTCACCAGAATGGCAAAGATCCAGCCAGCCAGGGATGACCGCCCTTCAAAGCCGGAAATGCCCTTGAGAACCGCAACCCAGGTGTCCTGGACGATCTCTTCCGCCGTGGCCCGGTTGCGCACGATCCCCGTGCACATGCGGACCATCGCGGCGTTATGCTTGCGATAAACGCCCTCGAAGGCAACCCGGTCACCAGAACCCAGCCGTTCGACAAGCGTCGTCTCGTCGAGCGTGCCTGATTTCATAAGACCCCTCACCTTGTTTGCGTGCAGTTTGCAGAACAAACATTCTGAAAGTCTAGCCCAGAGTTGGGTGCCTATGGTTTTGTGCAGGCTTTTTCACGCGAAAGGCTGTCCAATCCCAACGCCACGCCCCTCGCAATATTTTGAGGAACTGAACTGATGCGGTGGATGCCTCCCTCATTTTGGTTCCAACGAAACCACTTTGGCACATTCGATGGGCGTTGTTGCGCAACTCCGGCCTGAGGCGTGAGTGCCCCTTTCCCCACTGACGTCACCTTTGTCCGCCTCGTCGACGTAGGCGGGCGAGAGGAGTCGATGTGGATAAACCTGCACGGATGCTCCTCTAAAGGGCTGTTCCTGCGCTCGCTGGAAGCAAGTTCCGCGGAACTCGCTGGGACCATCGGCGCGGCGTTTGTCTATCGGCTGCTGAACAATCATGAACTTCTTCGTCAGGATCTGCCGGCATGGCACGCCAGACTGGCAATCCGTCTTGCCGTTGAGCTCGGGATCGACCCGGATGACGACGAAAATGCACATATGCGGGTGCTGTGCCATTTTGCGGCCGTGTGGTTGGCCGGTGATCGAGCGGCCTCAATGGGCATCCTACCGTGCTCTCGAGATGAAGTCGAAAAGGCCGTGAAGATCGCCGCGAACTCCTGGGCAAAAATTCGCCAGATCGGAAAACATCAGGTCAAGGAGGATCCGGTCGCCCTCGTCCGCGCGTATGTGTTGCCGCGCCTCGGCAAGGCGCTTCGCGAGGTGGGACCGGATCGCAGCTCCCAAGGCAAAATGCTTTTCGCCGAGGCGGGCTGGTTCAACGCGCGTTTCTATTTCCTCCGCCCGGGGACCATCCGTGCATTGGTTCAGCCTAAAGCGAAGTGCGATCGGGACTTAACAGGTCGCTGAAATAGTCAGCGAGTTGGAACAGTTTTCTGGCTGCCGAAACGCTGGCCCTGCGCATTCGGCTGGTTTGCGTGAAGGATGTGCGCCTTCGTCGTGTGTTCCTTTGTGTCATGCGGCCAGCAACCGGGGCAGTCGGGCGAGGTTGTTGGCGGCCATCGTCAGGATGAAGCGGGACCGCACACGCTCGACGCCGCGATAGACGGTTTGCGCCATGCCGCCGATGGTTTTTGCCCAACCGAAGGCCTCTTCAATCCGCTTTCGGTGCTTGATCGAGAGGGCATAGCCCTTGTGTCGGGTCGTGCGGGCGTCGATCGCTGAATGGCGCGATTTCTGCGCGACATGCGGGGTCACACAGGCTTTGCGCAGGTCGGCGACGAACCCCGCGGCGTCGTAGCCCTTGTCCGCGCCCATCGTCAGCGGCCGGGTCGATCCGGGGGAGTGGCGATGGATCATATCCAGCGCGGCGCGTCGTTCGGCATGACCGTCGGCCTGGGTGAGGTCGCCCTGCACGATCAGGCCCGAGCGGTTCTCCATCAGCGCATGCCCCATGAAGCACAGCACCGCCCCGGTGCCGGGAGATTTCTTGTAGAGCCGGGCCTCGGGATCAGTGGTCGATACATGCGTGGCGTTCGAACGCTTCTCGCCCCGGAAATCGACTTCGGCATTGCGGTGCTGGTGGGTGGCGCGGGCCATCGGGTTTGTCTCGGGTTTGGGTTCGGGTTGGGCGGACTGGTCTGCGGCGATGTCGTGTCCGGGCGGATCACCCGGCCCCTCATCCTTTGGCGGGGCACCCTCTGCCTTCGGCTGGAAGCTCTTCATGGAAGCCCAGGCCTTGACCAGCGTGCCGTCGACCGAGAAGTGCTCGTCCGACAAAAGCGGCGCGACCTCGCGGTGGGCGAGGATTGCCGCCATCACCTTGCGCGACATCTCGGTCGTCAGCAGCCGGTCCCGGTTCTTGCTGAACACCGTCGGGACCCAGACCGGATCGTCGACACCGAGGCCCACGAACCACCGGAACAGCAGGTTGTATTCCATCTGCTCCATCAGCTGCCGCTCGGATCGGACCGAGAACAGGATCTGGATCAGGCTCGCCCGGATAAGCCGTTCCGGCGGGATCGAGGGGCGCCCGAAGTCGGTGTAAAGAGCTTCGAATTCGGCGTCGAGGCTGGCCAGCGCGTCGTTGACTACCTGCCGGATCTTTCGAAGCGGATGCCGCGCCGGGATGCGCGCCTCCAGATCGACATAGCTGAACAGCGATCCGCTCTTCTCATCGATCCCGCGCATCATACCCCTCCGCCGTTATCGTGCCGAGGGTGAATCATGTTCTCAAACGACTGTCGAGGCAGGACTATTTCAGCGACCTGTTAAAGTGCCTTGTCCAGGATTTCTGTCATGCTCTCGAAGAGGCCGGTGCCCTGGTGCGCGGGGAGACCCAGAACAGCATGCAGGTGCGTATGGCCGACTGCATCGAGAGCGGCAGCCGCGTGTACATGCTGCGCCGAGAGGTGATAGATGAAATGGACGACGAGGAGTAACAGGGCAGCGGCGACGGGTTTGTCATTGTAGCGGCATTGTTGCGTTAGTCGGGCCTGAGACGTGATTGCCCCTTTCCCCGTTTATGTCATGCGACGCGAACGACATCGGCGGTGCCGAGTGCGTTGAAGCGGTTGATGAGGGCGACGCGGATGTGGATTTCGGTGGTTTGGCGATCGGGGTCTCGGGCTGCGATGCGATCTCCGAAGGCTTTCAAGCATCTCATCTTGGCCTCTGCCCTGCTTCTTGCGTGGTAGCCGTTTCGCCGCTTCCACGCCGCGCGGCCTTCTTCGCGAACGTCGCGGAGGATAGTGTTGCGGGCGACCGCGGCCGGACAGTCCTCGCGCCAGAGCCGCCCGTTCTTGCGGATCGGTATGATGGCTTTTGCATTGCGGTCCAGAATAGCGTTGTGGCAACGGCGGGTATCATAGGCCCCGTCCGCCGTGACGGAACCCATCTGCTCGTCGCCCGGGATCTGGTCGAGCAGGGCTGGAAGGGTCGGGCTGTCGCCCTCCCGGCTGGACGTGAATTCGACCGCCCGGATGTCGGATGTGGCCGTGTCCATGGCCAGATGGACCTTGCGCCCCCTCTCACGGTTTGCAAGCAAACCGTTGCCGGGCAACGACTGACGTCGGCGCGAAGGGCCATGCTTGCGGGCGTGCCACTCCCCATCGCTGAGAAACTTTATCCCGGTGCTGTCCACCAGCAAGTTGAGGGGGCCGTCCGATCGTCGATAGGGGATCTGGACGGCCAGGATCTTTTGGCGGCG
This sequence comes from Paracoccaceae bacterium, assembly GCA_046292785.1. Classification (GTDB taxonomy): domain Bacteria; phylum Pseudomonadota; class Alphaproteobacteria; order Rhodobacterales; family Rhodobacteraceae; genus Pseudotabrizicola. Next base: position 10,301 of record JBKBQB010000048.1, read on the forward strand.
GCAAAGGGTCGTGTAGTCCGGCACGGGCCAATCCAGCCCTGCAAGCTTCAGGAGAGCCCGCACCATGCCGACCGCCTGACGAAGCGGCAACTTGAACAAGACCTTGACCGACAAGCATAGCTGGATAGCCACGTCGGAGAAAACAGCGGGCCTCCCCATCTGGCCTGCAGGCTCCGCGAGCCACTGCATTTTCGGATCGATCAGGATCAGCATCGACCCCCTGCGCTCGAGCGCGCGGTTGTACGCGGGCCAGTTCGTGGTGCGGTAGCGCGGCGGGGTCGGCTTGCTCATGCCATCCGTCTAAACCGCCGGATTCGCAAAGTGAATCCTCAACCCGCAGACTTCTGCAACAATGCACATTCGATGCCGTCGGGTGGGGGCATCCACCGCAACAGTTCAGGTTTCGCTAGCGCGGTCCTTCGGTTCTTCATCATCTTCAACTCCAACTGAGGTGGAGATGAGCCATAAATCCTCCGCTACGCAATCATGCTAAATTGTCCCATGGGCGCTGAGGGCGGACAAGGATATCGCGAAGCCGCACCATACCCGCATACGTAGGCTGTTCCATACTCTCAGATGGCCTTCGACGGCCCGATCCTCGCCCAAACCTCGTTGACCATGGGGTGTGCGCTGTCGCCCAATCGCGCGGCGATCAGGTTCATCGAAATCGCCGGCAATGTGCCACTCAGGTTGACCAACCGCCCGCTTTCGACATCGGCCCGCGCCAAGTGTTCGGGGATCCACGCCACGCCAAAGCCGGTGCGCGCGAATTCCAGTGCGGCAAGCGTAAGCGCCGTTTCCAACCGATGCCGGACGCGGCCCACGCGTGTTAGTCGCGGAAAGATGATCCGGCGCTGGACCTGGCCCAGAAACACATCTGCCGGATAGGCAATGACCGGCAGTTCGCCATGCGCATAGGCATCGTTCAACGTCGCCAGCCGGTCGTGGGCATAGACAGGGATCAGCGTGTCGACCCCGATATGCATGATGTCGAGGAAATCAGCCCCTGGAATCCGCTCCGCCCCCGGCACATCATGGATCAGCGCGATATCGGCGCGCCGGGTCATCAGTTGCGCAAGACAATCGTCCCGGTTCGCAGATCGCAGACGGGTATCAAGATCCAGATCCGCGTAGCGCCCGATGATTTCGGGGGTGGAGGTCGCGGCAATCGCATGTTGCGAAGCGATGACGATCCGCCTGCGCCGCACCCTATCGGCATCGCGCAGACCCGCCGACAGATCACGCAGCCCCGCAGACAGTTCGCGCATCCGCTCCAGCTGGTCGGTGACATGGGCCGCCAGCCGCGCAGGTCGCGCCGTCCGGTCGAACAACGCAACCCCCAGCGCCTCCTCGATCTGGCGGATCCGCCGCGAAAAGGCCGGCTGCGACACGTTACGCTTTTGGCAGGCCGCCTGGAAGGATCCGTGTTCGGCCACGGCAAGGATGTCCTCGATCCACTCAAGCCGCATGGCGCCCTCCTAACATGCAAATCACGCATATTATCGCCGGATAATGGCATTTGAACAGACATAAGTTCGGTGTTCTACATATTGAGACTCAGTGACAAGGACCACACCATGCATCTCGCCCGGTTTCCCCGATATCGGCTCGGCCATTTCCCCACACCGCTGGAACGGCTTGACAGGTTGACCGCCGCCTTGGGCGGACCAGAGATCTGGATCAAGCGGGATGACTGCACCGGCCTTGCCTCTGGCGGCAATAAGACCCGAAAGCTGGAGTTTTTGGTGGCCGAGGCGCTCGCGCAGGGTGCCGATACATTGGTGACCCAAGGGGCAACGCAATCGAACCATGTCCGCCAGACCGCCGCGGCCGCCGCCCGTGCAGGATTGGCCTGTCATGCGTTGCTGGAACGGCGCGTGACAAATCAGGGCGCGGATTACGAAACCGCTGGCAACGTCTTGCTGGACCAGATGATGAACTGTAGCTTCGATTTTCGTCCCGAAGGTCTGGACATGAACGCCGAGGGCGAGGCACTGGCCGAAACGCTGCGCGCGCAGGGGCGCAAGCCGTATTTCATTCCCGGCGGCGGGTCCAACCCGGTGGGCGCGCTTGGCTATGCGGCCTGCGCCGAAGAACTGGTCGGACAGGCCGATGCGGCAGGGCTGCGGATTGATCATCTGGTCCACGCCACCGGCAGCGCGGGCACGCAGGCCGGGCTTTTGGCCGGGTTTTTTGCCATGAATGCGCCGATCCCGGTCACCGGCTATTCGGTGCGCGCCGCGCGTGAGCGCCAGATCGACAATGTCCACCAATTGGCCGTGCGCACCGCCGCGTTGATCGGCGCGCGGGGGGATCTGCCGCGCGACATGGTGATCGCCTACGACACGCAGGTGGGCCCCGGCTATGGCCAGCCGACGCAAGACATGACCGATGCCATCCTTCTGCTGGCACAGACCGAAGGCATCCTGCTGGATCCGGTCTATTCCGGCAAAGGTTTTGCTGGCCTTGTCGCAATGGTGCGGGAGGGCGCCTTCCGAAAGGACGAACGTGTCGTTTTCCTGCACACCGGCGGGTCGGCGGCCCTGTTCGCCTATGGCCATCTTTTCCAGAACCAGAAAGCCGCCTGAGCGGCTCGGACCCCTCCCACATCCAACAGCGGAGTCTTCCATGCAACCCAAGACCCACGTCCTTGCCCTGTCCCTTGCCGGTGCTCTTGCCGCCGGTGCGGCCCAAGCCGAAACCATCCGGCTTTCGACCTATGTGAACGAAACCGACATCCGCTATCAGGGGTTCGTCAAGTTTGCCGAACTGGTCGCGGAAAAGACCGAAGATCGGGTCAAGGTCGAGATTTTCCCCTCCTCTACCCTTCATTCATGGTCGGATGGTGTGGACGCGCTGCAAGGCGGCGTGTCGGACATCAGCTGGATTTCCGCCGATACCCGGCTGCCGTGCTACCGCGTGTCGTCGCTGTATCCCGCCGCCATCGACCTGAAGGACCAGATCGCGCTGGACGCCGCCTATGCCGAACTGATCAAGCCCGAAGCCGCCAATGTCGGGCTGATCCCGGTGATCAACTCCAACTATTCCTACGATCAGGAATGGTGGTTTCAGGGGCCCGTCGAAGGGCTGAACAAGCTGGACGGCAAACTGGTGCGCTCCATCGGGCCATTGGTCAGCCTGATGATCGAAACCTGGGGTGGACAGCCGGTGTTCATCGCCCCGGGCGAGGTGTTCCAGTCGGCCGAGCGCGGTGTGGTGAACGGCATCAATATGGGCGTGGCCACCTACAGTTCGTGGCAGCTGTGGAACGTGATGCCCTATATGGTGAATGCCAATCTGTTCTACGGCAACATCCAGTACATGATGAATGTTGACCGCTTCAACAGCCTGTCCGAAGCCGACCGCGCCGCTCTGCTGGAGGCCGGGTCCGAAACCGAAGCCTGGCTGCAACCGCGCTATGAAAGCTGGATCAACGAACAGGTCGGCAATGCGGTGATGCAAGGCGGCGGGGCGGCGGTATCGATCACCACGGCGGAACGCGATGCGCTGCTGGCCGAAATCGAACCAAAATGGGCAGCCGAGGTTGATGCCGCCTGCGGGCCGGACCTGGCCGGGAAGGTGCGCGCACTGTTCGCCAATCACAAGCTCTGAGTTCGCTTGGCCCGCCCTAAGGTTTTCGGGCGGGCCCCTTCCCACATCGGAGGCATTCATGCGCAACCTGATCGACCGGGCGATTAAGGCCGTCGAAGTTCTGGTCGTTGGCATGGCCGCACTTGGTGCGCTGCTGATCTTTATCCAGATGATCTGGATCAGCTATGGCGTCTTCATGCGCTATGTCATTGGGGCGCCCGACAGGCTGGTGACAGAGGCGACAGCGCTTTTGCTGTTTCCGGTGGCGCTGGTCGGTCTGGCCTATGCGATGCGCGAGGATTCCTATCCCCGCGTGACGCTATTGACCGATAAACTAGGGCCCGGCCTGCAAAAAGCGGTCGCCATCTTCAACGGGGCGATCATGGTCGCGATCGGGGTGTTTTTCTCGATCACCACACTCAATGCGACGATCCGGGCGTTCAATTCCGGGGCCTCGACCGAGATCCTGCGCTGGCCGCGCTATCTGTTCTGGAGCCCGGTGGCGCTGTCGATCTGTCTGTTCACCCTTTATGCCTTGCTGCGGCTGTTGCAACGTGCACTGCGCCCGGCATCCGAAATGGAGTAGCGCCATGGAATGGTATGAGGTCGGGCTTGGCCTGATGGGGCTGTTGATCCTGCTGATTGCGCTTGGCCTGCCGATTCCCTTTGCGCTGGCGGCGGCGTCCTTGCCGTTTTTGTGGCAGATCCAGACCTTCAACACGTCGCTGGTTTCGGCACAGTTGAAGCTGTGGGGGGTGTGGATCAACTACATCCTGCTGGCGGTGCCGTTGTTCGTGTTCCTGGGAGAGTTGATCAGTCGGTCCAGAATCGGGGCCAATCTGTATGAATTCATGCATCGCGGGGTGCGGATCCGCGGGTCGGCGGCTTATGGCTCCATCGGGGCCTGCGCCGGGTTCGGGGCGGTTTGCGGGTCGTCCATGGTCGGGTCGCTGACCATCGGCGGGGTCGCCTTGCCCGAGATGCTGCGCCTTGGCTATGGCAAGCGGCTTGCCAGCGGCGTGCTGGCGGCGGGTGGCACGCTGAGCGTGCTTTTGCCCCCCAGTCTGATCCTGCTGTTCTACGGCATCGTTACCGACCAGTCGATCGGCAAGCTGTTTATGGCCGGCGTCGTGCCGGGGATCATTTTGGCCACGCTGTTTGTGCTGGTCGTGGTCGTCTGGAGCTGGCTGCGCCCGCAAGACGTGCCCGAACGTGACCGCGGCCCGCGCATGCGTCTGGTGCAGATGGCGGTGTCACTGGGGCCAATCGCGGTGATCGGCGCGGTGATCACGCTGGCCATCTATGGTGGCATCGCCACGCCCACCGAAGCCGCCGCCGCCGCCGCGCTGGTGACCGTAGGTCTGGCGGTGGGGGTCGGGGGCCTGCGTTGGGCGGGGTTTGTCGACGCGCTGATGTCCACCATGCGCACCATGGGTTATCTCGGGCTGTTGCTGTCAGCCGGGGTGCTGTTCGGCTTTGTGCTCAACTACTACCGCGTGCCGCAGCAATTCACGACGCTGTTCCTGACCTTTGATCTGGCCCCTTGGATGGTGCTTGGCATGGTGATTCTGTTCTACATCGCATTGGGGATGTTTCTGGAACCCGTGTCGATGACCTTCATCACGTTGCCGGTCATCGTGCCCTTGATCGCAGCAGCAGGGTTCGATCTGATCTGGTTCGGCATCGTTTATACCATCACCATGGAGATTGCGGTGCTGACACCGCCTGTCGGGCTGAACCTCTATGTGATCCAGGGGATCAGCCGGGGGCAGGTTTCGGTCACCGATGTGATTATCGGCAGCCTGCCGTTCATCGGCGCGCTGGTGCTGCTGGTCGGGATCATGATTGTCTTTCCGCAGGCTGCCCTCTGGTTGCCACAGCAGGTGAAGTAGAGATGAATCTTCCCTTTCTGCGGGCCGGGGGCGGGCCACCGCTTGTGTTGGTCCACGGCTATCTGGGCGGCAGTGCGCAATGGCGCGATCAGATTGCCGCTTTTGCGCCCGTTCATGATGTGATTGTCCCCGATCTGCCGGGGTTCGGGGCTGCTGCGGCACTGCCCGGTCCCGACAGCATCGGCGGGTTTGCCGAAGCAGTGACGGATTGTCTTGACGGTTTGGAGATCGGACGCTTTGTTCTTCTTGGCCATTCCATGGGCGGCATGATCGTGCAGGAGATGGCAGCACGGCTGGGCGACCGGATTTCACGGCTGGTGCTGTATGGCACCGGGCCGCTTGGCCTGATGCCGGATCGGTTCGAGCCGCTGGAAACCTCGATCGCACGCCTGGAGGCGGATGGCGTTGCGTCAACCGCAGACCGGATTTCGGCCACCTGGTTTGCGCATGGCGCGGATGCACCCGGATACCCCGCCACCCGCGACATTGCGCGTGCAGCCAACCCCGCCGCCGCCCGCAACGCCCTGTGCGCGATGCGCGACTGGGACGGCCGCGCCGCGCTTGCCGGGTTTGCCATGCCTACAAGGATCATCTGGGGCGACCGCGACCGATCCTACCGCTGGCCGCAGGTCGAGGCGTTGTGGCAAGGGATCGCCGGGGCCGAACTTGGCGTCATTCCCGGTGCAAGTCATGCGGTCCACATGGAAAAGCCCCGGCTTTTCAACAGCATGGTGCTGGACTTCCTGTCGGGCGACTGACAGCGGCGATGCAATGGCAGCAGCGGCCCGTGCCGTCAGGAGGAATGATGCACTATTTCGATAGCTTGCGTGCCCATGGCGCCCGTCTGGCACCGGGGCTGTTGCTTTCGGGCACAGTGGCGGCCGCCGCAAGCTTTCTGGGCGCGCATTACGGTGCGCCTGTCATGCTGTTTGCGCTACTGATCGGGATGGCATTCAATTTTCTGCATGATCAGGGTCCGTGCCGCGAAGGCGTCGATCTGGCGGCGCGTTTCGTGTTGCGGCTGGGCGTTGGTCTGCTGGGTGTGCGCATTGCGCTGGAGGATCTCGTCCAGATCGGGGCGCAAGGTGCCTTGGTGCTGGCGGGGCTTGTGGCCGCCACAATCGCCACCGGGTTCATCATCGCGCCGCTGATGGGCCGGCAATGGCGCTTTGCTCTGATGACCGGCGGCGCCGTGGCGATCTGCGGCGCGTCGGCAGCGTTGGCGCTGGCAGCGGTGATCCCCCCCAATGACAAAACCGAAAGCAATACGCTGTTCACAGTGATGGCGGTGACGGTGCTGTCGACCATCGCCATGATTGCCTACCCGATCCTGTTCCACACGTTGGGCTATTCCGAGTTGCAACAGGGCTTTCTGATTGGCGCGACGATCCACGATGTCGCGCAGGTGGTGGGCGCGGGGTTTTCGGTGTCGGATGCAGCGGGCGAGACGGCAACCATGGTCAAGTTGTTTCGCGTGGCCATGCTGCCGGTGGTGCTGATCGTGGTGGTGCTTGGGCTGCGCCTGGGGCCGCACCGCGGGGTGCAGAGACGCATTGCGCTACTGCCGTGGTTCATGGCGCTGTTTCTGGCGCTGGCCACGCTCGGGTCGGTTGTCGATCTGCCGCAGGGGACGGTGGATCAGGTTAATACCCTTTCCCGCGCCTGCCTTGTGGTCGCGATTGCCGCACTGGGGATCAAGACGTCGCTGAAGGCGCTGACAGTCGTGGGGGGTGGGCATCTTGTCGTGGTCGTGACGGAAACGCTGGTCTTACTGGGACTGGCAGTTCTGATAGTCGAAACGATCGGCGTCATGTGAGGGCTCCTATCCAGCATTTTGCGGAACCCACATTGCCGGCGGCAAGCTCGGGATGTCTTGGGTCTGTTGGTTTTCCAACGGGCTGGCATGATATGAACAATGCAAGAACATTAACGTAGCACAAGACCAGTTCGTCAACATCCCGTGGTGCCGCCCCCAACCTTGCGCATCGGCATGTTCGGGCGCGTCTTGTCTTCTTAGCCTTTCCACCGCTTTGACACCCCGCGTCAGCTTATGGCCTATCTCGGTCTGACACCATCTGAACATTCCAGCGGCAATACTGTGCGTCGGGGCGGAATCACCAAGGCCGGCAGTGGACTGGCGCGACGCGCCTTGATCGAGGGCGCGTGGAGTTACCAGATGCAGGCCCGCGTCAGCCGCAAGCTTCACGACAGGATCAAGGGCTTGCCCAAGGCCGCCCGCGACATCGCCTGGAAGGGGCAACTGCGGATGCCCGCGCGCGGATCAGGTCGCGCATCGCCTCATGCGCCGCATCCGGCACCCAGACCGCGGTCAACTCGCCCGCCCAGTGCAGCTTGGCCAGCATCATTACATCGCGACGGTCCGTCTTCACGCGGTCTCCCGCCTTCACCGGGATGAGCGACGGCGCGACCACGATGCAGTCTTGCCCCATCTCTTCAATCTGCCGGTGCAGGCCATAACCGCACGGCCCCGCTTCGTAGCAGAAATGCAATCGACCTCCGCCTGCGGCCAGCTTCTCCACCAGCTTCCGAACGTGATCCGGTCGGTGCGGGATCGTGCCCCAGTGGCGAACCTCGCCGCCACGCTTCCCTTGTGCGACCGCGACCGAAACCGTCGCCTTGTGGACATCCAGGCCAAAGAATGTGTTATCTTGCATGTGGTATCTCCCCCATTCCTGAGGCTCGGCACCGGCCCATCCGGCGCAACCCTCGAACGGAGAATGACGCGGGAGAGGCCACCGGCCCACTCAGTTCACACTGCGATCATTGGGTCTAGACGTCGAACCCCTCGCGGGCCAAAAGCGTACGTAGGCGGGCAAACCATGGCGTTACTTCGTCAATGCCAACTGGAGCCAGCGCGGGGTTCGACGGCGCGCCGCGAAGGGCCTCGCATTCTGCAGGTGCGACCATCTTGCCGAGGCGATACCAGCGACTGGCGGTCCGGGCACATCCGGCCTCAAGGTTGATGCCGATCAGCATCGAGGTCACGATCCATTGTCCCACGCCGGGAAGGCGGGGGTGTTCCAATACTGCGCCACGAAGACACAGACCCTGGGACGGATCCCGTACGACAAACCACGGATCAAGCACCGGTGCCGCCCCCAGAACGTCCGGCGAGGGGTCCTTCGGAAGGTATTTGAGGATCTCAGCGATGTGCCGGGCGCGCTGGCGACGCTCCGCCCGGCGCAGGAATAAGGCCCAGTCGGCCTCGTAAGCCACTTGACCTTCCCCCTCGATCACAGGTGCCTGCGATCCCACCAGCGCCTCAAGGAACCGATCAAGCCAAGGCTGCGGAATGTCAGCCAGCCGGACATATGGCGGCAGGGTGGCGTGTCCATGGATGGAAACATTGCGCCTCAGCTGGTCGAGATCGTGCGCATCATTCATTGTGTGGGCTCCGGGAAATGAAGTTCGGACAGTGGCGGGTTGTTGGCCATCCAAGGCTTCTGGGGATATGATCAACGGAGTGCTCTCTCGGGTCTGGTATGGGTCTCAGCGACGTGGGGAACGTGCGCGTTGCGGCGGAATTCGCGTCTGACGATGCCAAAGACGTTGGAAGTGGCTGCAGCCACTTCATCCAATACCCTAGCAACTTTACGACACGTCCAGCCGTTCGGGTGAGCGGGATACGGTCAATGGCAGGGCCGGAAACGACAGGGGTTAGCAGCTCTATTCGACTGTATGTGGATAGCCAGGCACAGGTTATGGAATGTCAGATGGTGGACATGATGAACCTCGGATAGACGAGATGATTCTAAGGATCAGCGATTTGGAGGAAAATCCCCGCACCAATCGACGCAGATTACGCATGCCTTAGGTCACGTCCCCGTGAACTCTGGTGGGAGGGGGTTCATAACAGATCTTTGCGATCAGGACGGACGTCCGTGTCCCGTCGCGGCGTCTCCACCGTAACATTGGACAGGCGGTTACGGTGGTGTGGGATCGTTGTCGAGCTTGATCACCTCAACGGTCCTCATGCGAAAGCTGATCGAAATGGCCAACGCACTCGTCCGACAAAACTGCGAGTGGACGCCAAAAGCCGCTTGATCAAGACGGATACTCTAAAAAAGCTTAAACTGGGCACAGAAGCTCAGGTAGGTTACGGCGGTTGCGCGTCCCCGCAACCAACACTTCGCACTGATTTTTGGGGTCCCTTGCGAGGCGTTTACCTCGGTCTCCCGCAACCAATGCCTCGCACTCGTCTGGGTTAAAATCAGACAGTTCGGCAGACACCAATTTTCTGTCGCTTTTCGAAGCGATAGACAAGATACCAGCCAAATCACCATGTAGATCGATGACCGGGCCTTCTTCTCCATCGCGGGGAGTTAGGACTATCCGATCGATCAATGACCGGATTAGGTCTGTAGCCTCACCCCTTTTCGATTCTGTATTGAGCGCGTCGATCAGACCGCTCACCTCCTGTCGGTACCTCTCGGGCATACCAGCCGTGAAAAGTATCGGGCGTTCGGTGACGCCTTCAAGGATTCGGTTCAGTTCTGTCATGCGTGCTTCGATTCGCACCGCATCATCCTTCAGCATTGACCCGGGGACGCCATCCAGGATCGATTGCACAAGCTTCTTCCGCTCGCGCTCAAGTTTGTCGAGTTCTGAGCGATAGTTGTGAAGGGACGAATTATGGCGCTTGTGCAAGACATCTAGGTGCCGCGTATACTCTTCGCAGAACAGCTGGCAGAGATCGTCATCCATAAGATGCTCACGCAGTGAGCCAAGGACACTTTCTTCCAGAACGTCCAGCTTGATCGTTTGCTTGTTATCGCAGGTGCCTTTGTTGCGCGCATTTGAGCAGCCAATGCGACCACTAGAAACCGTTGAGCAACCGCCACCGCATTTTCCACACTTGATGAGGTAGGAGAACAAGTTCTTTGGGCGGTTGGTCTGCCAGAGCTCGGGCGCACGCGTCAGGCCTTCCTGTCGCGCTCTGACCTTCTGCCAGAGTTCGTCATCGACAATCCGAAGCGATGAACCGCCCCGGGTTTACCGGAGGGTGGTTTGTTCAACGACTACGCGACCATATCGAGCTTGTTCAGGTTTGCATAGAACGCCTCCTCTGCTTCTGCGGGCGGCATGTATCCGAT
>JBKBQB010000049.1:0-20764 GCA_046292785.1 Paracoccaceae bacterium
GCCGCCGATGGCCGAGCAGTAGGACAGGCCGATTTCCATGGCCTTGCCGGTCGCGTCCTGGTGCACGGCCACAAGGCAGGGCACGCCGCCGCCCTTGGTGTATTCGCCGCGCACGGTGTGGCCGGGGCCTTTGGGGGCCATCATGATGATGTCAACGCCGGGTTTTGGCTCGATCAGGCCGAAATGGATGTTCAACCCGTGGGCAAAGGCAATGGCGGCGCCGTCGCGGATGTTGTCATGCACGTATTTGCGGTAGGTTTCGGCCTGCAATTCATCGGGCATGGTGAACATGATCAGATCGGCCCAGGCGGCGGCTTCGGCGATGCCCATGACCTTGAGGCCTTCGCCTTCGGCTTTCTTGGCGGAGGGCGACCCTTCGCGCAGGGCAACGACCAGGTTTTTCGCGCCCGAGTCGCGCAGGTTCAGCGCGTGGGCGTGGCCTTGGGATCCGTAGCCAAGGATGGCGACCTTTTTATCCTTGATCAGGTTGATGTCGCAGTCACGGTCGTAATACACGCGCATTGGCGTTTCTCCTTTGTTGATGGGCTGACAATAGGGGTATTTGGGTGTGATCCCGTGCAATGTTTGACGCAAAACGAATTTTCTGCGAAAATTCATGTGGCGATCTTTGAAAAAACGGAAATATCATGCAATTGGACGAAGCAGACCGCCGCATCCTGCGTCACTATCTGGCCGAACCTGCACTGGACCGTGCGACGCTGGCCGAGCGGGCGGGGGTTACGGCCGCCACATTGTGGCGGCGCCTGGAACGGCTGCGGGACGGTGGGGTGATCCGGGCGGAGGCGGCGGTGATCGACTGGCGTGCGCTTGGCTATGGGGTGGAGGTCAGCTTGCGCTTTACGCTGGACAAGACCAACAGCCGTGCGTTCGATGAGTTCATTGCCGCCGCCCGCGAGGTGCCGGAGGTGGTGACGATCGAGACCTTTCTGGGCCGCGTCGATGTGCGGCTGACCGTCATCGCCCGCGACATGGTGCAGTATCAGGAAATCTATCGCCGTCGCATCCTGACCCTGCCGCATATTGCGGAACTGGAGGCGCTGATGCTGATTGCCACCATCAAGGATGCGGGCGGACTGCCGATATGACGGATCTGGATGATCTGGACCGCGCGATGTTGCGTGCCCTTTCGCTGGATGCGGCTGTGTCGGCGGGAGAGCTGGGGCGGCGGTTCGGCCTGTCGCAGCCCGCGGCCTGGCGTCGGGTGAAGCGGCTGGAGGAGTCAGGCGTGCTGGCGGGGCGGCGGGTGGAGGTGGACCGGGCGGCGCTTGGCTTTGGCGTGACGGTGTTTCTGGGAGTGAAGCTGGCCACCCGTGGCCGGGTGCCGCTGGAGGATTTTGAGCGCGCGGTGACGGCGATTCCAGAGGTGCAGGTGGTGCAGCATGTGCTGGGGCTGTTCGATTACCGTTTGCGGGTGGTGGCCCGCGACATTGCCGATTTCGAGCGCGTGTTGCGGCGGCGGATCATGACCCTGCCGGGCGTGGGCACCGTGGAGGCCAATGTGCTGTTGACCGAAGAGCGCAGGCCGGGGCCGTTGGGATAGCGGCCTGTCGGGCAAGGGGGGCGCTGCCCCCCTGAGGCTTCGCCTCACCCCCCGGGATATTTTTGAACAGATGAAAATCAGGGTGGGCCTCTGCGGCCCGGCTGGGCTATGGTTCGGGCAAAGAGGAGACAGATCATGGCTGGATTGCTTGACGGCGTTGACCCCGATGGGCTGGAGGAATTTTCGGTGGTGTTCACCGACCGCAGCCTGAACCACATGTCGGCGCGGTTTCAGAGGGTGATGCGCGATGTGTCGGGGATGCTGCGCGAGGTTTACAACGGCGCGGCCGTGGCGCTGGTGCCGGGGGGCGGCACCTATGCGATGGAGGCGGTGGCGCGGCAGTTCGGGCAAGGAAAGGTTCTGGTGGTGCGCAACGGCTGGTTCTCATATCGCTGGAGCCAGATCTTTGATGCGGGAGGGTTTGCGCAGGAGGTGAGCGTGGTAATGGCGCGGCAGACCGGGAATGATGCCCGCGCGCCCTATGCGCCCCCCCCGGTGGAGGAGGTTTGCGCAAAGATCCGCGAGGTGCGGCCGGATGCGGTCTTTGCGCCGCATGTCGAGACCAGTGCGGGGATCATCCTGCCCGATGACTACATCGCGCAGGTGGCCGCGGCCGCGCATGAGGTAGGGGCGCTGATGGTACTGGACTGCATCGCCAGCGGGTGCATCTGGGTGGACATGCAGGCGACCGGCGTGGATGTGTTGATTTCGGCACCGCAAAAGGGCTGGTCGGCCTCGCCGTCGGCCGGGGTGGTGGTGATGAGCGCTGCGGCCGAGGCGCGGCTGGCCGAGACCACGTCGAACAGCTTTGCGGTGGATCTGAAGAAATGGCGCGCGATGATGGCGGCCTATGAAGGCGGCGGGCATGCTTATCACGCCACCATGCCCACGGATGCAATTCAGGGCTTTCGGGATGCGATGGCCGAAACGCGGGAGATGGGGTTTGAGGCGGCAAAGGCGGCACAATGGGAGTTGGGCCGGGCGGTGCGCACGCTTCTGGCAGACAAGCGCGTGCGATCCGTCGCGGCAGAGGGGTTCGAGGCCCCTGGCGTGGTGGTGAGCTATACCGACGACCCGGCGGTGCAAAGCGGCGCCAAATTCCGCGAGCAGGGGTTGCAGATTGCGGCCGGTGTGCCGTTGCAGGTCGGAGAGGGCGAGGCGTTCAAGACCTTTCGCATCGGATTGTTCGGGCTGGACAAGCTGAAGGACGTGCCGGGAACGCTTGCGCGTCTCGAGCGCGCGGTGGCGGCGGTGCTTTAGGCCGGGCTGCGCGCTTTTGCGTGCGAACAGTCAGCGGGTACGTCGGTAGCCGCTGAATTTTCGCAGAAAATTCGTGCTATCGGATGCCAAGACCGGCTTTCATCAGCGTCTTGCGCACCGGGGCGGCGGAGTACAGCGCATTGAGCGCCGTTGCCCGCAGATCACGCAAGGGCTGCGATCCCATCATCGACGCGCGGTTCAGCGCGTCGATCCCGGTCACGCGGGCGCGTACATCCAGATGTCGCTTGGTGTGATAGGCGTCGAGCATAGGTGGCGATCCGATATCTTCGGGCGCGGCCTGTGCCAGGTCGAGGAGCGCCGTCAGATCTGCCATCGACATGTTCAGCCCTTGTGCGCCGATGGGCGGCACCACATGCGCCGCCTCGGCCATCAACGCGCAACGCGCGCCCGCCATCCGTTCGGCAATCTGGCTGATGATCGGCCAGACTGTCACACGGCTGGCAAGCGTCAGGGGGCCAAGGACGTGACAGGACCGGGTGTTCATTTCCGCCTCGAATGCTGCGACGGGAAGCGCTTGCAGCCGGGCGACCTCTGGCCCGGTTTCCATCCAAACCACTGCAGACCGGGGCAGCCCATCGCGGTCGGGCAGCGGCACCAGCGTGAACGGCCCGCCCGAGCGGTGGATTTCGGTTGAGACGTTCTGGTGTGGGACGGGATGCGACACGGCAAAGGCCAAAGCCTTCTGGCCATAGCGCAACGTCTTTACCGGGATGCCAAGGGCCTGACGCACCACCGAGTTGCGGCCATCTGCGGCGATGACCATGCGGGCACGGATCCGGGCACCATTCGACAGGGTGACCATCGCCTCGCCCGTTCGGGTCATCAGATGCCGGGTGGCGATGCCGGGGCGGAAGTCCACGTTTGGCAAGTCTTCCAGCCGCGCAACCATTTCACGCCGAAGCAGCCAGTTGGGCAGGTTCCAGCCAAAGGGCAGGTCGCTGATATCGGCCGCGTTGAAGTCTTTGGTCAGACGGGGTTCGGTCACCGCGCCGCCGGCATCGATGATCCGCATGATGTGCAGCGCTTCGGCATAGGGTTCCAGCCGGTCCCAAAGTCCTGCCGCGCGCAGCACCGGGATTGAAGGCTGCAAGAAGGCGGTGGTCCGCAGATCGGCGCCGCTTTCTGCATCAGACATTACGGGTGGCTCAGGATCAACGCAGATCACCCGGAACCCTGCCGTGCCAAAAGCGGCGGCCGCTGCGAGCCCGGCAACGCCGCCTCCGGAAATCAGGATATCGGTTGTGGTGGTCTGCTGCGCGATCATGGCCATCTCCTATTGCCTGACAAGATAGGCCAGACCGGGATGAAGTCGAAGCGACAAAGCGCCCCGCCTGTCAGATCTTTGCGGGTCAGTCGTTGCGCTTGTCCGTCGTGGGGCGCGAGACGCCCGGCCAGCTGATGAGCACGAAGAACAAGAACATCAAAGGGACCAAGACAAGCGCGGTCAGGGTGAAGACTACCGGCCCCCAGACCAGAAAGGCCAGAATTTCGAGTGTGATCACCACAACGGCCAGGTAGAAAACGTTGTTCACATCCTGCCCGATCTCGCGCGCGATGCGGCCGAGCAGCGGAACCCCGTACAGGATGCGCTGGCCAAGCGTCAGGGTCGGGGCAGAGGGCGTTGTCTGGGTCATCATGTGAGCTCCCTTCATCTGCCCAGCCTAACCAGCCCATCCATCAGATGCCACGCGCGAAATGCCGCATCTGCGGGTCATCTTTTGCGGCTCAACGGTCTGTCAGCTTGCCCAGAAATGTCGACAGGTCGTCGCAATAGTGGTGGATGTGCGGGTTGGGTTCCGGGCTCGGCGCGATGTGGATGGTGCGCAGTCCCATGGCATGGGGCACCGCCAGATTGCGAGGATCATCCTCGAACATCGCGGCGCGCGACGGCGCCAGCCCGTCAAGCGCGAACACCGTTGCAAACGCCCCCGCTTCGGGTTTTGGCAGATAGCCGGCATGCTCGACCCCGTAGACCGCATCGAACAGCCCCGACAGGCCGCGCGCCTTCAGCACTTTGTGCGCATAAGGTGCATCGGCATTGGTAAAGACGATCCGGCGGCCGGGCAGGGCGGCGATCCGTCTTGCCAGATGTGGGTCCGGCTCCAGCACGGAAAAGTCGATATCATGCACCTCTGCCAGATATTCTGCCGGGTCGATGTCATGTTCGCGCATCAACCCCGCCAACGTGGTGCCATAAATCTTCCAGTAGTGCCCACGCAGATGGTTCGCATGGGCGTGATCCACGCTCAGGGCCCGCATGACCCAAGCGGTCATGCGCTGCTCGATCTGGTCAAACAGCCGCATGCGCGGCGGATAAAGCGTGTTGTCAAGGTCAAAGACCCAAGTCTCGACATGGGAAAAGCTGCGTCGCATCATGCGCAGGGCTTAGCCCGACAATCCGGCGCCGACAAGCCTTCGGCCGCCCCCGCCCAAGGCACCTTTCTGAAATGCGCCCGCCGCAAGCAACCGACGCTGGCCCCCGTCAAGCCACCATGGTTGCTTGCCAAATGCCGGCACCGGGCTGTAGCCTGCCCTTTTGTTCCACCGAACCAACAAGGACACGCCTGTGCTGAAGGATGCCTATATGCTGATCCTCGATGCGATCGAGGCAGGGCTTTACAAACCGGGGGATCGTCTGGTCGAGTCGGAACTGGCCGAGCGGCTGGGCGTCAGCCGGACTCCGGTGCGCGAGGCGTTGCAGCGGCTGGAGACGCAGGCGATGCTGACGCGTGACGGGCGCAGCCTGATCGTGGCCAGTCTGGATCACAACCAGTTGGCCGAGCTTTATGCCGTGCGCAGCGAACTGGAGGGGCTGGCCGCAAGGCTTGCGGCGCGTCATGCGACCGATGAGGAGATCCGGGTGCTGCGCGGGATGGTGGAGGATGACCACCGCCTGCTGACAGGCGATCCGCGCGCGATGAGCCGGGCCAACAAGCGCTTTCACCGTCAGATCCATCTGGCCAGCCACAACCGCTTTTTGGTGCAGCAGCTGGATCTGGTGCACCGCTCGATGGCGTTGATGGCCAATACCTCGCTGGCGGCCGAGGGGCGCAGCGAGGTGGCCTTGGCCGAGCATGACCGGATTGTTGCCGCCATCGAGGCGCGTGACGGCGAGGCGGCGTATCAGGCGTTGCGCGTGCATATCAGCCGGGCGTTCGAGACCCGGCTGCGGGTGGATGCGGGGGAGTTGCGGCTGCGGGGGGGATGATCAGCCGTCCAGCGGGTCGAAATGGCCATGCGCGGTTTTGTCCCAATAGAAGGGGTTTCGCACACATTCCCACGCGGCCTTGTAAGAGGCAACCGCGCCCAGCGGGAAATAAAAATGCATGACCAGCACCCACCATCGGCTGAAGCGATGGCTGGACAGGTGCAGGGCGGTCAGGTGCAAGGACAGGTTCACCACCTCGGTCAGCAGAAGCACCGCGATCAGTCCCATGGTGACAGGCGGTGGCAGGGAGTCGGCGATCGGATGGGGCAGTCCCAGCCACGGCAGCCAGAATGACCACAGCACCGGCACCAACAGGAATTGGGACAGGGTGCACAACAACAGCACCTGAAAGCCTGCGAATTTCCACGGGCCCAACTGCCGCCACAGCAGTGCCGGGTCGCGCATATGGGTCGCCCATGTCATCATATATCCCTTGAGCCAGCGCGAGCGTTGCTTGATCCACGGCAGGGTGCGGCAGTTCGCTTCCTCGCCGGTGACGGTCTGGATCAGTTCGGTCCGGTAGCCGTGTCGGTAAAGCCGCATGCCCAGATCGGCGTCTTCGGTGACGTTGTGGGCGTCCCAGCCGCCCAGTTCCTCCAGCGCGGCACGGCGAAAGAACAGGGTGGTTCCCCCCAGCGGGATCGGCAGGCCAAGCCGTTGCAGGCCAGGCAGGATGATGCGGAACCACGCGGCATATTCCAGCGTGAAGCAGCGCGACAGCCAGTTGGTGGTGGGGTTGTAGAAATCCAGCACGCCTTGCAGGCAGGCCACTTCCGGCCCGCGCTGGTAAAAGCGGCGCACGACGCGGGTGATCTGGTCTGGCTCGGGCGCGTCTTCGGCGTCATAGACGCCGATGATCGAGCCGCGGCAATGGTCCATTGCAAAGTTCAGCGCGCGCGGCTTGGTCTTGATCTGACCATCCGGGACCACAACAATCCGCATCCACGGCGGCAGATCGGCGCCGGCAAGGGCGTCACGGGTGTTGTGGTCATCGGCCTCGACCACCAGCACGATATCAAGCAGTTCGCGCGGATATTCCAACCGGCCCAGACGGCGCACCAGACGCGGGGCGATATCGCTTTCCCGATAAAGCGCCACGATGACCGACACCATCGGTAGCCGCGCGATCAGTGCTGGCGGCCCCTCTGCCGGGGGGCGCAGCCCCGCAGCCAGACCGGCCGCGACCTTCAGCAGCGTTGACAACAGTAGGGTCAAAAAGGTCCAGCCGGTAAGAAGCCACAAGATCGCCATGGGCCAATAGGCCAATAGCAGCGCCGCCGCGACAGCAACCCCCGCCAAAGACCGCAACAGACCCGCACCGCCAAGGCTGCGGCAGCTTTCCGCCTCCGGCACGCGGTTTTCGGCTTGGTCGGCCAGATCCTTGCCCCGCAGGGCCAGCACGCAATCTTGCACCGCTTGCAAGGGCGTGATCGCCATGGCCACCGGGCCGAACAGTTGGGTCAGATGATCGCGGTGTTTGGGGAAATCCTCGGGCTCGGCGGTGGCGATCACCGTGGCGCCGCCGACTGTGCGCCAGGGCAGCATGGATTTGCGCAGACAGGCACTTGCGCCCAGCCGGTCGATGAGCCGGGGATCGGGGGGCAGCCGCACCGGGTCAATCACGCTGGTTTCCCAATGGGCTGCAAGTGCTGCATAGACCTGATCGGGTGGTAGGGCCGTGCGCGACAGCAGCAAATCGGTCACCCGCCCGCGTCGCTGCGCCTGATGGGCAAGCGCCTGCACCATAGCATCGCCCCCCACCAGCCCATCGCGCAGCAGTGCCACCCCCAGCGTATCGGCCTTGCCCGGCGCAGCCACTTGTGGGCTGGCCGGTCCGTCATGGGAAAGCGGAAGTGCAGCTGACATGGACCCTCACAGCTTTCGCCGGAGGTTTGCACGCGACTGGTTAATGCTTTGCTAAGATCCGGTTAACGGGCGGAACGCTCAAGCAGAGCGTCGCGCCTGCATTTCCTGCGCGAAACGTTCGAACAGGTAATAGCTGTCTTGCGGGCCGGGGCTGGCTTCGGGGTGGTATTGCACGGAGAACACCGGCTTGCCGGTCACCGCAATCCCGCAGTTCGACCCGTCGAACAGCGAGATATGGGTTTCGGCCACGCCAGCGGGCAGGGTCTGGCTGTCTACCGTAAAGCCGTGGTTCATCGAGGTGATTTCCACCTTGCCGGTCGTCAGATCCTTGACCGGATGGTTGGCGCCGTGATGGCCGTGGTTCATCTTCACCGTCTTTGCCCCCAGCGCCAGCGCCAGCATCTGGTGGCCAAGGCAGATGCCGAACACCGGAATGTCGCGCGCGAGCACGCCCTGAATCATCGGCACCGCATAGGTGCCGGTGGCCGCCGGATCGCCGGGGCCGTTCGACAGGAACACGCCTTCGGGGTTCAGGGCCAGCACATCTTCGGCGGTGGCGGAGGCGGGCAGAACGGTTACCTCGCAACCCGTTGATGCCAGACAGCGCAGAATATTGCGTTTCGCGCCGTAGTCGATGGCGACCACGCGCAGGCCGGGGCCTTGCCGCTTGGTGTATCCCTCGGGCCAGGCCCAGCGTTGTTCATCCCAGGTGTAGGATTGGGTGCACGACACATCCTTTGCCAGATCCAGCCCGACCAGACCTTTCCACGCCCGCGCCTTGGCCACCAGCGCCTCAAGGTCGAAATTGCCTTCGGGGTCATGGGCCAGCGCCACATGCGGCGCGCCCTGTTGCCGGATCGCGCGGGTCAGGCGGCGGGTGTCGATGCCGCCGATGCCGATGCGGCCCTTTTTCATCAGCCAGTCGGTCAATTCGCCGGTGGCGCGCCAGTTCGAGGCTTCGGTCACATCCCATTTCACCACCATGCCCGCGGCCACGGGTTGGGCGGTTTCGTCATCTTCATCGGTGACGCCGGTATTGCCGATATGGGGGAAGGTGAAGGTGACGACCTGACCGGCATAGCTGGGGTCGGTCATGATTTCCTGATAGCCGGTCATCGCGGTGTTGAACACAAGTTCGGCCACCGTTTCGCCCACCGCCCCAAAGCCGTTGCCGTAAAACACCGTGCCATCGGCCAGAGCAAGGCAGGCGGTAGCTTTCTGCTGAGCAGGCATGACGGCGACTCCTATTGGTAAATTGGCCGGAACCTACGGGGGAAGGCGCGCGGGGTCAAGGCTTTGTCATAAATGGATTATGACACAAATACAAAGGCTTGGCAAAAGCATGCCCAGTTGTCACTGTCAACGATACCCTGTATTGTGGGTGCTTCCGATCCACCAATGAAGGCAAACCTTATGTCGCTGCGAGACCGTCTGCAGATTTCCTTGAAAGACGCGATGAAGGCAAAAGAGGCGGACCGGCTGTCCACACTGCGCCTGATCAATGCCGCCATCAAGGACCGCGAGATCGCGGTGCGCGGTGAAGGCGGCGAGGTCGAGGTGGGCGAGGGCGATATTCTGGCGATCCTTGGCAAAATGGTGAAGCAACGCCAGGAATCGGCGCGCGCCTATGAAGAGGGTGGCCGGCTGGAATTGGCCGAAAAGGAACTGGCCGAGGTCCGGGTGATCGAGGAATTCCTGCCGCGCCAATTGTCGCCCAGTGAGGTCGAGGCTGCGATCGTTGCCGCCGTGGCCGAGGTGTCTGCAGACAGCATCCGCGACATGGGCAAGGTCATGGCGGTGTTGAAGGGCAAGTATACCGGCCAGATGGATTTCGGCGCAGTGGGGCCTATGGTCAAGGCGCGGCTGTCGTAGGCGGTTTTTGCGCCCCGGTTGGTGGGGCAGGGCGCTTGGGGCAAAATGGCGGTGCGTGTCAGCCACGCTGATCGGCAAAGGCCGCGCGCAGTTCAGCCGACAGGCTGACACGCTCTTCTTCCGACAGGAAAGACCCGATTTCCACCGGGCGCGGTCCGCCGCGCAAGGTCACATATTGTGGCACCGGCCCGCCGGTTGCGTGCACCTCGACCCGCACCCAATGCGGGTTGGCCTGCCATTCGGCACGCGCCTTGCGGGGGCCCTGCCGGGTGAGGGTGACCAGCGCGGGCGACAGGGTCAGATCTTCGACAATCTCGCCGTCGCGGTAGCTGCGCTGCAAGGCGATCCAGATCCCGCCCACCGCCAGGACCAGAAACGGCAACAGCCCCCACAGCACTGGCGAGCCCAACACCGATAGCAGCGGCAACG
Organism: Paracoccaceae bacterium; assembly: GCA_046292785.1. Classification (GTDB taxonomy): domain Bacteria; phylum Pseudomonadota; class Alphaproteobacteria; order Rhodobacterales; family Rhodobacteraceae; genus Pseudotabrizicola. Next base: position 10,218 of record JBKBQB010000049.1, read on the forward strand.
CGATCAGCGCCGATGTGCCGCCGATGAACCAGACAAACCCCCGTTGCGGCAGCGACCGATAAGGCCAAAGTCGCAGATGCCGGGTGTTGGTGTCGGTAAGGTCGGGGGGAAGCCATTGATAGGGCATGGCGTGGCGGTGTCCTTCTTTTATATGCCTATGCTAGGGCGTCCTTGGGCCCTGTCCAACGCCAAGCGCTGCGGTCAGCCGTCGCAGGTGATTTGCACGTCATATTGACGATACAGATAATCCTCGCGCACCACTTCGAATCCGACCGGCTGCGATGAATACAGGCTGAAGTCGCCAAAGCCACACAACACCCGCGCCTCTGCCGCGATCTGGTCGCGGAACGCCAGTTCGCGCGGGTCGGTCAGGGTGTAGGCACGGTCGATGGTGAAGCTGTGCTGGGTCGATCCACGCGCAGAGTCGGTCTTGGGCATGTCGACGCGTGCGGCAGGCGACACACAGCCGGAAAGGATCAAGGTGGCCAGCAACGAGGCTGTCTTTGTCATACGAGTCAACATGATGTGGCCCGTTCTTTCGGGGATTGGCAGGGTGCCAGTATCTTGCAGTTCGGGTTTGGGGTCAAAGTCTGGCCAGCGCTGATCGGCGGACCAATGCAAAAGGCCCCGGAGCAATCCGGGGCCTTTGATCTTGGCAACGCCTTAGTGGCTGTGGCTCTTGTCCCAGTCTTCACGCTTGGGCAACTGCTCGAACGTGTGCTCGGGCGGCGGCGAGGGCAGGGTCCATTCCAGCGTATCGGCGTATTCGTTCCAGTAGTTGTTCTGGGTCACACGACGGCCGAACTTCAGCGCATAGAACAGCATGCCGATGAAGAACACGAAGGACGCAAAGGACAGGAAGGCGCCGAGCGACGACACATAGTTCCAGTAGGCAAATGCCTCTGGATAGTCGATGTAACGGCGCGGCATGCCCTGACGGCCAAGGAAGTGCTGTGGGAAGAAGGTGAGGTTGGCACCGATGAACATCGCCCAGAAGTGCAGCTTGCCCGCCCATTCCGGGAATTCACGGCCCGACATCTTGCCGAACCAGAAATAGATGCCCGCAAAGATCCCGAACACGGCGCCCAGCGACATCACATAGTGGAAGTGGGCCACGACATAGTAGGTGTCATGATAGGCACGGTCCACGCCTGCCTGCGACAGCACGATCCCGGTTACACCACCAACGGTGAACAGGAACAGGAAGCCGAAAGCCCAGAGCATTGGCGTCTTGAACTCGATCGAGCCGCCCCACATGGTGGCGATCCACGAAAAGATCTTGATGCCGGTCGGCACCGCGATGACCATGGTGGCCAGCATGAAGTAGGATTGCTGGGTCAGCGACATGCCAACGGTGTACATGTGGTGCGCCCAGACCACAAAGCCCAGCACCCCGATGGCGACCATCGCATAGACCATGGGCAGATAGCCGAAGATCGGCTTGCGCGAGAAGGTGGCGATGACCTGCGAGATGATGCCGAAGGCTGGCAACACGATGATATACACCTCCGGGTGGCCAAAGAACCACAGGATGTGCTGATACAGGATCGGGTCGCCGCCGCCCTCAGGCTGGAAGAAGGTGGTCCCGAAGTTGCGGTCGGTCAGCAGCATGGTGATCGCACCGGCCAGAACCGGCAGCGCCAGCAGGATCAGCCAGGCGGTCACAAAGATCGACCAGGCGAACAGCGGCACCTTGTGCATGGTCATGCCGGGCGCGCGCATGTTCAGGAAGGTGGTGATGATGTTGATCGCGCCCAGAATGGACGAAGCCCCCGACAGGTGGACCGCGAAGATCGCGAGATCCATCGAATAGCCACCCTCATTGGTCGACAACGGCGGGTACAGCACCCAGCCGACGCCAGACCCAAGCTGGCCGTTGCCCCCCGGCGACAGGACCGATGCCACAGCCAACGCAGTACCAGCAACAAACATCCAATAGCTCAGGTTGTTCAGCCGCGGAAACGCCATATCCGGCGCGCCGATCTGCAAGGGCATGAAATAGTTGCCAAAACCGCCAAACAGGGCCGGGATCACGACAAAGAACATCATCAGGATGCCATGCGCGGTGATCAGCACGTTCCACAAATGCCCGTTGGGCGTGCACTGGTCGGTGGTGGTGGCCACCAGCCGCGCGCCTTCGGCACACATGTATTGCACACCCGGTTCCATCAGTTCCATCCGCATGTAGACGGTGAAGATGACGGATATCAGGCCGACGATACCGCCGGTGAACAGGTAAAGAATTCCGATGTCTTTGTGGTTGGTCGACATGAACCAGCGGGTGAAGAACCCCCGCTGATCGTGGTCGTGGCCATGGATGGCTGCGTCCGCCATTGGCGTCTCCCGTTTTGTTATCTGTGATCGTCCGACATCTGGAGTCGGACATTCAACTTTTGTAATAGCTTTCTATGACGGAAGCGGCAACGGGGGAATTTGATCTGGATCAAGGTGAAATGTCGCAGGGATTTGAAACCGGACAGCCGTTTCGGCCGACGTGCCACTGTTTTGGCCGTTTGTTCTTTTGAGTGAATCCTTGTCTGCCCCGGCATCCGCTAGAGGCTTGGGTCAGCATTGTTGACTTGCCTGAAGCCGCGCGGCAGGGTGCAATCCGTTGCCTGACGGGTTCGGGCGGGGAGGGAACGACGATGCAATGGGAAAAGGTGCTGGCGCCACGCATGGGGCGAATGAAGGCGTCGGAAATCCGCGAGCTGCTGAAGCTCTTGGACCAGCCCGACATCATTTCCTTTGCGGGCGGAATCCCTGATCCGGCGCTGTTTCCGGTGGCCGCCTTCCAGACGGCGCTGACAAACGCGCTGGCCCCCGGCAGGGCCGAGGCCGCGTTGCAATATTCAGTCAGCGAAGGCTATCTGCCGCTTCGGCAATGGCTTGCGGGCCACATGACCGGCCTTGGGATTCCTTGTGACGTGGACAATATCCTGATCACCTCGGGGTCGCAGCAGGCGCTGGACTATCTTGGCAAGCTGATGATCGGTGCAAATGATACCGTCTTGGTCAACTGGCCAACCTACATGGGCGCGCTGGGGGCCTTCAACGCCTATGAGCCGGTCTACGACCGACTGGACCCGCGCGACAACCGCGGCGCCGCCGAATATGCGGCAAGGGCGGCAGAAACCGGCGGCAGGGTGAAATTCGCCTACCTGTCGGTCGATTTTGCCAATCCCACCGGAGAGACGATTGCGCGGGCGGACCGCGAACGCGTTCTCGACCTTGCGACCGATCTGGGTGCCGCGGTGATCGAGGATGCCGCCTATCAGGCGCTGCGATTTGATGGCGAAGCGGTGCCACCGATCCTTGCGCTGGAAATCGCCCGCAAGGACAGGACCGGCGGCAGCATCGAGGATTGCCGCACGATCTATTGCGGGTCGTTCTCCAAAACGCTGGCACCGGGGCTGCGGGTCGGCTGGGTCTGCGCCGCAAGCGCGGTGATCGGGCGGCTGGTGCTGATGAAACAGGCGGCCGACCTTCACTCCAGCACGCTCAACCAGATGGCAATTGCCGAGGTGGCGGCCACGTCGTTCGATGCGCATGTGGCGGGGCTGCGCGACGTTTATCGTGCGCGGCGCGACCACATGCTGGCCGCTTTGACGCGCGAAATGCCTGCCGGGGTGGCGTGGACCCGGCCCGAAGGTGGCATGTTTGTCTGGATCACCTTGCCCGAAGCGATGGACGGGGCCGATCTTCTGGCGCGGTCGTTGGAAACCGAGCGGGTCGCCTTTGTGCCGGGGCGGGCATTCTTTGCCGACGGGTCAGGGGGCAACACGATCCGCCTGAGCTTTTCGCGTGCCGACCCGGCGGCAATTGATCAGGGCATCCGCCGTCTGGGCGCTTTGATCGCGCGCGAGTTGGCAAAGGGCTGAGGGCAATTGCGTTCCTGCGTCGGATCAAGGCGCACAGACCGGGGCGCTGATCCCATCGGGGTGCATCCCGCCTTCGGGGAAGAAGCGCGCAAAGGTGGTTTTCAGCGCGACATCCAGATCATCCATCGTGACGGGCAGGCCCAGATCGACCAGTGACGTGACCCCGTGATCGCGGATGCCGCAGGGGATGATGCCGGAAAAATGGCTCAGGTCAGGCTCCACGTTGATGGAAATGCCGTGAAAGCTGACCCAGCGGCGCAGTTTGACGCCGATGGCGGCGATCTTGTCCTCGGCGGGCGTGCCATCCGGTCCCGTCCGGTCGGGGCGCGCCACCCAGACGCCAACACGGCCCTTGCGCACCTCGCCCACCACGTTGAACTCGGCCAGTGCGGCAATCACCCAGTTTTCCAATGCGCGCACAAAGCAGCGCACGTCGCGGCCGCGTGCCCCCACATCCAGCATCACATAGATCACCCGCTGGCCCGGACCGTGATAGGTGTATTGACCGCCACGCCCCACCCGATGCACGGGAAAGCGGGCGGGATCGGTCAGATCAGCGTCCCGCGCGCTGGTGCCGGCGGTGTAAAGCGGGGGATGTTCCAACAGCCAGATCGCTTCGGGCGCATCCCCGCGCGCGATGGCCTCGGCCCGCGATTCCATGGCAGCGAGCGTTTCGACATAGGGCGAAAGTCCGGGAATGTGCTGCCAATCGGGCATTTGTGGCCTTTGATGGGGAAACGGGACTGGTCAGATCGCAGGATCGTGATAGCATTTTTCGCAATTGAAAGTGAGTCTGCCATTTGAGGAGAGATGTGATGAAGTTCAAAGCAATTGCAACAGCCGGTATCATCGCCGGTTTGGGTCTGGCGCCCGCAGAGCCCGTTCACGCCGATGCCGGGGATGCGATCGCCGGAGCTTTGATCGGCGGCATCATCGGCCATGCCATCGGCCGCGATCAGCAAAAGCGCCGTCAGACCACCACGCAGCGCAGATCGACCAAGTCGGCCAAACCGGGTGTATCCAGCGCACAGCGCGAGGCCAACCGTGAGGTGCAGACGGCGCTGAACCATTTCGGCTATCCGGTCGGCACACCTGACGGCGCGATCGGCCCCAAGAGCCGGTCGGCGATTTCCAGCTATCAGGCCACCTTGGGCTATCCGCCCACCGGGCAGCTGACCGATTATGAGCGCACCTTGCTTGTCACCGCCTATCACCGTGCGATCGCGGGCGGGCCGGTGGTGGCGCAGGCGGCGGCCACGCATCCGATGGGGATGAAGGGTCTTTTGTTGATGCAGCGCGACGAGATAGCGGGAATTCCGCCCGCCATGGCTGCGGCACCACTGGCCCCGGCCCCTGCTGCGCCAGCGCCGGTCGGGGTGATGGCGGCGGCTCCGGCCTTGCCCGCCCTGATGCCAGACGCGCCGGTCGCGGCTGCCGCGCCCGCGATGCCAAGTTTCATGGGCTCTGGTGCGGCTCAGGTCTCGCTGGCCAGCCAGTGCAACAAGATCAGCCTGATGACCAATACCAATGGCGGCTATGTGACCGAAGCCAGCATGACCGATCCGGCCTTTGCACTGGGCGAACAGTTCTGCCTTGCGCGCACCTATGCCATGGCCACGGGCGAGGAGCTTGCCGCAAAGGTTGCGGGCTTTACCCCGGCGCAGATTGCCGAGCAGTGCACAGGTTTTGGCCCGGTGCTGGCGGAGCACGTCTCCAGCCTGTCGCTCAAGACGCGCGACGAGGTGCTGGTGGGGGTCAAGGGGTTCATCCTTGGCTCCGGCATGTCGCCCGCGCAGCTTTCGGGCACGGCCAAGGTCTGTCTTGGCGTCGGTTACACGACCGATGCGATGGATGTCGCAGTCGGATCAGCGCTGCTGCTGACCGCGATGGGCGAAGCGGGTTATGCCGAATTGCTGGGCCATCACCTGAGCCAGGGCTTTGGCGCGACGGTGCGGCCCGAACTGGCGCTGGATTGGTATGACATGGGGCTGACCGCCATCGGGCAGGGGCAGGCTGTGTTTGCGCCGGGTCTGGGCGACCGGGGTGCAGTGATCCGCAAGGCGGCCTATACGGCGGCGGGTCGCGCGGGCGATCTGGCCCCGGTGGTGCCGGCAGGTCTGCCGCAATTTGCGCTGGCCCCCGAGGTTGCACCGCAGGCGGCTGATTCTGTGCTGGCGCAAACCAACCCAGCGCCGACAGCGCCGGAACAAGCGGGCGCGCGGGTGGTCATGTCTGCGGCCAAGCTGCCGTTCCTGCTTCTGGGCAACTGATCGCAGCGGTGGACGGGCGCGCCCGTGATGGTGCAGCGCACAAAGCGCAAGAGGGATGTAGAATCCCCCTTTCCTTCGGTGAAGGGCTTCGCTAGAAACCCGCCATCCAAGTCGTGTCTGCGGATGTGGCGGAATTGGTAGACGCGCAGCGTTGAGGTCGCTGTTCTTTAATCGGAGTGAAAGTTCGAGTCTTTTCATCCGCACCACGACTTGGCCAGATGACCAAAGGCGCCCGCTAATCCGGGCGCCTTTTGGTTTGCACGCAGGGACCTTTGCCCATTAACCGCGCCTTAGGGCCTGCGCCACACCCTTGACCCATCTGCCTGAATGGCGGGGCGAATGACCCGGTGGGGTGGCAGACCTGCATTGCGGGCCTGTGCCCGCGTGTCGTGACCCTGCAGCCCGCCAGCCGATGTGCAGGACAAAAAGCAATGGCAACCTATGTCGGCAGCTTTGGCTATGACACCCAGACGGACACCGACGATGCCGACCTGCATTATGCGGGAACGACAGTGTTGTTTCAGGCACAGGCAATGACACCATTTTTGCCGTCTGCGGTGATGACACCATCACCACCGCAGACGGTGCCGATACCGTTATTCTGACCACACGCGGCGGCAGCGACCGGATCGAGGATTTCAATCTGACCCGCGTCGACGTGCGCACGATAGGCCAGTTCGACATGCCGGATCTGCGCAACGCAAGTGGCGATCCGGTTACTTGGGGTGATGTGGTGGCGACCGACACCAACGGCGATTGCACTGGCGACGCGGTCTTGACCTTTCCGGGGGGCGAGCAGGTGGTGCTTGTCGGCACCCAGCCCGATCAGGTCGATGGCAAGCAAGAGATGGCTGCGATGGGAGTTCCCTGCTTTTCCGCGGGGCGCCGATTTTGACACCCCACGGCTGGCGCCCGGTCGAGCGTTTGGGGGCAGGTGACCGTGTGCGGTGTCGCAGCGGTGAAAGTGCTGTCATCCAGTGGGCGGGCGGGCGTCTGATCGGGGCGGCTGACCTGCCGGTGCGCCCTGCCTTGCGTCCGGTGCGGATCAGAAAAGGCGCACTGGGCAATCTTTGCGACCTGTTGATATCGCAACACCACGGGGTGCTGATGCAGCACGGTGCCGGGCGGGTGCTGGTGCGTGCCGCGTATCTGGCGCGCTGTTTGCCTTTGCCACCTTGTTCAAGGAGATGGTGGTGGTGCTGTTTGTCACCGCGCATCACCAGCAGACCCTCCCGCGCCAGATGTGGAATGGCATCCGCGAACAGATCAGCCCGGCGATCCTGTGTGTGGCCATCGTTCTGATAGTGATGTCGGTAGGGATGCTGGCCCCGCTGGAGATTTTGCGGCGTCGATCTGAACTGTTGCGCCGCGTGACCCCGCATCAGGGCAGGATCGCCAGCCACATCCAGACCGACCCGATGGAAAGCGCGGTGGCAATCAGCACAGAGGATGCCGCCACCCGTTTGCCCACGCCATACAGATGCGCGAATAGATAGGCATTCACCCCCGGTGCCATTGCTGCTGTCACCACCGCCGACCGCAACGCGGCGGTGTCCAGCGCAAACACCTGTGTGGCCAACAGCCATGTCACGCCGGGATGCACGACCAGCGAGGCCGCGCAGACCATGGCGATGGTGGCCTTGTCGCCTTCGGGTCTGTAGCGGTGCAGCACGCCGCCCAAGCCAAAAAGGGCGGCGGGGATGGCGGCGCGCGTCATCAGATCCACACCCGACCAAAACGCACCCGGCAGCGGCAGGCCGGACAGATTGACCGCAAAGCCAAGCGCAATGCCGATCACCAGCGGCTGCGAAAACACCGCCCGCCCGATCTGGCGCGACAGGGCGGCGGGGGAAAGCCCCTGTCCGCGGCTGCGTGCCCATTCCATCAGCGCGATGCCAAAGCCATAAAGCATGGGCGAATGGATCGAGATGATGGCAAAGTTGCCCTGCAAGGCCCCGATGCCGTAAGCGCGTTCGGTGATCGGCAGGCCCAGAAGCAGCGAGTTGGAAAACAACCCGGCAAAGCCGATGGCGACGCAATCGGTCAGCGGCCTGCGGAACACATAGCGCGCGCCGGCAAAGCACAGCGCAAACCCGCTGAACGCGCCGGCGTAGAACGACACCAAAAGCCCGGTGTCATAAGCGCCCGACAGATCAAGCGTGGCGATGGACCGGAACAGCAGGCAGGGCACGGCAAAGTTCTGCGCAAAGCGCATCAGCCCATCGACGGCCGAGTCAGAAAACAGGCCAAAGCGCGCAGCGCCGTAGCCGAAGCCGATCACCAGAAAGACCGGCAGGATCACATCCAGCAGTGCTGTCACGCTGCAATCTCGATCACCATACCGTCAAAGGCGGGGCGGATATGCGGCGGCAACTCGGCCAGCAGGGTGGCATAATCCATGTCATTGTGCAGGTTGGTCAGCACCGCCCGGCTGGGCTTTGCGCGCGCGATCCAGTCCAGCGTCAACGCCAGATGGGCATGGGTTGGGTGCGGCTTGCGGCGCAGCGCATCGACCACCCAAACCTCCAGCCCGTCCAACAGCGGCCAATGCGGCTCGGGGATGACGACGGCATCGGGCAGATAGGCAAGGTTGCCAATGCGGAAGCCCTGGGCATCCATGCTGCCATGTTCACACAAGAACGGGGTCAGGGTCAGATCCCCGCCCGCGCCGCTGATGGTGAACGGTGTGTCATCGGTAATGGCGTTCAGCTCAAGGATCGGCGGATAGGTGCTGCCCGCCGGCTGGACAAAGGCATAGCCAAAGCGCGAGATCAGCGAATCTTGCGTTGGGCCATCGGCCCAGACCGGCAACCGCCGGTGGATGTTGTAGACCACCTGCCGCAGATCATCGATGCCGTGCGTGTGGTCGGCATGGGCATGGGTGAATACCGCCGCATCCAGCACGCCCACCCCCGCCGCCAGCAGTTGCGCGTGCATGTCGGGCGAGGTGTCGATCAGCACCCGCGTTGTGCCAGTCGCGCCGATCCGTTCGACCAGCATCGAACAGCGGGTGCGGCGGTTTTTCGGGTTGGCGGGGTCGCAATCGCCCCAGTCGGGCCGTTCCGCGCCCAAGCGTGGAACCCCGCCCGATGACCCGCAGCCCAAAATGGTAAAGCGCAGCCGGTCGGTCATGCTGTTGCCGCCTTTGCCGTCGCGCGGGTGAACAGCCGGTCAAAATTCGCGGTGGTCTGTGCGGCAAAATCGGCTTCTTTCATCCCGAACACCTCCGCCCCCACCTTGGCGGTAAAGGCGGTGTAGGCCGGTTCATTGCGCCGCCCGCGATGGGGCGGCGGGGCCAGATAGGGGCTGTCGGTTTCCAAAAGGATCCGGTCCACGGGTGCTGCGGCAAAGATGTCGCGCAACGCCTGGCTGCGCGGAAAGGCGGCGATGCCCGACATCGACAGATAGAACCCCAATTCCAGCACGGCTTTCGCCAGCCCCTCGCCGCTGGAAAAGCAGTGCATCACGCAGGAATAGGGGCGTTCCTTATACCCTTGCGTGAGGATCGCGGCCATATCGTCATCCGCCCCGCGCGCGTGGATGATCAAGGGCAGGCCGGTTTCCTGCGCTGCCGTGATGTGCAGGCGCAGGCTGTGCTGCTGCACGTTCTTGGTGTCTGCGGTGTAGTGGTAATCCAGACCCGACTCGCCGATGCCGACAAATTTGGGGTGCTTTGCCAAGGCGACAAGCTGATCGACCGTGACCATCGGTTCCGCTGCCGCGCTCATCGGATGGGTGCCCGCGGCGTAGAATACCGAAGGATGCGCTTCGGCGATGGCGCGCACCTGCGGCTCTTGGTGCAGCTTGGTGCAGATCGTCACCATCCGGCTGACCCCGGCTGCATGGGCGCGGGCGATCACCTGATCCAGCTCTCCGTCAAAGTCGGGAAAGTCGAGATGGCAATGGCTGTCCACGATCTCGGGGGAAACATCTTCGGGGGGTGTCATGGGCTCACCTCTGGGCGAGCAGTGCCGCCGTCTGGTCGATTTTCAGCAAGCTATCCATCAGAAGCGCGGCAGGGTCAAGGTTGACCGCCTTTCCCCGCCGCGCCCGCAGAGACAGGGTTTGCGCCAGATCGGCCCAGGCCCGCGCCGCCTGTTCGGTCGGGGCCAGACGGGCGAACAGATCGCCCTCACCGCGCGCAGCCTCGGGCGGGAGTTGGCGCAGGGTGCCTGCGCGGGCAAGGCGGGCGAGGAAAAGATCCAGCAGCGTGAGAATCAGGTCGAACCGTTCCTCCGCGCCCTTGCCCGCGCCGGTTTCCGCCAGCGCCAGCGCGCGGGGGCGGTCCAGCCGGGGCAGGGTGGTGAACAACTGGATCAGGCCCGCATAGGTTTTCAGCCCGTCCAGATTGGTCAGCCGGAACGCCTCGCCCACCGATCCGCCCGCCAACTCACCCAAA
>JBKBQB010000050.1:0-3634 GCA_046292785.1 Paracoccaceae bacterium
TCAAAACCCGCAAGCAGAAAATTTCATATCACTGTCGCTTTTCTCCGTTATCCTATATTTTCTTGAGCGAAACGTGCAAACTTTTTTCGATTTGCCTGCCTGCGAGACAGACGCAAACCCGAATCCTTGCTTCTTTCCCACTCAACTTTGTCTCTCTCACCCTGCATTTTTTCGAATCTGACCCAAAGTCTGTCAGGTTCGAATCAAGACGGCGCGCCAACCGCCTCCGACATGACGCAGAGCAACTCAAACGTCACCGAAGCATCCATGTAAGCAGTGGTCCCTTTCACTTCGAAGAGCGGGGAGATTTTCACCACATCCGCCTCACCGATAAGAGCCCCCTTCTGCTCCCGCGCCATCTGCAACTCCTGAAAGTTGTTCGGGCCACCGATCTCGGGCGGTCCCGTGCCGGGGCAAAGGCCGAACCGATAAAGTCAATATCGTGGAAATATAGGCCTCTTGCTGCCCTGCCCGTTCACGCGCTTCCGCCATCACGTCTACCACCCCGCGCACGTGGACATCCTCGGTCGCCATCAGCCGCATTCCCACGCCGTCCGCAAAGTCACAGCATTCTCGGTCACAGGCCGTGCCGAGGATACCGATCATGGTCACGCGGTGGGGGTCCAGAAGCTCCTGTTCGACCGCGTGGCGGAACGGGGTGCCGTGCGTGTCCATCGCGCCCCTGAAACAGTTGTGAAACAGGTCCGTTTGGCTGTCGAACAAAATCATCCCAAGACCATCGAGACCATGGCGGCCTCTCTTTGGCAAGCACCCCGCAAGATGGGCAGGCTGCGTAGATGATCGTCGACCGCCGTCAATTGCGCGATTCCCGCGCCGCGCACTTTGCGGCAGAACGACTCCATCCGGGCCATCTGGCCCGCCGCCTTCGGACCTACGCCGCCCGGCTCTGCGCAACGCACCGCCTCGAACGGGCCCACGCCAGTCGCGCGCCAGTTTCGACCCGGATCATTGTGGATGCATCGCGGAGCGCGCGCTTAACGTGGCGCGGCCTTTGGTGGGGTGTCGTGCCGCTATCCAAAGGCGCACCAATTGACCCGATCTACACTTCGTTGAACCGAGGATGGTCTGGCGCCGCAACAGGCAAACCCATAAAATTGGCCCGTCCGGCGAATCGTGGTAATTCGAGCGCGGAGGTTGAAACGTGGAATGCGTCTTGCGTCACAGCAAATCTTCTTCTGCCTGGCCTCTCACGCCACCTGAACACCTGCCCGCACCGCTGTCGGGCCTGTTGCCGACACGGAACCGGCCAATGAGCGCCCGTTTGCCGACGCAAAGTCCGGCAGCCCTTGACCGATTGCCAGCCATCAGCCCTTATCAGGGAAACAAGTAACGGACGGATCATGTTCAACAAGACTTCAGACCAGACAGCCGCCCCCGGTGGCGCTCCGCCCCCGCGTCCATCAAACGCCAAATCGGTATTTTCCAGCGACCTGAAGATTACCGGCGAAATATCGTCGGTCGGCGACATTGAAATGCTGGGCGACATTGACGGCAATGTCACCGCGCGCACCCTGACCGTCGGGGCCGAAGGCAGGATGAATGGCACGATCACCGCAGAAACGGTCGATGTCCGGGGCAAGGTCGATGGCCAGATCAGCGCCAACAGCTTTACCTTGCGCGCTGCCGCGCAGGTCGCTGCGGATATAACCTATCGCACATTGATCATTGAAAGCGGCGCACAGATCGAAGGTCACTTTGCCAAGCAAAAAACCTGATCCTTCCTGACCTGCCCCGCCAACGGCCCCTGCTTGCGGGGGCCTTTCTTGTTATTTCGGTTCACGTCTTTGGAATGGCGTATGTCAGACTGGCGCGCGCGACCGGGTCGGGCCCTCCTTCGGAAAACAAAAGCACATCCCCCACCGCCAGCGACCTGCCCAGTTTCAGCACCCGCGCCGTTGCCAACAGGTCCAGACCGGCCTGCGGCTTGCGCATGAAATCGATCGCGCAGTTCGTTGTCACCGCCAAAGCCACCGGCCCGATCCGCGACAGAATTGCCAGATACATCGCCACATCGGCAAGACCGAACATCGCTGGCCCCGACACCGTGCCGCCAGGTCGCAAATGGCGCGTCGCGACCAGAAGGCGCAGGGTCACACCATCCGGGTCCGCGCGCTCGATCCTGAGATCCGCCGCCACCTGTCCGAAATCGCGGACCAAAAAAGCCTGCAACGCAGCCGCATCCATATTCAGCGTCATATCTTTCCTCACCCTCTTCTGTTTTCTAAACTGCCCGCAAACAAAAGGAAGTTGCAATGACCGACACACCGCTCTTACGCCACGACATGGCCGGCATCGCCACGCTGACGCTCAACGCACCCGGATCGCTAAATGCCCTGTCAGATGCAATGCTGACTGCCCTGTCGGCAGAACTTTCAGCGCTCAAGGTAGACGCCACCATTCGCGTCGTCATCTTGCGGGCCACGGGCCGGGCGTTTTGCGCAGGTCATGATCTGAAGGAAATGCAGGCCGCCCGACAGGCGTCGGACAAGGGCGCCGCCTATTTTGCCGATCTGTTCCAACGCTGCGCGGCTGTGATGCAGGCCATCGTCGCCCTGCCTCAACCCGTGATTGCCGAGGTCCACGCCATCGCCGCGGCCGCGGGGTGCCAGCTTGTCGCATCATGCGATATGGTCGTTGCTTCCGAACAGGCAAAGTTCGGGGTGAATGGGGTGAACATTGGCCTGTTTTGTTCCACTCCCATGGTGGCCCTGACCCGCAAGATTGCACCTGCCATCGCATTCGAGATGTTGACGACCGGCGCCTTCATCGATGCCGAACGTGCCGCAGCGGTTGGGCTTGTGAATCATGTCGCCCCGCATGATGCTCTTGAGACGCACACGCGATCACTGGCCGAAACAGTGGCTCGCAAATTGACAGCTGCGGTCAAAATCGGCAAATCCGCTTTCTATGACCAGATCGATATGCCGCTTTCGGCAGCCTATGACCTGACAGGAGCCGTCATGGTCGAAAACATGCTCTGGCGCGATACGACAGAAGGAATCAGCGCGTTTCTGGAAAAACGCGAACCCGACTGGCCATAGCCGTCGCCGTCATAGGGACCAGCCTGCAAGGCAAGGCTGTTCAGCGACGATCGCGCGGCATTTGTCGAAACAGCACAAACAGTGCCCCAAGCGCCAAAGCCAAAGTTGTGCCGATCAACGCCAAAGGCCCACCAGCCCCCAAGATCCAGGTGCCCAACACCGGCGCCAGGGCGGTTGACGCCATTGCAGGCATCGAAATTGCCGCAGCCGACGCGGCATAATCAGCAGCGCCGTTAACCTCAGAGATCAACAACGGCTTCAAGATCGTGAAAATTCCCATCGCCGCGCCCTGAACGGCCGCGAAAGCAAAGACCAGACCCAACCCGCCACCCGACAGCAGCAAAAACACCGGACCCGCCACCATGGCCAGCACGGTGAACATCGACGCGGTGTCTGTCTGCATCCGCGGGCCCGCGGCCATCAGGGCGACCCGGCCCAGCACCTGTGCTGGCCCGATCACCGCCGCCGCCGCCACCGCGCGCCCGTCCGACACCCCCATCTCCGCCAGTAAGGGGCGCATCAGGCTGACCAGCATCCAGTGATCAAGGTTGAGAAGCGCGAACAGCGCCATC
>JBKBQB010000050.1:3644-20286 GCA_046292785.1 Paracoccaceae bacterium
ACCGCCGCGCGCCAGCCAAATGCCGATGCCAGCGCAGCCCCCGCCGGAAACGCCAGTGTTGACGCGAGCCCTGCCACCAAGGTCACCCGTGTGATGGCCCCGCGCGCCTGATCGCCAAAGCGCCGGATCAACAGTGCAAAACACACCTCATAAAGGGTTGTCGATGCCGCTGCCCCCAAACCCACGAAGGCCACCAGATAGATCAGCGGATGCCACGCCATTGCCAACAGCGCCAAAGCCACCGCCCCCAGCGCAGTGCCAAACCCCATCAGCTTCAGCGCGTGGCCGCGGTCCACCCAGCGTCCGACCTGCGGCGACAAAAGTGCAGTGACCCCGATCGCCAGAAACGGCCCCAACGCAAGCACGCCATTGCCCCAAGGCAATTCCCGCTGCCAGACCAGCACAAGTGCCGCAAAGATATAGAAAAAACAGGCATACCCCAGCGTTTGCCCGACGGCCAAAGCCCAGACTGCCGATTTTTCCTGTCGGGTTGCGGTCACAGACGGTAAATCGCCTTGAACTTCGCCTCCAGATAGTCAAGCAGCGGGACCTCATTTGGTTCGAACCCGCAGGCGAGCGCCACCACCTCGCGCGGCTCATACAGCCCGCCGTGGCGTTGCAGATTTTCCCGCAGCCAAGCCGTGGCCGGGCGCGCGTCACCCCGCGCCAGATGGTCATCGACATCCGGCACCGCCTTGCGCAAGGCGACGTTGAGGCATCCCGCATAAACATTGCCCAGCGTGTATGTCGGGAAATATCCGAACAATCCGCAAGACCAATGCACATCTTGCAACATCCCCTGACTGGCGCGCGTGATTTCCACCCCAAAATCCGAGCGAAAACGGTCGTTCCACGCAGCTTCCAGATCGGCCACTGCCAGCTCGCCACGGATCAGCGCCCGTTCCAGATCGAAGCGCAGCATCACATGCAGGTTGTAATGCACCTCATCGGCTTCGGTCCGGATAAAGCCCGACTGCACGCGATTGACCGAGCCATAGAACGCATCCGCATCCGGAAGACCGAACTCGTCAAACCGACCCTGCATCTGGCCAAACATCCACCCGGTAAACGCCCGGCCCCGCCCCAGTTGGTTTTCATAAATGCGGCTCTGGCTTTCATGCACCCCCATGCTGACACCTGCGCCCAACGGGGTCAGCCGGTAGTCGGGATCAATGCCAAGCTCATAGCAGGCATGACCCACCTCATGGATGGTGGAATAGAAACAGTTGAACGGATCGGCCTCAACCACCCGCGTGGTGATCCGCGCATCATCGCCCGACCCAGAGCTGAACGGATGCACCGCGAGATCCAGCCGCCCGCGATCCCAGTCATAGCCAAAGGCGGTGGCCAGATCGCGCGCCATGCGCATCTGCGCATCTTGCCCGAAGTGGCCCGACAGTTTGGCGGGCTGATAATCGGCTCCCAAGACCGCCTCGCGCAGCGCGACCAGTCTTGGCCGCATCGCATCGAACATTGCGCCCAAGCTCGCGGCGGTCGCGCCGGGCTCGTAATCCTCGATCAGCGCGTCGTAAAGATCGCCTCCCTGCGCCAGACAGGCGGCCTCTTCGCGCCGCAGCCGGATCACCTCGGTCAGGGTTGGCAGGAATGACGCGACATCATCCTTGGCCCGCGCCTCGGCCCAGATCCCTTGCGCCATGCTGGTCACGCGCGCCAGTTCCTGAGCCAAGGCAGCAGGCACCTTGGTTGCCCGCTGGTATGATCGCGTGATGTGGCGCAGGTTCGCCGCCGCGACGGCATCGACAGCGTCGGCCTGTGCCAGCCAGCCGGCGATGCGCGGATCGGTGCGGCGGGCGTGCAGCACGCCTTCCATCGCGGACATCTCGTCCGACCGTTGTTGCGCGGCACCACGGGGCATCATCGTCTCCTGATCCCAGCCAAGGCGGCCCGCTACCTGACCCAAAGCCTCGGTCTCACGCTGGAATGCCATCAGATCGGCATAAGCCGTATTGTTCGCACTCATGCGGTGCCCCTCCGGATTGACCCGGCCAGCGGGTATTGTGACAAATGGCGGGCGCGGATGATCAGCACCCACAGGAAAACCGCGCCCAGCTGATGGGTGATCGCCACATGCAGCTGCGCCGCCGTCAGCACCGCCCAGATGCCAAGCCCGACCTGCGCCAGCAGCATCGCCATCACCATATGGAATGCAAACCGCGTCGCATGATGTGCCGACTTGCGCCCGCGCAGCCAGACCACCACGCCGAAGGCGAACAAAAGATACCCCGCCATCCGGTGCAGGAACTGCACCAGACCGGGGTTCTCGAAAAACGCATGCCAGATGGGTAGGGCCCCGCCTTGCCCGTCCGCCACATAAAACGCATCCGCCGGGAAAAACGCGCCGTTCATGTCGGGCCAGGTCGGAAACGCGCGGCCCGCATCAATCCCCGCAACCAGCGCCCCCAGCACGATCTGCAAAAACGCGAAATGCATCAGCCCAGTGGACAGCCCAAACAGCTTGCCCTCCCGCGCGCGGCGCGCCTGCAACAGCGCCGCCTCCGTCCGGCCCAGCAAAAACACATACCACGCAATGAACCCGAGGATCACAAAGGCCAGCCCCAGATGCGTCGCCAACCGATACGACGCCACCGAAGTCATCGCCCCGGTCAGGCCAGAGGCCACCATCCACCAGCCGATCGCGCCTTGCAGACCCCCCAAAGCGCCGATCAGCGCCAGCCGCCCGGTCCAGCCCGGCGGAATCCGCTTGGTCGCCCAGAAAAACAGGAACCCGACCGCCCAGACCAGCCCCACCGCCCGCCCCAGCTGCCGGTGCCCCCATTCCCACCAGTAAATCACCTTGAACGCCGACAGCTCCATCCCAGCGTTCATCAGCTGATACTGCGGGCTGGCGCGGTATTTCCCGAACTCCGACAGCCAGTCGGCCTCATTCATCGGCGGCAAGGCCCCGGTCACGGGCCGCCACTCGGTGATCGACAGGCCCGAGTCGGTCAGCCGCGTCAGCCCCCCCACCACGATCATCGCCATCACCATCAGGAACAATACGATCAGCCAGCCCCGCACCGCCCCCCGCGCGCCCTTGGGCCGCGTATCGATCAGCCCGCCCTGCGGCCCGAGGGCCGCCTTGCCGCCACCGACCTCTTCGAAAATGCTGCGCTTGCCCGCCATACCCGCCTCATACCTTGCTGGCCCGGACACTAGGCCGGGGCCTCTGAGGCTTCAAGGGGGGTGCGGCGATGGGGGAATTCCGGAGCGTGGTGGGTCAACCCGCCCGCAAGCGCGCGGAACGCCCCACCCTACCCCTTCTCTTTCCCCCTCTGCCCCTGCCCTTCTCTTGGCCCGGAATCAAGGCGCGAAGCGCCGCCGGGCCGCGCCCGACCTCCCCCCGGGAGGGCGCGTTGCAACCGTTCCACCCAGAACTCCGGTGGAGGTAAGTTGAACCATAAAGCGCCTAGAACGAGCGTCGGCGCGCCATCCCGAGGTCGGGCGCGGCCCTGTGTTGTGCAAAAGACGCGGTCGTTTCGTCAATGCATGAAGCCCTCAGCTGCCTTTCGTCCCAGCATGTGCTTTTTTTCGAAAGGAAAGCAAAGTGAGGATATGACGCAGATGGGAGGAGCAAGTGCTGGTGTCGTCGGCCTTCTTTTTGTACTTCTGTCGTTTGCTTCGCCGCCGACCTGTCTAATCGCCGCGTTGATCATGTGGATTCTAGTCCTGCCGAAGTGGACCGTTGCAGCTTTGATGCTTTTTCTCGTGTCATGCTGTCTTCAGTTCATCATGTGGACTGTCGAGCCAGAAACACTTGTGTTGCAGATCGCGTTTTCAGGAAGTTTCGCCCTTTCTGTCGGTGCGCTGCTAATGATACCCGCAGCGTTGGCCTTCAGATTCGGTGCTGTGATCTTCGCAGTAACGAGACGCAACCAAGAGCGCCGCCCGCATCCTGAAACCTAGGAATAACAGCTCCGTCCGCAAGGCAGACACCCGATACCTACTCCCCGAACCCCTCCGGCACCCGCCGCCCCTGCACCCCCGCCATCCCGGCGTCCTCCAGCAGATCCGCCAGCATCGCCTCCACATTCTGCCCCGCTGCCGACAGATGCACCCAGATCTCGCGCACAGCAGGGGCGATGCGCGGCTCCTGCACCGCCCGCGCCGTGTGTAGCCAGACCGCCAGCCCGTCGCTGCTCACATAGTCGCGCGCCTTGCGCAACGCGGCGATCTTGGTCTGTGCCCCGCGGATGAGCCGCGCCACCTCTGCCGGTTTCCAACTGGTAAGCGTCGTCAGGTCCACCCCTTCCCCCAGATACACCGCCGCCCAGAACTGTGCGGCGGCGGCGTGTTGTTCCACCGCATGGGGCTTTCCCCCTGCCAGCCGGTCGGCCACCGCCTGCGCCTCATCCACCAGCGCCTTGACGGCCTTTTCCACCTGCCAGTTGCCGAATTCAGTGGCCGCCATCGGTACTCTCCCCTTCGCAATTGACTGTGGAACACGTCCGAAGTGTTAAGATTTCATGAATCTCACAGAGCCAAGACATTGATATAAAACGATCCGATCCCGTGTCTCCCTGCGTTACACTTCCCCTCACTTGCCTTCCTGATCCTGCTGGCGCAGCCGGTAGGCGATCTGGCGCAGCATACCGTGAAAGGTCTGCACCTCGGCACGCGTCAGCCCCAGACGAGCCCACATGTTGCGCAGGTTCAGCCGCATGTTGGCAGCCTTGGTCTCGGGAAAGAAAAACCCCGCCGCCTCCAGCCGCTCCTCGAAATGATCGGCAAGTTTCTCGACCTCCACCCGCGCCGCAAACTCGGTCCGCGCCAGTTCCATCACCTGCGCGGGCACCTCCACCGTCTGCCGCCGCCATTCATAGCCCATTAGCAGGGCGCATTGGCCCAGGTTCAGGCTGGGAAACTCGGGGTTGACCGGCACCGTCACAATGGCATTGGCCAAGGCCACATCGTCATTCTCCAGCCCCGCCCGCTCCGGCCCGAACAGCACGCCGACCTTTTTCCCCTCAGCTGCCATCGCCCGCGCCATCTGCATGGCGCGTTCGGGCGTGACAATCGGCTTGACCAGCTCGCGCGGGCGGGCGGTGGTGGCAAAGACATAGTCGCAATCGCCGATCGCCCCGGCCACATCTGGAAACAGCCCCGCCTGATCCAGCACCCGCCCGGCACCCGAGGCCATCGCCACCGCCTTCGGGTTGGGCCAGCCGTCGCGCGGGGCTACAATCCGCATCCGGGTCAGCCCGAAGTTCAGCATAGCACGGGCGGCGGCCCCGATGTTTTCCCCCATCTGCGGGCGGACGAGGATGAAGGCAGGTTCGATCATGCGGGACACCCCAGGTTTTAGAGGGCCTGTTACGCCAGCCGACCCTTGCGGGCAAGACATGGTCAAGCCGCACAAAGGCTGGTAAGCCAGCCAAAACCCGCCACGAGGACATGTCATGGCCGCTGAAGACCGCCCGCAAATCACCCTGATCACCCCGCCCAGCTTTGATCTGGATGTCTTCCCGACCCGTCTGGCCGCCGTGCTGGACGCAGTGGAAGTGGCCTGCCTTCGCATCGCACTTGCCAGCAAGGAAGAAGACAACCTGTTGCGCGCCGGCGACGTCCTGCGCGAAGTGGCCCATGCGCGCGACGTTGCGGTCGTGATCGACAGCCACATGATGCTGGTCGAGCGTCTGGGTTTGGACGGTGTTCACCTGACAGACGGCGCGCGCAGCGTGCGCAAGGCCCGCAAGGATCTGGGGGCCGATGCTATCGTCGGAGCCTATTGCGGCACCACCCGGCATGAAGGGATCAGTGCAGGCGAAGGCGGGGCCGATTATGTGGCTTTTGGCGCAATCGGAGAGTCAACGCTGGGTCAGGGCCAGCAGGCAGATTTCGACCTTTTCGAATGGTGGTCGGAAATGATCGAGGTGCCGGTCATTGCCGAAGGCGCGTTGACAGTGGATCTGGTTGCACGCTTTGGCCCGGTAACGGATTTCTTTGGCATCGGGTCGGAAATCTGGGGCGCCGACGATCCGGTGGCCGCATTGAAGATACTGTTGGCCCCGCTGGGCTGAACAGGCTGTGGTCATGGGGCGGCAGACCGCGCCGGATCTGGATGGGCGGTGGCGATCACCCGTTCGCAATAAGCCGCAAGGTCTTTACGGTTCGCAAAGGCATCCACCGGAACATCCGGATGCAAGATGACCTCAACGCTGCCCTGCTGGCGGGCGGCCAGAACCGTGACCAAATGGCCGGCAAAGGTCATGCCACCCCACCAGCCATAAAACCGCGGATCAACCCCGACAGGGGGGCGATACACCACAGTGACCGGCTGAATATGCATCACCGCTTCCATGCCATGCGTGAAAAAGGCCGCAAAGAGCGTTGATTTGAAGGGTAGAACCCGTCTGCTGTCGGTTGAGGTGCCTTCGGGAAAGAACATCAGGCGGTGACCGGCGCGCAATCGGTCTTCGAACACCTGCTGCTGGCGCCTCGCCTCAGTGCCCTTGCGGGCGATGAAGACGGTACCCGTCGCGCGGGCCAACCACCCAATTCCCGCCCAGCCGGAGACTTCGGACTTCGCCACGAAATACATCGGCGCACAGGCGTTCAATGCAAAAATATCAAGCCAGGACGCATGATTGGCCACCATCGCCCCGCGATGCCGCATCGGAGACCCGCGCACTGATAGCGAAATGCCCATGATGGTCACCGCAGTCCGGCAGACCGCCTGGGTTATCCGGGGCGTCCAGGGGCGGCTCATGCCAAACACCGGCCATTCCACAAATCTGACGGCCAGCAAAAGGATCAGCCCGCCATAGGTCACCAGACCCAGCACAGCTGCCCGAACGGCAACGCGCAGCCAACCGCTGCCAGAAACAGGCACCTTCGGCGGCAGGTCGCCGTGCCAGATCATCCGGCCTCGCCCTTCCGGATATAGAATTCCTTGTGTTTCTGACTCATTTGATGGGTGTCCATCACCAGACAGACATCTGTGGTGTTGAAGGCGTGATCGACAAAGACGCCTTCACCCACAAAGCCCCCCAATCGCAGATATGCCCGGATCAACGCCGGCGTCGCGGCCAGTGCGGAACGCCGATCCACCTTTTCCGGTGGCAGCAAATGAACCTTTCCCGCACCCACGCCATGCGAACGCACCCGCAGGGATGGTGGCGCAAGATGCGCGTGGTGGAGAAAAGACAAAGGAACTGACAGTTCGACAAGATCGGTACCCGGAAAACTGGCGGCACCGAACAATATATCGATATCACGCTCCAGCACATAGCGTGCAAGCGC
Organism: Paracoccaceae bacterium; assembly: GCA_046292785.1. Classification (GTDB taxonomy): domain Bacteria; phylum Pseudomonadota; class Alphaproteobacteria; order Rhodobacterales; family Rhodobacteraceae; genus Pseudotabrizicola. The sequence goes on from JBKBQB010000050.1 coordinate 10,905, forward strand.
ATTCCACAAAAGGAACATGCCGGTGCCGCCACGATGATCGGCATGGATGCAAGACCGCCCCAATTCCAGCAGCCGGCGTCCAGAGGACTTGAGCAGGCTCAGGTCGAATTCGCTTTCTGAATAAAAGCGTCCGATCCCCGGCATCCGGTCGCAGGGCAAAAGCCGATAAACCCCGACAACGTGATCCCCCAAACCCGGATCACGGGTGCGGTCTACCAGCACCAGATGATCGAAAATCGCGTCAAATTCGTCGCGCTCCGTTCTTGATGCGTGGTCAACGCCCGGACCCTCGGCGCCCATTTCTTCGACAAACACCCGGTATCGCAGTCGCAGCGCCGACAGGATGTCATCATCTTGATCGGCCAGACGTGCCTCATAGCGATCTTCCGTCAGCTTCTTGATCACTGGAACCGTTTCCACCCGCAGATTTAACCTTCAATTAATAATGATGGGGATAAAAGCATGAACAAGCCAAGGCAACCGCAATGGGAAGCAAGCCGGTCTGACAGGACATTTCATGGTTGAACATCGCCCCGCCCGTGCGCTCTATGGAATGTATCATGCTACAGGCCAAAGATCAGGACCAGCGCGATCTGACGCCCATCGATCACAACCTTGCCCGCATGTTCGAAATTCACAGTGATGCGCCCGCCGATGTTTGATTGCACCTGCCCTACCCCCCAATCCGCCCGGTCGGGGTGTCGAACCATCATGCCCGGTTCCAGTAGTGTGTTCATCCGCCTTCCCCTTCCCTATCAGGAATCTGCCCATGTCCGACAAACCTGATCTGACCGCCCTGCTCGGTTCGCGCATCTGCCACGACCTTATCAGCCCGATCGGCGCCATCGGCAATGGGGTAGAGCTTTTGATGATGGACGGTATGGGCAGCAGCCCGGAACTTGCATTGATCGTGGACAGCGTGGCCAATGCCAATGCGCGTATCCGTTTTTTTCGCGTGGCCTTCGGCGCGGCAGGCGCCAGCGATCAACGCATCAGCCGGGCCGAGGTGGCAAGCATACTGACCGATCTGACACGCGGCAGTCGCCTGACGATGGATTGGCAATCCCCTCCTGATCTGTCCCGGCGTGAGGTGAAGCTGGCCTTTCTGACCATCCTGTGTCTGGAAAGCGCCATGCCACACGGTGGCACCTTGTCGATCGACCGGGGCGAGTCGCGATGGACATTGCGCGGCGAGGCGGCCCGCCTTCGCATCAATGCGGACCTTTGGGAACTGCTGTCAAATCCCGCCGCCGCGGTCGAGATCAACCCCGCTCAGGTTCATTTTGCCTTGCTGCGCGATGAAATCTCGCGTCAACACCGCCGTCTTACGGTCGAGGTTGACGAAACTGCGGTGCGGCTGTCGTTCTGACAGGCGGCGATGCTCAGGCCCGGCAGGTGCCATCCCCGCGCACAAGATACTTGAAGCTGCACAATTGTTCTGCCCCCACCGGGCCGCGCGCATGCATCTTGCCGGTGGCGATGCCAATCTCGCCGCCCATGCCGAATTCACCGCCATCGGCAAACTGGGTCGAGGCGTTGCGCATCAAAATCGCGCTGTCCAGCCGCGCCATGAACCTGTCAGCCGCCTCGTCATTCTCGGTCAGAATGCTTTCGGTATGGTTGGACCCGTAACGCCTGATATGGGCAATCGCACCGTCCACCCCATCGACCAGCTTTGCCGCGATGATCATGTCCAGAAACTCGCGCCCGAAATCTTCCGGCGCGGCCGCCACCGTGCCCGGCACCCCAAGCAGTTCGCCTTCGGTCCGCACCTCAACGCCTGCTGCCATCAGATCCTCGATCAACACCGCGCCATGGCGCGCGTAAAACGCCCGATCAATCAACAAGCACTCGGCAGCACCACAAATCCCGGTGCGTCGGGTCTTGGCGTTCAGCACCACGCGCCGCGCCTTGTCCAGATCAGCGTCGCCATCAGCGTAAACGTGGCAAATCCCCTCCAGATGCGAAAAAACCGGCACGCGTGCCTCGCGCTGGACCAGCCCCACAAGTCCCTTGCCACCCCGTGGCACGATCACATCGATATGGCCCACTGCCCCCAGCATGGCCGATACCATCTCGCGGTCGCGCGTCGGGACCAGTTGGATGGCCGCCTCGGGCAGGCCCGCAGTGCGCAGTCCCTCAACCATGCAAACATGGATCGCGCCAGACGAATGAAAACTCTCCGACCCGCCCCGCAAGATCACCGCATTGCCGGCCTTCAGGCAAAGGGCACCTGCATCGGCGGTCACATTCGGTCGGCTTTCATAGATCACGCCCACCACACCCAAAGGCGTCGCCACCCGCCGGATGTGCAGTCCCGACGGCATGTCCCATTCCGCCAACACCCGCCCGACGGGGTCGCGCTGGCCGGCAATCGCGCGCAATCCATCGACGATCCCGGAAATACGTCGCTCATCCAGCATCAGCCGGTCAAGCATCGCCGGGCCAAGCCCTTTTTGCTTGCCATACTCCAGATCCAGCATATTCGCATCCATGATGGACTGGCGTCCCGCCCAGACCGCCTCTGCCGCGCCGATCAGCGCCGCTTGCTTGCGTTCCGGCGTGGCACAGGCAAGCTCCGCTGCCGCCTCGCGCGCGGCAATCCCGATCTTCTCCATCAAGGTGATGCTCTGCCCATCCATCGCGCAAGCCCTTTCATCTGTTCACAAATATCCCGGGGGTCCGGGGGCAGAGCCCCCGGCGCTCAGGGGTCAGACCACCATATCATCCCTGTGCACCAGCGCCGCCCGGCCCTGATACCCCAGAAGCGACACAATGTCGCCTGACCGATGCCCGGCAATCGCTCGCGCCTCTTCGGCCGTGTAGCGCACCAGCCCCTTGCCCAGCACCACGCCTTCAGGCGACAGGATCGATACCGGCTCACCCCGGCCAAACGTGCCGATAACCCGCGTCACACCCGCCGGCAACAAGGATTTGCCCGCCCGCAGCGCCACAACGGCGCCGGCATCCAAGACCAGTTCCCCCCGCGGCTTCATCGCATTGATCCAACGTTTACGCGCCAGTTGCGGATCGGCCTGCGCCACGAACCATGTGCGCGGTGCGCCGCTGGCCAGCGCAGACAAGGGACGCAACACCGATCCTTCCATGATCGCCATCGCACAACCACCCGCCACGGCCGTCTTTGCGGCCAGCAATTTGGTCTTCATCCCGCCCTTGGACAGGCCCGAAATCGGGTCGCCCGCCATCGCCTCGATCTCGGGCGTGATATGTTCCACCAGATCAAAGCGCTCGGCACTCGGGTCTTCCTTGGGATTGGCGGAATAGAATCCATCCACATCCGACAACAGGATCAGCTGATCCGCCCCCACGGTCACCGCGATCTGCGCCGCCAGTCGATCGTTGTCACCGAAGCGAATCTCGTCGGTCGCCACCGTGTCATTTTCATTCACGATGGGCACCACGCCCAAACCCAACAGGGTTGCCATCGTAGCACGGCTGTTCAGGTATCTGCGGCGATCCGTGGTGTCTTCCAGCGTGACAAGCACTTGAGCAGTGATGATCCCATGCGTGGCCAGCACCTCCTGATAGGCGCGGGCCAGCCGGATCTGTCCGACCGCTGCCGCTGCTTGGGACTGCTCCAGCGTCAGCACGCCATCGCCCAGCTCAAGCACCTTGCGGCCCAGAGCGATGGAGCCTGATGACACCAGCACCACATCGGTGCCGCGACTTTTGGCTTCCGCCACATCCGTCGCCAGTGCCGCCAGCCAGCCCTGTTTCAGCCCGGTTGTCCGGTCTACCAGCAAAGCAGAGCCGATCTTGACCACCAGCCGCTTGGCGGCCCGGATATCGGGAGCCTGCAGGTGGGTCAGGGTTGCCACGGGCCAGCCTCCACTTCCGGAGCCTCGCCTTGAACCGTGCGGTAGATGTCGCGCAACACGTCCTGCAAGCCTTTGCCCGCCACGCCCGAAATCACATGAACCGGCCCGCCGCTGGCCTTTTCCAGCGCGCGCCTGCGGTCGGAAATCTGCTTCGGGTCCATCGCATCGCATTTGTTCAGCGCCACAATGCGGGCCTTGTCGCCCAGCACCTCGGAATATGCCTCCAGCTCGGTCACGATGGTTTTGTAGTCCTTGGTGATCGTGCTCGATGTGCCATCGACCAGATGCAGCAGAACCTTGCACCGTTCCACATGGGCCAGAAATTGGATGCCAAGGCCGCGCCCCTCAGAAGCGCCCTCGATCAGGCCCGGAATATCGGCCATGACGAATTCGGCCCCATCCACGCCCACAACCCCAAGGTTGGGGATCAATGTGGTGAATGGGTAATCGGCGATCTTGGGCCGGGCGTTCGACACAGCGGCAAGGAATGTGGATTTGCCCGCGTTCGGCAGCCCCACCAACCCGGCATCGGCGATCAATTTCAGCCGTAGCCAGATCGTGCGTTCCACCCCTTCCTGCCCCGGATTGGCGCGGGCGGGCGAGCGGTTGGTCGAGGATTTGAACCGCAGGTTGCCCCAGCCGCCATTGCCGCCCTGTGCCAGAATGACCTTCTGCCCCACCTCGGTCAGGTCGGCGATAATGGTTTCTTCATCCTCGTCCAGAATTTCGGTGCCGACCGGCACGCGCAGCACGATGTCTTCGCCAGTCTTGCCGGTGCGTTGCGCCCCCATGCCGGGCTGGCCCGATTTGGCAAAGAAGTGCTGCTGATAGCGAAAGTCGATCAGCGTGTTCAGACCATCGACTGCCTCGACCCAGACCGAGCCGCCGTTGCCACCATCGCCGCCATCAGGGCCGCCGAATTCGATGAACTTTTCACGCCGGAACGACACGCAGCCGCCCCCACCGCCGCCCGAGCGGATATAGACTTTGGCGAGGTCGAGGAACTTCATGTCATCAGGCTTTCAGAAAAAACGGTGGAACGTGTCATGCACAGTTGATCTTGCGATACAGGATCAGGGGACACACCTCAAGCGCGCGTGGCAAGCGGTGGCGATCCTTGGCAAAACCGATCAGGCGCCCGGTGTGATCCTGGGCGGGTGCAGGACGTGAAATGCGGCGCGGGTCAGCACCAGATCCACATGGGGCATGTCCTGCCCAAGCGCGCGGCAAAGCTTGAGACTTTGCCCGGCGTTCGTAAATCCCAGGCGTGTCAGCACCTTGGCGGACGGAGCATTGCCCACAAAGTAGCCAGATCTGACCGGACCCGCATAAAATTCAAAGACTGCGTGCAACAGCCCGATCGCTGCTTCAAGCGCATAACCGCACCCTTGTGCCCGGCGGGCAACCCAGAACCCAAGCTCGGCCCCACCACCGATCAGCCCCGCGAAACCAGCGTCATCGTAGATTGCGAATGTTTCACCCTCGGATGAGGTCGCAACATACTTGCGGAATGCGGCGGCGGGATACGGAAAGGGTGTGGTTGCAAGCCAGCAAGCGATTTCCGGGTCGTTCAACCCGGCGATGACGCCCGCTTCGTCCGCAAGCGTCAAAGGGCGCAGCCGAAGCCGCGCCGTCTGAAGCCAGATGCCTGCCGATTGCCCCACCGTCCTATGCCAACTTGCGGATATAGGTCCAGGTCGGCACCCGCGCATGGCGCGCCACGCTGAATGTTTCTGCATCGCCCAAATACTGAAATCCGGCATTGGTCAGCACACGGGCCGATCCCGGATTGTCCTGGAACACTTCGGCAAATATGGTGCGGTTGGCTTGTGGGTTCGCAGCCACCAACGCCTGCACCGCGGCAGAGGCGATGCCCAGATTCCAGAAGGCAGGTGCAACCCAATAACCGACTTCGGACTGGTCGCGATGATACTTTGCCACATCCATGCGCTTCAGGCTGATCACCCCCAACACTTCCGGCAGGCCGCTTTGCAGCCCATCCATGACCCAGATATCTTCATCTGCAGGGTGCTTGATGGCGCGGGTAACGAACGCGTCGGCCGCGCCCGGGGGCAGTGGATGGGGAATGGAACGGGTCGCCTCGGCGACGCGGCGATCGCCCGCAAACATCGCAAAAAGTCCGGAATCTGACTTGCGCACCGGGCGAAGCACGAATGTGCCAGCATCGATCACGCTTTGGGGCAACGTCGCACCGATCACGTCCAAAGTCATGGCTTCCCTCCTATGAAGCGCATGACGGGCCGACATGGCCCGGCAATGGTCATTGGTCAAGGCGCTTCTGCGGATGCAGACGCCTCGGCTTCCTTCTGCCACAACAACATGGCAGAAGCATGAACTGTTCCCTGCAAGCTACCAAAAACAAGCAGAAAAAACGAAAGGGACCGGCCTTTCGGCCGATCCCTTCTCTACACATCAAATGTAAAGTTTCGGCTTACTCGGCTGCCTCCGCGAGCGGGAGGATGGAAATAAAAGTGCGACCCTTCATTCCCTTCTTGAACGTCACCTTGCCCTCGACTGTGGCAAACAGGGTGTGATCCACGCCCATGCCAACGCCTTCACCGGGGAACCATGTGGTCCCGCGCTGACGCACGATGATGTTTCCCGGAATGGCGTGCTGGCCGCCAAACAGTTTCACGCCCAGACGACGACCAGCAGAGTCGCGACCGTTGCGGGATGAGCCGCCTGCTTTCTTGTGTGCCATGGATACTACTCCTTATTCAGCAGCAGCTTCGGCGGCCTTTTTGGCGCGCTTGGGCTTGGCGGGGGCTTCGGCAGCTGGCGCTGCCGAGGCGTTATGGGCGGCGCGGCGCGCATCGGCGGTGCCGGTGGCAGCTGCAACACCCGACTTGTCGGCGCCGGTGGCCAGAACGTCGGTCACACGAACCAGCGTCAGATGCTGACGGTGACCCTTGGTGCGCTGCGACGAATGTTTCCGACGGCGCTTCACGAAGTGAATGACCTTTTCGCCCTTGATCTGCGCGATCACCTCGGCCTGAACCGCAGCACCCGCGACAAAGGGAACCCCAACGGTCACGGACTCGCCACCGACCATCAGGATGTCATTGAACTGGATCTTGTCACCAGCATTTGCGGACAGCTTTTCAATGCGCAGAACGTCTCCCGCCTGCACCTTGTATTGCTTTCCGCCAGTCTTCAGGACCGCGAACATGGGTCTTTCCTTTTCATCATCCGCGTCCTGCGGCCCCCAATTCAGGGTGTTGGTGGGGCAACCCCGCCTTCGGACAGCGCGCCCCTACAGAGGCGTCATTTCAAATATCGAACCCGGCCAAGATTCGCATCTATGCCGGGATGGGCGCTTATCGGGAAATTCCGGCGCCGAGTCAAGGGTCGGCTCGGCGTTTCCCAGCTTGTTCAGCGGCAGGCAAAGGGTAAAAACGACCCTGCCATTCCCTCTGCCACCGCCATGAGCGACAGCTTGTCGGCGAGGTCGAATTCCGCCGGGGTTACAGGGCAGATATCGGCCCGCGCAGTGCAGCCCGATGCCAGAAACGCCGCATGCCGCGCAAGGAATTCAGCGCCAATATCCGCAACGCCACCTCCCGCAGCCAAAGCGTCCCACGCTTGTGTGTAAAGCGCGCATTTCTTGGCCGTCCACTCTGGTGTCGCCGCAGCAACGGGGCCAAGCGGCCATGCCATCGAAAGGGCGCCAGTTACAAAAAGCCGACAGGCCCCTGCCACCTTCATATATCTTCGCCCTGCATCTGGCTGGCCGCAGCGCGTCCCAGATCATAGGAGATCTTGGTGAAAACCGCATCATACGCCGCGAACAGCGACGCGTTCAGCTTTTGTCCGGCGGTCGTCTCGGAGAAGGCGATATAGGCATCCAGATCTTCGTCTGACAACGGCTGATACGCCAACGACAGGAACGGAAACAACCAATCCGTGGTCTCCGCTCTCACATCAGGCTCTTGGCTCCAGACGTCGCTCAACATTTGCTCTTCGGTCATTTCTTGCGGGAAAGCGCCGGTTTCTGACAGCCCGCGATAGAAGGCCAAGTTGGCGTTCATTGCACCCATCACATTCGATTCGATCAGATCATTGACCTCGGCAAAGCGCGTCAGCTTGTCAACGCGCGCGCCCCCGGCAGCGCTCAGATCTTCCCAAGCCAGCTTTGCCGCATCTTCGACATCGTCAGCCAGCAAGGCGCGCCGCGCTTCGATTTCAAGCTTCAGAATTGTCTGCCCCTGAGCCGAGCCAAAGAACGCCTCAACGTTTGAAAGTTCCGCTTCTGCCCCCGCAAGCGATTGTGCCAACGCGGTTTCAAACCGGCTGCGCATGATGCCGCTGTCATAGATCAGCGTAACAACCGCCTCCCATTTTGCACCTCCCTTGTCGGGAAACATTTCCGCTTCCAGACTCCGGCCATACTCAAGCCCCTCTTCGCGCATCACCGCCATGATGTCGCCCATCAACAGCGTATCGGCAAGGGCAGCAATCCGTTCAGGATCGGCCGTCGCTGACACTTGGCCGGTCACAGTCTGTGCCCGTAACGGCGCATTTCCAATCGGCAACAGCGCAAGCACAAGGCCGACAACCAAGGAAAAGCCAAGAGGGACAAGTGCAGACGGCGCAAACATGGCAAACCTGTGAGAGAAAGGAGCGTTGACCAAACAGGTAGTGGTTTCGGACCCACTTGCCAAGCCGACCCGCAGCACGCCCGCGTGAACGGCACTGAACCGCCGAGACAATTTGCACGAATGAGGGCTTGCCAGCGCCGCCAAGGACAGATAGGAACCGCGCCACGAAGATCACACCAAACGCGGAGAGGTGCCGGAGTGGTCGATCGGGGCGGTCTCGAAAACCGTTGTGGGTTTGCGCCCACCGTGGGTTCGAATCCCACCCTCTCCGCCACTTGCCCTTGCGAAAGCGTTCTCCCGATCCGGCTGCGTCCGGATTTTTCCGTTGTATTCGAGGGTTATGCCGGTGGGGCTGTTAACCGGCCCGCGCGCCGTGAGGCCCGGACGCGTTCTCTCAAGGGCGGTATTCTCCCGACCTGTTAACCGCCTCCGTTCCGGTGAACAGCCTCAAGTATTTGTTTTAAATCGATCTTTTGAAATCCGTGATGCATGCGATTTGGTAAATCCATCTGCATGGCGGATGGAACAGAGATCGAACGCTGTCCGCTGCGCTGCAGTTCGGCTGCAGCTGGCAACCAATCCCGGCACAGCGGCCGTTCGTGCTTTGTGCTGACTCAACTGCGTGTTAGCATCGCCAAAAAGCGGTGAGGCGAGCAGTTGGCCCAGAAGTCAGACATCGAATGGACGGACGCGACGTGGAACCCGGTGACAGGCTGCACCAAGGTCGGTCCCGGCTGTGACAACTGCTATGCTGAGCGGTTCGCAGAGCGCTGGCGCGGAATTGCCGGACACCCCTACGAGCAGTGAACCGCCCCGGGTTTACCGGAGGGCAAAACTCTCGGAGAATTTCCCGTTATGGAACATGCACAAAAGAAGAAGACCTCGAAGCCCTATTCGCCTGAGTTTCGCGAGCGTGCGGTGCGG
>JBKBQB010000051.1:0-18007 GCA_046292785.1 Paracoccaceae bacterium
TTTGCAGGCCTGAACCTGCGCACCCCGAACAACCCGTTGTTCGTCAGCCTGTTTCAGGCGCTGGGAGCCAACCCGACACCAATGGCTTTCTCCGAAGTCTATTCGGCACTGCAACTCAAGGCGATCGACGGGCAGGAAAACCCGGTCGAAGTGCCGTTCAACAACCGTCTCTACGAAGTGCAGGGCCATCTGAACATCACGCAGCATCTGGCCGACAGCTTCCTTGTCGGTCTGTCGATGGCGGCGTGGGACAAGATCCCCGCCGATCACCATGCCGCCGTGCAGGAGGCCGCCGCCGAAATGATCGCGGAGCGCGACGCGCAGGAAATCGCGGCCGAGGCCGAGATCATCGTCAAGCTGCAAGAGGCTGGCATGCAGGTGCACCAGCTGGCCGACGGCGAACTGGAAAAGATCCAGACAATTGCGCGCGGCATCTATCCGCAATTCGAAGCGCAGATCACGCCTGAGTTCATGAAAAAGAGCGTGGATTTCGTGTCAAACTGACACCTGCTAAATTGGCCGGGGCCTGTTTGCCGCCCCGGCCTGCCACCCGCCGCTGCGGGTTGACAGATGAACACCGCCCAACGGGAGGACGGATCATGAAAACCATCGACCGATGGATCTGGTGGCTTGTGGACAGGGTGCTGCTGATCGCCATTTCCGGCATGATCTGCCTGATCGCCCTACAAGTCGTCTCGCGCCTGTTGGGCAATTCAGTCCCCTGGACCGAAGAATTGTCGCGTTTCCTGTTCATCTGGACCATCTGGTTCGGCGTGGCCGCCAGTTTCCGCAAGGGGCAGCATCCGGCGGTGACGCTGTTTGCCGACCTTGTCACCCGGCCCGGCGCGCGCCGGATTGTCGACCTGATCCCGGCGGTGACGGCGGCGTGTCTGTTTGTGATCGTGGCCTGGCATGGCTGGCAGTTGCTGGCCCAGCAGATCCGCTTTGGCGAAACCTCACCCATCCTGCGGGTCGGAATGTGGCTTGCCACCTTGCCACTGGTGCTTGGGTCGGTTCTGGCCGTTCTGGGCGCGCTGATCCACGGGTTGCAGGGCAGCGAATACACCAATGCCATCAAGGAGCGCCAAAAATGAGCCTGACCCTTCTGTTGTGCTTTGGGGTGTTGGCAGCCCTTGGCGTGCCGCTGGCGGTCGCCCTTGGGCTTGGCACGGTCATCACCTTGCAGCTGTATGGCCTGCCGATGTCGATGATCACCCAGACGCTGGCGACATCCATCAACTCATTCCTGCTGATCGCCGTGCCGTTGTTCATTCTGGCCGGCCAGATCATGGAACGCGGCGGGCTGTCCGAACGCATCTTCGATGCGGCCGAGGCGATGGTCGGTCGGTTCCGTGGCGGCTTGGGGCATGTGAACATCGCCTCTTCGTTCGTGTTCGGTGGCATCTCCGGCTCATCGGTGGCCGATATTGCCAGCCTGGGGCCGATCACCATCAAGTCGATGACGTCGCGCGGATATCCCTTGCCCTATTCAGCGGCACTGACGCTTATCACAGCGACACTGGCCACCTTGGTGCCTCCGTCGATCCTGATTATTGTTGCCGCTGCGGCAGCAGGGCAATCGGTGGGCGCGGCGCTGGCCGGAGGCCTTGGGCCGGGTATCCTTCTGGCCGGGTCGCTGGCGATCTACAACTATGTCGTTTCGCGCAAGCGGGGCTATGGCACCGTTGTTGGTTTTGACCGCACGCGGTTTGCCCGGTCGATGCTGCGTGCGCTGCCATCCGTCGGTGCGCCGGTCATTATCCTGACCGGCATGTTTTCAGGCATTGTCACCCCGACCGAAGGTGCGGGACTGGCCGTAATCTACACGCTGCTTGTGGGCGGCCTTGTCCACCGCGAAATCGGCTGGCGCGACTTTATTGAACTGGCGATCAAGGCCGGGCAACTGGCAGGCACGGTGCTGTTGATCCTGATGGTGGCATCGGCGGCGACCTTTATCTTCACCGTGGATCTGTTGCCGCAAAAGGCATCCGGAATTCTGTCATTGGTCAGCGGATCGCCTTTTGTGACCCTGCTGATGATGGGGGTGATATTCCTGATCGTCGGCATGTTGATGGATATTGTCGCGGCTGCACTGATGCTGATCCCGGTGCTGATGCCTGCGGCCGTGGCCTCTGGCGTTGATCCGATGCACTTTCTGATCTTCATGGTCACCTGCCTGGCCATCGGCCTTGCAACCCCGCCTGTCGGCACCTGCCTGTTTGCCACCGCCTATGTCGCCAAGATCCCGACCGAGCGGCTGGTCATCGCCAGCCTGCCTTTCTATGCCATCAGTCTGGGGGCAGCCATTCTCGTTGCGGCTTTCCCGCAAATCGTGATGTGGCCCATTGCCTTGCTGACATGACCGGGCGCAGAATTGTGGTGATGGGTGTTTCCGGCTGTGGAAAATCCATAGTTGGTTTTGCGCTGGCGCAAAGGCTCGGCTGGCGTTTTCTTAAGGGCGACAGCCTGCACCCGGCCGAAAACAAAGCCGCCATGGCAGCGGGCATCGCCTTTAATGACGCGATGCGCCTGCCATGGTTGCAGGCAGTCGCACATGGGCGGCACGAGGACCCCGCTGGCTGCATCGCAAGTTGTTCGGCCCTGCGACGAAGCTACCGGGATATTCTGCGCTGGCAGGGTCCGGTGTTCTTCGTCCAACTGGAACTTGGCTTGCAGCAAACCCGAGTCCGAATGCAGGGACGGCCCGACCATTTCATGAATCCGGCGTTGGCAGACAGTCAGCATGCCAACCTGGAACCTCTCGGTCACGATGAATGGGGGATCACTGTTGACGCAATAAACTCAACCGAGGCGCCCATCGATGTCGTCTGCGACGGCCTTCAAAGCCATATCGAGGGTTGGAAATCGGCAGGCCCACAGGGGTTCGAACGGCAACACATCCATGGTACGTAAGGCGCAGCCAGCCGTCAGCCTTTCGCATTTTTACATTCGTGCCACCGGCCAGCAGCCACTCCGCCTTTGGCAATCTGCCCAGCAGAGCCGCTGCCCCAATGTAGTCGCTGACCCGCTGCCCGGCAGGCGATGCGTGCATCGCTGAGAGGGGGGCCTGCGGTCATGAAGAACCGGATCGGACGACCTTGCGCATCGGTGACGGCATGCAGTTTGGTGTTCATGCCGCCTTTGGTCCGGCCGATCAGACGGCCCCGCTGGTCGTCGCCCCCCCCTTTTTTGCCCGCAGGCTGGTCGCCGTGCGATGTGCCTTCAGGTACTTGCGCAGGCATGCTCGGACCAATGGCGCATGCCTGCTCACGTCGATCATCACCGTCTTCGGAACGGCCGCCTCGGAGGCCAGACCCTGCATGATCCGGGCGAACACCCCCATGTCCCCCCACCGCTTCCAACGGTTGTACAAGGTCTTCGGCGGGCCATACTCCTTGGGCGCATCGCGCCACCGCAAGCCATTGCGATTGATGAAGATAATGCCGCTCAGCACAGGCCCCCTCTCACGGTTTGCAAGCAAACCGTTGCCGGGCAACGGGATCATCAACCAAAGGCACGCCATGGCTCTTCGGGAAGAACGGCCGAAGCCGGGCCATCTACGTGTCTGTCAGCCAGAAAAGATTGCTCATCACCGCCCCCGTCAGTTCGGGACCTTGAATCACGCAGCGACAGAAGCCTCAAGTAAATCAATGGGTCCTGACCCTAAGCTAAACTGCCATGCGCGGAGTTCTTTGAGCAAAACGTAGTTGCGGCACACACACAAGCTCCATGTCCTTTGTGCCTATAGACGTCATCAGAACACCGTCGTTGGTGGGGGTGCGCCACCGACATTTTCTTTCTATGGAGCGCTGTCAAGCCTGGGCGGCAGCTTTCGGGAACGCTGCCCCGCAGCGCACCGGCTGTCTAAGCGGCAGCAATAGGCCGATCACTTCATTATGGCGCACGAGGGGCCGCACTTCGTCCGCAGAGACGCTACCGCCGAGAAAGCCGGACAACGGGCAAACCTATCTTAACAGGTGCGCCAACAGATCCGCCACATGCCGCAGGCCCGTGTCCTTGGTCCTGCGACGGTGCCAGCCCAGTTGAAGCAGGAAGCCCGCGACGGCAATGGGCACGGGGAGGCTGATCAGGCCCTGTCGGTCCGCGACGATGCGCGATGGCAGCATCGCGATCATGTCTGACCCCTGCAAAAGGGGCGGCACGAGACCAAAACTCGGCAGAACCAGCCCGATCCGCCGGGTGCGGCCAATCCGGGCGAGTTCGGTGTCCAGCGGACTGCGCGCCTCGCCCTTTCCCGACACGAGGATATGTGGGAACGCAAGCCAGCGGTCGAGATCGAAACCTTCGATTGCCGGATGGCCGACGCGCAGGGCAAGGACATAATGTTCGGTCAGCAGCTCCTGTTGGTGAATATCATCGTGGGCGCTGGAAAAGACAGAGATGGCAATATCGGTTGATCCGGCGATCAGCGCAGACGCCGCAGCTTCGGCGCCGTGCCAGGGTTGGATAATCAGGTCAATTCCCGGGGCAGAGGCTTGCAGGGCGCGCTGCAGCGGGCCGGTCACCAATATCGCCGGGTAATCGGCCATCGAGAGGCGCAGCGTCTGACGCAAATCAGCGAGAGATGGCTCGATCGGGTCAACCAGATCGCCAATGCCCGCCAGCAGCGATTTCAGCGGTGCGCGCAAGGTTTCCGCCTTGGCTGTCAAACGCATGGTCCCGCGCCCCCGTTCCAGAAGCTCATCGCGGAACAGGTGGCGGCAACGTTGCAAGGCTGCGGAGGCCGCAGGTTGCGACAGGTTCAGCCGGTCCGCCGCACGGCTCACATGCGCTTCGTCCAGAAGGGCGTCGAGGATCACCAGAAGGTTGAGGTCGAGGCTACGTAAATTCATCGGGTGGATAATATATCAGATCATCAATCGATTGGAGTGATTTGTTTCGGTCCTCCATCCTGCCTCGTATCGCAACGCAGGATATGATTATGACCCACACCTTGATCCTTGTCTTCCACCCTGATCTTGCCCAGTCCCGGGCCAATGCCGCCCTGACAAAAGCCGCCAACACGCTGCCCGGTGTCGAGGTGATCGACATGCAGGCGGCCTTCCCCGACGGGATCGACATGACCCGCGACGGCGCGGCCGAGGCGGCGCGGCTGCTGTCCGCTGACCGTATCGTGCTGCAGTTCCCCGTGCAGTGGTATTCAGCGCCGCCGCTGTTGAAGGCATGGCAAAACGCCGTGCTGACGCGGATGTTCTATATCCACTACGAGGATGAGGGGCGGCGGTTGGCCGATATCCCCCTGATGATCGCTGCCACGGCTGGCAATGTTCCCGAAGCCTATCGCCCTGATGGCAGCAATGGCTTTTCGATGAACGACCTTTTTGCGCCGCTGCGGGCCATGGCGCACCGCTGTGGGTTGGTTTGGGCCGAGCCGTTTGTCCTATACCGCGCCATGACTCTGTCGGATGCAGAGTTGCAGGTGGCCGGAACCGACTATGCCGCAACGCTGACCCGCTGGATCGCCGCGCCCGAGCGCAAGGCGGCCTGACCCATGGAGAAATCACATGACACCTTTGCCGACCTGTCGCGCGGCACATCCGTCTGGTTCACCCTGTCTGCCCGCGTGCTCCCGCTTGGCCTCCTCACACAGTTCCTCAGCGCTGGCAGCGCCCTGTTCCACGATCAAACGTTGTGGGGGCTGCACGGGGCCGTCGGAGGGGCGCTGTCCGTTCCGGTCCTCGCGCTGCTTGCAGGTGCCGTCTTTATCCCCCGGCTGCGTGGCTTTGGCTGGTGGGCTGGACTGACCTGCCTCCTTTATCTGACCCAGATCGTACTTGCCGCCGGGGGCAGTCTACTGCCTCTGTCACTCCACCCGATGAATGGCGCGCTGCTTTTGGCGTCCAGTCTTGTTCTGCTCGCCAAAGTCGAACGCCGCCGCGCTCAGCCCCTGCCTGAAAGGATCCTGTCATGACCCCCACGCGCCGCGATATCCTGCGCATGGCCAGCGGCCTTGCCGCCAGCGCCGTCGCCACATCAATGTCCACCTTTGCCGCCTTGGCCTCCGGCCCCGGCAACACGGGAGCGGTGCCCTACGTTCCTGTCCGGTCACTTCCGCCCGGTGTTCAGCGAGGCGACCGCGTTCGGCGATCTGGTGATCTGATCCGGCAGCGCGGCGCGCCTGCGCAGGCTTGCCGCCACTTTCGCCATCCATTCCTACCATTGGCTTCACAGGCGCAGACCGCCTCAGGCCGCACACCACACAAGGAGACATCATGTTGAATCAAAACGAAATGGCGGCCCGACATGTAGCCAATCCCGTTCCCGCAGCGCGGGACAAGATCGCGCGCTTTCTGATGATCGCGCTGTCGGTTGCAACCCTCGGCGCGTTTGCCAATGCGGCAGCCGAGTTCGGAACGCTCCCCCCCGACAGGCTGATCGTCGGCACCTGGCAAATGCTGGGCTTTGCGGTCTTTGCCGGTCTCTTCGCGCTTCTCGCGATCTGGCCACGGCGCATGCCGGGCTTGTGGGAGTTGATCCTGCTCCACAAAGTTGGGGTCACGCTGATGAACATCGGATTTATCGGAACCGTTTCCGGCCCGATGCCGTCGGATAATCCGACAGCCGTCGTAATGATCGACGGCACCCTGGTTGTGGTGACGTTGCTTGCCTACGTGCTGGCCAAAGGTTGGCGGGCGTGGTCTATGAGGTCGGCAGAGTAATCGGGGCCTGCCATCCGGCTTCAGACCCCTAATGGCGCAGGGCCGCGACGATCGTTGCGGCCTCGCGCGCAAGCTGCGCCCGCGTAGGCGGTGCTGCGGCCTTCGTGGATCATGCAGAATTTCACCGAAGGGGCGCATGGCGACACGATCCGCAACGAGAGCGCGATCTACAGTGCCACCGGCACCGGCAGGGTCGGATTTATCGACGCGGATGACATTGCCGCCGCCGCCGTGACGGCCCTGACGGCTGGCACAGCGATGAATGCAGACGCCATACTCACGGGGCCTGAGCCGCTAAGCTACGACGATATTGCGGCGGTCGTCTCGGCGTCGGCTGGCCGGACGGTACGTCATGTCGCGCTGGAACCGGAGGCCTTGTTGGCCCGCCTGAGCGCACTCGGCATGCCGCCGGGATATGCCGACGCCCTCGTCCATCTCGATCTGGTCATCAGCGACGGTGCCGAAGATCGGATAACGACCGGCGTGATGAACCCGACCGGTCGGCGGCCCCGGTCGCATAAGGTTCACTGAACTTGGGTGCGCTTCGGGTTTTTACGCTAGAACGAGCCGAAAACTTTACTTATCAATAGAATGATGGTGGGTAATGACGGGCTCGAACCGCCGACATCTTCGGTGTAAACGAAGCGCTCTACCAACTGAGCTAATCACCCGAGATGTGCCAGATATCGGCAGATCTTGTGATTTGCAAGCCTTGATCCGTGCTTTCTTGCCGGCACAGGTGGAGACAGAGCCAAAGTGTGCTTCGAGTGGTCCCCAGACATCCGGACCTGAAGTTATGGCCGGAGCTTGATCCAGCAGGCTTTTGGGGGGGGCGACTTCAGGATCTGGCGCGAAAGGTCAGGATCGGCGGCGCGGGTGGCGCGGGGCATGACCTTCTGCCGGTTTCGTGGACAGCAGGTTAAGCTAGCGTAGCGCGGGCCTCGAACTCCATGGGGCCGCAACTCGTCATCGAAGGTGAGGCGTTGGCGATAGTGGCTCAGTGCGATCTGCTCAGGGGCCAACAGATAGCGGGCCGGGGCGGCTGGTATGTTGACCGGGGATACCTTCCGCTCAGCTTGAGCGATCTGTTGCTGTAGATGCGCCACTGCGCCGGGCAGCAACTTTATAGCAGTCCTGCGATCAGGGCCAAGAGGTGCCCGAAGCTCGGACTTGCCCACTACGCTGCGCAGGTCTTTCGGCACCACCAGCCGGGCAAAGAATCTACCATCGCGGTTCAAAAGGTAACGTTGTGCGCCTGCCATCACAGACCTGTTTTGTAACAGCACAACGTAATTTCCCCAGCAAAACAAGACGTTTGGTTATTTTGCTGGGGAATTGATGGTGGGCGATAACGGATTTGAACCGCTGACATCTTCGATGTGAACGAAGCGCTCTACCGCTGAGCTAATCGCCCGATGACGCGGGTTCTAGACGGCTTCTTCGGCGTCTGCAAGGGCCTCTTTCGGCTCTTTTGGCTTGGCTGCGCCAACGCCGCGCACCTTGAGGGTCATCATTGAACGGCCTTCGCGGTCGACCGATTTTGCCACCCGCACCTTGCCCACCCCGGGCAGGTTCAGCTCTTCGCCCTTGGCAAGGGCGGCGCCCAAAGTGGCAAGGGTTGCCTCGACAATCTCTTTGATGTCTTTTTTCTTGCCGCCGGTCGACTCGGCCACACGGGAGACCAATTCGCGCAGCTTAAGGGCCATGGCGCGGTCGGCGCGCGCTTCAGCACCACCAGCGGAGTCGATATCGGGGACAGGTGTCGCCGCCACATCCACCATTGCTTTTGGCTTTGGAGCCGGGATGCCCTTTGGACCCGGTTTCGGTGTGGTCTTTGTGGACATGGAACGCTCCGATCTGACGGTTGCTTGCAAATTTACTGCAAGATTAGCCACGAAGTAGGAACAATGTCACTGAGAAACAACAAAGAATTACAGGATCCAAGACGGTGGCCACTGCTTGCCCGCACGCAAAAAGCGCCCCGGTTGGGGGCGCTTTCCAGTTTTCAACCAATGCGCGAAAAATCAATGCGCCGTATGGCCCACCGGGGCACCTTCGCTCGCGCGCCGGGCCGCTGCCGCCGCTTCCTCTGCGGCCTCGTCCCATTCAATGGCCACTGGCTGGCGCACCAACGCCTCTGCCAGAACTTCCCGAACGTGGGTGACAGGAATGATCTTCAACCCCTGTTTCACATTGTCCGGGATCTCGGTCAGATCCTTTTCGTTTTCCTGCGGGATCAGCACGGTCTTGATGCCGCCCCGCAGCGCCGCCAACAGCTTCTCCTTGAGGCCGCCAATCGGCATGGCATTGCCGCGCAAAGACACTTCGCCGGTCATGGCGATATCGCGGCGCACCGGAATGCCGGTCAACACCGAGACGATGGAAGTGACCATCGCAAGACCTGCCGAAGGGCCATCTTTGGGCGTCGCCCCGTCTGGCACGTGAACGTGAATGTCCATCGTTTCGAACTTGGGCGGCTTGACCCCGATCTGCGGGCTGATCGAGCGGACATAGGAGGCCGCCGCGTCGATCGACTCTTTCATCACATCGCCCAGTTTCCCGGTCGTCTTCATCCGACCCTTGCCCGGCAGTTTCAGCGCTTCGATCTGCAAAAGATCACCGCCAACACTGGTCCAGGCCAGCCCGGTGACCACGCCGACCTGATCCTCCAGTTCCGCCAGACCATAGCGGTGACGCTGCACGCCAAGGTATTCCTCCACCTTGGCTGCATCCACGCTGACCGATTTGGCCTTGCCCTTCAGGATCTCGGTCACGGCCTTGCGGGCCAGTTTCGCGATTTCCCGCTCAAGGCTGCGCACGCCGGCTTCGCGGGTGTAGTAGCGGATCACGTGGGTGAGTGCCGCATCATCCACGCTGAATTCACCCTTTTTCAGACCATTGGCCGCGATCTGCTTGGGCAACAGGTGCTGGCGCGCAATCTCGCGCTTTTCGTCCTCGGTGTAGCCCGCCAGCGGAATGATCTCCATCCGGTCCATCAGCGGGCCCGGCATGTTGTAGCTGTTGGCGGTGGTGATGAACATCACGTTGGACAGGTCGTATTCCACCTCCAGATAGTGGTCCACAAAAGTGCCGTTTTGTTCCGGGTCCAACACCTCCAGTAGCGCCGATGCCGGATCGCCGCGAAAGTCTTGGCCCATTTTGTCAATTTCATCCAGCAAGATCAACGGGTTGTTGGTCTTGGCCTTTTTCAGGCTCTGGATGATCTTGCCCGGCATCGACCCGATATAGGTGCGGCGGTGACCGCGGATTTCGGATTCGTCCCGCACGCCACCCAAGGAAATGCGGATGAACTCGCGCCCCGTGGCCTTGGCCACGCTGCGCCCGAGCGAGGTTTTGCCCACGCCCGGAGGGCCGACAAGGCACAGGATCGGCCCTTTCAGCTTGGTAGACCGCGCCTGCACCGCCAGATATTCGACGATGCGTTCTTTCACCTTTTCAAGTCCGTGGTGATCGGCGTCCAGCACCTTTTGCGCCGCACCCAGGTCTTTCTTGACGCGCGATTTCACACCCCATGGCACACCCAACAGCCAATCCAGATAATTGCGCACAACCGTGGCCTCGGCGCTCATCGGGCTCATGGATTTGAGCTTTTTCAGCTCGGCATCCGCCTTTTCGCGCGCCTCTTTCGACAGTTTGGTAGCGCTGATCCGCGTCTCCAACTCGGCGATCTCGTTCTGGCCTTCCTCGCCATCGCCCAACTCGCGCTGGATCGCCTTCATCTGTTCGTTCAGGTAATATTCGCGCTGGGTCTTTTCCATCTGGCTTTTGACGCGGGTCTTGATCTTTTTCTCGACCTGCAAAACGCTCATCTCGCCCTGCATGTGGCCGTAAACCTTTTCCAGCCGTTCGGACACGTCCAGCGTTTCCAAAAGCGCCTGCTTCTGGGCCACTTCCACCCCAAGATGGCCGGACACAAGGTCGGCCAGCCGCGCAGGCTCGCGCGTCTCGGACACAGCCGACAGCGCTTCTTCGGGGATGTTCTTCTTGATCTTGGCATAGCGTTCGAATTCATCGGCCACCGCGCGCAGCATCGCCTCCACCGCAGCGGCGTCGCCGGGGATTTCCGACAGCGGCTCGGCCTTTGCCTCGAAGAAGCTGGCATTTTCGACAAATTCGGTGATCTTCACCCGCGTCTTGCCTTCGACCAGCACTTTGACCGTGCCATCGGGCAATTTGAGAAGTTGCAGCACATTGGCCAGAACGCCAACGCGGTAGATGCCATCGGTGGCGGGGTCATCGACGGTCGGATCGATCTGACTGGAGAGCAGGATCTGTTTGTCGTCCTGCATCACCTCTTCCAGCGCCCGCACCGATTTTTCGCGGCCAACGAACAGCGGCACGATCATGTGCGGAAACACCACGATGTCGCGCAGGGGCAGAACCGGGTGGCTGGTGGAAAATTGCTCGCTCATTTGCATTATCCTTATCACGGCAGGAAAGCCACGGCCCCGAACTTCGGCAGCATCCCGACTTTCCCCTCTTTGGCCCTTCTATCTGGGGGGTCCATCGGGGGGTGTCAACCAGTGCTGCCCTTCCACAGGCAAAGACGATCCAAACCTTTTCATGATGCGCCTTGCCGCGCGCAACGACAAGCGGGATTCCCCGTCGGATTTATGGCGTTTCCGGTGTGATGCGTTCAGCCCCGGTTAAACCCTGGCGTCAGCGCAACGTCGCCCACATCGCCCTGAACCGCCCCTTGGGCAAGTTCGGCCACAGCTGCGTTGATCCGATCATGGCACGCGGGGCACACCGTATAATAGACCAGCGCCGGATGCCCGCTGCCCGGCTCCGTCGGGTCGTGCCACGCGGCGCCGGCAACATGCACCAGCCCGCAAACCGAACATTTCTGATCGCGCGCTGCCGGATCATAGCTCCAGGCCGTCATTGGCGTCTCCAGGCGGATGGCATCGCGCAACTCGTGCACCATGATGACGCGGGCATCCTTCATCGGCTTGATGGTCAGCCGAAAGCGGCGCAGCTCGTCAGGGCCGTCGCAGCGATAATCCATCCGCAAGGTGCCTTGGCTTTCGATCACCACCCTGACCATCTGTTCCACCGTGTCTGTGGTGGCGCTGTCGGTGATGTAATCCGTCAGCCGGGTCGCCAGCACATCATTGGCCCGCGCTGTGCTGCCGCCGTTGCGCAGGGCAAAGTCATCCCAATCGCCCCCGACCCAAAGGATGCGGAGCGACGAGTCGACAACGCAGAAACAATGTAGAAATTTCAATCGTCTGGTCCGTGTTGCAGGGCGCTGCCCAACCACGATAGCAGCACAGCGCAAAAGAAGCCCACAAAAGTTTACACTTTTTGCCGATTTTTCCGACAGAAGGGTCAAGAGTCATGAAAAGGTTACCAAATTCTCGATCAGGCCGCGAAAAAATTCGGTTTTCTCCGGAGATTTGGCCTGTGAGACGCCAAACCGTGTCAATCCATTCCGTGTCATTTTGCAGTTTCGGCAGTCGGTGCCGCGCAGGACTTTCCAGAGCCGGGGCCGGGACAATTGGCTAAACCGGGTCGATATCGCCCTGCGCCCGATCGGCATGGAACTTGGCGACAAAGGTTGCCAGCCCACCCACGGCGATGGCATCGCGAAGGCCCTGCATCAACTCTTGATAATAGTGCAGGTTGTGCCAGGTCAGCAACATTCCACCTATCATCTCCTGCGCCCTGACGACGTGATGCAGATAGGCGCGGGAATAGCTGCGGCAGGCCGGGCAGGTGCAATCTGCATCAAGCGGACGCGGATCATCCATGTGGCGCGCGTTGCGCATATTGACCTGGCCCCTGCGGGTCCAGGCCTGCCCGGTCCGCCCCGAGCGGGACGGCAGCACGCAATCCATCATGTCGATGCCGCGTTCCACCGCACCCACAATGTCATCGGGTTTGCCCACGCCCATCAGATAGCGCGGCTTGTCCTGTGGCAAAAACCCCGGCGCGTAATCCAGCACGCCGAACATCGCCTCCTGCCCCTCGCCCACCGCCAAACCGCCCACCGCATAGCCATCGAACCCGATGTCGATCAGCGCGCGCGCCGATTCCTCGCGCAGATCACGGGTCACGCCCCCTTGCATGATCCCGAACAGCGCATGGCCCGGCCGGTCGCCAAACGCGTCGCGCGACCGTTGCGCCCATCGCATGGACAGCGCCATCGACTTGGCAACCTCGGCATCCGTGGCGGGCAGCGCCGGACATTCATCGAAACACATCACGATATCGGACCCCAGCAGCCGCTGGATCTCCATGCTGCGCTCGGGGCTCAGCATATGTTTGGAGCCATCAATATGGCTGGAAAACCGCACGCCCTCTTCGGTCAGTTTGCGCAGGCCGGCAAGGCTCATCACCTGAAACCCGCCGGAATCGGTCAGGATCGGGCGTTCCCAGTTCATGAAACGGTGCAGACCGCCCAGCCTGGCAATGCGTTCCGCCGTCGGGCGCAGCATCAGGTGATAGGTGTTGCCAAGCAAGATATCGGCCCCTGTCGCGCGCACCGACTCCGGCAGCATAGCCTTGACCGTCGCTGCCGTGCCAACCGGCATGAAGGCCGGGGTGCGGATCTCGCCGCGCGGGGTTTGGATCACGCCCTTGCGCGCCATCCCATCGGTGGCCTCGACCTTGAATCCGAACCGCTGCTGCATGTTCCGCACGCCTTTCTTGTCATCAAGGCAGGCAATACCCGATCCGACCGCGAATCCAAGGGCCGACACGCTGCGTATGGATCATGCGGCGTTCTTCCACCAATCGCCGTTCGCTGCTGCCGTCATGCGGAGCGCATCACGCATAACGGCAGGCGTTGGTTGCGAAAAAAGGCAGGGCACCGCCTTGCAAGCGGCCTTGTGCCGGAAACGCCGGATCAACAGTGCAACACGATGCATAGCCCGCTTCAGCAGGACTGCACCGTCCTGCTCAGTCTTTGGAGCGGCCAACGTAAGAGTAATCTTCGGTGTTGATCTCGATCCGGGTTCCAGCGCCGATGTGCGGCGGCACCATCACCCGCAGACCGTTCGAACAGATCGCGGGTTTGTAGGATGACGATGCCGTCTGGCCCTTGACCACCGGCTCGGTCTCGGTGATCTCGACAATCACGCGCTGCGGCAACTCGATCGCAATCGCCACCCCTTCATAGGTGCGCAGATACACCTTGATGCCATCGGTCAGGAACACCTTGTCATCGCCGATGACATCCGGCGACACCGCGATCTGGTCAAATGTGGCAGGCTCCATGAAGTGATAGCCTTCGCCATCCTCATACAGGAAATCATACTCGCGCTCATCCACCGTGGCTTTTTCCACCATCTCGGTCGTGCGCCAGCGTTCCGACACCTTCACCCCGTCCGAAATCCGGCGCATGTCGACGCTGGTGGTGGGCGTGCCCTTGCCGGGGTGGAAGTTTTCGGCTTTCAGAACAGCGTAAAGCTTGCCGTCCATTTCAACAACATTGCCCTTGCGCAGCGATGAGGCGATGACTTTCACGGTCAGGTTTTCCTTGTGATTTGTGAGGCCGAAGGATAGCCCCGGCACCGAATTGATGCGCGCCTAACCCATCTGGACGGGAAATTCAACGCAAGGCGCGCAAAAAGACGGGGGAACGTTCCGATGCCTGATGCGCACCACTGGTGGACGGCCAGCCGCCACGCGGACCGCCGCCCGGCTCTGCTGGCCCGTAACCGCATCCAAACCGCCCTGCGCAGCCACCTTGCGGCGGCGGACTTCACCGAAGTTGACCCTTCCGCCTTGCAGACCAGCCCCGGAAACGAGACCCACCTGCACGCTTTTGCCACGCAAGCCATCGGCAATGATGGCGCTGCGCGCGCCCTGTATCTGCACACAAGCCCTGAATTTGCGATGAAAAAGCTGTTGGCGGCGGGTGAAACCCGAATCCACGCCTTTGCCCATGTCTGGCGCAATCGGGAACGCGGGGCCCTGCACAGCCCGGAATTCACCATGCTGGAATGGTATCGCGTCGGGCAGGATTACAGCACCCTGATGGACGACTGCGCCGCCTTTTTGCGGCTGGCCGCGCAGGCGGCTGGCACCGACACCCTGCGTTTTCGTGAAGCGGTCTGCAACCCGCAGGCCACGCCCGAACGGATGTCGGTCGCCCAAGCCATGACACGCCACGCCTGTGTCGATCTGCTTGCCACGCTGTCGCCCGATGGCCGCGCCGACCGCGACGGCCTTGCCCGTCAGGCCGCCGCCATCAACCTGCGCGTGGCGGATGATGATACATGGTCCGACATCTTCAGCCGCATCCTGTCTGACCGGGTGGAGCCGCATCTGGGTTATGGCCGCGCCACCATCCTTGACCGCTATCCGGTGGTGGAGGCGGCACTGGCCCGCCCTTGCGCCGACGATCCGCGCGAGGCGGAACGGTTCGAGCTTTATGCCTGCGGCGTGGAACTGGCCAACGGCTTTGGCGAATTGACAGACCCGGCCGAGCAACGCCGCCGCTTTGCCGCCGAGATGGACGAAAAGGCGCGCGTCTACGGCGAACGATACCCGCTGGATGAGGACTTTCTGGCCGCCCTCGCCCATATGCCGCCCGCAAGCGGTTGTGCGATGGGATTCGACCGGCTGGTGATGCTGGCCACCGGCGCGCCGCGTATCGACGATATCTTGTGGGTGCCGGTGGGTTAGACCACCCCGATCCCGCGCAGGATCACCGATTTCACCGTCTCGGTCGCCTCGCGCCACTGCGCATCGCTCATGGGCTTGCCGCCGTTCAACGTCTCGATCTGATGGCCGAAATCGGCATAGTGCTGGGTCATCGACCAGAGCATATAAAGCAGGTGCCGTGGATCGACCGGCGCCATCTTGCCCTGATCCACCCATCGCTGGATCACCGCCATCCGCCCCGTGGTCCAATCGCGCAGCGTGGTCTCCAGATAGTCCTGAATCACCGGCGCGCCGTGCATCACCTCGGACGCCCAGACCTTGGACCCGAACGGATGGCGGCGCGAGATCGCCATCTTGGCTTCGATATAGCCGCCGATCCCCTCCACCGGGCCGGGAGCGTCGTCGAAGGTGTCGGCGGCATGCAGCCAGATCTCGAAGATATTGCGCACCACCTGCCGATACAGCGCCTCTTTGGTGGGGAAATAGTAATGCAGGTTCGCCTTTGGCAGCCCCGCCATATCGGCAATCAGTTGCATCGTCGCCCCGCCAAAGCCCGCTTCGGCAAACACCTTTTCAGCCGCCTGCAAGATCACACGCTCATTTTCGCGCCGGATTTCGGTGCGTTTGCCTTTTGCGCTGCGCGAAACTTGGGCAGTTTCTGTCATGGGGCGGGCCGGATTTATATTGACCGGATGGTCAGGTTGTGGTGCGCTCTCACTTGACCATACGGTCAGAAAACGACTCGCCGCAAGGGGTGCGAAGACTCCCCGCGTCAACATGGGAGAGCAAGCTGATGCCAGCACCCGGAGAAAACCTCCGTCTCGATGCCGAACGCCTTTGGGACAGCATCATGGAGATGGCCAAGATCGGCCCCGGCATCGCCGGGGGCAACAACCGCCAGACCGTGACAGATGAGGACAGCGAAGGCCGCCACCTGTTCCAATCCTGGTGCGAGGCGGCAGGGTGCACGATGGGCGTGGACGAGATGGGCACCATGTTTGCCCTGCGCCCCGGCACCGACCCCGATGCGCTGCCGGTCTATGTCGGCAGCCACCTTGATACGCAGCCAACGGGTGGCAAGTATGATGGCGTGCTGGGCGTGCTGGCCGGGCTGGAAATCGTGCGCACCCTGAACGATCTGGGCATCAAGACCCGACGCCCCATCGTCGTGACCAACTGGACCAATGAGGAAGGCACCCGCTTTGCTCCCGCCATGCTGGCCTCCGGCGTGTTTGCCGGGGTGTTGCAACAAGACTGGGCCTATGACCGCCGCGACGCCAAGGGGCTGCGCTTTGGCGACGAGCTGGCGCGGATCGGCTGGAAGGGCGCGGAACCCGTGGGCGCGCGCAAGATGCATGCGTTTTTCGAACTGCACATCGAACAGGGGCCAATTCTGGAGGCAACGGGCAAGGATGTGGGCGTGGTCACGCACGGACAGGGCCTGCGCTGGGTGCAATGCACGGTGACCGGCAAGGGCCAGCACACCGGCAGCA
Source organism: Paracoccaceae bacterium (assembly GCA_046292785.1). GTDB lineage: Bacteria > Pseudomonadota > Alphaproteobacteria > Rhodobacterales > Rhodobacteraceae > Pseudotabrizicola. Next base: position 16,808 of record JBKBQB010000051.1, read on the forward strand.
CCCCGATGCCGATGCGGCGCAACGCGGGCCGCGCGCTGGCGCAGATCACCGAAGCGGTGCACGAGATTGCGATGAAATATCAGCCCAATTCGGTGGGCGCGATCGGGCATATCGATGTGTATCCCAACAGCCGCAACATCATTCCGGAGCGGGTGGTGTTCACCATCGATTTCCGCAGCCACATCCTGCCGGTGATGGAGGCGATGGTGACCGAATTGCAGGCGGTGGCCCCGCGCATCTGCGAGGCGCTTGGGTGCAGCTTTGAATCCGAAGTGGTTGGGTTTTTCGACCCGCCCGCGTTCGATCCGGTGCTGGTCGGCCGGGTGCGCGCCGCCGCCGAGCGGTTGGGCTACAGCCATATGGACCTGATCTCGGGCGCCGGGCACGATGCGTGCTGGATCAACAAGGTGTATCCGACAACGATGGTGATGTGCCCTTGCGTGGATGGGTTGAGCCACAACGAGGCAGAGGAGATCTTTCCGCAGTGGGCGCAGGCCGGGGCGGATGTGTTGTTTCATGCAGTGCTTGAGACGGCCGAGGTGGTTGGCTGAGGCTGACCCCGGGGGGGGGCCCCCGCCCCCCGGATATTTTTTTAAAAATTTAAAAATGGGGGGGGGCGGGGGGGTGGCCGGGGGTAATGGGGGGGGCGGTCGGCACGGCGGATCTGAGCTATGCGGCGGATGTGAAGATCGAGGGTGGGGTGGTCGTGGAGATTGGCACCGGGCTTTCGGGCGACACGGTGCTGGATGCGTCGGGCTGTTATGTGATGCCCGGCGGAATTGATCCGCATACCCATCTGGAGATGCCCTTCATGGGCACCTATTCGGCGGATGATTTCGAAAGCGGCACGCGGGCGGCGCTGGCGGGCGGCACCACGATGGTGGTGGATTTCGTGCTGCCGGGGCAGGGCCAGGGGCTGATGGATGCCGCGCAGATGTGGCACAACAAATCGGGCCGCGCGCATTGCGATTATTCCTACCACATGGCGATCACCTGGTGGGGCGAGAAGGTCTGGGAGGATATGGCCGAGAGTGTGAAGGCCGGGATCACCAGCTTCAAGCATTTCATGGCCTACAAGGGCGCCCTGATGGTGAATGATGACGAGCTGTTTTCGTCCTTCCGCCGGGTGGGCGATCTGGGCGGGCTGGCCATGGTTCATGCCGAAAACGGCGATGTGGTGGCGGAGCTGACGGCCAAGCT
>JBKBQB010000052.1:0-13373 GCA_046292785.1 Paracoccaceae bacterium
AGCTTGATCAGCTCCACCTGCATATGTTCGCGCATCTTCTTGTCCAGCGCGCTCAGCGGCTCGTCCAGCAGCAGCACCTTGGGCTTCAGGATCAGCGCCCGCGCCAGCGCCACCCGCTGCCGCTGCCCGCCCGACAGCGCATGCGCCGCCCGCCCGCCATAGCCCTTGAGGCCGACCATCTCCAACGCTTCTTCCACCGCGCGGGCTTTTTCGTCCTTGGACCTCGGGTCGCGGCGCAGGCCAAAGCCCACGTTTTCCCCCACGCTCATATGCGGAAAGATCGCGTAGGACTGGAACACCATATTGGTGGGCCGCTCATTGGCGGGCACCTTTGCCATGTCCTTGGCGTCGATCAGCACCGCGCCCTTGTCGATGCCTTCAAACCCGGCAATCGTGCGCAAAAGCGTGGTCTTGCCACAGCCCGACGGCCCCAGAAGCGAGAAAAACTCGCCCGCGCGGATCGTGCCGTTGATCCCGCGCAGCGCGTGATAGTCACCGTAATACTTATGCACATCGCGGAATTCGATCATGGTGGGCTTTGTCGTTGGGGTCTGGTCGCTCACAAAAAGCCTCCGGTGTCTTTGCCGCCGGTCTTCGCGATGCCGCGACGGCGGAAGAATTCTGCAATGGAAAGAAGGGTGACCGATACCAGCACCAGAATGGTGCCAAGCGCCAGCATCGCGGGAACCTTGGCGGGAAAGCGGAACTGGCCGTAGATATAGGCCGACAGCACCGTATCGCGCCCCGCCAGAAAATAGGCGATGATGAATTCATCCAGACTGATGGTGAAACAGATCAGCAGCGACGAAATCAGCCCCGGTGCCACCAGTGGCAGGATGATCAGCCGGAAGGTGGAAACCGGCCCCTCGCCCAGATCATAGGCGGCCTCTTCCAGCGACTGATCCAGACTTTGGAACGCCGACGACAGGATCGCCACCGCAAAGGGCGTGGTGATCAGCACATGGCCAAGAACAACGGTGTAAAGCGACAAGGGCACGGCAATGGCCAGCAGCACCACCAAGAGCGACATCGCCACGATCATTTCGGGCAGCACCAGCGGCAGCATGATCAGCCCGACCAAGCCGGTCTTGCCCGGAAAGCGGTATCGCGTGCTGGCCCGCGCGCCGAACACCCCCAGAATGGTGGCGATGATCGCGGTAGAGGTGGAAATGATCAGCGAATTGCCCAACGCCTGCCACAACTGCCGGTCGGCCCACATCTCGGCAAACCAGTTGGTGGTAAAGCCCGACAGCGGAAAGGCGATGATGCGGCTGTCGTTGAAGGCAAAGATCGGCAGCAGCGCAATCGGCGCATACAAAAAGATCAGATAGCCGATGGCATAGGCGCGAAGTCCGGTCGATTTCATCACGCCACCCCTACTTTGCCGGCCCAAGGAAACGCCGGTTCACCATTACAAAGGCCACCGAAAGAATGGCCACGATCACCATGGCCGACACCGCGATGGCGGACCCCAGCGGCTTGTTGTTGATTTTCAGCATCTGCACTTCCATCATGTTGGCGATCATCGGCAATTTGCCCCCGCCGATCAGATCGGGCGTCACATAATCGCCAATGGTCGGGATGAACACGATCAGCGTGGCCGCAATCACCCCGCCCATCGACAAGGGCAAGGTCACCCGCCAGAAGGTGCGGAGACGCGATTCCCCCAGATCCTGCCCCGCCTCCAGCAGGCTGCGGTCGATCTTTTCCAGCGCCACGAAAATCGGCAGAATTGCAAACGGCGCATAGGCATGCGCCAGCGTCACCACCAGCGCCCCCACGTTGTAGTTGATCCAGGTCAGCGGCTCGTCGATGATGCCGATGCCCAGCAGGCCCGAGTTGATCACCCCGTTGTAGCCAAGGATCACCTTCCACAAAAACACCCGGATCAGATAGCTGGTCCAGAACGGAATGGTGATCAAAAACAGCCAGAGCGACTTCTTCGACGGTTGCACATGGAAGCTGACGAAATAGGCGATCGGATAAGCGATCACGACGGTCACCAATGTCACCGAAAACGCCACGATCAACGACCGCAGCATGATGGCGCGATACACCGGGCCCGTCCAGACCTCGATATAATTGGCCAGCGTGAAATCCCATGTGATCACGCCCCGCCCGCCGGTCAGCAGTGAATACAAAACCACCGTGCCCAAAGGCGCCGCCAGCAGCAGCACCGCATAAAGCGCGGTTGGGCTGATCAGCAACAGCCCTGACCGCGCCTCGGAGTTGTTATCTGCCATGCCACCCCCTGTTGTGACAACCAGGTGCCGCTGTACCGCGACTTTGATCAATTGTTAGGCACAAGCCCTCGGGGCTGGCAAGGCCCCTTGTGTCATGCACAAAAAAAGCCGGACCACCCGCCCCGCTTTGCGCAAATACGCGGCAGAGACGTCAGCCGGCGATCCGCTCGATGGCAATGGCGCGTTTTTTCAGCTCGTCGTAAAGCGAAGGCACCACCCGCACAGATCCAACGGCGGCGCGCAGCGCGTCTGATAGCCGCGCCTCGGTTGCCGCGCCGGAAACCCGCCACACCATGCGGCGCGCAACGCCGTCATCATAGACGATCTCGGTGGCGCCGGCGCGTTTGCGATAGCCCAGAAAATCAGCCCCACCATGCGGGGCATGGAATGTGGTTTGCTGTCCCATAATAGGGTTCGTCCTGTCTTTTTTGTGCATGTCGTTGCATGCGTCTGCTCGTTATCACGCCAAGGTGCGGCAGGTTGATATGATGCGTCAAGCGCGACGCGCGCACCCGTTGATCAGCCGACCCATCACGCAAAAATGGAGTCATCCGTGCCACAGTCGCCCCATATTGGCCATGGTGCCGACCCATCTTCGCCACAATCGCGCCACAATTGCCGCCGGTCAGACCATCAATTCGGCGGGCGGTTGGGCCAGCAAACGGGCCAGCCGGGTGATTCCGTCCTGAAACCCGGCAAGCGACACATTCCCGCTCAGCGCCACCCGCACCGCGTTGGGCGCGCGGCCATGGATCAGCGCATATTCATCGGCGCATCGCACCATCACCCCCGCCGCTTCGGCATGGCTGCAAAAGCTGCTGGCCCGCCAACCCGACGGCAGGCGCAGAAAGATGAACTGCAACCCCGGTTGCCAATGCACATCAAACGCGCCAAGCGCGTTGACCGCAAACTGCAACCGCGTGTCCAGATCGGCCTGCACCAGCCTGCGCAAGCGGTCCGCCTCGCCCGACTGCAACAAATGCAGCACAATCGCCTCGATCGGGCGCGACAGCGCAAAGAACGCGTGCTGCGCCGTCAGCCGGCCGGAATGGCCCATGCCGGTGGGCGCCACGATATAGCCAAAGCGCAACCCCGCCGAAATGCTCTTGGACAGGCTGCCGATATGCCATGTCCGTTCGGGGGCCAAGGCGCGCAGAGCGGGAAAAGTGTCGGACGCGACAGAATAACAATCATCATCAAGGATTTGCAGATCATAGCGCCGGGCAATGTCCACGATGGCCTGCCGACGCGCCATGCCCATGCGGCCGGTGGTCGGGTTTTGCGCCTCGGTGGTCAGGCACAGCACCTGCGCGCCATGGCGGCGGCAGGCCTGCTCCAGCGCGTCGGGCAGCATGCCCTCGGCGTCCATTTCCACCGCCACCACTTCGGCGCGGCTCAGCCGCGCGGCGTGGCGAAAGCCGGGATAGGCCAGTTCCTCGGTCAGCACGACCGGGCGATCCCCGCGCAGACAGCACATGAAAATCAGATTGATCGCATTCTGCCCGCCATGTGCCAATACAATATCATCGGCGGTCACCGGCCCCAGCATCCGGTCCGATACCCAGTCGCAGATCGCCGCGCGCAGCGGCAGTTCAGCCTGTTGGCTGGGATAATCCACCCAATCGGTCTGCGCATCCGCGCCCAGATCGCGCAGCACCTTTGCAATCGCCGCCCCCTGCCCCACATCGGGCAGGATCGGCGCGCGCAAATCCACCTTGCCTTGCAACCGCGCGGGTTCGCGGTCGATGAACAGCGCCTGCGTGGGGCCCAGACGCGGCGCACTTGCCGCAACAAAGGTGCCCCGGCCCACGGTGGCCGCCAGCATCCCCTCCTGCGTGGCCAGACTGTAGGCGCGCGCCACGGTTCCCGGCGTCACCTTCAACTGCCAGGCCAGCTCGCGCACGGTGGGCAATTGCGCGCCGGTTTCCAGCGCGCCCGACCGGATCGCCTCGCGCAGCGCGCGGGTCAGGGCCAGATATTTCGGGCCATCTTCGTCAGACAGCTTTGGCAGCCATATTGTATCAGCCACAATGTTCCTCTGGCGCTTTGATTCCGGGCTTTGTATCTTTATCATATGGTCGATTGTGCCATTGTATCAATACAAATTCTCAGTCTTGCAAAGGAACCTGTCATGTCACCCGCCGAAACGCTGGTCTTCCGCCCCGCCTCTCTCCCTCCGCTGTCGCGGCTGGTGCTGGCCGCCGCGGTCCGCGTTGTGACATGGGAGACCCGCCAGCGCACCCGAAAGGGGCTGAAACGGCTTGATCCGCACCTGTTGCGCGATGTCGGGCTCGACCCGCTGACGGCGCAGGCCGAGGCCAGCCGCAGGTTCTGGCAGCCATAAGCCGCCCCCACTTTACCCCGATTTTCCCCTGACTGGGCCGGATTTTTCCGGCCCTTTTTTTGGTTGCGCCCCCGCGCCAACGCAAAAGGCCCACCAAACGGCGGGCCTTTCTGGAATTGTATTCGGTAGATCAGCGCTTCGAGAACTGGAAGGATTTGCGGGCTTTCGCCTTGCCGTATTTCTTCCGTTCCACCACGCGGCTGTCACGGGTCAGGAAGCCGGCGGCTTTCAGCGCGGCGCGCAGGCCGGGTTCATACAGTTGCAACGCCTTGGAAATGCCGTGCTTTACCGCGCCGGCCTGACCGGACAGACCGCCGCCGACAACGGTGGCCATCACGTCGAACTGGCCTTCAACATTGGCGATGGTGAAGGGTTGCTTCAGGATCATCTGCAGCACCGGACGGGCGAAATACACCGCCATTTCCTTGCCGTTCACAATGACCTTGCCGCTGCCGGGCTTGACCCAGACGCGGGCAACCGCGTTCTTGCGCTTGCCGGTCGCATAGGACCGACCCAGCGCATCACGCACAGCCACGCGGGGTGCGGCCATCGGGGTGCCGGGGGCATCCGCGGTGGTGCCGGCAACGGCCGATTTCAGATCGTCGAGAGATTTGATGTCAGCCATGATCACGCGCTCCGGGTGTTCTTGGGGTTCAGCGCGCCAACGTCGAGGACGGTCGGCTGCTGAGCTTCATGCGGATGCTCGGTCCCGGCATAGACGCGCAGGTTGGTCATCTGCTGACGGCCAAGGCGGTTGCGGGTGATCATACGCTCGACGGCCTTGATCACCACACGTTCGGGGTGATTGCCTTCCAGCACCTGCCGCGCGGTGCGCTGCTTGATGCCGCCGGGGTGGCCGGTGTGCCAGTAATAGATCTTGTCGGCACGCTTGTTGCCGGTCATCTGGATCTTGTCCGCATTGATGATGATGACATTGTCACCCATATCCATGTGCGGGGTGAACGTCGGCTTGTTCTTGCCGCGCAGGATGTTGGCGACGATCGTGGCAAGGCGGCCCAGAACGATGCCTTCGGCATCGATCAGGATCCACTTTTTCTCGATGTCCGCCGGAGTAGCGGTAAAGGTTTTCATCGGTGGTGTCCCATGGAGGATAGGCAGGGGTTGCCCCCCGGTAAATCAGATGGGGGCTTATCGCGCACTACAGATGCTGCGTCAAGCGCAACAACAAACATAAAGTACAACAAACCCACTGGCATTATAATGGCCTATTCTCTACCCCCACCACCTCCCCCTCCAACCAGCCGCCGGGCGCGGGCCCGCGCCGCGGGGATGGCGGCAATCTCCACCCCGGTCAGAACATGCAGCGTGTCCATCTGCCGGTCGATCACCGCATGGTCGCTGACCCAGCCGCCCATTGACAGATAGGTGCGCAGCAAGGGCGGCAGGGGCGCCGGCTTTTTCGTCGCGGGCAGATCCCGCAGATCGATCCGTTCTGGCGCCAGTGGTCCGGGCCGCCATGCCTCGGGCGCGGCGCGGTTGGCCAGACCGGCCAGCGCGCCCGCGTGCGGCACAGGGTCCGCCCCGGCAAAGCTGGAGCATCCGAACAGCAGACCAACCCCCGCCGCATCCACCAGCCGCGTCATGGCACCCCAGGCAAGCCGCAGGATGTCGGGATCGTGCTGATCGGGGGCAAGGCAGAACCGGCCCAGTTCCAGCATCGGGCCGGGAAAGTGGATCAGCCGCGACAGATCGTAGAATTGCGCCGCATAGGAATGATGAAGGCTTGCGCCGTCAAACATCTGCACCCGGTAGCAAGCCACCAGAGTGCCGGTGTTTTGATCGGCCACCAGCACATGCTGCGCCTGCGCGTCAAATACATCCGCGTCCCGACCATCCGCCCGCGCTTTGCCGCGCGCGGCCCAGAAGGCCGTGTGGCGCAGCGCCTGGGCTGCCACCACATCTTGCCGGTTGGCGGCAAGCCGCACTTGATAGCGACCGCGCGACAATGGTTTCATGCAGCCCCCCTGACCCTTGGCACCTGTCACCACCAGCCCTAAATATACCCCAGACTGCGCAGACTTGCGCGAAAATCAGCCGCACAGAACCACAGGAGTTGGCTATGGACAAGATCGTGAAACCGGATTCCGAATGGCAAGACAAGCTGTCGGATCTGGCCTATAAAGTCACGCGCAAACACGGCACCGAACGCGCCTTCTCGCACGATAACTTTCCCAAGGAACCGGGCACCTATCGCTGTGTGTGCTGTGATGCACCGCTGTTCGATCAATCGACAAAGTTCGATTCCGGCACCGGCTGGCCCAGCTTCTACGCGCCGATCAGCAGCGAACTGGTGGGCGAAAGCGAAGACCGCAGCTGGTTCATGCGCAGGACAGAGGTGCATTGCAACCGCTGCGACGCGCATCTGGGGCATGTGTTCCCCGATGGACCCGCGCCCACCGGCCTGCGCTATTGCATGAACGGTGTGGCGCTGACCTTCGAGCCAGAGGCCGATTGAAGCGGCCCCTGATGCCGGGTCAGTTGTTGAGGATCTGCCCGGCACTCAGGCGGCCGAAGTTGGAAAAGAGCTGGCGCAGAACGCCCATGCTTTTCACACTGGTTTCGGTCACACGCCGCGACAGTGGCACGATCTGCCCCTTTTCGAGGCCGAAGCGTTCAACGTTTTGCAACACGCCACGCTCGCTGAAGGTCAGCGCCACCACTTGACGGTCGATTTCCTGCGGAGCGAGTGCGCCACGCTGCTGCCAGCGGCTTTGAACGTAAAACCAGCCGCTGTCGTTCAACAGGCCCGAGGTGGACGGCCGGCCCACCTTGGGTGCTGCCGTTTCGCGGGTATCCTTGCCAACCAAAAGTTGCGCCAGATCTTCTTCAGCCGGCACATAACCATGATTTCGGTAGATCGGGGCGCAAGCGGTCAGCGCCGTGACCAGACAGATCATCCCGGCGGCCCGCAGCACAGACCGAGGGAACAATACCGCCAGTTTGCGGTCGCGTTGCGCTGTCGTCATTGCCATCCGTCTTTTTCCCTAACCCAGCGTTTCCGCCTGACCCGGCCCAGATTATCACTTGGCATTTCCCGGCGGCCTTGCCAATCGGCGTTCTGCCGCTTAGGTGCCGTAGGGGTAAAACCGTCGCTTGAGGCAAAGGCTTACAGAAGGACGCGGGCCGGTTCAAGAATGGAACGCGCTTGCCTGCGACTCGACCCGCGCCCTGTGCCCTCTGTGCCGGCCCTGTTTCCGGGCTTGCGTTATACCAAAGGTGATCCTGCCATGAAAAAGCCGACTTCCCCCAGCAGTGCCGCACCCGACACAGTCCCGCTGCCCGATGCGCCCCCCGTGCTCAGCCATCCGTTCCGCAGCGGTGCCTTGTCGATGCGCAAGCCGACCCGGTTCGATCTGATCCCGGATGCGGAAACGCGCAAGGCGATTGCGGCGGATCTGGGTTTGCTGTCGGTGGCCTTCATGCAGTTCAATGGCGAGATTCGCCCCGCCCCCAACCGTGATTTCGTGCTGGAGGCCGAATTGGTCGCGGTCGTCGCTCAGCCCTGCGTCATCACCCTGGCCCCGGTGCGGGCCGAAATCCGCGAAACCGTGCGGCGGCGCTATGTCTCGGATTGGGTCGAACCGCAGGGCGACGAGGTGGAGATGCCAGAGGATGACACCGCCGAAGCCATGCCCGAGGTGATCGATGCCGGGATGGTGGCGCTGGAAGCACTGGTGCTGGCCCTGCCGCTCTATCCGCGTGACACCGGGGCAGAATTGGGCGACGTTGCAGTCACCCCGCCGGGGGCCGCACCGTTGCGCGACGAAGATCTGAAGCCCTTTGCCTCTCTGGCGGCCTTGAAAGACAAACTGGGGGGCGATAGAGAAGGGTGAGCGGGGACTTGCACAGAATGGGGCTTGCGCCGCGCCCAGATAAATGTATGTTCCGCGCCTCATTCGGGGTGTTGAAAAGCGCCCCCGGCGGCGCTATCCGCTAGAAGAAACGTCAAGTAAAACAGGGGCATGTCCCCACTACCCAAAGGTTGCGACATGGCTGTCCCGCAGAACCGAGTCACCAAATCCAAGCGTAACATGCGTCGTGCACACGATGCTCTGGTCGCTGGTAACCCCGCCGATTGCCCCAACTGTGGCGAGCTCAAGCGCCCGCACCACGTGTGCGGTGCCTGCGGCCATTATGACGCCCGCGAAGTCGTGGCGACCACCAAGGACGTCGATCTGGACGAGGACGCGGCGTAAGCCGCGCCCTGACGGCGCACCCTGCCCATGGCAAGCGGACTGCAACATCCGGTAACGGACAAGCTTGACGGCGGGGCTTCCACAGTCATTTCGGTCGACGCCATGGGCGGCGACCGTGGACCGGCGGCCGTGGTCGCCGGTCTTGCCTTGTCGGCCGCCAAGCACCCTGATGTGCGCTTTGTCCTGCATGGAGACAGCGCCACGCTGATGCCCCTGGTTGCGACGCACGCCGGTCTGTCAGACCGGGTGCGGGTGGTGCATGCCGAGCGTGTGGTCACCATGAATGACAAACCCAGTCAGGTCATGCGCCATGGGATGGGCACGTCGATGTGGTCCACCATCGACTCGGTAAAATCGGAAGACGCGCAGGCGGCGGTGTCTTGCGGCAACACCGGCGCGCTGATGGCCGTGTCGATGCTGCGGCTGCGCAAGCTTGAAGGCGTCAACCGTCCCGCCATCGCCTGCCTGTGGCCCAGCCGAAACCCCGGCGGGTTCAATGTGATGCTGGATGTGGGGGCCGGGATCGAAGCCGAGGCGGAAGATCTTTTGCAATTCGCCGCCATGGGGGCCTCTTACGCCCGCAACGGTCTTGCCCTGTCGCGCCCGCGCGTCGGCCTGTTGAATGTGGGCACCGAAGAACACAAAGGCCGGGCAGAGCTGAAAATCGCGCACGACCGCATGGTAGAGGCGGCAGAAGCCGGTGGCTTTGAATTCGTCGGCTTTGTCGAGGGTGGCGATATACCCGGCGACCGCGCCGATGTGATCGTGACCGATGGCTTTACCGGCAACATCGCGCTGAAAACCGGCGAAGGCACCGCCAAGCTGATCTCGGATTTCCTGCGCGAGGCGTTCGGCGCGGGGATTTTGTCGAAATTCGCCGCGCTTCTGGCGCTGAACTCTCTCAAGCGTCTGCAAAAACGCATCGACCCGCGCCGGGTGAATGGCGGGGTGTTTCTGGGGTTGAACGGCACGGTCGTCAAATCCCATGGATCGGCGGATGAAACCGGCGTAGCCGCCGCCATCGGATTGGCAATCCAGCTTGCCCGCTCGGGCTTTGTGGACAGGCTGGCGGCGCGCGTGGCCTCTACGGGCAAAAAAATGGCGCCTGTCGCTGCCGAGTCAGGGACAGTCAGAAAAGACGGATCAAATTCATGACATTACGCGCTGTTGTTGCGGGCGTGGGCCACTATCTGCCCGCCCGCATTGTGGCCAACGCCGATCTGGAGGCGATTGTCGATACCAGCGACGAATGGATCCGTTCGCGTTCGGGGATCGAGCGGCGGCATTTCGCGGCCGAGGGCGAGATGACATCGCATCTGGCCACCCATGCGGCACGCGCGGCTCTGCAAGATGCCGGATTGGTTGCGGATGATATCGATGCGATCATCCTTGCCACCTCTACCCCCGATCTGACCTTTCCCTCGGTCGCCACCATGGTGCAGGCCGATCTGGGCATGACGCGCGGCTTTGGCTTTGACGTGCAGGCGGTCTGCGCGGGGTTCATCTTTGCGCTGACCACCGCCAATGCGATGATCCTGTCGGGTCAGGTCAAGCGCGTGTTGGTGATCGGCGCCGAAACCTTCAGCCGGTTGATGGACTGGAACGACCGCACCACCAGCGTTCTGTTCGGCGACGGCGCCGGCGCCCTGGTGCTGGAGGCGCAGACCGGAACGGGCGGAACCGCAGACCGGGGCATCCTGTCCAGCGATCTGCATTCGGACGGGCGGTTCAAGGACATCTTGTATGTCGATGGCGGCACCAGCACCGGCACCACCGGCCATCTGCGGATGGCGGGCAAGGAAGTGTTTCGCCATGCCATTGAAAAACTGGCACAAACTGCGCATCAGTCCTTGGACAAGGCGGGCCTGACCCCTGCCGATGTGGATTGGATCGTGCCGCATCAGGCCAATATCCGCATCATCGAGGGCACCGCCAAAAAGATGCAGCTGCCAATGGACCGCGTGGTTGTCACCGTGCAGGATCACGGCAACACCTCTGCCGCGTCGATCCCGCTGGCGCTGTCGGTCGGCCGCGCGCGTGGCCAGATCAAGCAAGGCGATCTGATCGTGACCGAAGCGATCGGCGGCGGTCTGGCCTGGGGCTCGGTGGTTCTTCGCTGGTAGGCGCGAATTAAAGACGCCCTTCAAGTGTCTGATATTGACTCGCAAATCATGGCGGCGCATCCTTTTGCAACAAATGTCCGGGGGGGATTTGCGAATGAGCGAAAAAACACTGACCCGCATGGACCTGTCGGAAGCCGTTTTCCGTGAGGTCGGATTGAGCCGCAATGAATCGGCTGAACTGGTCGAGGCTGTCTTGCAACACATGTCCGATGCGTTGGCCGCGGGCGAACAGGTCAAGATCTCGTCCTTCGGCACGTTTTCGGTGCGTGACAAGTCGGCCCGCGTGGGTCGCAACCCCAAGACCGGGGATGAGGTTCCGATCAGCCCGCGTCGCGTGCTGACCTTCCGCCCGTCGCATCTGATGCGCGACCGTGTGGCTGCTGGCAAAAAGAAGTAATCGTATGACGGCAAGGAAGCGTGGCGCATGATCAAATCGCCCGACGCCTTTCGCACCATCTCGGAAGTCGCTGATTTTCTGGAAACACCGGCCCATGTGCTGCGGTTCTGGGAAAGCCGGTTTCCCCAAATCCGGCCGGTCAAACGGGCGGGTGGTCGGCGCTATTACCGCCCCGCCGATGTGGCTTTGCTCACCGGCATCAAGCGCCTGTTGCATGAAGAGGGCATGACCATTCGCGGCGTGCAGAAAATCCTGCGTGAACAAGGCGTTCGCCATGTGTCTGGTCTGCCTGACGACGCGACAGACACAGAAGATGACGACGCGCTGGCCGCCGCGCTGGCCGAAGCAACAGGCCCCGCGGAACCGGAAAGGGCGCTGCCGCCTGCCGAGGTAGAAACCGCCCAGATCATTGCGCTGCAGGCCGCTCTGCGGTCGTCCCCTGTCGCAGAGCCGACCACAGAGGTCTTGGATGCGCCAGAGAATGAGGGCGATCAGCCGACGGACTGGCAAAGTGACAGTGCATCGGATGAGGATGATGTGACCGACCTGCCCCACGATCACCGGCCCGCTGTCATGCCCCCACCGCCGCCGGCGACAGAAACCCCGACGATTCCTGTGATCTCCGATCTGTTTGCCCGTGCGCCGGATCGGGACAGCCCTCCGGTGTCGCCGCCGCCCCCTGCCGCCCCCGTCGAAGAAGCGCCCATGGCCGTATGGGCCGACGAACCGGGTGCAGCGACCGATGGCGCGGAGCCGGTGGATCCAGACCCGCCTGCCCCACCCTCTCCGATTCTGAAAATCACCCGCATCGGCGCAGCAGCAGCGCCGGTCACACCGCCGTCCGTGGCGGAGCCATTGTTGGCAGGCCCGACCCTCGCCCAAAGGCTGCGCGCGCTGTCGGTTGCGGATCTGACCGTCGATGATCGGGCGCATCTGGCACAGCTGCGCGATCAGGCGGTTGCGTTGCGGGCGCGTCTGGCCGGACCCGCGCGAGCCAACGGCTAAGCCGCCACATTTGGAAGATGTCCGATGCTTTCGTGCTTGTGCCGCCTGCGAATATCAGTATGTATCCCGGCATGTTCGGGCCGTAGCGCAGCCTGGTTAGCGCGTCCGTCTGGGGGGCGGAAGGTCGAGAGTTCGAATCTCTCCGGCCCGACCATTTCCAAAACCGCCCGCTTGGCCCCGCGCCTTGCGGGCGGTTTTCATTTCTGGCCCAGTTTCAGGCCCTTGGGGGATGCGCGATGACGATGACCGGGGTTCTTGCTGCCCAACACCTGCGCCGGATGATCGCCGAAGGCCAGATCACCGCGCAAACCCCGATCCTGCCCGAACAGGTGCAACCCGCCAGCCTTGACCTGCGCCTTGGGGCCACGGCCTACCGCGTGCGTGCATCATTTCTGGCCGGCAAAGGCCGCCCGGTGGCTGACCGTCTGGCCGAATTCGAGATGCACCGGATGGACATGACCACCGGCACCGTGCTGGAAAAGGGCTGCGTCTATGTGATCCCGCTGACAGAGGGGTTGGCCCTGCCCGGCGGCCTGTCGGCGGTGGCCAATGCCAAATCCTCCACCGGGCGGCTGGATCTGCTGACCCGGCTGATCACCGATGGCGGCACCGAATTCGACCGGATTCCCGAAGGCTACCACGGCCCGATCTATGCAGAGGTCTGCCCCAGGTCGTTTTCCGTGCTGGTGCGTGCGGGCCAGCGGCTCAACCAGATCCGCTTTCGCGCGGGCCAGGCGGTGCTGTCAGACCCGGAACTTGCCACCCTGCACAAAGTGGAACCGCTGGTCGATGGCACCCCGATGATTTCCGAAGGGCTTGGCTTTTCGGTCGATCTGCGCCCCGCCAACGGCGATCTGGTCGGCTACCGCGCCAAACCGCACACCGGCGTGGTCGATCTGGACCGGATCGGGTATTATCCGGCAGCCGAGTTCTGGGAGGAAATCCGCACCACGGACGGTCGCATCATCCTCGACCCCGGCGCGTTCTACATTCTGGTCAGCCGTGAGGCGGTGACGATCCCCCCCGATTACGCCGCCGAAATGG
>JBKBQB010000053.1:0-13022 GCA_046292785.1 Paracoccaceae bacterium
GACATTTATCTGCGGGATGTGCCGGACATGTCGGGCAGGGTCACGGTGCCGGTGCTGTGGGACAAACAGACCAGCACGATTGTCAGCAACGAATCCGCCGAGATCATCCGCATGTTCAACGCGGCTTTCGACGCTGTGACGGGCAATCGCGATGACTATTGGCCAGAGGCGCTGCGCGATGGGATCGAAGCCATCAACACTCGGGTTTATGACACCGTGAACAATGGCGTCTACAAAGCCGGGTTCGCCACCAGCCAATCCGCCTATGACAAGGCCGTGTTTGCGCTGTTCGACAGTCTGGACTGGTTGGAGGCCCATCTGGCCGATAACCGCTATCTGATGGGCGACCGGCTGACCGAGGCGGATTGGCGGCTGTTTACAACATTGATCCGGTTCGATCCGGTGTATCATCTGCACTTCAAGTGCAATCGGCGGCGGATCATCGACTATCCGCACCTTTGGGGCTTCACGCGCGAATTGTATCAGTGGCCGGGCATATCGGAAACTGTAAGGTTTGACCACTTCGTGCGCCACTACCATTACAGCCATGACACCATCAACCCGAACCGGATCATCCCCATCAATCCGGCGCTGGATTATGATGCACCGCACGAACGCGGCTGAGATGTCTTTTCCAACAGGGGCCGGTGCGTGAAACCTGATGCTCCGGCCCCGTGCCGCGATTGTCGACTGGCTTGGCGGGGCGGCGCTTGGATATAACAGGAATCGCGGGCGGTTGGCCGGGGCGGGGGGCTGTCTGCCCCCCGCGCTGCGCGCCCCCCCGAGGATATTTCCCAACAGATGAAAGGATCAGCTGTATCGCTCTACCGAGGCGGCCATGGCATCGTTGTAGCGGTCGCCATGGGCCCAGCCGATGGGCAGTGTGGCTTCGATCCGGGCGAGATCCGATCCGGTGAGGAGGAGGTCGGGGGCCTGCGCCCAGGCCGCAAGGTGGGCGGCACTGCGGGTGCCGGGGATGGGGATCAGGTGATCCCCCCTGTGCAGGCACCAAGCGAGGGCGAGGGCAGCCGGATGGTGGCCCATATCTACCGCGAGTCTTTGGAATTGCTGCAGTTTTGGTTTGTTCAGCGGCCAGTATTCGGGGCTGAAACGCGGGATTGTGGCGCGTAACGGGCCAAGGTCGTGCTGGTCGGGGTCGATCATGGGGTCGCCGAACGCACCGCGCGCCAGCGGCGAGAACGGAATGAAGGCCACGCCCAATTCGGCACAGGTCCGGATCAGGCCCAGTTCGGGCTGCCGGGTCCAGAGCGAGTATTCGTTCTGCACCGCCGTGACCGGGTGCACCGCAT
Source organism: Paracoccaceae bacterium (assembly GCA_046292785.1). Lineage (GTDB taxonomy): Bacteria > Pseudomonadota > Alphaproteobacteria > Rhodobacterales > Rhodobacteraceae > Pseudotabrizicola. The sequence goes on from JBKBQB010000053.1 coordinate 1,311, forward strand.
GGGCGCGGCGCAGGGTGTAGGGGGCCACCTCGGACAGGCCGTAGCCGCCGATCTTGCCCTCGGCCTGCAGGGTGGCCATGGTGTCGGCCACCTCCTCGACGGGGCGGGCGGGATCGTGGCGGTGGAGGTAGAACAGATCGACGTGGTCAACGCCCAGCCGCCTGAGCGAGCCGTGGAGTTCGGCGCGCAGGTGCGCGGGATCGTTGTTGATTCCGCGCACCGAGCCGGGCACGATGCCGGCCTTGGTCGCGATCACCGGGCGGTGGGGGCGGCTGGCAAGCCATTGGCCGATCACGGTTTCCGAGGTGCCGTTGCCATAGACATTGGCGACATCGAGGAAGGTGATGCCGTGGTCCCATGCGGCGTCGAGGCAGGCGAGGGAGTCTGCGGTTGAGGTCGTGCCGAAAATCCCGCCAAAGGACAGGCAGCCAAGGCCGATGGCGGAGGTTTTGGGGCCGCTGGCCCCGAGGTGGCGGTGTTTCATGGCGGGTCCGGTCAGGGGATGATGAAGTGCAGCCCGGTGAACCCTGCGCGCAAGGCGCGGGTGCGCGGCGCGACGGTTTCGGGCGCGTTGGAGCGCAGGCTTTCCGCGATCAGCGCGGCCAGCGCCGGGGCATCGGCTTGGGTGACACCGCGGCGCACCAGTTCTGGCGTGCCGATGCGCAAGCCGTTCATATCGCCCGCAACGTCTGCAATTGGCAGGCCGATGCCGCAGGCCAGAAAGCCCGATGTGCGCAAGGTCTTTGATGCGGTTTGTCCGCCGCCAAAGGCTGCGGCCTCCACTGCGAATTGGTGGGTTTGGGTGGCGCCATGGTCAGCGGCAAAGACCGGCAGGCCAAGCGCGGACAGCTCATGGGCAAGGGCCTGGGCGAGGGCGACCATGGCTTGCGCATAGGCCGCGCCATGGTCGCGCCAGTCGAGCAGGGTGATGGCAAGGGCGGCGGATTTTGCGGCGTCGAAATTCGCGGTCATGCCGGGAAAGGCAATGTGATCAAGGCGTTCTGCGATTGCAGCGTCATTGGTGACGATCAATCCGCCTGCGGGGCCGCCGAGCGATTTGTAGGTGCTCATCGTCATCAGATGCGCGCCTTGATGCAGCGGGTTGCCCCATGTGCCGCCCGCGATGATGCCGCATTGGTGGGCAGCGTCGAACAGGACGTAGGCGCCGACCTCATCCGCGATGGCGCGGATTTCGGGGACCGGATGGGGGAACAGGTTCAGGCTGCCGCCGATGGTGATGATCCGGGGCCGGGTCTGGTGGGCGAGGCTGCGCAAGCCTGCCAGATCAATAGTATAGCCATCGGGGTTGACCGGGGCCGGGTGGGTGGTCAGGCCATAGAGCCCCGCGCAACCGGCGGCGTGGTGGGTGACGTGGCCGCCGATGCTGCCGGGCGGGGCGATGATGCTGTCGCCCGGTTTGGCCAGCGCCATGAAGCCGTAAAGGTTGGCCAAGGCACCGGAGCCCACACGGATTTCGGCGTAGCGCGCGCCGAAGATTTCGGCGGCGAGTTCGGCGGCGATGACCTCGATCTCCTCTATCGCCTCCAGCCCCATTTCGTATTTTTCGCCGGGATATCCGAGGCTTGGGCGCGAGCCAAGCCCACGCGACAGCGCGGCTTCGGCGCGGGGATTCATGATGTTGGTGGCGGGGTTGAGGTTGAAGCAATCCTGATCATGGATTTGCTGGTTGCGCGTGATCAGCGCCTCGATCCGTGCGTTCACCTGTGCCGAGGGTGCCGCGGCATGGGTGGCGAGGGTCTGGATATGGGGCTCGGTCGGAACCCAAGGACGCGGGGCGAGGTGGGGCATGGGCTCTCCTTTGGCAAAGGCGGGGTGCAGGGCCGGGTCGGTCCTTGCGGCAAAGCTGGTTCGGGCACGGCATGGGGTTCCGGTATCAGACAGGCGCGGTTGGGCGGCGATGGGGACGGTCATGTGGGGCCTTGGCAAACCTTTGGTCAAGGTGTGCTTGGTTCGGCGGGCGAGGGCAAGCGGGATTGCGCAAAGCGGCTTTCCCCCGGCACTGGGCGCGTTGCCGGGGGAAGGGATGGGCGTTTTGGGCAAGGTTCTGAAAGATATGGGAATTTCAGGTATGCGCCGGGTCTGCTTTCCGTGTGGTTTGCGTATGGTTTACGTCATGACGCGTGTGCGCTGGCCCCGCCCCTATTCGGCGGCGACGGGGGCGGCATCGACCAGACCGACGATGTCGAGCATGATGCGGTTCAGCTCGAAATCCTTGGGCGTGTAGACGGCGGCCACGCCGAGGGCGCGCAGTTGCGCCGCGTCCGCCTCGGGGATGATGCCGCCGACGACAAGCGGGATGTGGCCGAGGTCGGCGCGGCGCATCAGGTCGAGCGTTTCGGTGATCAGCGGGATGTGGCTGCCCGACAGGATCGACAGGCCGATGACATGGGCCTGCTGATCCTGCGCGGCGGCGACGATTTCGGATGGGGTCAGGCGGATGCCCTCATAGTGGATGTCCATCCCGCAGTCGCGGGCGCGGGCGGCGATCTGTTCGGCGCCGTTGGAATGGCCATCGAGCCCCGGTTTGCCGACAAGGAATTTCAGCGGGCGGCCGAGTTTGGAGGACAGGGTGGCGACGGCCTCGCGGATCGGCTCCAGCCCTTCGGTGCGGTTGGAGGGGTTGCGCGACACGCCGGTAGGGGCGCGGTATTCGCCAAAGGCCCGGCGCACCACAGCGCCCCATTCGCCGGTGGTGACGCCGGCCTTGGCGCAGAGAATCGAGGCGGGCATGACGTTGGTGCCATCCGCGCAAGCTGTCGCGAGGGCGGCGAGGGCGGCGGTGACGGCCGTGGCGTCGCGGGCCGCGCGCCATGCGGTCAGGCGGGCGATCTGGTCGGCCTCGGCTTCGGGGTCCGCCATCATGATGCTGCCGTCGCCGGTGGTGAGCGGCGAGGGTTCAGTGGTGGTGAAGCGGTTGACGCCGACAACGGTGGTTTCCTGCGATTCGATGCGGGCGATGCGGTCGGCGTTGGCTTCGACCAGACGGGATTTCATATAGTCGATGGCGGCGACGGCACCGCCCATGGCGTCGATCTGTGCCAGTTCGGCGCGGGCGCCATCCTTGAGTTGCGTTACCTTGCGGTCGATTGCGGGGTTGCCGTCGAACAGGTCGTCGTATTCCAGCAGGTCGGTTTCATAGGCCAGGATCTGCTGCATGCGCAGCGACCATTGCTGATCCCACGGACGGGGCAGGCCGAGCGCCTCATTCCACGCAGGCAGTTGCACGGCGCGGGCGCGGGCGTTTTTCGACAGGGTCACAGCCAGCATTTCGATCAGGATGCGGTAGACGTTGTTTTCGGGTTGGGGTTCGGTGAGGCCGAGGGAGTTGACCTGCACGCCATAGCGGAAGCGGCGGTATTTCGGATCGGTGATGCCGTAGCGGGTTTGCGTGATCTCGTCCCACAGATCGACAAAGGCGCGCATCTTGCACAGCTCGGTCACGAAGCGGATGCCCGCATTGACAAAAAACGATATTCTGCCGACCATATTGGGGAAATCTGCCGGGGAAACTTTCCCTTTCAGATCATCGAGCACGGCACAGGCGGTGGCCAGCGCAAAGGCCAGTTCCTGTTCGGGCGTCGCGCCGGCCTCTTGCAGATGGTAGGAACAGACGTTCATCGGGTTCCATTTGGGCAGGTGCCGTTGGGTGTAGGCGGCGACATCGGTGATCATGCGCAAGCTGGGTTTGGGCGGGCAGATATATGTGCCGCGGCTGAGGTATTCCTTGATCAGGTCATTCTGCACGGTGCCGTTGAGGGCGGCGATATCGGCCCCCTGCTCCTCGGCCACCGCGATATAGAGCGCCAGAAGCCAAGGGGCGGTGGCGTTGATCGTCATCGAGGTGTTCATCTGGGTAAGCGGGATCGCATCGAACAGCGCGCGCATGTCGCCCAGATGGGCCACGGGCACGCCGACCTTGCCCACCTCGCCCTTTGCCAGTTCGTGATCGGAATCGTAGCCGGTTTGTGTGGGCAGGTCGAAGGCGACGGAAAGCCCGGTCTGCCCCTTGGACAGGTTGGTGCGGTAAAGCGCGTTGGAGGCAGAGGCGGTGGAGTGCCCGGCGTAGGTGCGAAAGAGCCAAGGGGCGTCTTTTTGGGGTTGGGTGGTCATTGTGGCCTCCACCGCGCGACTCATCGGCGCAATATTGTTTCGCTTTGTGTCAGATAGAGGAAATATTCTGGCGTTGTCAATTCGCTGCGTTGCGGCATCGCGTGCGGGCAGGGCAGCGGGGGCGGTGGCCGCGCACTTCGCGCGCGCCCCGGAGCATTTGGATCGGCGCAAATGATTTGCGCAACCGCCCCGTTTGGCTAGGGTTGCGGTATGTTTCAGATGATCGAGATCCCTGTGTGGCTGGTGGTGGTGCTGTTTGTGCTGCCCGGTGTGGCGGCGCTGGACAGGATCATCGGGCCGGGGGTGCGCTGGTTTTTTCGCCGCAGGCTGGAGCGGGTTCTGGCAAAAGTGAATGCACGGCTGGAGCGGAAGGTCGAGCCGTTCAAGCTGATGCGGCGGCAGGATATGGTGGTGCGGCTGCTGTATGACCCTGCCGTGCTGGAGGCGGTGGCGGAACATGCGGCGGCGACGGGGGTGCCGGGGGAGGTGGCGCTGGAGGAAGCGCGGACCTATGCGCGCGAGATCGTGCCGGGGTTTTCGGCCCTGTTTTACTTTGGCTTTGCCACAAGGGCGGCGCGGGCGCTGTCGGCGGTGTTTTTCCGGGTGCGGGTGGGCGTGGTGGATGGGGCCACGCGGTCTATCGATCCGCGCGCCACGGTGATTTTCGTGATGAACCATCGCAGCAACATGGATTATGTGCTGGTTACCTGGCTGGTGTCGGGGCGGGCGGCGATTTCCTATGCGGTTGGGGAATGGGCGCGGGTGTGGCCGCTGAGCCGGCTGATCCGGGCGATGGGGGCGTATTTCATCCGGCGGGGCGGGCACAATGCGCTCTATCGTCGGGTGCTGGCGCGCTATGTGCAGATGACGACCGCCGAGGGCACGACGCAGGCGGTGTTTCCCGAAGGCGGCTTGAGCCTGACCGGGCGGGTCGGTGCGGCCCGTCTTGGGCTGCTTTCCTATATCTGGGCCGGGTTTGATCCTTTGGGGCGGGATGTGGTGTTTGTGCCGGTGGGGCTGGCCTATGACCGGGTGCTGGAGGATGCGCTTTTGGTGCAGGCCGCGCGGGAGGGTGGCCGGAAGTTCCGCGCGCCGATCCTGCGGGTGATGTGGGAGGCCGTGCGGATTGCGCTGAAGCGGGCGCGCGGAAGCCGGTTTTTGTTCGGCACGGCGGCGGCGGGGTTTGGCGCGCCGGTGTCCTTGCGCGATCATCGGGCGGCGGGGGGCGATCTGGAAGCGCTGGGCGTGCGCTTGATGGGAGAGGTGGAGCGGGTGGTGCCGGTGCTGGCGGTGCCCTTGGTGGCGGCATCAGTGGCGATGGGGGCGCCGGTGGCCGATCTGGTCGCGCGGCTGGAAGCGGCGGGCGCGGTGATGCGGCTGGCGCCGGGCGGGGTGATGCAGGCCGAGGCCGAGGGGCGCATGATGCTGCGCTTGCGCGGGGTTCTGGACGATGCGGGCACGGTTGTGGCCGGAATGCAGGACTTGCTGGCGTTTTACGCGGCTCCGGTGCGGCAAAGGTTGGGTGAGACGGAAGAGGCCCAAGTTTTTTCTGCGACGCGGCAGACATAAAGTTACAAAAATGGTCGTCCAGCTATTGCAATGTTGCGCGATGGTTCATATTCCTGAGGTCAGACGCGCCGATTCTGCGGCGCGGCATTGGATGACATCAGGAGGAAGGCCCCCATGGCTCTGGACACGCAACCCGCCATCGCCGCCTATGAGGCGCCGAAAAAAGACCTGTATGAAATTGGTGAAATGCCGCCGCTGGGTCATGTGCCGCGCCAGATGTATGCTTGGGCGATCCGGCGCGAACGGCATGGCGAGCCGGAGCAGGCCATGTTGCAGGAGGTGGTGGACACCTGGACCATCGACAGCAACGAGGTCCTGGTGTTGGTGATGGCGGCGGGCATCAATTACAACGGCGTCTGGGCCGGTCTGGGCCAGCCGATCAGCCCGTTTGACGGCCACAAGCAGCCCTATCACATTGCCGGATCGGATGCGTCGGGCATCGTCTGGGCGGTGGGCGACAAGGTGAAGCGCTGGAAGGTCGGGGATGAGGTGGTGATCCACTGCAATCAGGACGACGGCGATGACGAGGAATGTAACGGCGGCGACCCGATGTTTTCGCCCACGCAGCGCATTTGGGGATACGAGACGCCGGACGGGTCTTTTGCCCAGTTCACCCGCGTGCAGGCACAGCAGTTGATGCCGCGGCCCAAGCACCTGACTTGGGAGGAATCGGCCTGCTATACGCTGACCCTTGCCACTGCCTACCGGATGCTGTTTGGCCACGAGCCGCATGACCTGAAGCCGGGGCAGAATGTGCTGGTCTGGGGGGCATCTGGGGGCCTTGGGTCTTATGCGATCCAGTTGATCAACACGGCGGGGGCCAATGCGATTGGCGTGATCAGCGACGAGAGCAAGCGCGACTTCGTGATGTCGATGGGCGCCAAGGGGGTGATCAACCGCAATGATTTCAAGTGCTGGGGGCAATTGCCCAAGGTTGGCTCTGATGATTACAACGACTGGCTGAAAGAGGCGCGCAAGTTCGGCAAGGCGATCTGGGATATCACCGGCAAGGGCGTGAACGTGGATATGGTGTTCGAGCATCCGGGGGAGGCGACGTTTCCGGTGTCGTCGCTGGTGTGCAAGAAGGGTGGCATGGTGGTGATCTGTGCGGGCACCAGCGGGTTCAACTGCACCTTTGACGTGCGCTATATGTGGATGCACCAGAAGCGGTTGCAGGGCAGCCATTTCGCGCATCTCAAACAGGCGGCGGCGGCCAACAAGCTGATGGTCGAACGGCGGCTGGACCCCTGCATGTCGGAAGTGTTCCCGTGGGGCGATATTCCCAAGGCGCATACCAAGATGCTGCGCAACCAGCACAAGCCGGGCAATATGGCGGTGCTGGTGCAGGCCCCGGTGACGGGCTTGCGCACCTTTGACGATACGCTGGAAGCCAGTCGGCGGGGGTGATCGGGCGGTTGCGGTGATGGTCCGCCGGGTGCGGGGCAAGACCCGGAGGGCGCGGGGCTGTTTGGGGGGATAGGCGGGGTGAACCCCGCCCTACCGCTTCGTGAAGAGGCGCGCGCGTTCTGGTTGGGCTGCGTTTTGGCGCGCTGTGCTCTGGTGCAGGGTTGGGCTTGGCCTTATGGTCGCGCGCATGAACACGACCGCACCCACCCCGGCCCTGTTGACCCTGTCCGACGATCAGGCCGAAGCGCATGACCGTGTTGCCGCTGACCTGTTGGCGGCGGGCATTGATCTGGTGCATGGCGGGCTGACGCCGCCGGGCGAGGGCAAATCATCGGTGCTGGCGGTGATGGGCAAGGCCGGGTCGGGCAAGACCATGCTGCTGGCGCAATTGACGCGGGCGATGATCGAGGCAGGCGTCGAGATTGTCTCGGGCGATTACGAGAGCAAACGCAAGCGCGAGCGGCGCACCCTGGCGGTGCTGGCGCCGACCAACAAGGCGGCGTCTGTGTTGCGGATGCGCGGGGTTCCGGCGACGACGATCCACCGCATTCTTTATACGCCGCTGTATGATCCGCAGTATGAAAAGATTGCCGAATGGCTGACCGGCACCGGGGATCGCCCGGTGATCGAGGATCTGCCGGATCTGGCGCTGGACCGGGCTTTTGCATTTTATCAACAAGTGGCGTCGATTCCGGGGGCCTTGGCCGCGGCGGGCTTGCGAGGTTCCGACTTTATCCAAGGCTGGAAGCGGCGCGAGGAGCCGCTGGATGTGGGGTTCATCGACGAATCCTCGATGCTGGACGGGCGGCAGTTTGACGACCTGCGCGAGATTTTTCCGACGCTGGTGCTGTTTGGCGATCCGGCGCAGTTGGCGCCGGTGGGGCAGTCGGGCAGCATGGTCTTTGACCGGCTGGGGGATGCCAAGAAGCTGATGCTGAGCCGGGTGCATCGGCAGGCGCAGGACAACCCGATTCTGGATCTGGCGCATGCTTTGGCGGACCCGGATATCGGGTTCGATCAGTTTGAGCGGATGGTGGAGGATGCGGCGCGGCGCGATGAGCGCGTGGTCTGGGCGGAACGGGTGGACGCCGACATGATGGCGCGCAGCCCCGCCTTGGTGTGGCGCAATGCGACGCGGATCCGGCTGATCACCGCGTTCCGGGCCGCACATGGCGCGCCGGATGATGCGCTGTTGCCGGGGGAGCCGTTGATCTGCGACGGGATCGAGTTGCCGCTGAAACACCGCAAGAAGCGGATTGATCTGGAGGCGCGGGGGCTGATCAAGGGGGCGCAGGTGATTTACCTTGGCCCCGGAAACCGCCCCGGTTTTGCCAAGATCCATGTGGTGGGGGCGGAAGATCCGCAGGTTTCCGCCGCCAGTATCATCAAGATCGAGCGGCCCGATGAGGATGAGCCGTTCATCGCGTCGGCAGCCACCATGGGGGCGGCGTTTTTGCATGGCGCGGCGGTGACGATCCACAAGGCGCAAGGCAGCCAGTGGGAGAATGTGCAGGTGTTTGCGCCCGATCTGTTTGCCGCCGCGCAGGCGGGCCGGAGCGAGGCCGGGTTGCCGCTGTGGAAGCGGCTGGCCTATGTGGCGATCACGCGGGCGGAAAAGCGGCTGTTCTGGGTGGTGCGCGCACGGCTGGCGCGGCCTTTGGGGCCGTTGGTGGTGGAGGATCTGAAGCCCGCAAGCGTGCCGCTGACCTTGACCACACAAACCGAGGCGTAGCCCTTTTCCAGCCGCGCCGCGCGCGTTAGGGTGCGCGCAAGGACAGGAGACCCCCATGCGCTGTGTATTCGTTCAGTTCCGTTGCACCCCCGGCAAGACCTATGAGGTGGCCGATGCCATCTGGGACCGCGAGGTGGTGTCCGAGATGTATTCGACCAGCGGCGAATATGACCTGATGGCCAAGGTCTATATCCCCGACGAGGAAGATGTGGGCCAGTTCCTCAATGCCGCGCTGTTCGACATTCCCGGCATCAGCCGCACGCTGACCACGATGACCTTCCGGACATTCTGACACGGTTGCATCAGGTGCGGTTGCCTTGGCGCATCCCCGCCGCCATATAAATGGCGACCAAAGGAGAGAGATTTGGACCGTATCCAATTGCCCGAACGCCCCGACTGGCGCGCGAAGGCGGCAGAGCTTGGCTTTACCTTTGCCGATATGCACGGCGAGCCCTATTGGGACGAAACCAGTGCCTACAGCTTCACGCTGGAGGAGATCGAGGGCCGCATCGAGGACCCCTGCACCGAATTGCACGCCATGTGCCGTGAGGCGGTGGGCACCGTTCTGGCCGATGAGGCGCTGATGGAGCGGATGGGTCTGCCGCGCCTGCGGTGGGACTTCATCAAGGACAGCTGGGAGGCGGGGGAGCCGGAGGTGTATGGCCGGTTCGATCTGGCCTATGATGGCAAGGGCCCTGCCAAGCTGTTGGAATACAACGCCGATACGCCGACATCGCTGTATGAGAGCGCCAGCTTTCAGTGGCTTTGGTATGAGGATCAACTGGCCGCACGGGTGCTGCCCGAGGGGTCGGACCAGTTCAACCGGCTGCATGAAGCGTTGGTCGAGCGGTTTGCCGAGATCTTCCCGCCCGACACCGACCTGCATTTTGCCGCGATGGCGGGCGCGCCCGAGGATTACGCCACGGTGGAAACCATGGCCTGGGCCGCGCGCGAGGCGGGGATGGGCGCGCATTACACCGATCTGGAGAAGATCGGGATCAGCGAGGAAGGCCAGTTCACCGATGCCGAGGATCGGGTGATCGGCACGCTGTTCAAGCTGTATCCTTGGGAAGACCTGTTTGCCGATGAGTTTTCGGCGCATCTGGCAAGCGCGCAGTGCCGGTTTATCGAGCCTGCGTGGAAGGCCATTTTGTCGAACAAGGCGATCCTGCCGGTGCTGTGGCAGATGTTTCCGGGGCATCCGAACTTGTTGCCCGCCTTTTTTGCCGATGACACCAAGGGCTTGGCCGATGCGGCGCATCTGATGCTGGCGGGCCATGTGACCAAGCCCATCTTTTCGCGCGAAGGGGCGTCGGTGACGATCACCACGCAAGGCCGCGTGCTGGAGCGGGCGGAAAACCGGGAGTATGACCGGCATCCGATGATCGTGCAGGGCTATGCGCCCTTGCCGGTGATGGGCGGCATGCGCCCGGTGATCGGGGCCTGGGTGGTGGGAGAGACATGTGTGGGCATGGGCGTGCGCGAGGACCGCGCGCTTATCACGCAAGACCTGTCGCGGTTCAAACCGCATTTCATTGAAGGGTGAAGCCATGAAACGATCACGCGCGGTATCGCTGGGGATTCTGGGGGCGGCGGCCTTTGGGTTGGCGGCGTGCCAGCAGGAAGAACAGACCGAGGCGGCGGCCTTTCCCGATGAGAAGTCCTGTATCGCGGCGGCGGATCAGAACGGCTGGTTCTCTCGCGAGGATTGCGCCACGACCTTTGCCGAAGCAAAGGCGCTGCATGCGCAAACCGCGCCGCGCTATGAAAGCCGCGAGTTGTGCGAACAGGAACACGGGCCGGAGGCGTGTGCCGGCGATCCCGCCGCCGCGACAGGCAGCGGTGGGGGCAGCATCTTCATGCCGCTTCTGGCGGGCTATCTGATCGGGCAGGCGCTGGGCGGAGGGCGTGCAATGGCGCAGCCGGTGGTGCCCAAAGCCGGCGGCGGTTTTGCGACGCCGACGGGGGGCACGCAGCTTTCGCGGCTGAACTCCACCGGCAAGATGGGCGCAACCGCGTTCACCAAGGGGCCGACCACCGCAGGCCAGCCGCCGATGAGCCGGGCGGCAGTGGCCAGCCGGGGCGGGTTTGGCGGATCGGCTGCGGCGCGGTCGGTGGGAAGCTGAGATAAAGGGGGCGTTTCGCCCCCTTCTGCGCTGGTTTGGGCCAAGGTGGATGGCCCTTTGTCTGTGTCAGATCGACAGGCAGACGTATTTCAGCTCCATATAGTCATCCATGCCGTGGTGGCTGCCTTCGCGGCCAAGGCCGGATTGCTTGACGCCGCCGAACGGGGCGACCTCGGTCGAGATGATGCCGGTGTTGACGCCGACGATGCCGTATTCCAGCGCCTCTTGCACGCGGGTGATACGGCCGATCTCGCGGCTGTAGAAATAGCTGGCGAGGCCGAAGATGGTGTCGTTGGCGGCGGCGACGACTTCTTCTTCGGTGTCGAATTTGAACAGCGGCGCGAGGGGGCCGAAGGTTTCCTCGGTGGTGACCAGCATCTGATTGGTGACGCCGGTGAGGATGGTGGGTTCAAAGAAGTTGCCGCCGAGCGCGTGGCGGTTGCCGCCGGTTTCGATTTTCGCGCCTTTGGCGATGGCGTCTGCGATGTGTTCTTCGACCTTTTCGATGGCGGCTTCGTTGATCAGCGGGCCGAATTGCACATCATCCGTCAGGCCATCGCCCACGCGGGTTTTGGCAACGGCGGCCTGAAGTTTTTCGGCAAAGGCATCATAGACCCCGGCCTGCACATAGATACGGTTGGCACAAACGCAGGTCTGGCCGTTGTTGCGGAACTTCGACATCATGGCACCGGCGACGGCGGCATCCAGATCGGCATCGTCGAACACGATGAACGGCGCGTTGCCGCC
>JBKBQB010000054.1:0-12625 GCA_046292785.1 Paracoccaceae bacterium
GTTCGAAGCCGAGGCCTATATCCTGACCAAGGAAGAAGGCGGCCGTCACACGCCGTTCTTTGCGAACTACCGTCCGCAATTCTACTTCCGCACCACGGACGTGACCGGCATGGTTCAATTGCCCGAAGGCACCGAGATGGTGATGCCGGGCGACAACCTGAAGTTCAACGTCGAACTGATCGCGCCGATCGCGATGGAAGAAAAACTGCGCTTCGCCATCCGTGAAGGCGGCCGCACCGTCGGCGCAGGCGTGGTGTCGAAAATCCTCGCCTAAGCTGTGATGCAGGCGTAAGCCGAAAGGGCGCGCGGGGTTCCGCGCGCCTTTTTCATTGCCTGAAAGGCCAAGCCTATGACGACCTGTGTTCTGTGTGCCGCCCCCGATGCCAGCCCGGTGCCGCTTTCCCCCGGCGAAGATGTTGCCGTGCTTTGCGCGACCTGCGCGGCCGCGTTGAGCGGCGACATCACCTCCGGCCCGCGCTGGCGCTGTCTGGGCGATGCGGTCTGGGCCGAGGACGCGGGGACGCAGATTGCGGCGTGGCGGTTGCTGAAGGCGCTGCCGGGCGAGCCATGGGCGGTGGAATTGCTGGAGACGGTGTATCTGGACCCCGAGGTGCTGGTGCGGGCGGAAGCCGGGCAGGGCGAGGCTGTTGCCGGGGTGGAGCATCGCGACAGCAATGGGGTTTTGCTTGCGGCGGGGGATACGGTGGTGCTGATCAAGGATCTGCCGGTCAAGGGCAGTTCCATGGTGGCCAAGCGCGGCACGGCGGTGCGCGGCATCCGGCTGGTCTATGACAATGCCGATCAGATCGAGGGAAAAGTGAACGGCCAGACAATTGTGATCCTGTGCCAGTTCGTCAAGAAATCGGCCTGACCTGCGCCTTTAATGCGGGTCCTGCCTGACATTCCCTATGGCCCGGAGCCGCATCAGGCGCTGGATCTTGCCTTGCCTGTGACCCCGCGCGCGATAGTGATCTATGCGCACGGCGGGGGCTTCACCAAGGGGAGCCGCAAGGAAGCGACCTTTGCGCATCTTGCGGCGCAGCTGTGCCCGTTGGGGATTGCGGTTGTCTCGGCCAGCTACCGGCTGGGGGGCAGGATGGCGGATCTGGCACGGGCCGACCGCCCGGACATGCGGCGGATGATGGCGGCGGGTGCGGCATCGGGGCTGGCGCTGAACCCCCGTCTCTATGGCCCGGCCTTTGCGTTGGCGGTGTTTGACCTTGGCCGCGCGGTCGCGAGCCTGCGCGATGGTGCGTTTGCCCCAGATCTTGCGGGTCTGCCCGTTACCCTGCTGGGGATGAGCGCGGGCGGCATCGCCGCACTGTCTCTGGCGCATCCGCCGCGCGTCTGGGCGGGGCGGCTGGCGCGGCCGGATGCGGTGCTGGCGGTATCGGCGGCGATGGTGCAGCCGTGGTGCCTGCGGGCCGGTGGCCCGCCATGTGTGATGCTGCACGGGGTGGTGGACCGGATCATCCCGCCGGACGATGTGCGGCTGGCGGCACGGATGGCACGGAAAAGGGGCGCTGACCTGCGGGTTATTTTCACCGACACGCCGGGCCATGTGCCGCAACTGGTGCGGTTGCTGCACGGCACAGCACCTGATGGCCGCGAGGGACTCAGCGTGTTGACCGATCTGGTTGCGCAGACATTGCTGTGACAGGACTCACCAACGTTGACGGAGGATGAGATCGGCCTGACCGTCTTAACCGTTTGTTGCAATCGTTCACGCTGAGAAGGGCCACCGATGCTATATCTGAACCCAGATGCCACGCAAGCGTTGGGTCTTGCGGTTGGTTGCACGCACCATGATAGGGCGCCTCTGAACCGGCTGATCGATCAGCCCAACATCAGCATCGGGGATCAAACCGATGCCAACGATTTCGCCCCGCCGCAGGATTGGGCGGCGCATCTGGCCCCCTGTCTTGGCCCTGGTGCGGGTGGGCGATTGGTCGCGCTGGCGTGGTGGGATCAGCCGCCGGGGCGAAGCTGCGCGGCGTTGCCCGCCTTGATCGGCGCTGATCTGGCAGCGCCGGTGGCTGCGTTTGCCCCTTGACGGGCGCCCGGTCGTGCCGTAACCCACCGCGCAAGTAGGGGTATAGCTCAGTTGGTAGAGCGACGGTCTCCAAAACCGTAGGTCGCGGGTTCAAGCCCTGCTGCCCCTGCCATTTCAAATATAACAGACAATGCCACGCATTTGCCCAGATTTACTCTTGGGCGCGCTGCAATCGGGCGTGATCCTTGCCCTGACGGGTTGGGTATGGGTTTGTGTGATGAAGGCATTTTTCACGGGGCGTTGGGTTTCCCAACTGGTGCTTGCCATCGGCTTTTTCGCCTTTGCGGCGTTTTCCTATGACAGGTTGGTGCGGATCGAGGCGGGTAAGGCCGGGGCACTGGCTCAGGGTGTGCCCGAGGCGGTGTCTTTGGCCGAATTTCAGGGCTGGAGCGACATTCACCCCGCCGATGAGGTGCATATCATCGCCAAGACCATCCTGCCGCTGAATTACCGGCTTGAGATGACGCGCAAGGGCAAGCTGTCGTCTCGGGTTGAGGAACGTATGGTGTATTTCCTGTTCGGCCCGGACGAGGCGGAGGGAACCCGGACGGTCCGCGCCGCCCTGTTGATCGACAGTGCCGATCTTGATCGCTGGTTCGCGCAGGAGCTGTCGCCGGGCCTTGTGTCTTCGTCAGAGACCGAGGTGGTGATGCGGCTGAACGGCCAGAAGGTCACCAACCCCGATCTGAAATCCATGGCCGAGGATGCGATGGCCGAACGCGGCCTGACGCGCGCGCCCGAGTTTTTCTTTATGGAAAGCTGGGGGCCAAAGGGGCGCGCGGCGGCGTTGGGGCCGGACCCGAATGCGGCGATCATGATGGGGGGCGGCATCGGTGGGGTGGGCCTGATCTTTCTGATGGTGGCGATCTGGCGCTTTGCGCGCCGCCACAGGGTTCTGGCCCGGCAGGCGGTGCTGGCGCGTCAGGTCGAGGAGGCGCGTGCGGCCATGGCCGCGACCTACCGGGCGCAGGGTCTGGCCGTGCCCGAGGCGCTGACGATGCCGCTCAAGCCGCGCAAATCCCGCGGCAAACTGGTCGTGGCCGTGTTGCTGGGCGGGGTGGTGGTCAGCGTTGGGTTGGCAAAGCTGGGCTATCTGGATGATGCGCTGTTTGCGCTGCCGGTGCTGTTGATTTTGTTGGTCATTCTGGGCCTGCGGTATCTGGTCAAGCTGGTTTCGGGCGGGGTCGCGCGGTTGGGCGGGGCGGTTGCTCGCGCGGGTGCACCCCAAAGCCCGGAGGCGCCGCCCGCGCCAAAATACGGGCCGAACTTCAAGCCATTGGGCCTGTCTGCGCCCATCCCTGACAGCCCGGTGCGGGTCAGCGACACCAACCTGCCCGAGCCTGCGGTGATCCGGTCGGTGCCATCGCTGGGGGGGCGGGTATCGACCGCCTTGTCTGCGCCGGGCCTGATCAAATGGGCACCGCTCGCGATCGGTGTGGGTGTGATGTATGTCTCGGGCAAGCTGTTTGGCGGTTTGGGCCTGTCGGGTCTGATGGGCACGGCGGGCATGCCGGTGGCGCAAGCCGTGACACAGGTGCCGGCGCCTGCTGCGGCAACGCAGGTGCAGGAGGCTGCCACTGCGTTGCCGCAGGTGCTTGATCTGGGCAACCTGTCCGTCGAGGGGATGGTGGTGGTCTGTCTGGGGATAGCTGTGGCAATGGCGCTGGTGGGGTATGGGCTTAACCTGATGGTGTCGCGCTATGCCGCGCGGCGGAACATCGACTATCCGAATGATCCGTGGGCGCGGCTTGACCGGATGACGGCCGCCGAACGCGCGCGGGGATAGGGCCGGGACGACGGGGTGACGGTTCCGGCTTGAATTCACGGCGCCAAGGGCGTATCTGACGCGAAACTCAAAACACCGGACCAAAGCCCATGGCAAAGACCAACCCCCTTCAGTTTGTTCAGCAAGTACGCGGCGAAGTGGCCAAGGTGGTCTGGCCCACCCGGCGCGAGGTGGTGTTGACCACGATCATGGTGTTCATCATGGCGGCGCTGACGGCGGCATTCTTCAGCCTTGTCGATTTTGGCATTCGTACTGGTCTGGCGGCAGTTCTGACGTCCTTCTGATCGGTCAGGCTTGCGTTGGCCCTTGAATTCCAAGGGCTGGGGGGGTATCTGGCGTTCAGTTCAGCGGAAGTTCGGCGCGCAATGATTCGTGTTGCGCGCTGTTTTTGTTCCGTGGACTCGACGAGCGTTTTTTCGTAAGTCGTTGGAAATACATGAATTTCGGGCTGTCTCAGGGTCCGGGCAGACAGGGTGAAACAGGCATGGCCAAGCGGTGGTATTCGGTAAGCGTTCTCTCGAATTTCGAGAAGAAAGTTGCCGAACAGATCAGAACGGCCGTGGCAGAGGCCAATCTGGCCGAAGAAATCGACGAGGTTCTGGTCCCCACCGAGGAGGTGATCGAAGTTCGTCGCGGCAAGAAGGTGACGTCCGAGCGTCGGTTCATGCCCGGCTATGTTCTCGTGCGGATGGAGATGACAAGCAGGGGTTACCACCTGATTTCATCAATCAACCGAGTGACGGGGTTCCTTGGTCCGCAGGGCAAGCCGATGCCGATGCGCGATTCCGAGGTGAACCTCATTCTGAACCGTGTCGAGGAAGGGGAGGCTGCGCCGCGCAACCTGATCCGCTTTGATATCGGCGAAAAGGTAAAGGTGACCGACGGCCCGTTCGAGGGCTTTGACGGTATGGTCGAGGACGTCGACGAGGGGCACAGCCGCTTGAAGGTATCCGTTTCTATCTTTGGTCGCGCCACGCCCGTCGAATTGGAATTCACTCAGGTCAGCAAAGGGCTTTGAGTGCATCGCGTGGGAGGCGAGCGCCCTGATCTGGGGTGACGGACCGAACCACTAAACCGCGCCACACTGGGCGCAGTGACAAAGGAGAGGCCATATGGCCAAGAAGATTATCGGCAGCCTGAAGCTGCAAGTCAAAGCGGGTCAAGCGAACCCATCCCCGCCAGTTGGTCCGGCGCTGGGTCAGCGCGGATTGAACATCATGGCGTTTGTCAAAGAGTTCAACGCAAAGACCGCTGAAATCACGCCCGGCACGCCAACACCCGTGATCATCACCTACTATCAGGACAAGTCGTTCAGTCTTGAACTCAAGACGGCTCCGGCCTCGTTCCTGCTCAAGCAAGCCGCTGGTTTGCCGCCGGTTGGCAAGCGCAATCGCGCGAAAGGCTCGGTCAAGCCCGGCCACATGGTGGCTGGCAAGGTGAGTGTGGCACAGATCCGCCAGATCGCCGAAACCAAGATGAAAGATCTGAACGCCAATTCCATCGAAGCGGCGATGCAGATCATCCTTGGCTCTGCCAAGTCCTGCGGCATCGAAGTGAAGGGCTGATCATCATGGCAAAAGTTGCAAAACGCACAAAAGCTGCCCGCGATCTGTTCGAAGGCAAAACGATTGTTTCTGTCGAAGACGCTGTCGCGCTGATCAAGAAGGCCGCCTCGGCCAAGTTTGACGAAACGGTCGAAATCGCGATGAATCTCGGTGTTGACCCGCGCCATGCGGACCAGATGGTTCGTGGTGTGGTCCAGCTGCCGAACGGCACCGGCAAGACCGTGCGCGTGGCCGTGTTCGCCCGTGGTGCCAAGGCTGACGAAGCCAAGGCGGCTGGCGCGGATATCGTTGGCGCCGAAGACCTGATGGAAACCATCCAGTCCGGCAAGATCGAGTTCGACCGTTGCATCGCAACCCCCGACATGATGCCGATCGTGGGTCGTCTGGGTAAAATCCTGGGGCCGCGCAACCTGATGCCGAACCCGAAGGTCGGCACGGTGACGATGGACGTGAAAACGGCCGTCGAAGCGGCCAAGGGTGGTGAAGTGCAGTTCAAGGTCGAAAAAGCCGGCGTGATCCATGCAGGCATCGGCAAAGTGTCGTTCGACGAAGTCAAACTGGCCGAAAACGTCCGTGCTTTCGTTGATGCCGTGACCAAGGCCCGTCCGGCTGGCGCCAAAGGCACCTATGTGAAAAAGGTTGCGCTTTCGTCCACCATGGGCCCCGGCGTTGCGGTTGACCTGACCTCGGCTTCAGCCTGAGGCAATTGAATTCCCGACCCTTCGGGGAAGGGATGGCCGGGCGGATACGCCCGGTCCTGTCCGAGACGGTGGGTGGCCATCCGGCCTTAATCTTCCTGCCTGAGATGGGGAACGAGACGAAAATCACCCTTAGGTGATCTTGGCCTTCGGAACCCGGAACGGACCCGAATGCCCCAGACCATCGGGGCCAACTTGAGCCGGGGGGGAACCCCCATACTTGGAGTGAAACTGTGGATAGAGCCCAGAAAGAGAAAGTGGTCGAGGAACTCGGCCAAATCTTCGAAAGCTCTGGCGTTGTGGTGATTGCTCACTACGCGGGAATGACGGTTGCACAGATGCAGGACCTGCGCGCAAAAATGCGTGAAGTAGGCGGGTCCGTTCGCGTTGCCAAGAACAAGCTCGCCAAGATCGCCCTTGAAGGCAAACCCGGTTCTGCAATGGGTGAGCTTTTGACGGGTATGACCGTATTTGCCTATTCGGAAGATCCTGTCGCTGCGGCGAAGGTGACCGAGGCTTATGCCAAGGGGAACGACAAGTTCGTGATCCTGGGCGGTGCCATGGGCAATGACGTTCTGGACCAGGCTGGTGTCAAAGCCGTGGCGTCCATGCCGTCGCGTGAAGAGCTTATTGCTCAGATCGTGTCGTGCATCGGTGCTCCGGGCTCGGGCATCGCTGGTGCGATTGGCGCGCCTGCTTCGAACATCGCAAGCATCCTGTCAACCATCGAGGAAAAGGCAGCCGCCTGATCTTCGCGTCTCGCGTGGGTTGATCTCACGTCGTTGGAACCCCATCTTTATTAACGGAATGAAAAAATGGCTGATCTGAACAAACTCGCCGAAGAAATCGTTGGCCTGACCCTGCTGCAGGCTCAGGAACTGAAAACGATCCTGAAAGACACCTATGGGATCGAGCCAGCCGCCGGTGGCGCTGTCATGATGGCTGCTGGTCCTGCTGCTGCGGCTGCTCCGGCAGAAGAGCAAACCGAATTCGACGTCGTTCTGACCGACGCTGGCCCGAACAAGATCAACGTGATCAAAGAAGTTCGTACCATCACCGGCCTGGGCCTCAAAGAAGCCAAGGATCTGGTCGAAGCCGGCGGCAAAGTGAAAGAAGCTGTGACCAAAGCTGACGCAGAAGGCTTCAAAAAGAAGCTGGAAGAGGCTGGCGCCAAGGTCGAGCTGAAGTAATCGCGCTTGCGGGTTACACCGCAACGCTGATTTCTGACTGGGGATGGAGCAATCCGTCCCCAGTCAAACGCGTCTTGAAAGGCGTTTCTTCGGAAACATCTTTCCAGGTGCGGCGCGGCTCGGGAGCGGTCCTACGGGACGGACCGCATGAATAGAGCCAACCCCCCTTCGCCAGCGGCGAGTGCCCGTGGCCCGACGGCCATTCGCCAGCGACACGAGAAAAAAAGGTGACGACAAGCATGGCGCAAGCTTATGTAGGCCAGAAACGCATCCGCCGCTACTATGGCAAGATCCGTGAAGTTCTGGAGATGCCGAACCTGATCGAGGTTCAGAAATCCTCATACGATCTGTTCCTGAACTCGGGCGAGGGCCCGAAACCTTCGGATGGCGAGGGTATTCAGGGCACGTTCCAGTCGGTGTTCCCGATCAAGGATTTCAATGAAACCGCCGTTCTGGAATTCGTGAAATACGAGTTGGAAAAGCCCAAATACGACGTTGACGAATGCCAGCAGCGCGACATGACATATGCGGCACCGCTGAAGGTGACTTTGCGTCTGATTGTGTTTGATGTTGACGAAACCACCGGGGCCCGGTCGGTCAAGGACATCAAGGAACAGGACGTCTACATGGGCGATATGCCCCTGATGACCTCGAACGGGACGTTCATTGTGAACGGTACCGAACGGGTGATCGTTAGCCAGATGCACCGCTCGCCCGGTGTGTTCTTCGACCACGACAAGGGCAAGACCCATTCCAGCGGCAAACTGCTGTTTGCTTGCCGCATCATTCCGTATCGCGGATCTTGGCTGGACTTCGAGTTCGACGCCAAGGATATCGTGTTTGCCCGGATCGACCGCCGCCGCAAACTGCCGGTGACGACTCTGCTCTATGCCCTTGGCATGGATCAGGAAGCGATCATGGACGCTTACTACAACGTGGTGAATTACCAATATGTGAAGAACAAGGGTTGGGTCACCAAGTTCTTTGCGGAACGCGTGCGCGGAACCCGCCCGTCCTATGATCTGGTTGACGCCGCCACTGGCGAAGTCATTCTGAAAGCGGGCGAGAAAGCCACACCACGGATGGTGAAGAAGTGGGTGGATGACGGCGAGATCACCGAACTCTTGGTGCCGTTCGATCATGTTCTGGGCCGCTATGTCGCCAAGGACATCATCAACGAGGAAACCGGCGAGATCTGGGTGGAGGCCGGTGACGAGCTGACGTGGGAATTGGACCGCGACGGCGAGGTGAAGGGCGGCAGCGTCAAGGTGCTGCTGGATCAGGGCATCACCGACATTCCGGTTCTGGACATCGACAACGTCAACGTCGGCCCCTACATCCGCAACACCATGGCGGCTGACAAGAACATGGGCCGCGACACCGCGCTTATGGACATTTACCGCGTGATGCGTCCGGGTGAACCGCCGACTGTTGAGGCAGCAAGCCAGCTGTTCGACACGATGTTCTTTGACAAGGACCGTTATGACCTGTCGGCCGTTGGCCGGGTCAAGATGAACATGCGTCTGGACCTGGGTCGCCCAGACACCCAACGCACGCTGGACCGTGGCGACATCATTGCCTGCATCAAGGCGCTGACCGAATTGCGCGACGGCAAGGGCGAGATTGACGATATCGACCACCTTGGAAACCGCCGGGTGCGCTCGGTTGGCGAATTGATGGAAAACCAGTACCGCGTTGGCCTTTTGCGGATGGAACGGGCGATCAAGGAGCGGATGTCGTCGGTGGAAATCGACACGATCATGCCGCAAGACCTGATCAACGCGAAGCCTGCGGCGGCTGCGGTGCGTGAATTCTTCGGCTCCAGCCAGCTGTCGCAGTTCATGGACCAAACCAACCCGCTGTCGGAAGTCACCCATAAACGCCGCCTGTCGGCGCTTGGGCCGGGCGGTCTGACCCGCGAACGTGCCGGGTTTGAGGTGCGCGACGTGCATCCGACCCATTATGGCCGGATGTGTCCGATTGAAACGCCAGAAGGCCAGAACATCGGTCTGATCAACAGCTTGGCGACATTCGCACGCGTGAACAAATATGGCTTCATCGAGACGCCATATCGCAAGGTGATCGACAACAAGGTGACCGACGAGGTTGTCTATATGTCGGCCACCGAGGAAATGCGGCACACCGTGGCGCAGGCCAACGCGGCGCAGGACTCGGAAGGGCGGTTTACCGATGACCTGATCTCCAGCCGGAAGGCCGGGGAATTCATGCTCAACCCGCCGGACGCGATCGACCTGATCGACGTGTCGCCCAAGCAGTTGGTGTCGGTTGCGGCCTCGTTGATCCCGTTCCTTGAAAACGACGACGCCAACCGCGCGCTGATGGGATCGAACATGCAGCGTCAGGCGGTGCCATTGCTGCAAGCCGATGCGCCGTTCGTGGGCACCGGGATTGAAGCGGTGGTTGCGCGCGACTCTGGTGCGGCCATCATGGCGCGGCGGTCTGGCATCATCGACCAGGTTGACGCAACCCGTATCGTTGTGCGTGCAACCGAGATGCTGGATCCGGGCGAACCTGGCGTGGACATCTACCGTCTGCGCAAGTTCAAACGGTCGAACCAGTCGTCGTGCATCAACCAGCGCCCGCTGGTGAAGGTGGGTGACACGGTGGAGCGTTCGCAGGTGATCGCGGATGGCCCCTGCACTGACTTTGGCGAGCTGGCATTGGGGCGGAACGTGATCGTCGCGTTCATGCCGTGGAATGGCTACAACTATGAAGACTCTATCCTGATTTCGGAACGCATCCTGCGCGACGACGTGTTCACCTCGATCCACATTGATGAATACGAAGTCGCGGCTCGCGATACGAAACTGGGGCCAGAGGAAATCACCCGCGACATTCCGAACGTCGGTGAAGAAGCGCTGCGCAACCTTGATGAGGCGGGCATCGTCTATATCGGGGCCGAAGTGGTGCCGGGCGATATTCTGGTCGGCAAGATCACGCCAAAGGGTGAAAGCCCGATGACGCCGGAAGAAAAGCTGCTGCGCGCCATCTTTGGTGAAAAAGCGTCTGATGTGCGGGATACGTCGCTGCGTCTGCCGCCCGGGGCTTATGGCACCATTGTTGAGGTGCGGGTGTTCAACCGGCACGGCGTTGACAAGGATGAACGCGCCTTGCAGATCGAGCGCGAGGAGGTCGAACATCTGGCGCGTGACCGCGACGATGAGCTGACCATTCTTGAGCGCAACATCTATGCGCGCCTCAAGGTATTGATCCTGGGCAAGACGGCTGTGAAAGGCCCGAAAGGCATCAAATCGGGCTCGACGATCGACGAGGAGCTGTTGGGCACGCTGACGCGCGGCCAGTGGTGGCAGCTTGCCCTGAGCGAGGAGGCCGAGGCCAAAGATGTCGAGGCGCTGCACGACCAGTACGAGGCCCAGAAGCGTGCGCTTGAGCACCGCTTTGAGGACAAGGTCGAAAAGGTGCGTCGCGGCGACGATCTGCCTCCGGGCGTGATGAAGATGGTCAAGGTGTTCGTGGCGGTGAAGCGCAAGCTGCAACCGGGCGACAAAATGGCCGGCCGTCACGGCAACAAGGGCGTTATCTCCAAGGTCGTTCCGATCGAGGATATGCCATTCCTGGCAGATGGCACCGCCGTTGATCTGGTGCTGAACCCGCTGGGCGTGCCCAGCCGGATGAACGTCGGGCAGATCCTTGAGACGCACATGGGCTGGGCCGCGCGCGGTCTGGGCCAGCAGATCGACGAGGCGCTGAAAGAATATCGGCGCAATGGCGACATGACTCCGGTCAAGGAAGCCATGCGGATTGCCTATGGCGACGAGACCTATGCCGAGGCATTCGAGGACCGCAACGATGATGATCTGCTGGAACTGGCAGGCAACGTGACCAAGGGCGTGCCAATTGCGACGCCGGTGTTCGACGGGGCCAAAGAGGTGGACGTGAACGACGCGCTGATCCGCGCCGGGTTCGACACCTCGGGCCAATCGGTCGTGTTCGATGGCCGCTCGGGTGAGCAGTTCCAGCGACAGGTGACGGTGGGTGTGAAATACATGCTCAAGCTGCACCACCTTGTGGATGACAAGCTGCACGCCCGCTCGACCGGGCCTTACAGCCTCGTCACACAGCAGCCGCTGGGTGGTAAGGCGCAGTTCGGTGGTCAGCGTCTGGGGGAAATGGAGGTCTGGGCTTTGGAAGCCTACGGCGCCGCCTATACCCTGCAGGAGATGCTGACGGTCAAGTCGGATGACGTGGCCGGCCGGACCAAGGTCTATGAGAGCATCGTGAAGGGCGAGGACAATTTCGAGGCTGGCGTGCCAGAATCGTTCAACGTTCTTGTCAAGGAGGTCCGCGGTTTGGGCCTCAACATGGAACTCCTGGATGCGGAGGAAGAATAGGGCACGAATTTTCTGCGAAAATTCGGGTGCCGCGATCTGACAAGGATCGTGGCGCCAGCCTCCTCCCCCGCCGCCCTTATTCTCAGGAATTGAAATGAACCAGGAACTCAGCACCAACCCGTTCAACCCGGTGGCCCCCGTCAAGACATTTGACGAGATCAAGATCAGCCTGGCCTCGCCAGAGCGGATCCTGTCGTGGTCGTTCGGCGAGATCAAGAAGCCCGAAACCATCAACTACCGCACGTTCAAGCCTGAGCGGGACGGTCTGTTCTGCGCCCGGATCTTTGGCCCGATCAAGGATTACGAATGCCTGTGCGGCAAATACAAGCGCATGAAATATCGCGGCGTGGTCTGCGAGAAATGCGGCGTTGAAGTCACGCTGCAAAAGGTGCGCCGCGAGCGGATGGGGCATATCGAACTGGCCGCCCCGGTCGCCCACATCTGGTTCCTGAAATCGCTGCCAAGCCGCATCGGTCTGATGCTGGACATGACCCTGCGCGATCTGGAACGCATCCTGTACTTCGAGAACTATGTGGTGATCGAGCCGGGTCTGACCGATCTGACTTATGGTCAGCTGATGACCGAGGAAGATTTCCTCGACGCGCAGGACCAATATGGCGCCGACGCCTTCACTGCCAATATCGGTGCCGAAGCGATCCGCGAAATGCTGGCCGCGATTGATCTGGAACAGACCGCCGACACGCTCCGCGAGGAACTGAAAGAAGCGACCGGCGAGCTGAAGCCGAAAAAGATCATCAAGCGGTTGAAGATTGTTGAGAGCTTCCTCGAATCCGGCAATCGGCCGGAGTGGATGGTGCTGACCGTGCTTCCGGTCATCCCGCCGGAACTGCGCCCGCTGGTGCCGCTGGATGGTGGCCGGTTTGCGACCTCCGACCTCAACGACCTGTATCGCCGCGTGATCAATCGCAACAACCGTCTCAAGCGGCTGATCGAACTGCG
>JBKBQB010000055.1:0-12202 GCA_046292785.1 Paracoccaceae bacterium
GGCCCGCCGAAGAGAAGACGATCCGGTCGGCGCGGCCGATCAGGTGGTCGAAGGGCACGAAGCCGACGCCGCCGACCGCCTGGCCATAGCGGCTGTCCTGGCTGTTGTCGCGGTTGTCGCCCATGAAGAAGTAATGCCCGGCCGGCACGGTGAACACATCGGTGTTGTCGCCCGCACCATTGGTGTCGATATTGAGCACGTCATGCGTGCGCCCGCCCGGCAGGGTTTCGCGCGATTTGGATTTTGTGCAGGTGTCGCCCTGCCCGACGGGTCCGTTTTCACAGCGCGGCAACTGACCCATCGGGCCTTGCTGTTCGTAAAGCTCGCTGAACACGCCCGCCGGTTCCTGCGGCACCGCTTCGCCGTTCAGATAGACCACACCGGCACGCATCTGAACCGTGTCACCTGGCATGCCGATCAGCCGCTTGATGAAATCGCTGCCGTTGACGGGATGACGAAACACCACCACATCACCGCGTTCGGGTTCGCTGAACAGCAGGCGGCCACTGAACGGGCAGGCCGAGAACGGGCAGGAATAGCGGCTGTAGCCGTAAGCCATCTTGTTGACGAACAGAAAGTCACCGATCAACAGCGTGTCTTTCATGCTGCCCGAGGGGATCCAGAAGGGCTGGAAAAACAGCGTGCGGAAGATACCGGCGATCAGCAGCGCATAGACCACCGTCTTTATCGTCTCAAGGATGCCGCCATCTTCTTTTGCCTTGCTGGCCATTCTTTATCCACCTTGCTGCTCTTCGGGCCGCTACATGCGCCCGCATCCCGGCCAAGTCAAGTTCACCCAAATAGACCGGGGCGGACATCATCTGTTTAACGAAGGCCGGGCCTCTATCACCACAAATGCCTGCGCCCAAGGGTGATCATCTGTCAAGGTAACATGGATCACCGCCTCGTGGCCTGCGGGGGTCATCGCCTTCAGTCTTTCCAGCGCCCAGCCGGTCAGATGCATCACCGGCTGGCCGGTTTCCAGATTGGTCACGGCCATGTCTTTCCAGGCAATACCCATCCGCAACCCCGTGCCCAGCGCCTTGGAGCACGCCTCTTTCGCGGCCCAACGCTTGGCATAGGTTGCCGCCACGCCATGCGGGCGGCTGGCGGCCTTGCGCTGTTCCTGCTCGGTGAAAACGCGGGCGCGAAACCTGTCGCCAAAGCGCGCAAGTGTGCCCTCGATCCGTTCGATGTTGGCTAGATCACTTCCTATGCCAATAATCATCGCGCTATTCCAGAATGCCGGTTATGGCGCCACTGGCCTGATTGACGGTAACATGCAGCCATGTGTCGGTGAAGATATCACCCGCCGACCAGCGCTTTGCAGGCAGGCTGACGGTCAACCCCGCGGCGGGATCGTAGCTTGTGGTTGCCCCCACAAGCGAAAGCCCGGCAAACCCAAAACTGCCGTCAGCCGACATCACCCGGCACTGTCGCTCGCCCAGTTCAGTGTGCGGCGGCGACCGGATCAACAGGTGCATGGCCCCGGCGGCCGGTTCCTGCAAATCCATCACTGCCAGCCGGATCGCCCCATTGGCAAAGGTGGCGGTATTGTCTTCCCACGGCTCGGCAATCGCCTGCGCCGCGCCGCGCCAGTCGCACTTTGCCACATCCTGCGCTGCCGCCGGCATAGCGACCGCCAATGCCAACGCTGTCAGCCGCATGGCATGCCACTGCGCATTGCAGTTTTGCAAAATACCCGTCTTTGCACTTTTGATCCCAAGCCCCCAGATCACAGGCCCCGCGCCGCATCCATAAGGCGCCGCATTTCCTCGATTGCCGGACCAAGGCCTGTAAAGACCGCTTCGCCGATCAGGAAATGGCCGATATTCAGCTCCATCACCTGCGGAATGGCGGCGATGGGGGCCACGTTTGCGTAGGTCAGGCCATGGCCAGCATGGACCTCCAATCCCAGACTGGCGGCAAGGGCGGCACCGTTGCGCAACGAGCCAAGTTCTGCTTCGGCCTCATCTGTGCGGCCTTCGGCGTGCAGATCGGAATACAGGCCCGTGTGCAGCTCAACCACCGCGGCACCGATGCGGGCCGAGGCCTCGATCTGGCGCGGATCGTGGCTTATGAACAGGCTGACCCGCACACCGGCCTCGCGCAACGGCGCGATAAAGGCAGCAAGGCGGTTGTCGTCGCCGGCCACATCAAGCCCTCCCTCCGTTGTGCGCTCCTCGCGACGTTCGGGGACAAGGCAGACCGCATGCGGGTCTGTTGCAAGACAGATCGCCTGCATCTCGTTGGTGGCGGCACATTCAAAATTCAGAGGAACTGCGATACCCGCCTTCAGCGCGGCCATGTCGGCATCGCGGATGTGGCGGCGATCTTCCCGCAGGTGGGCGGTAATGCCATCGGCACCCGCGGCTTCGGCCAGCAGGGCGGCGCGCAACGGATCAGGCCAAGCGCAGCCGCGGGCGTTGCGCAGGGTCGCCACATGGTCGATATTCACGCCAAGGCGAAGTTTTCCGCTCTGAGTCATGGCCGCGTCCTTTTTATCTTCTCTGTTCAAGGTTAGGACGCCGACGGGGGCGCGTCATCCCCTTGTTTTGTATCCGGCACAGGGTCTTTTGCCGCATCACCCCTTTGGGTCAATGCAGCAAGCTTGGCGCGCAAAAGCATCCGTTTGTCGTTGCGCGCCTTGAATTTGGCGGCGCGGGCCTTTTGGTAGGCTTCGATCAACGGAATGGTCATGAAATAAAACATCAGGCTGAGGAGGATACCGGGACCCAAGGCACCGATGAAATAGGGCACGTAAACATCAGACCAGAATTGCGCGAGCCCGTGCCAATGCATGCGCTCGGGTCCAAAGATGGCCAGAAAATTGTGCCACAGCTCTGCTCCGGCACGGCCAAAGGCGTCTCCGATGGCCTCGGCGTTCAGGGGGGTGTCGATGCCCAGCATCCAGTGCCCCAGCGAAATCGCCCCCACGGCAAAAAACGGCGTGGTGATGGGATTGGAATTGAAGGTGCCCAGAAGTGCCGCCAGCACGTTGCCGCGCATCAGCAGCGCCAGCCCCCAGGCTCCCAGAAACTGTAGCCCCGGTAACGGCAGAAATCCAATTAGGCAGCCAGCAAACACGCCGCGCGCGATGCGATGGGGGCGATCTGGCAAACGGCGCATGCGATGCACGACATATTGGGTCGCACGGCGAAATCCGCCGGTCGGGTAGAACATCTCCCGCATCCAAGCCAGCCAGCCCCGCTTGTCGCGCCTTTTGAAAACCACGTCGTTCCTCGCTTAGACCATTGTTGCGTCATATGGGGGCGAAAGCCGTGGACATATACCAGCCGCATTACATGACTTCGGTGCGACAGGCACGCCAGAATTGGCCCCCCCGACACAGGTTGTCGTGAACAAAAATGGCGCGCGCACAAGCTGTCCCAAGGTGTCAGGATCCACCCGGCGCGCCATCGTCAGCCGCGGACCGGGCGCGCAAGCGTGCAGCAGCACGTTCGCGCAGCTTTTCGGCCCGCTCACGCCGCTTTTTCAGACGCAACTTCTGATACCCAAAAATGACCGGCAGGCTGACATAGTAGCAGACCGTTGCGGCAATCAGACCGGGGATGATCCCGCCGACCAGATACGGTTTGAAAAGGCCAAAGTAAAAATGGCGCAGTTTTCCCCATTCGGTCGGCGCACCCGAAAAAGACGCCAGAATGTTTGACCAGATTTCGCCGCCGGCACTGGTGAACGCGCTCAGGATCAGACGTGCCGGCACAGCATCAACCCCCGTGTCCAGCATCCAATGCCCCAGCTGCACCGATGTCACGGCGATGATCGGGAATGTGATGGGGTTTCCGAAAAAAGTGGCAAAGATCGCGGCGATGACATTGCCACGCATCACGAATGCCAACAGGGCAGACGCAAAAAAATGCAGCCCGAACAACGGAGTGAAAGAGATCAACACGCCAGCAAAAATTCCACGCGCGATACGGTGTGGCGGATCGGGCAAACGCGTCAGACGGTGCCAGACGTAGTAGCCCGCGCGCAGCCACCCGCCCTGCGGATAGACCAGCGCCCTGAGCCGTTCCGGCCATGACCGTTTTTCGCGGCGACGAAACACCACCGTTCAGCCCCCTTTTGCTTCGTCCATCGCGTACCCGCGCGACTGCGCTAGGGTTTGCGGGTTTTATCACGATAGCGCGACACCTGCGCAACATCGGTCTCGGCCTCAAGCGCCGTCATCACCATATGCAGATGTTCGACATCACGAAGGTCGACATCGACAATCAGACGGTAAAAATCTGGCTTTCGATCCGTAAACCTCAGATCAGAGATATTGGCACGCTGCTCGCCAATCAAGGTGCAAATACGACCAAGCACTCCGGCGTCGTTCGCAATTGTCATTTCCATTGTAACCGTATGCACGGCGGCGTGGCGACCGGAATGCCAGGCAAGATCGACCCAGCGGTCGGTCTGTTCCTCGAACTCTTCCAGCGCAGGGCAATCGATGGCATGGGCAACAACGCCCTTGCCGCGATAGGTGATCCCGACGATCCGTTCCCCCGGCACCGGCTGGCAACAGGGTGCCCGGCGGAACGCCTGATCGTCGGTCAGACCAAGCACCGGGCGCGTTGCATCGACGACCGGAAGGTCAGCGCGGGCCAGTTCGGGATACAGCGTTTCGACCACACGTCGCGCGGTCAGATCCGCCGACCCCAAGCGGGCGAGCAGGTCTTCCTCGTCGTTCAGCCCAAGCATCTTGGCAGCGGTGCGCAGGGCCTTTTCGCTGGCCTTCTTGCCGACATGGTCAAAAGCGGCGCGCGCGAGTTCCTGCCCCAGCTTGATGAAGCGGCCCCGGTCTTCGTCGCGCAAGGATTTGCGGATCGCGGCCTTGGCACGACCTGTCGTGACAATGTCGATCCAGCTCGCCTGCGGGCGCTGGCCTTCGGCGGTGATGATCTCGACCGACTGGCCGTTTTTAAGCCGGGTCCAAAGCGGCACGCGGATGCCGTCTACCTTTGCCGATACACAGGAATTTCCGATTCTGGTGTGGATCGAATAGGCGTAGTCAAGGGGCGTGGCCCCCCGTGGCAGCTGCACCACATCGCCCTTGGGCGTAAAGCAGAACACCTGATCTGAATACATCTCAAGCTTGACATGCTCCAGAAATTCGCTGTGGTCCCCTTCGTCAAATCGTTCGGTCATCGACGTGATCCATTTGCCGGGATCAATGGCAAAGGGGTTGTTGGCGCGCACGCCTTCACGGTAGGACCAGTGCGCGGCAACGCCCGCTTCGGCCACTTCGTGCATTTCACGGGTGCGGATCTGCACCTCCACCCGTTTGCCATCGCGCCCCGACACCGTGGTGTGGATCGAGCGGTAGCCATTGGTTTTGGGCTGGCTTATATAGTCTTTGAACCGTCCCGGCACGGATCGCCAGCGTTGGTGGATAACGCCCAGGATCATGTAACACTCGGCCACTGACGCACAGATGATGCGAAAGCCGTAAATGTCGGACAGGCGCGAAAAAGCCAGATCCTTTTCCTGCATCTTGCGCCAGATCGAAAAGGGCTTTTTGGCGCGGCCATAAACCGTTGCCTCCAGCTCCACTTTTTCCAGCTCGAACCGGATGTCGGCGGTGATCTTGTGGACCACATCGCCCGCTTCGCGTTGCAGGGTCAGGAAGCGGCGGATGATGGAATTGCGCGCATCGGGGTTCAGAACCTTGAAGGACAGATCCTCCAGTTCCTCACGCATCCACTGCATGCCCATGCGACCGGCAAGAGGTGCGTAGATTTCCATGGTTTCGCGGGCTTTTTGCGCCTGCTTGTCCACATTCATGCTTTTGATCGTGCGCATGTTGTGCAAGCGGTCGGCCAGTTTGACCAGAATGACCCGAAGATCCTTGGACATCGCCATGAACAGCTTGCGGAAGTTTTCCGCCTGCTGGGTTTCGGTCGACGACAGTTGCAGGTTGGTCAGCTTCGTGACACCGTCGACCAGTTCAGCCACCTCTTGACCGAATTGGCGCTCCACCTCGGTATAGGTTGATTTGGTGTCTTCGATGGTATCATGAAGCAGAGCCGTCACGATGGTCGCATCATCCAGCCGCTGTTCGGTCAGGATGGCGGCAACAGCGACAGGATGGGTAAAGTAAGGCTCGCCCGATTTGCGCATCTGGCCATCGTGCATCTGCATGCCGTAAGCATAGGCACGGCGGATCAGATCGGCGTTGGTGCGCGGATTGTAATTTCGGACAAGGGCGATGAGGTCTTCTACGTCGATCATCATCGCCCCTGAGACGGGGTTCCCCCGGATTTAGAGTTCGCCCTGGGCTTCCATCAACGCACGCAGCAGCTTTTCTTCAGACATATCGTCCTGCATCGGGCGGTCAATCTCTCCCGACATCAGCAGTGCCATCTGGTCATCTTCGGGTTCATCCACCTCGATCTGGGTCTGGTGGCTTTCAATCATCCGCTCGCGCAGCGACGCAGCAGATTGTGTTTCATCCGCGATCTCGCGCAGGGCGACAACCGGGTTTTTGTCATTGTCGCGATCAATGGTGATCGGCGATCCGGACTGGATTTCGCGCGCCCTGTGGGCAGCGAGCATCACCAGTTCAAACCTGTTCGGCACTTTATCAACGCAGTCTTCAACCGTCACGCGGGCCATGGACGACTCCAATTGGTCTTGGGGGCATGGAAAGTGTGGTCTTACGCGCGAAGCCCGCTCTTGACAACCCCGGATTCGGACACAAGCCCGATTCAAGCGATGACCTGCACCGCTTCGCGATCTTGCGGCGACAGTGATTCCAGCATCTGCAACACGTTGACCCGCAGGATCGGGTGCATCCAGTCGGCTGCGACATCGGCAAGCGGAACAAGAACGAATGCGCGGTCCTGAATTCTTGGATGCGGCAGGATCAGTTCCGGTGGCGTCAGCCGCGCCTGGTCAGGCAGCGGCAGATCCCGCCATGCGGTCTGCGTGGCAGCGTCGGGCATGATCTGGTCGCCAAAGGCCAACAGATCGATGTCCAGGGTTCGTGCGCCCCAGCGCATGTCACGGCTGCGGCCAAAGCGGGCCTCGATCCTGTGAAGATGTTGCAGCAAAACTTCCGCGCTCATACCGGGTGGAACTTCCAGCACAGCAGCGGCGTTCACATAGTCGGGACCACTCCCTTTCGGGAAAGAAGGAGTCTTGAATAGACGGCTTTGACTTTTTACTTCTACGGCAGTTGCGTCAAGCTTCTCCAATGCTGCGGCAATTGTCCTTTGGGGAGAGGACGTGCCGAGGGGAAGGTTGGCGCCAAGCGCAATCAGTGCACATGCCTTGTCGTTCATGACGTTGTTACACTTTCGTATAGACCAGCTTGCGGCACAAAGTTGCGACCTGATACACAGCTTTGTCCTTCTCGCGCGCGGGGTTGATTTGCGACCACATCGTTCCGCCCATAACGCGACAAGGACAGGATTTTCGAGGGGAATTCCAGATGTTTTATAAAGACGAACGACTTGCGTTGTTCATTGATGGGTCAAATCTTTACGCGGCGGCCAAATCGCTGGGATTTGACATTGACTACAAGCTTTTGCGCCAAGAGTTCATGCGTCGAGGCAAGCTGCTGAGAGCGTTCTATTACACCGCTCTGCTGGAAAATGACGAGTACTCGCCCATCCGGCCTTTGGTGGATTGGCTGCATTACAACGGCTACACCATGGTCACGAAACCGGCCAAGGAATACACCGACAGCCAAGGCCGTCGTAAGGTCAAGGGCAACATGGATATCGAGCTTGCCGTCGATGCCATGGAGCTTGCCCCGCGTGTGGATCACATCGTTCTGTTTTCGGGGGACGGGGATTTCCGGCCGCTGGTCGAGAGTCTACAGCGGCAGGGCGTGCGGGTATCGGTTGTGTCGACCATCCGCAGCCAGCCGCCGATGATAGCGGATGAGCTGCGCCGTCAGTGCGACAATTTCATCGAACTGGAAGAGCTGCGCGACGTGATCGGCCGCCCCCCTCGTGAACCCCGCGCCTTTGGCGAGCGGGAAGACATGCCGGAAATGGCAAAATAAGCGCAAATCAAGCAAACGGGGCGCTGGAGCGCCCCGTCTTGAATTCATAATCCCCGCGCGGTTCCGTCGGGACCCTCTCAGCTTGCGTCGCGCAGCTGGACCGGAGAACAGATTTCGACCAGATATCCATCGGGATCTGCGACGTAAGAAGTGGTCTGGCCCCAAGGTTCGTTTCTCGGCGGTTGAACCGGAGCGGCACCCGCCGCAGTGGCGCGGTCATAGGCGGCTTGAACGTCTTGGGTTTCAAACGCCACCTCGAAAACCGGAGCGGCTGCATCAGGCGCGCTGGGTGATTTGCCGAGCTGGCGCATCAGGGCGCGCGAGGAAAAGGCAAGTTTGGTCTCGCCCGTTTCAAGCTCGCCATAGTCGCCCGCTTCGTGCAGGAATGCCCGCTGCAGGGCAAAGGCCTGTTCGTAAAACGCAAGCGAAGTCGGGACGTCTTCGACATAAAGAATGGTGTAGCGCAAGATCATGGGGTCACCCTTGGGTCTGATCGCCCCAGTCTGTCCCAGATTGCGCCCCGTGTCTTGAACGATCGCGACAGATAGGCCACCGGCGCGCTTTCGATGGACGCGCGGATGCAACCGGATTAGGTCCATCGGCATGACGGGGTTTGATCATGGCCTGCAGCTTTGCTGCGGAGGGGACAGCGGGTGCTGACCGGCACCTCGCTGTTCGGGCTGTTCGTCGCGGCGCTTCTGGCAGCGACGCCGCTGCCCTTCCAGTCAGAGGTGGTGTTTCTGGCATTGATGGCGCAGGGCACGGTGCCGGTCTGGGCGCTGGTTCTGGTCGCGTCGGTGGGCAATATCCTCGGGTCTTGCGTCACCTATACCCTCGGCCGGGGTCTGGGCGGGGCGAGAGGCGCGCGGTGGCTGGGGCTGACGCCCGAGCGGCGCGCACGCGCGGAGCGGTGGTTTGCGCGCTGGGGGGTCTGGGCGCTTCTTTTCAGCTGGGCACCGGGGGGTGATTTCATTGTCGCCCTATCGGGTGCGTTGCGGGTGCGCCTGCCCCGATTTCTGGCGCTGGTAACAATTGCCAAGACCACGCGCTATGCCGTGGTGGCGCTGATCGGGCTGGGGATCTGGGGATAGTGGCCACATCGGGGGCTGGACCTGCGGGCTCGTTCGCCTTACCTCTGGAACAAATCCGATCCAAAGGCTTGCCATGACCGATCTGCCGCCCCTGCACCTTTATCTGGCCGCGCCGCGCGGGTTTTGCGCGGGGGTGGACCGGGCGATCAAGATTGTCGAACTTGCCTTGGTCAAGTGGGGCGCGCCGGTCTATGTGCGCCACGAGATCGTGCACAACAAGTTTGTGGTCGATGCCCTGCGCGCACAGGGCGCGGTGTTTGTCGAGGAGTTGGACGATTGCCCACCTGACCGCCCGGTTGTGTTTTCTGCCCATGGGGTGCCAAAGGCCGTGCCGGCTGAGGCCGCTCGGCGCGAGATGATCGCGGTGGATGCCACCTGCCCCCTTGTGACCAAGGTGCACAACGAGGCGGCGCGGCATCACGAGGCCGGGTTGCAGATGATCATGATTGGCCATGCAGGCCACCCGGAAACGGTGGGCACCATGGGACAGTTGCCGGAAGGTGAGGTCCTGCTGGTGGAAACGGTGGCGGATGTCGCGGGGCTGGCGGTGCGCGATCCCGAAAAGCTGGCATTCATCACCCAAACCACACTGTCGGTGGATGATACGACAGATATTGCGGCGGCGTTGAAGGCAAGGTTTCCCGCGATCCACGCGCCCGCACACGAGGATATCTGCTATGCCACCACCAACCGGCAGATGGCGGTCAAGGCGATTGCCCCGCGCATTGATGCGCTTCTGGTGATCGGCGCGCCGAACTCGTCGAACTCCAAACGGCTGGTCGAAGTAGGGTCTGCGGCTGGCTGCGGCTATTCCCAACTGATCCAGCGTGCAACAGACATCGACTGGCGGGCGCTGGAGGGAATCCGGGCTGTTGGCATCACCGCAGGCGCAAGCGCCCCCGAGGTGCTGGTCGATGAAGTGATCAACGCCTTTCGAGGGCGGTTCCAAACAACCGTCGAATTGGTCGAGACCGCGCAGGAGAACATTGAATTCAAAGTACCACGGATCTTGCGCGAGCCCGCCTAGGGCTTCATGGCAGCGCAGCAACAGCGGCACCATTTTGACCGTCATGGCTGGACGCTGCGGCGCGGTGGCCTATCACTTCGCATCAAAGACATTGACGCGGGTATTGCGGTGGAGCCTATTCCAAGAACGGCACTGATCCTTGGGGTCGCCGGATTATTGCCGTTTGTATGGGGGGCCGCGACAGGGCTTTCACCGGATCTGGCAAGGTGGGCCGGGCAATTTGTAGGGCCGCTGTTCATCGGCAGCTATGTCAGCCTGACCTACGGCACCGTGATTTTGTCGTTCATGTCAGGCGTGCTTTGGGGTTTTGCGACCCGAGCCAGCGGGCCAGAAGCCGCAACAGGCTATATCCTGTCGGTCGCGCCTGCCCTGTGGGCTTTTTTCATGGTGAATGGCAGCACCGGGGATGCGGCAGTGAACCTGTTCGCCGGGTTTCTGGGGTTGCTGCTGCTGGATTGGCATTTCTGGAAAATGGGGACCGCGCCCGACTGGTGGTTGCGGTTGCGCGGCGGGCTGACTGCGGTGGTATTGCTCTGCCTGATCGTGCCGATCGTCAGTTGATCAAGCGTTGACCCCTGTCCCGGCCCGGCCTATCCCGACGAGACGAAACGAGGGGTGCGATGCCACAACTTTACGCCTATACCGATGGTGCCTGTTCGGGCAATCCCGGCCCCGGAGGCTGGGGCGTGCTGATGATCGCGCGTGACGGCGATGCGGTGGTCAAGGAACGCGAGTTGCAGGGCGGCGAACCGGACACCACCAACAACCGGATGGAGCTGATGGCTGCGATCTCGGCGCTCGAGGCGCTGTCGCGCCCGTCAGATCTGATCCTTGTGACCGACAGCGCCTATGTGAAGAATGGCGTGACCACCTGGATCCACAGCTGGAAACGCCGGGGCTGGAAAACCGCCGATAATAAGCCTGTGAAGAACATCGAACTGTGGCAGCGACTGGAGGCCGCGCAGGAAAGGCACAAGGTGGAATGGCGCTGGATCAAGGGCCATGCGGGCCACGCGGAGAATGAGCGCGCCGATGCGCTGGCCCGCGCCGGGATGGCACCTTTCAAGCCGGGCAAGCCATGACCCTGCTTTGGCTGCTGCCATTTTTCGACTATGCCTCGGTCGCGGTGTTCGCGCTGACCGGGGCGCTGGTCGCAAGCCGGGCGCAGCTGGATGTTGTGGGCTTCATCTTCATCGCCAGTCTGACCGCTACCGGGGGCGGCACACTGCGCGATGTGCTGCTGGACCGGGCTGTGTTCTGGATCGTGGACCCGTGGATGCTGGGCGTGGCGACGTTGGCGGCTGTGGTTGTGTTCCTGACCGCGCATCTGCTGGAAAGCCGCTATCGCGCGCTTCTATGGCTGGATGCCTGTGCTTTGGCGGTGGCTGTGCCTGCCGGTGTGGCGGCAGCGATGGGCGTTGGGATGGGTTGGCCGGTGGTGCTGATCATGGGGATGGTCACGGGCTGCATGGGCGGGTTGTTGCGCGATGTGGTGTGCAACGAGGTGCCATTGGTGCTGAAGCAGGGGGAGCTTTATGTCACCTGCGCCTTTGCCGGGGCGCTGGCCGCGATTTTGGCCGTGCAGCTTGGGGCGACTGGTGGCCCTGAATTGCTGGCCTGCGCGGTGGTAACACTGGTGCTGCGGGCGGGCAGTCTGCTGTTCGGCTGGCGCTTGCCGGTCTATCGGCCACGGCCGGCGCGAACCTTGCCGCCACCACGTCAGGACTTGCATGACAAGTGAACCAGCGTTTACATATATCGGATGTCACGAATAAAACTCATCCCCGACAAAGTGATTTTCATGTCCATCCGCAGCATGATGTTGCGATCTGGCGAACGGGCCGCCAGTTTCGGTGCTGTGTCACGCGCGACAGGGCTTGCTGCGCCGACACTGGTGCAACGCTACGGCAGCCAAGAGGGAATGGTGCGCGCCGCGCTGTCGGATGGGTGGGACGCATTGGACCAAGCAACCGACGCGGCTGAGGGGCAATCCGATCTGTCGGTCAAAGGCGCGCAGATGTTGATCAAGGCCCTGAGCGAGGATTCCGGCGCGACGGCGGATTT
>JBKBQB010000056.1:0-12132 GCA_046292785.1 Paracoccaceae bacterium
TTCCGCTGGCGGAACTGATTGCCAAGGTCAAGGCTGGCATTGCCGGTCTAACCCGCGCCTCGCAAGAAATGCCAGACCAGTGACCGACTGGATGCTCTCTGCCGTGCCCACCTATGGGCCTTGGCTGGTGGCGCTTGTCACCTTTCTGTCGTGCCTTGCGATGCCTGTGCCCGCGTCCATGCTGATGCTGGCGGCGGGCGGCTTTGCCGCGTCGGGCGACCTGTCGGTGTGGCAAGTGGCAGTCGCCGCGCTGCTTGGTGCGCTGTGCGGCGATCAAACCGGATACTGGGCCGCACGCAAAGGCGGGGCGCATCTGCTGGACCGTGTGGCGACCGGCGCACGGGCACAGCTTTTGTCGCGCGCGCGCGCATTTGTTGATGCCAGAGGCGTTGTTGCGGTGTTTCTCAGCCGCTGGCTGATCAGTCCGCTTGGCCCCTATGCCAATGCAATTGCCGGGGCCACGCGCATGCGCTGGCTGCCCTTTGCCGCCGCCGCCTTTGCGGGGGAACTGGTATGGGTCGGGGTCTATGTCGGGGCGGGATATGCCTTTGGCGACAATCTGGAAGCCGCGACCGAATTCGCCGGGTCCATTCTGGGCTTTCTGGCGGCGGGGGCGATTGCCGCGGGTCTGGGCTGGTGGCTGTGGAGCCTGTCGAAACGCGAACGCTGACCCTTTCCCTTTGCCCTGCCTCGCCCCATATTCCCAGCTATGATAAAATTCCTGCCCATCCTTCTTGCTGTTGGCTATGCGCTGCTCATGTGGCGTTTTTCGGTCTGGCGTACTGCCAAGATGCTGGATCAGGAAAGCCAGCCTCTGACCGACCCCGCCATCACCCGATTGGCTGACAAGATGGCGGCCGCGCTGGAAATTCCGACAATCAGGGTCAACGTTTACGAAATTGACGCTGTGAACGGCCTTGCCGCCCCTGATGGCCGCATTTTTCTGACCCGCGGTTTCCTGAACCGCAAGGCGCGCGGGGAAGTGACCGCCGAAGAACTGGCATCTGTCATCGCGCATGAGCTGGGGCATGTCGCCCTTGGCCACACCCGGCGGCGGATGATCGACTTTACGGGGCAGAATGCGGTGTTCGTAATGCTGTCGGCCCTTCTGAACCGCTTTATCCCGATCCTTGGCGTGTGGATCGCCAGTCTGATCTCCACCGCGCTGATGGCCCGGATGTCGCGCCGCGATGAGTTCGAGGCGGATGCCTACGCCAGTGCGCTGCTGGTCAAGGCCGGCATCGGCACCAGCCCGCAAAAATCCCTGTTCCGCAAGTTGCAGGCCCTGACCAACAACGCAGGCGCCGGGGTGCCGGCGTGGCTGCTGAGCCACCCCAAAACCGATGACAGGATCCGGGCGATCGAGGCTGCGGAAATACGCTGGCAGACCCAATGATTTGCCCGAATCGACAGGTGCGGTGGAACCAGCGGGCGTCTGCATGCGTTATTCAAAGACAATTCAATAGAGCCGAAGGAGGCATAATGTCCGCCCCGAACACCAATCTTGAAAAAGAAAAGCGTCGTCATCGTGGACCGCTTGTCGGCATGATTGCGGCAGTTGTGATCGTAATTTTGGGATTTGTCTGGTGGCTTGGGCAAGAAGCGGCGCAGACAGATATCGCTCCGGGCCCGCAGACGATACCGCAGGGCAGCCCTGCCGCTGAAACCGCGCCCACCTACTGATGGTCAAAGGCCCGCCGCGTCCAATGCTTTTGCCAATCTGTTCAGGCGCGCGCGTTTCAACAGTGATTTGCGGGTGAAATCGCGCTGCGCCAAGCGACAGGCGGTATCGTGAACCTGTGATACCACCTGCGCCACGGCGGTCTGGTTTTGTGCCAGCAGCGTGCAGAGAAATCCATCGGGATCACAGCGCTGCACCCCTTCTTCTGCAAGCAAATGGCGCGGAAAATCGACCGCATTGGACGTGATGATGCAGTCGGCAGAGCCACCGATGGCGACCGCCAGCACATGCACATCATCCGGATCCGGCAACATCAGCCGCGCTTCGATGTTGGCGTGCGCGCGCACCATCGCCTTGGGAAAGTTGGCGCGCAGCATCACAGCTTCGCCATTTGCGAATACTTGCTGCTCGGGGCCGAGTTTCGCCGTAGCCCTAACCCATTCGTTCAAGATACGTTCGGAAAACAGCGGCGCGTAAAGGCCCACCGCTGCACAACCCATCAGGATTTCGCGCAGCACGGTGGGATAGAGCACGCAGGCATCCAGAACCGCCCGCACGTCAGTCAGCCGTCGAGCCGGAATGTCAGCGCCTTGAGATAGCCCGATTCCGCAAGTTGCGGCAGCATCGGGTGATCCGGCCCGGCAAATCCGGTATGGATCAGTTGCGCGCGCCGTCCGCCGCGCCCGATCCCACGTCCTGATGCGTTGCGGAAAGCTGACAGATCCGCTGCATGCGAGCAGGAACACAAAACCAGATAGCCACCCGGTGCGACCAAGGGGGCAGCCAGCCGTGCAACCCGTTCATAGGCACGCAAGCCCGCCTCCAACGCGGGTTTGGCGGGCGCAAAGGCGGGTGGGTCACAGATCACCAGATCAAACTGCGCGCCCTCGGTGCCCAAGGCCTCCAGCACGTCAAAGGCGTCGCCCTGACGGGTGGCAAAACGCGACTCGACCCCCATGGCCGCCGCGCCTTGGGTAGCCAGCGCCAGCGCAGGGGCAGAACCGTCCACCGCCAAAGCGCTTTGCGCTCCCGCTGCCAGACAGGCCAGCCCGAAGCCGCCGACATGGGAAAACAGATCCAGCACCCGTGCGCCTTTCGCCAGCCGTGCCGTAAAGGCGTGGTTCGGGCGCTGGTCATAGAACAAGCCGGTTTTCTGCCCGCCCAAAAGGTCGGCCATATACAGGGCACCGTTCATCGGAACGGTGACCGGCCCCTCGATCGCGCCGGACACCACCGCCACCTCCTCGGTCAGCCCTTCCAGCACCCGCGACCGGCCAGAGCCGTTCTTGACCACCGCAGAAACCCCGGTAACAGCAACCAAAGCCGCCACCAGCACATCAAGATGCGCCTCGGCCCAAGCGGCATTGGGCTGCACCACCGCCACATCGCCAAAACGGTCGATCACCACGCCGGGCAGGCCATCGGCCTCGGCGTGCACCAGACGGTAGAACGGCGCGTCGAACAGGCGCGCGCGCATGTCTTGCGCCCGCGCGATGCGCGCCTGCATCCATGCCTGATCGATCACCGCGTCGGGATCACGGTCGAGCATCCGGCAGATGATCTTTGATTTCGGGTTGACCGTCACCAGCCCCAGCGCGCGCCGCTCGCCATCCTCCAGCACCGCCAGCGTGCCGGGGGTCAGGTTTTGCGTGCGCCGGTCGGTCACCAGCTCGTCACTATAGACCCAAGGGAAGCCATGGCGGATCGCCCGCGCCTCGGCCTTTGGTTTCAGGCGCACCACGGGCAGGCCACGGGTGGCGGTTTCGGCATCGGGTTCGGGGGCGTCATGCGCAAAGGGAGGGGTCATCATCCCCTCCCCTTACCCGAACTTGATGCGTTGGGAAATGCCCCTCAGCGCAAGGTCACGTCACTTGGCTTGGACAGGGCTTGCGATATCAGCATCGGGTCGGTCACGCGCGCCGACAATTCACTGCGGATCGCACTGGCAAGTCGTTCCACAACCACCACGCGCTGGGTGCGGCCCATCTGTTCCTCGGCCACCGCCTGTGTGCCGCCTGCGGCTTTCGTATCCGCTGCCACCAGGCGCGGGCCATCAAGCACCTGCCCGGTCTGCACATCGCGCACGGTCAGATTGAAGCGCATCGAATGGGTGCCGCCAACGGTATATCTGGTCTTTTCGGTCACCGAATGGAACCGGGTCACCTCGATATCGACCACCACCTTGCGACCGGACGTCATCGTGTAGGTGCCACGGTCCATCGCTTCTTTGAACATCGACATCACCTGTGCATGGCGGTTGCCTGCGGGCTCGCCGCGCCAGACGATATCGGCCATCGGATAGAATACATTGGCTTCCGAAACCGTCAGCTTGGCAGGCACCGAGATGCGGATGTCTTCCACATCATATTGCGCCGCCAGCACCTGCCGCACATCGGCCCCCACTGCATCGGCCCTCCCCTGAGAGGCCAGCGTCATCTGCGACCCATCCGACCGCATCACATCCGGCCCGCCGCCCGCACAGGCAGACAACCCCATAACAATGGCCAGCATTGGCAAAGCAAGCGTTTTCATCCCAAAATCCTCCGGGGGGAGTTCTTCCCCTTACGATGGTTTGACTACCCGGCAATCATGGCGGCATTGCGCGCGAAACTGTGCAAAAGCAGGGTATTGTGATGGCACAGTTTTCTGGGTTGGTGCCAAGGCCACTTTTGTGTCGGCTGGCACGACAACAGGTCAACGCCATTCAGAGCGAAAGGACAAAAGCCACAGGCTGTTCTTGTGAAAGGGATGGCTCACACGCCCGACCCCTTCCCCTGCCAGTATCGGACCTCGCGTGATTGACGCAAAATCCTGCGCAAATCTGACGAGCTTTCGAAAACCAGCAGGTCGCTGAAACAGTCACCGAGCCGGAACGCTTTCCCGTCATCAGGTCCGGTTCGCCTGACGGGTCACGTCAGTCGGCGCGTCGGCGGCTCGCTCCTGGGTCCCTCTTTTCCATCATGCCCCCAGCAACCGTGGTAGCCGGGCAAGATTGTTGTCGGCCATGGTCAGGATGAAGCGGGATCAGACACGTCCAACGCGCCGATGAATGGTTTGTGTGATGCCGCCCACGGTTTGCGCCCCGCGCAACGCCTATTCGATCTTCTTTCGGTGCTTCTGGGACAGGGCGTACCGGCCAAAAGGCGGCCTTCACGTTGCGCGACACCTCCGTCGTCGGCAGCCGGTCGCGGTTCTGCGTGAATACGGTCTGCCTTTGACCACGGGGCTACGCCCGTTCAGGGCCAAATTGATCCAAAGGATCAATTCCGAGACGCCCTTCACCCAAGATGGGACCGTCGATCCCGAGGCCCACAAACCAGCTGAACATCAGATTGTAATCCATCTGCTCCAACAACTGTCGCCTGGACCGGACCAAGCAAAAGATTCGCAGCAGGCTCGCCCGGTTCAGCCGTTCTGACGGGCTCGATGGACGACCGAAATCGATGCGGAGCGCCACGATTTCCGATCGAGGCTCGCCAGCGGGTCATTGACCACCTGTCTGATCTTGCGCAGTGGATGTCGCAGCGCTATGGGCTTTTCCAGATCAACATAGCGGAACAGCGGCCCGCAAATCTTATCCGTCCCGCACATCATCACCGCCACTGTTGCGGTGCGACGGGTTAGTCCTGTTCTCAAACCGCTGTCCAGGCAGGACCAGTTCAGCGGTATGTTAGGCTTGTACACGCGCTTTGTATCAAGACGGGATGCCGTGCCTGCATTGGTGTGCAAGATGACAAGCGCCTTTGGCCCTGGCAATCGGCTTGTAGGTGGCAAGGCCATCTGTGCAGTGCGCGGGTATCTCCTGCCAAGAGAGGGGTGGCAGAGCGCCAGAGGCGTTTTCGTCCGCTTCCCGGATAAGCGCGACGATGGCGCGCACGATCCGACTTAGCTGGGCGGCTGTTGTTCCGACCGCATCGGCAGGATCGGTAATCGCTGCCGGTGCCCCCCCTGCCAATTGGTGCGACACTTGAGACAGGACGGTCCCGTCAAATCATCTCGTCTGGCGCAGGAAAACCGCATCTTCTTCGCCAAACTCAAAATCAAAGCCATTCTCGATCGCGGCGCAACGTAGCAAGATCACTTCGTCGCTTGACATCAGCGCATGTTCACAGCCGATACCAATTATATCGGGGCGTGCGAATAGGCTCAGCGTGACATCGTAATCCATGCCCTCTATGTCGATGAGGAAGAATTTCGGAACGCCTGGGCTTCCAAGTGTCGAGACCTGTGTCAAAGGCATCGGGTGCGGCACTGTGTGTTTGGCGATGAAGTGGCGATCAGAGCGACTGCCAGAGCGCAGGTTCTGCGCGTTGCTCTGGGGGCGCAGCGACGAGATGCCCCTGATCCAGTCCGCCGGAGGGGTCTCGCTTGTCTGGACCTCGAAGAACGTCAGGATCCCAGCGTGAACATGTACCACGGCCCGCTTTATGTCGCTGCCCGGCGCGGCCAGAGCATCGAACCTGAGGACCGTTGTACGCGTTTCGGGGATGCGCCATCGCGCAGAGCCGGTCGCATCGTTGGCGCCGATGACGATCACTTCGCATGCGTTCTCGAAGGATTTGATGGCGTCGTGCATCTGTTCATAAATCGACATCGTCAAACCCACCATTGGCCGGTTGTGCCCTGCAATATCTTCGCCGCCAGATCCCGGTCGAACCAGTCAGGCCAGCCGCAAGAAACCTTGGAAAGGTCGGGCTCTCTAACAACATCCGCACCGGTCCACGCTCCGAGCGCCTCCCGGTTTTCCGAAGCCTCGGGGCAATCAAACAGGGCTTCATAATCGACCCGAAAAAGGTTTGGATGCGCCCGCAGATGCCCCTCCACAACCCGGAATTCACCCTGCCTGTGCATCGCGTTGCGGATTGCGGCAATGGTCTTGCGCCGGTCGTACCCGTCGCCAGCAGGAGGCGCGTCGATTTTTTCCGTTCGCCCCAAGTGAAAGGTGCCCGACGACGTCGCCTGAATCTCCGATGAAGCCGCCCGCAAAGGGTTGGCGCGGCCGATCAGAACCGTCGGGTCACCGCCCTCTACAATTCGTTTCAGCAACTTCGGCTGCGCTGTGATCGACACCTGCCGCGCGTTAAAGCGGTTGAGATCGTGAAACTTGATGTCGAGCCAATAGAGGTGGTCGGTGTCTTTTCTCAAAAACTCAAGATATTCGTCGAAGCGCTCGGGTGATGGGTGGGAAGGCTGCTCCCACTGCTCTACATAATGGCCTTTTGCATCCGCCGCATCATAAAAGACTTCGCCGAGATTAACAAAACTTGACGTTTCGCGAAAACACCGCGCGATGGCTGTTGTTCCACTACGTGTGCTTGCCAAGCAGAAAACGATCACGTCCAAATCTCCTTTGGCTCAAATTTTACTTCTTTACGGATCGCGTAGCTTTCATTACTGCGAC
Source organism: Paracoccaceae bacterium (assembly GCA_046292785.1). Classification (GTDB taxonomy): domain Bacteria; phylum Pseudomonadota; class Alphaproteobacteria; order Rhodobacterales; family Rhodobacteraceae; genus Pseudotabrizicola. The sequence goes on from JBKBQB010000056.1 coordinate 7,083, forward strand.
TGTTCACATTGATTGTAATTTTGACCGCACCCTCAACTTCGAACATATAAGCCGTCGTGCCTGGACTCAATCCAATCGAAAAGCCGCAGGTCCTGTTCGTTATTACTTCTAATCTTCTCAATCAGTTTTGGATCGATAAGACCATCACACTTCTCACTTTTGCTTGACACATTTTTAATCACGAAATCGGTTAGCTTGTTCAATCCAAAATCATCAAAAAAATTAAGGACATTTTCTTGAAAATCATCAAATCTTTCTACAGTCGCAACGACAGTGAATTTGCTCAACAAACACACAACAGCATCGTAGAAACGAGGCTTGGCAGAAAAATATTGGCAATATATATTATTTATGTTCGCAATCGAGATGAAGCGTTGATAGAAAACCTCAAAACCGCTCCCCCATTTATCCTGCCCGCAAATCTCTTCGCGAAATATTCTGTTGTCTCGATAAGCCATTTCAAAATGAGACACAATTCTTTTGATTGGATCTCGGATCATCGTAACACGGATCGCCTTATCGGCCAGCCCGGACCGAACCGACTCACCGTAAGTGATGTGCCCGCCAATATACAACGCTGTCGACAGATCTACCAACGGTCTTCTCGCCTCAATCCCGCCGGCTCCAATCAAACATGATACATTTGGATTTGGTTTGATCACCGCATGATTGAAGGTGCTCCCGGCAGTCTTGGGGATGTGGTGAAAGAGGATCATGTTATCCAACAATCGAAAGGAACGTAGTCGCCTCCTTACTTCTCTAACCGCACCCTACAGCGGCGTAAACGCCAGTGATGCGTCGGCCGGTCCGGCTGCTGGTCGGTGGGTAATTCGCAGGTTGACAGCCTCGAGCGGACGACGCTACGTCATGCCGGCGAGCAAATCATGCTGGAGCGCTTTTTCGCGCCAGGTTTCGGGGTTCCCATGTTATCAGCCTATGTGATTTCTGTTGCAATTTGTGATTACGGCCAGGGTATCACTGGTGACCTTGTGCGTTATTTCGGTCGCTATCGCAGCAGTTCGTCCGACCCGGACGGTTCGAAGGCGTCCTCCACGCTCCTGCTGATCCGGTTCCGCAACACTTGCGTTCTTTATTGCGCGGCGGGCTATGACAACATCGAGGGTGATTTTGAAATCGTTTCGGCCGGTGATTTGCGATATCTGGTCTCACCGCACCCGTTTCTTCACGCTGAAACCTTCCGGCCGATCCAGTTCGAGCCGTTTTGCATTACCCGACCGAAGACGCCGGTGGCGCATGCTGGCGTTAGCATGCCGCGCGTGTCGGTCATCATTCCGGTCTATGGCAGCCCCCTTTATACGCGCAACATACGCAACGAGGTCGAAGCCCTTTTGCCTGAGCTGAAGGCTTTGAACGGGCGCGTCATCATTTCGGTCGACGGGCACGATGTCCCGGCACAGACGTCCCTGCATCTTGATGTGCTTGAGGGGATGAATGCTGATTTGGTCGATGTCCACTCTCACGACGAGAATATCGGGTTCATCCGAAACGTGAACTTTCTTTACAGCAAGACGGCCGGCGACGAGATCGTCGTGCTGCTCGCGACTGATGTAAAAATGCAGTCCGGCAGTCTCGCCCGGATTATTGCGCCGCTGATCGACGACGAGAATATCGCGCTGTCGACGCCGTTCGCCATCGGTGGAGAAAACCTCGAGGCGCCGAAAAGCGACGCATTGCATTGGCGCGATCTCGACACGATCTTGTCGGGCACCGAACCAAGTTATCCCGACGCCGAGACCAATGTCGGATATTTGCTTGCCGTCGATCGTCGCAAATATCCCGGTGCCGAACTTTTCGACGAGTTCTTCATCAACGGCTACGGGGATGACTCCGATCTTTATTACCGTTGTGTCAATCTCGGTTTTCGCGGCGTGGTCGCCGACGATTGCTGTGTCTATCACGAACATGGCGCAAGCTTTGACTTGACGCAGAAACGTTCCGAACTGCGGCTCGAAAACTTCCGCCGCTTCATGGAGCGTTGGGGCGAAATCTTTAAATCGCGCCACGCTTTGGCGACTGCCACACTCGAAAAGCTGAAGTCCGACAAGAGCAGAGTGGTATCGGCGCTCGTGCGGTCATTGCCGATGCCGCAGATCGTATTTTTTCTGCCGGTAAACGATCGCAGGATCGGCGGTGTGGCGGCCGTGTTCAATCTTGTTGAGATGCTGTGCGACATGGGCTTGCCCGCAGCGGTGATCTGCCGGATCACGCCGTTTGATGAATCCGGCTTTCAGTCCCGGTCAATATCGTTCGACGATGAGTCACGCCGTGACGCCGTTTTAGCAAAGGCTTCTCTGCTCGTCGCGACCGCGCACGACACCTGCGAGCCGGTCAAGAAACTGGCGGCCGACCACGGCTTGAAGACAGCCTATTTCGTCCAGGGGCCCGAGTTTTCTTTCTCGGACGGTCAATTCCTGACGTCGGTCGTGACAGGTTACCGCGGGTTTGACGCGATCTTTGTTGTCTCACTGTTCCTAAAAGATGTGATCAGCAATTATGTCGACAAACCGATCACCTTAATCCCTTACGGTCCCCCGTCGTTGAATTACTACGAACTGGGTATCGAGCGTGAACCCAACTCGATTGCGGTGCAGCTTAACGGAAACCCAAACAAAGGGGCTGCCTATGTTGCCGGTGTGGTCGCCTCATTGGCGCGCAAAGGCTTTAAAATATATAGTTTTGGGGACGACGCCATGCGTGGCAAGAAGAAAAACTTCTGCAACCATCTCGGCTTCCTCTCGAGTTCGGAAAAGGTACGCCTCTTTAACCGTGTCGAATTCTATCTTGACGCAAGCAATTTCGAAGGCCTCGGGCTCTTGCTGATGGAGAGCATTCGTTGCGGCGCAATACCCTTATACCGTCACAACGGCGGCACTGCGGACATTCTAAAATCTGCGGGTGTAGGGATCGAGGTCGGCGATTACGCGGCCATCAGCAGAATCAATGATCAATTGTCCGACTTTCGAAAGACTCATGATATGGAAGCCGAACGTAGACGCTGCAAGAGAGCCATCGAAGGCCATTCTGTCGAAGCGGCAGCCGAAGCAATGTTGGAGTGGTGGAATGCACAACGTTGATAAAAACAGCGAGGGGCAATTAGTAGGTTGGGTCGGCGGCAGTGCCGATGGGCGACCGGCCCGAATCAACTTATCGTGCTCCGATCGCATTATCCAAGTCTTTGCCGTTCAAGACCGAGGAGATGTCTTGCGCGCAGGATTCACCCGATTCAGCGGCTTCAATCTGCGCATAAGCGCGCACTCGAGAGAGTGCGTATGCCAAGCCCGATTGGAAGAAAATACATATGACATAACGCCGTCGGTCAAGCGCGATGACGACCTAATCCAACTCGACGATGTCGGGAGAAATCACATTTCCGGCTGGGTGAAGAACGCTGAGGATCTCTCTTCACTTTCTTTTTTCAGTGTCACGGGTTTGTCTCGGGCAGAGATCCACAAGCGCGCAGATGTTAACGCGTTTCTCGGCACGTCGCCGGAAAAGTCGCACGGGTTTCGCGTCGAATTTCCGGACTTTTCAGAACTTTTTGCAGTAAGTGTCAATAATAAGTTGATTCATTGGTTGACGCCGGGTTGGTTGGAAAAGCTCGCCGCGAAAGCCTGAACAGCTCCTGTCATTCGGCCTCGTGAGCAATGGGCGCAGGTGCGGACGGGCCCGCACAGTATGCGCGACCAAGAGATCTCTGAACCGCGCGGGTTTGTCAGAGGCTGATCCCGGCTTATTCACCGAACCCTGATCCGCTTGCGGCTCTTGGCGGTTTCGAGGCCGGGGGCGTTCTCTATCCGGGGCTCTGAGCCGGGTCTAGTGATGGTTGGCGGGGTGGTCGCACCGCTTGGCCTGATTTTGGTGGGTTTCTGGAGCGGGCGGGCATCTCTTGCGCATGACGGCGGGCTGCGCCCAGACGGTTTCGGGTTTCCAAGCCGTCCGATTTTGAGCTGTCAGGGGTCGGCCCAGTGCAGGGCAGTGAGCCGGGGCCAGAGCACCGCCCAGAATGGCGCTGCAGCGGAGGGGAGCGCCAAGGTCATCCGTCGCCCCGAGATCACCATCCGGGCACCTGCGCGCAAGACCCTCTCGCGCAGGCGGCGCAGGCTCCAGCCCGTCCCATCCAGGCAATGCCTGGACCTTTCGCCAGAACGCGACGGGCGATGCGCATGATCTGGTACGCGAGACAGGCAACAAGCAGCCGGACCTCGTTACAGGCGAAGGCATCCACGGCCGACGTCACCGACTTTGGCTTCTTGCTCTGCCAATGCGACTTCGCCCGGTTGGTCGATGAGAGCGCCGGGGCAAGTCGTTCTTCTGGCGCTTTACAAAGGGCGTAACATAGTTGGCCGGGATCAGCCGCACATCGTGACCATGGGCCATGGCAACCCGGCCCCAGTGATGCGACGTCGCGCAGGTCTCCATCACCACAACACACGGCTGCTGATCTGCAAGAAGCTGCGCCAATCGCCCGCGAGATACCACCCGGTTAAAGACGACGACGCCATCCGACCGGACGCCGCAGACCTGAAAACTGTTCTTGGCAAGGTCGATCGCCAGTATGCTAATCTCAGACAAGGATGCCTCCCTCATCTTGGTTCCAACGAAACCACTTTGGCACATTCGATGCCGTCGGGTGGGGGCATCCACCGCATCGGCTCAGGCCGGCCAGATATGCCGCTGCTTCGCCCCTCTCGGCAGCATGCTGCGCATGGGCCTGCCGGGCAATGGATGAAGGCGAACCTCATGTCGCTTCCCTCGCGAAGAATGCGTTCAACCATTGTCCTTGGCCCATCAATGGCGGACATTGGTCTCACCCTTCCTAAGAAACAGCCTCGGGTGCAGGAATGGGAGCCAATTCAAAGCCCAGTGTCTTGGCGCAGCGCTGAAGGTTGGCGAGGACGCGGGTGCGATGGCGCTCTTCATAAGCTGCGGCCCCTGGATCGTTATAGGCCATGCCGAAGCGGATAGCATTGTAGAACAGGACGGCGATCTTGCGGGCCGTTGCGGTCACGGCCTTTTGCTTGCCGATCCG
>JBKBQB010000057.1:0-11674 GCA_046292785.1 Paracoccaceae bacterium
TTCAAGAATCCATTGCAGATCAAGGCCATGCTCGCGGATGTAGTTGATCACAAGATCCGCCGAACGGGTATCGGTGTGCCCGGAGGCATAGTCGAAATCCAGAACGGAATCGATCACCGCGCAGGCCTTGCCCTCGGGCTCGGTCACGACATAGGTGATCGTGTTGGTGGCTTCGTCGAAAAACGGTTGCACGGTGGGTTTCATCAGTCTCTCCTGATTTCGGTCTGTCCGCATATCTGTCTGTGTCATGATATAGGGCAGGCGTAAACACATTGCAAGATTTGAATGTGTTTACGCAAAGGCGCTGATGTTGACCTGAATCAAGGTATGATCCGTGGCGGGGGCCGATACTGGGCGCTGACCAAGGGGGATATCATGCGCAAATCAACGGCAGATCGCAAAGCCCAGCTTCTGAGGCGTCAGGCCGCGCTGACCGAACGGATGCTGTCGATCGAGACGGAACTGGACAGCCACCACAACCCCGATTGGGACGATCTTGCCATCGAGCGCGCCGCCGATGAGGTGCTGGAGGGGTTGGGCCTTTCCGCGCAGGACGAAGTGCGCGCGATCGAGGCTGCCCTGCTTCGGGTGGAAGACGAAAGCTATGGCATGTGCGCCAAATGCGGGGTCGAGATCAGCCAAGAGCGGCTGGATGTGCTGCCCTACACGCCGTTTTGCCGCGATTGTGCGGCTTTGGTCTGATTAAACGAGGGGGACGACATGGGAACCGAACAGGACCTGCGCCGAATCGCGGAACTGGCCGCCGAGGCGGCCGACAGGCTGGAACGGCAGGAATACCGGGCCTTGGAGGCGTTGCTGACGGAAATGCGGGCGCTGGGTGACGTGCTGCCCGGCCTGCCGGGGGTCACCGCAATCGTACCCCGACGGTCGGGTGCGCAGCCAGCCGGAGCGTTTCAAAGCGATGCCGAAATCGAGGCCGGTTTCGACAATATGCCGATCTGACGGGTCATGGCGGATGTAACGCAATGATCACAGCGCCTTGACCGCGCGTCCCAATGCGCTGCACTGTGCATGGGAAGGCGTGATCACAAGGACAGGGCAGGGAACGACGGCATGGATGTGACCACCTCGGACGCATTGGCCGAAATCTGCCTGTCCCGACGGCCTGACGGGGGGTGGCTTGACGCGGCGCACCGCGCGGAGGTGTTGGCGGCTGTGCAGGCGGTTGATCCAAGGGCGGCAGCGGTTGTGCTGCGCGCGGCGGATCGGATGATGGCAGCCCATCCCGATGCCGGGCCGGATCTTCCGGCAGAGGATGACGCCACCGCGCCCACGCTGGGCACGCTGTGCCTCGCCATAGAGCAGTGCCCGGCGCCGGTGGTGGCGGTGCTGGAAGGTCCGGTTGTGGGGGCCGCGAGCCAGATCGCGTTGGCGGCGCGGGCGCGCATCGCGTCGCGCGCCGCGCGGATAGCTTTTGCCGAGGCGCGACTGGGCCGGATCGCGGGCGCAGGTGGCACCCAACGCCTGCCGCGCCTGATTGGGGCAGAGCATGCCTTGCGCTTGCTGACCACTGGCAAAGGCGTCACTGCGACCGAGGCTTTGGTGATCGGGTTGGTCGATCATGTGGTGCAGGGGGAAAGCCCGGACGAGCTTCTTGCATCCGCCCGCAACTGGGCGCTGGCGCAAATGGGAAGCCTGCGCCGGGTGTCGCGCCTTGCCGATGGGCGCGCTTATCTTGCCGCCGTGAAAGAAGCCAGGGCGGCGGCGACGCCGGAAAGCCTTGCGATGGCGGTGGCTGACTGTGTCGAAGCGGCGCTGCTTTTGCCAGTCGAACAGGCGCTTGCCTTTGAAGCCACCCTTGCCGCCGAACGGGATGCCTTGCCGCAAACCGCCGCCCTTGCGCATCTGATGCGCGCCGAGCGTGCGGCGGCGCAAACCCCGGCGCCGCTGCGGGCGGTCAAGGTCGCCCCGGTGACGCGACCTGCGCTGGTGGGGGCGTCTCCGCAGCTTGCGGCCCTGTCGTTGATGGCGCTTGCACGCGGGTTGCGGGTTACGGTGCTGGAACCGGATCGCGCGCGGCTGGTGCCGATGCTGCAAAGTATTGCGTCGCGGCAAGAGGCAGCCGTGCAGGCGGGTTCGCTGTCGGCTACACAGCGCGACGCGGACTGGGCGCGGCTGCGTCCTGTCGTCGACGGGGCAGAGCTGACACAGGCCGATCTGGTCATCGTGGCGGCCGAAGCGGCCGTGCCACCCGTTCCTGCCACGGCACCCTTGCTGGTGATGGGCCGCGCCGATCTGCCACAAGGTGCGTTTCGGCTGGTTTTGTCAGGGCGCGTCGCTGAACTCGGGCTGCCGCCGAATTGCCCGGTTGCCCCCGCCGCGCAGGCGCTGGCGTTTTTGCGCCGCATCGGCCAGATGGTCGTGCTGACCGGCATGCAATCGCCCGCGGGCATTTCGGGGCGTCTTGCCGGGGCCGGGGGGGCGGCATTGCGCGCGCTGATTGCCTCGGGGGTTGCACCCGGCGCGATCCATTCTGCGTTGACGGCGTTCGGGGCAACTCCGCCGATGGTGCCGAAGCCCGAACCCGGTGGCCCCCTGCGACTGATGTCGGCGGACGAGATCATCAGCCGTTGGCTGGCCGCGCTGGCCAACGAGGGCGCGCGGCTGCTGGCGGTGGGTCTGGCGCAATCGGCGCTGGATGTGGATCTGGTGGCGATCCACGGGCTTGGTCTGCCCGCCGAAAGCGGTGGCCCGCTGCATCAGGCCGACCAGCGCGGCCTGCTGATCCTGCGCCGGGATCTGCGGCTTTGGGGGGAGGAGGCCGAGGTGTGGAAACCGGTTTCGGGGCTGGACGCGCTGATATCTTCCGGGCGCGGTTTCGGGGCCGCCGTGCGCCGAGCGGCTGTCAGCCGAGGATGACGCCCACCACCACCACGATCAGCCCAAGCGCCGACACCGCCAAAGCGCCAAGGTTCAGCGCAACGACCTTTTGCAACTGCGCCTTGATCTGATCGTCGGGCAGCGCGGATTTGCGCGCGCGCATGGCCAGAACGATGCACCAAAGCAGGGTCAGAACACCCGCCATGGTCAGTGCAGCCCCTCCCCAGATCAGCATTTCCATGGCTCACCATCCTTTGACACCGCGTGCGCGCCGCTTAGCCCAGCGGATGGTGCGGTGCAAGACTTGAACCGCTGACAGGGCCAAGGTAGGGAGAATGCCACACCAGCGGAGCATGAGGCCGAAATGAGCGATCCGATTGACACCTATTCCGTAACCGCGGACGAGTTGCGCCAGTTCATCGAACGGGCCGAACAACTGGCTTCGGAAAAGAAAGACCTGGCCGAGCAGGAAAAGGAGTTGTTCGCCGAAGCCAAGGGCCGCGGTTATGACACCAAGGTGATGCGCAAGGTGATCGCGCTGCGCAAGCGCAAGCCCGATGAGATCGCCGAAGAAGAAGCGGTGCTGGAGATGTACAAGACCGCGCTTGGCATGGTCTGATCCCGGTGTCGGCAGCGATCTGAAAGGGGCGCGCGGGCGCCCCTTTTTTCATGCGGTCTTCACGCCGAGAGGAAGGTCACGCCCCGCAAGCTGCGGATATGGGCGATGTCGGCGTGGTAGGCTGCGGTCAGGCTGGCCACTGTCTCATCGGTCCAGCCCGGCACTTCCAGCTCCATCTCAACGCGCTCTGGCAGGGCGAATTTGTCCAGAAACGCCGAGACGATGCGGCGGCGCTGGGTTGTGGTATGGGCGGGGTGGGTATCGATATAGGCTTTCATCCGCACCAGCCCTTCGGGCGACATGATCAGGCCCAACAGCTCGTCGGTGTCAATCAACGCGGTGCCTTCGGCGTGGCCCGATACGGCCTGCAACACCTCGGGCCAGATCAGCGGCGTGTCTTCGTCGCACCAGACCGTCAGCGGCACGCCGGGGTTGTTGGTCAGCACATCCTCGATCACCTCGGACCAGTGCAGATCTGCCGGATCTATCCCGGCCATGAACTGATCGAATGTCTTGTCGCGCTGCTTGGTGAACAGCTCGGGCAGGAAGGTGGACGGGTTGCGGATCGCCAGATGGAATTCCGCCTCGATCTCGGGGAAGATCTGGGTGAAGGCGCGCACCCGTTCGGCGGCGGCGGGATACAGCCGGTCTTTCAGCACCCATTGCGGGAAGGACAGGAAATTGTCCCATGACAGGATCAGCCGTTCGGCCCGGTCCTCCTCCATGATCTGTTCCAGCACCAGCGCCTGGGTGTCGCGGCTGGCGGGCTGGCCCTTGAGCGTGATCGCCGTGTCGCGCAAGAGCGAGCGATAGCGCGCAGGACCGGGCACCACGATGCCCTGTTCGCCCAAGACCTGACGGTTTTTCAGCAGGCATCGCACCAGACGTTCATCGTCTGTGCAATGGGCGCCAAGGTGATAGACAATACGCATCCTGCTTTTGACCTGTGCCGGTTCTTGATTGGCGTTGACTATAGGCGCTTTGCGCCGGGATGAAACGGGGGCATCAGAAGAATTGCCGAACGAGTCCGCCATGCCACGCCCGGCCCGCCGGACCTTTGGTCGCAGTCATCTGGACAGGGCAGGGCGCGTGATGCTAGCAGTGGCGCAAGATGACCCAGCAAAACACTCAAGTTCCGCGATCTGCCCTGCGCCTGCCGCGTCCCGACGTCTGGTCGCTTGGCGCGCTGGGCATTGCGCTGGTGGTGCTGGCACCGATGGCTTCGGTGCTGTGGCTGGCCTTTCACCCGACCGAGAATATCTGGCCGCATCTGCTGGCCACTGTGCTGCCCCGCTATCTGGCCAATACGCTGGTGCTGATGGTGGGGGTGGCGGTGCTGACGGCGATGGTGGGCACGGGGGCCGCGTGGCTGACCGTAATGTATCGCTTTCCGGGGCGGGTCTGGTTGGATTACGTGTTGCTGTTTCCGCTGGCGATTCCGGCCTATGTCGGGGCCTATGCGCTGGTGGATTTCCTGCAATACGCGGGGCCGGTGCAAACGGGCCTGCGCGGGCTGATGGGGTTCGAGACGGCGCGCGATTATTGGTTCCCGCAGGTGCGGTCGCGCGGCATGGCGGTGGTCGTGCTGTCGGCGGCGCTGTATCCTTATGTCTACCTGCTGGCGCGCGCGGCGTTTCGCGAACAATCGGGCGGCAGTTATGAGGTGGCCCGCGCGCTGGGCTGTGGCCCGTGGCGGCTGTTTGGCCGGGTGGGTCTGCCCTTGGCGCGGCCCGCAATTGCAACCGGCGTGGCCCTGGCGATGATGGAGACGGTGGCGGACTACGGCACGGTGCAGTACTTTGGCGTGCAGACGCTGACGACCGGCATTTTTTCCACTTGGCTGAACGGCAACAACGCGGGCGGGGCTGCACAGATTGCGCTTGTGGTGCTGGCGCTGATCTTTCTTTTGTTGGGACTGGAGCGGATCAGCCGCCGAAATGCCCGATTCCACCGCGTTGGCAGCTCTGCGCGCCCGGTGGAGCCTGCCCCGTTGTCGGGCGGCGCAGGTTGGCTTGCGTTTGGCTTTTGCATGGTGCCTGTTGCGCTGGGCTTCATCCTGCCGGTGGCGGTGATGGGCTGGCACGCGCTGCGCCGGCCCGAGGTCTGGTTGTCGCCCGGTCTGGCAAAGGCGTTCGCCAACACCTTGGTGACCGGAGGCGTGGCCGCCGGGCTGACGGTGGGTGCGGCGATTTTTCTGGTGTATGGATTGCGCATGATCAACGGCGCCGCAGCGCGCTGGGTCTTGCCGGTGACCACGCTTGGCTATGCCGCCCCCGGCGCGGTGCTGGCTGTGGGGATCCTGATTCCGCTGGCCGCACTGGATCACCGGCTGGCCGATGGGGTGCTGGCGATCACGGGCTGGGATCCGGGGTTGATGCTGACCGGCACGGCGGCCGCCTTGGTGCTGGCCTATTCGGTGCGGTTCTTCGGGGTGGCGCAAGGTGCGGTGGACGCCGCTTTTGGTCGGGTTTCACCCTCGCTGCCCATGGCCGCCCGGTCCTTGGGCCGCTCGCCCGGTGGGGCGTTGCGTGCGGTGCATTTGCCCCTGATGCGCGGGTCTGTGGCGACAGCCCTGCTGGTGGTGTTTGTCGATTGTGTCAAGGAACTGCCTGCCACACTGCTGTTGCGCCCGTTCAACTACAACACCCTTGCAACCCGTGTGTTTGAACTGGCCAGCCTGGAGCGGCTGGAAGAAGCCGCCCCAGCAGCATTGATGGTGATGGCCGTCGGGCTGCTGGCCGTTGGATTAATGGCGCGAACCAACCGTTGAGGGGCTTGCGCAAGCCCGCCTGCGCGGTTATTTCAAACTCAATGCCTCTATAGCTCAGCTGGTAGAGCACCTGATTTGTAATCAGGGGGTCCCGGGTTCGAGTCCTGGTGGGGGCACCATATAAATCAATAGCTTATGTGAGCATTTGGGCTTTCAATTTTTAATGCGCTGCTTTTTGGTGGCACGATAGTGGCACGATGGTGGCGCGTAGATCTCGGAACCATCTGGATTGTCTCGGCCAAGGTAGGAAGCAGTGTTCGCTCGGCAATTTCATCAAGCTCTTAAAGATGTGCAGCATTGCGGCCCGAGGGCTTTGGTTCGAAATGATCTGCCTGATGCACGAAGCCACCCCTTACGGACATCTTCTCGTCAACGGTCAATCCCTGACGAACGCGCAACTCGCCGCCTTGGTAGGAACGAAGCCGGACCAGATCACAGCATCGCTTGGTGAACTGGAAGCCGTCGCCGTGTTCTCCCGGACCCGCGCGGGCGTGATCTTCTCACGGAAACTGACGCGCATGGCGAAGAAGGCAGCAACTGCTTGCAATAATGGACGAAAAGGTGGCTACCCAAACCTCGAAAATGACAAAGAAAACAAGCCTTGGGATAAGCCAGAGGATAAGCCCAAAAAGCCAGAAGCCTCATACCAGATTAAAGATGGTGGTGGTGGTTGCGCGGCTGCGCGCGAGAATGATCCCACACAATACCAAACCGACCGGGAACGCATACTGGCCGCCATGGGCGTAGGCTCCAACGGCATGGCGGGGCCAAGCAAGTTTCTTGGCGGTCAGGTCGACATGGCGCAGGCAAAGCGATGGCTGGAAATGCCCGGCATGACCCTGGATGTGGTTTGAATTGAGATTGCCCGGATCACGGCCAGCAAAACCGATAGTCCGCCGTCCAGCTTCAGATACTTTACCCCGGCGATGCAGCGGCTTTAGGGCGCGCTGTCGGCGCCTCCGCTGCAGCCGACCGAGGCATCACAGGCCAGAGGATCACCGCACCCGCCAGCCCTGACCGCTGATGATCTCGCAGCCATGGTCCGAAACCACAAAGCCAAGATGGAGGCCGAATATGTCCACCGAATAGATTGAAACCGCCGTCAACAGATTCCTCACCAGATTTTCACCACCGCGTTCCATCGCATCCAGCCCGGAACTCATGGCTCAAGAGGTAATGCAGATCGCCGAGGCTGTCGCCCGTTTTGCGCCGCGCACCGGGTTTGCAGACTGGTGGCCCGCCGTGGGAACCACCATCGTGCAGAGGATGAAAACCCGCGCGTGGCCGATGGTGTCAGAGGTCGAAACCGCCTGCCGGATTATCAATGATGCTCGCAGATCAACAGGCGGCGCAAGCGATGACGCGACCGAAGCCGCTGCAGTTGATCGAATGGAAAGCTGGTATCGGAAATTCGGGTCGTAAATGCCAAGTTGTGGGCGGCCCTCACGAACCATGGCCCTTATCCGCCGCGGCGTTTTGCAGGATCTTCGACATGCCCGGTTCTACGGTTTTGACCTAACACCGGACCAGATGGAGCAGGCCCGCGAAATGCCGATGAGCCGCACAGAAGATCGGCACCACAACCGGGTGATGGATGATCTGCGGGTGATAGGCGAACGCATCGCCCCGCACAGCGCAGAATTTACCGCCAAGCGCGCCACGGTAAAACCGGACGATGAAGCGGTATGACAGAGACATGCAAGGGTGAAGCTCTGATCAAGCGCAAGCCAACAAGAGCCGAGCAATATTCCCGCGGTCAAGCCGCTGTGCAGTCAGCCGCCTACAAGCGCCGCACCAACGCGGGGAGCAACATGAGCAAGGCGGGCGGCGCATGGAGCCGCAAGATCAAAGCCACCGAGATCGAAGCTGGAAAGGGCTCGAAATGAAACTCACTATCAGCGCCGACTGCAGCACGATCACGATGAAGAAAACCAAACGGTCCGTGACGTGCCCCGCCGCCGATCTGCCCAAGTGGATCAAAATCTACACCACCCTGCACAACCGAAAAGCGGGGTAGACCCAACCAGAAATGGGCGGGCGATATCAGTTACATCTGGGCCCGTGAGGGCTGGCTGTATCACGCCATGCAGTGCGAAAAGCACTTGCCAAGCGAACGAAATCGTGTTGTTTTTTGAGAATAATTTACTTAAGTGACTTGGCCTGGTAATTGAGCTAAGGAATGGTTCATGCCGAACATCAGTGCAGGCGACATCCGTGATGCAGCATTTCTTTCTGTTGCGGCATATTCAGATACATCTGTAGCTCTGGTCAACGCACTGATTCGTGAGGGTTGGCAGCCAGTTGGCGCATCGGAGTTAGGCCTTTCTCCAGATTTATTTGGAACAAGTCCATCAGACAGTGATTATCTATTTTCTGTACGTGACACAGGAAGAGCCTATTCTGCGGAAGCGTTTGTTGCTTATGGAGATGGCGTGCTTGCCATATCTTTTACTGGTAGCGATTTGTTGGATTGGGGTGGGAATCTTACATTCGGATGGATAACGAATTTTGGAGTTTATACAGCTTATTTCAATCCTCTTATTGCTGCGGTAAGAGCATTTTATGAGAACCCGCCAGAGGGTGTGGTTCTCAACAGAATTTTAGTAACGGGTCATAGCTTGGGCGGTGCAACAGCGGAGCATTTTATGCGAGCTTTTGCCAACATTTATCCCGAACTGATTGGGGTTAGTTTTGGATCTCCGGCGGTGGTGGGATCCGAGGATTTTGGCGATCGATTCATCGGTGTTGAGCATACAAATGATGCTGTTGTAGACGCTGGACTCGGTTCATCTCAAGAGATCGGCCTCGAGCTTAGAGTTTTTCGACCCGAGTCCGATGTGAACTCAATTGTTACAGCTCTTGCTACACTCGATATTGCAGAGCACCTCCGAAATGTCTACCTTGATACGGTTCGGCATATCTTCGGGCCAACGAGCGGTGCGAGTGTTGAGGATGAACTTGATACCGACGGTATTGACTATCTCATATTGACTGATACCCAAAGGAAAATCTTTTATCCAGCATATTTTGTATCCGAAGCTATTTCCCGCTTGGGCACTTACGAGGTGGTAATTTCGGATCAGGGATCAAATGATATTCGTGCTGGTGTCGGTGATCAAATCATCTTCGCTCTGAATGGACAGGACACTGTCTATGGCGGAGCTGGTCGTGACCTCATCGACGGTGGACTTGGAGATGACAGCCTTTTTGGCGAGGGCGGCGATGACATCATCCATGGAAACCGCGGAGACGACACCATCTATGGCGGCAATGAGGCTACGGAATCTCAGAATGACCAACTCTTCGGCGATGAGGGGAACGATTTTATCTTTGGTGAGCGCGGCAATGATCGGCTTTTTGGTGGTGCAGGGAACGATTTTCTTGCTGGTGGGGAGGGAACTGACACTCTGACCGGCGGCAGCGGCGTTGACGTCTTTTATTTCGCGGATGTCGACTTTCCCTTGTTTCAAGGTACCAACCCGGATCGCATCACGGACTATAACCGAGGAACGGGAACCTATTCGGCCTCCGAAGGTGATCTGATCGACCTGTCGGGAATCAGCTTTTCAACCAGCACCGGATTCGGATCGGCCGCCACGGTTCGTCTGCGTTCGATCGACGCCAGCGGCGGATTGCCTGCCGGGGCAATTCTTGAAATCGATGTCGGCGACGGCAACTGGCGCGGGATCGCGCGGCTGGATGGTGTGGCGACAGGGGAAACCGTGCGGATCGCGCTCACCGATGCCCAGTCGTCGGGTCGGACCGGAAGCACGTTCGTGGTGGATGGGGTGGGCAATGGCACGACTTGGTCCATCTCGCCCACCACACAAAACGTGGCCGAGGGTGACGTTACCATCAGTTTTACGATCACCCGGAGCGGCACCAGCCTTGAGGCAGAGACGGTCTATGTCAGCACCGTTCAGACCGCGGGCTATGTGAACGATGGCGACTATGTGGGCCTGCTGGATGTTCCGCTCTCGTTTGGTGAGGGTGTGGTGTCGCAGACAGTCTTTGTCACGATCCGGCAGGATTCGATCTATGAGGGCAATGAGACTTTTGGCCTGATCGTCCAGCGCACGCCTGTCCCGTCGCCCACCACATACGACGCAATCGCCCATTTCCAGATTCTCGATGACGAAACGGCCTCCGCCAGCGCCTTGCCCACCGAAGGGGACGACATCATCCGGTTGGAATTAGCTGTGGGAACACAGTGGATCGATTTTCTGGGCGGCACGGACCGGGCGGTGATTGACGTCTCGGCGTTCACGACGGCGGTTTCTTTCGGCAGCTACTATTCGGACCAGCGGGTCACCGCGGGCACTTGGAACGGCAGCAACCTTCAGTATGAGTATTTTATCCAGAACGCAGAGACTGCGGATTTCTACGGTGGATCGGGTGACGACGTTGCTTCTACCGACGGACGCACCGGCAATGACAACCTGTTCGGGAACGGTGGAAACGACACTCTGTACGGCGGGGCTGGCAACGACCTGCTCGAGGGCGGTTCGGGCGACGACGTCCTGGACGGTCGCACGGGGGCCGATGTGCTGCGCGGCGGATCGGGCAACGATACGCTTTATGTCGATGGCGACGGCGCTGATGTGGTGGATGGCGGCAGTGGGACAGACACTGCCTTCATAAACCGGTTCTATGCCACGATGGCATTCGATTTCGTCTTCGATCCTACGTCGGATGCGACGATCGTGCTTCAGGACGGCACCACGATCACCGACATCGAAAACCTGAACATCGTGCTTGGTTCAGGAAACGACCGTGTCACAGTCCGGCTCGACCCGACAATCACGGGTCACCAGAGCGTGGATTTCGGCAGTGGCACGGACCGGGCGGTGATTGACGTCTCGGCGTTCACGACGGCGGTTTCTTTCGGCAGCTACTATTCGGACCAGCGTGTCACCGCGGGCACTTGGAACGGCAGCAACCTTCAGTATGAGTATCTCATTCAGAACGCAGAGGCTGCGGATTTCTACGGTGGATCGGGTGACGACGTTGCGTCGACCGACGGACGCACCGGCAATGACAACCTGTTCGGGAACGGTGGAAACGACACCCTGTACGGCGGGGCTGGCAACGACCTGCTTGAGGGCGGTTCGGGCGACGACGTCCTGGACGGCGGCACGGGGGCCGATGTGCTGCGCGGTGGCTCGGGCAACGATACGCTTTATGTCTATGGCGGCGGCGCGGATGTGGTGGATGGCGGCAGTGGGACAGACACTGCCTTCATAAACCGGTCCGATGCCACGATGGCATTCGATTTCGTCTTCGATCCTACGTCGGATGTGACGATCGTGCTTCAGGACGGCACCACGATCACCGACATCGAAAACCTGAACATCGTGCTTGGTTCAGGAAACGACCGTGTCACAGTCCGGCTCGACCCGACAATCACGGGCAGCCAGAGCGTGGATTTCGGCGGTGGCACGGAC
>JBKBQB010000058.1:0-11437 GCA_046292785.1 Paracoccaceae bacterium
GAATTCGTGACCGGCAAGGGCATCGACGTGCGCCCGCATCCGCACATCGGCCTGGGCACGGTCACTTACCTGATGAAGGGGCGCATCCACCACCGCGACAGCCTTGGCACCAATTCCTGGATCGAGCCGGGGGCGGTGAACTGGATGCTGGCGGGGCAGGGGATCACCCATTCCGAACGGCAGGATGGCACAATCCGCAATGCCCCGCATGATCTGTTCGGCCTGCAAACCTGGCTGGCGCTGCCAAAGGCGCGCGAGGATGACCCCGCCGCCTTTGTCCACGCCGCCAAGGCGGATCTGCCGGAACTGGAGGGGGAGGGCAAACAGGTGCGGCTGATCCTTGGAACCGCTTACGGCCAGACCGCGCCGGTCGATGTGGGATTCGAGGTGTTCTATGCCGACGCGCGCCTTGCGCCCGGTGCGGCGATCCCGCTGCCCGATGACCACGAGGATCGCGGGGTCTATATCCTGTCGGGCGAGGTCAGCGTAGGCGGACAGACGTTCGACGCGGGCCGCATGCTGGTGTTCCGCCCCGGTGACCGCATCTCGGTGCGGGCCGGGGATCAGGGCGCGCGGGTCATGCTGCTGGGTGGCGCCACAATGGACGGGCCGCGCCATATCTGGTGGAATTTTGTGGCATCGTCGAAGGACCGGATCGACGCGGCAAAGGAGGCGTGGCGTGCGGGCGATTGGGCGCATGGGCGGTTCAAACTGCCCGCCGATGACGACGCGGAATTCATCCCCGCGCCCGACCGCTGACAGGGTGTGAAAAAAGCTGCACTTTGCGTGCAGTCCCGCTTGACGCCCCCCACGCATCCCCCTAAAAGCCCCTGTACGACGCGGGAAACCGGGTCGGACGGAATGTGCGGTTGTAGCTCAGTTGGTTAGAGTACCGGCCTGTCACGCCGGGGGTCGCGGGTTCGAGCCCCGTCAACCGCGCCATTCCTGCCCTGAAAAGGCCCTCGTGAACGCGGGGGCCTTTTGGTTTTGTGTCCCAAGAAATTCTTTGCTGTCAAGGGCTTGTTGGTCTGCCTTCATGGTGCCGGTTTGCTGTGGAATCTGGCGTGCCCCCGGATAAACTTCGCGCTTGACGCTCCGATGTGGTCCCTGTATCAGCCGTCCATCGCGCGGTTGTAGCTCAGTTGGTTAGAGTACCGGCCTGTCACGCCGGGGGTCGCGGGTTCGAGCCCCGTCAACCGCGCCACTTTATTTCTGTTGGTTTTTGAAAGCGTCCGCACCTGTTGGGGCGGTCGCTTTGTATTTGAACCGCTGTTCCCCGCAAGGCGGGAGGGTGGCACCTGCCGCGCGGCTGACGTGCAGCACGGGGTTCAGGAGATGGAATGACTGAAGTTCTGCAATCATCCTTGCCCTTTGCGCCCTGGGCCGATCCGCGCACGCGGCGGTTGCCGGGGATCTTGCCGCTGGACATGGCCGATTGGCTGCGGGTGGATGATGCCTATGCCGGGCAGATGGCCTTGCGCGACCGCCTGATCGCCGAGCGTGAGGCGGAGGTGATGGGGCAGATGAGCCTTGCCGCACAAGCCGTTGAGGAATTGTATCATTTCACGCTTGCGCGCTTGCCGCAGGGGTTTGCCCGTGTCGGGGATCTGATCACGCGCCCCGATGGCGTTCGGGTGGTGCTGGATCAAGCGCGCCCCCTTCGCACCCTTGGTCGGCTGGTGCAGCAGGATCTGTGCCTGATGCAGGAGGATGGCGCGGGGCAGCATCTGTTGTCAGCGGCGGTGCTGTGCTTTCCGGCAGGCTGGACGCTGGCCGAAAAGCTTGGCCGGCCCCTCATGCGGATGCACCAGCCGGTGCCGGCCTATACCGAGGATATGGGGCGGCGGGTGCAGCGGTTGATGGACGGCGTGCGGGTGGACGCGCCGTTGTGGCGGGCCAATGCGCATCATTCGCGCGCGCCGCTGTTCAACCCACTGTCCGAGGATGCGCCGAAAGAAGCCGTGGCGCAGGGCGCCATGCCCTTTATCCGGTCGGAACGGCAATGCCTGATCCGGTTGCCTGTCAGTCGGGCGGTGCTGTTTTCGATCCATACCTACCGGGTGCGGTTGGCGGATCTGACAGCAAAGCAGGCGGCGGCGCTGCGCGATTTTCCCATTCACAGAGCGCTTTAGGGTTGCGCTTCAATTCATTGCTTTGAAACGAAAAAGGCCGCCACAAGGGGCGGCCTTTTGTCTTGTGATTGCTGTCGTCAGCAGGAGTAATACATCGCGTACTCAATCGGGTGTGGCGTATGCTCATAGGCATAAACCTCTTCCCATTTCAACGCCATGTAGCCTTCAAGCTGGTCGCGGGTGAACACGTCGCCGGCGATCAGGAAGTCCATATCCTTTTCCAGCTCTTCCAGGGCTTCGCGCAAGGAACCGCAAACCGTGGGGATCGCGGCCAGTTCTTCGGGCGGCAGATCATACAGATCCTTGTCCGACGCCGGGCCCGGATCGATCTTGTTGTTGATGCCGTCAAGACCCGCCATCAACAGGGCCGCAAAGGCCAGATAGGGGTTGGCCGCCGGATCGGGGAAGCGGGCTTCCACCCGTTTGGCTTTGGGCGACTCCGTCCACGGAATCCGCACGCAGCCCGAGCGGTTGCGGGCGGAATACGCGCGCAGGACCGGGGCCTCGAAGCCGGGGATCAGGCGTTTGTAGCTGTTGGTGGTCGGGTTGGTCAGCGCGTTGAGCGCCTTGGCGTGTTTCAGGATGCCGCCGATGAAATACAGCGCCTCCTGGCTCAGGTCGGCGTATTTGTCACCGGCAAACAGTGGCTTGCCGTCTTTCCAGATCGACATGTTCACATGCATGCCTGACCCGTTGTCACCCTTCATCGGCTTTGGCATGAAGGTCACGGTCTTGCCATACGCCGCCGCCACGTTGTGGATGACGTATTTGTATTTCTGGATGTTGTCGGCCTGTTCGGTCAGCCCGCCAAAGATCATGCCCAACTCGTGCTGACACGACGCAACCTCGTGGTGGTGCTTGTCCACCTTGATGCCCATGCGCTTCATGGTCGACAGCATCTCGCCGCGGATATCTTGCGCCTCGTCAATCGGGTTGACCGGGAAGTAGCCGCCCTTGTGGGCCGCGCGGTGGCCAAGGTTCCCGCCTTCCATCTCGGTGTCGGTGTTCCAGGCGGCGGCTTCTGCGTCGATCTGGAACGACACTTTTTGCGGCGTGACCGAGTAGCGCACATCGTCGAACAGGAAGAATTCGGCTTCCGGCCCGCAGTAGAACGCATCGCCGATGCCGCTGGATTTCAGATAGGCTTCGGCCTTGAGCGCGGTGCCGCGCGGATCGCGGCTGTAGGATTCGCCGGTGTCGGGCTCGACCACGGTGCAATGCACGCACATGGTTTTCTCGGCATAGAACGGGTCGATATAGACCGAGGTCGGATCAAGGATCAGTTTCATGTCGGACTGGTCGATGGATTTCCAGCCGGCGATGGAGGATCCGTCGAACATGAAGCCTTCTTCAAAGAAATCTTCGTCCACCAGATCGTTCACCAAGGTGACGTGCTGGAGTTTGCCTTTGACGTCGGTGAAGCGGATATCGACATATTCGACCTCTTCATCCTTCATCAGTTTCAGAGCTTTCTTGACTGCGCTCATCATGATGCCTTTCGGTTTTGAGTGTTGCAGGACAGGCCCGTGCGGGCCCGATGTTCGGGATGGGTCAGACGGCGTCGTCGCCGGTCTCGCCGGTGCGGATGCGGATCGCCTGTTCGATGGGGCTTACAAAGATCTTGCCGTCGCCGATCTTGTCGGTGCGGGCGGCAGTGATAATCGCGGCCACGGCCTGATCGACCATGTCATCGGTCAGGATCACCTCGATCTTCACTTTCGGCAGGAAATCCACCACATATTCGGCGCCACGGTAAAGTTCGGTATGGCCTTTCTGGCGGCCGAAGCCCTTGACCTCTGTCACCGAAAGGCCTTGGATGCCGGCTTCCTGCAAGGCTTCCTTGACCTCATCGAGCTTGAAAGGCTTGATGATTGCCTCAATCTTCTTCATGGGCCGACTCCCCCGCGCCTTGGTTTTTTAATTTCTTTTGATGACTGATCATTTCCTGCGGGCGGGGACAATTGAGGATGGATTGAGCGGCACAAACCGCACAGGGATTCTCTGCGCTATGATTAATAATTGTGCAAATAGATGAAATAGCAGGCGGTTTGAGAACGGATAGGACGAGAACATGACGGATCTTCTGACATCTGCCCAAATGCGCGCCGCTGAGGCGGCGGCAATTGCAAGCGGCGAAGTCACCGGGCTGGAGTTGATGGAGCGTGCCGGGCGCGGGGTGGTAGAGGCGGTTTTCGAGCAATGGCCGGAGTTGGGGGCCGTGCCTGCGGCGCAGCTTGGCCTGGCTGACGGGGCAGATGAGTATTCGGGCCAACATGAAGCGCAAGCGCCGCGCCGGGCGGTGGTGTTGTGCGGGCCGGGCAACAATGGCGGCGACGGGTTTGTGGTGGCGCGGTTTCTCAAGGGGCTGGGCTGGGCGGTGGAGGTGTTTCTCTACGGCGATCCGGCGCGGCTGCCGCCGGATGCGCGGGTGAATTATGAGCGGTGGGGCGCGATGGGGGCGGTGAAGCCGCTGGAGGGTGAGAGCTTTCCCCGGTTGCACGCGGTTCATGCCGATCTGGTGGTGGATGCCCTGTTCGGTACGGGACTGTCCCGCGCGGTCGAGGCCCCGCTGGTTGCGGCTGTGTCCGCGCTTTGCGATGCTTTTCTGGGGAGCGCAAAGCTTGTGGCTGTTGATATCTGCTCTGGTCTTTGTGCCGACAGTGGGCGGTCTCTGACGGGCGACGACGCGGCGGAAAAAAGCCTTTCCAACGTGCTGCAACCGGATCTGACGGTGACCTTTCACCGGGCGAAGGTTGGGCACTATCTTGGCGATGGCCCGGAACTGGTGGGCAGGCTGGTGGTGAAGGATATCGGTCTGGGGCCCGGGCCTGCGCGATATGGGGCGGGAGCGAAACGGGCTGCGGGCCGGGTCGAGCTTGTCACGCCGGATGTTGGGCGCTTGGGCAAGGCGGGCGGGCACAAGTTCGACCACGGCCATGCGTTGATCCTGTCGGGGCCGGCGGGGCGCAGCGGGGCGGCGCGGCTGGTTGCGCGCGGGGCACTCAGGATCGGGGCTGGCGTGGTGACGGTGGGGAGCCCGTTGGACGCCATGGCAGAGCATGCGGCGCGGCTGGATGTGGTGATGCTGCGGGTGGTGGCCGGGGCTACGGAGTTGGCGACGGTGTTGGAAGACCGGCGGATCAACGCGCTGTGTCTGGGGCCGGGAATGGGTCTTGATATCCGGGCGGCGGGGCTGGTGGGCATGGTTTTGGGGGCTGGCGTGGCACGGCGGGGGTCTCCCCGCCATGCGCTGGTGCTGGATGCGGATGCGCTGACGCTGATCGGGCGGGATGCGGCGCTGTTCGGGGCTTTACACGACGGTTGCGTGCTGACGCCGCACGGGGGCGAGTTTACGCGGCTGTTTCCGGATATTGCGGCGCGGCTGGCGGAGCCTGCGAGCAGGGGGCCTGCCTTTTCCAAGGTGGATGCAACGCGCGAGGCGGCGAAACGGGCAGGCTGCGTGGTGCTGTTCAAGGGGGCGGATACGGTGATTGCCGGGCCGGACGGGCGATGCGCCATCCATGCGGCGGCCTGTGACAGGGCGGCGCCGTGGTTGGCGACGGCAGGCAGTGGCGATGTGCTGGCGGGTTTTATCTGCGGGCTGCTGGCGCGGGGCTTTGCGCCGTTTGACGCGGCCTGCACCGGGGCCTGGCTGCATGTGGAATGTGCGCGCCGGTTCGGGCCGGGCCTGATTGCGGAGGATTTGCCAGAGGAATTGCCAAAGGTGTTCCGCGCATTGGGGCTGTGAAGTGGCGCCATGAAACAGGCCGCCCGTGGGCGGCCTGTTGAAGGAATAGCTGCGCGATCATCAGCCGCGGGACAGTCCGGTGTCGCAGCCCAGTTCCAGCCCGGCGGCAAAGATCACCTGCGGGTCAGCGAAATGCAGGGTGACGATCCGCGCTTCGGCCACGGTTTGCGCGCTGATATAGGCGCCGTCCACCAGCTTGTCGGCCTGCATCACCGCCTGATCCACGCCGGTCATGGCCTTTGCGCGCCAGTCGCGGATCAACAATGGTTGCTGTGGGGCGACGATCATATCCGCTTCGGGCCGGTCCTTGCCAAGGACGCCTTCGGAAATGCGGATAACGCGGGCATTCTCGACAATTGCGATATCGACCCCGGTCACCGCGCGCGCCCCGGAGCGTGTGATGACCTTGTCGCCTGGGGCGATGAATTCGATCGGGATGGCGCCTGCCAGCGTCAGGATCATGGTTCCCGCGGCGATCCCGCATTGCGGCATAAGCGAACCGGCATCGATCGGGCCCGCTGTTGGTCCAAAGGAAAGCTCTGCCATCATATTCTCCGATGCATGCATTCTGTCTGCCTCATGTTTTTTTTACCCACATTATGTCAGGATCAGGGCAGACACGAGGTTTTCTTTGGTCAGGCGCCGGCTTTTCCCGGCGCGCGTGTCCCGAATGCCAGAGCGCATTGCGCTGCGGCCCCTTGTCGCTTTTGGTCTCGCCAGCCGTGGGGGCCTTTGTTAGAAGAGCGAGGCGTGGTGGGAAACCCCCGGCGCGTGATGCGGGTGTGGCGAAATTGGCAGACGCACCAGATTTAGGTTCTGGCGCCGCAAGGCGTGGGGGTTCAAGTCCCTCCACCCGCACCATCCTCGACCGGACCGGCCTCCGCCCTTGGGCGAGACGCGGTTTTTCCCCGAAATGCCGGACAAACGGGCGCAAACGTGCCATTCGGGCTTGCAAGCAGGCGTTCGGATTAATAGGAGAGGCGGGAAAGTTTTGACTGCCGCCTGTTCTGGCGGCCCAACCGATATGGGGAA
This sequence comes from Paracoccaceae bacterium, assembly GCA_046292785.1. Taxonomy (GTDB): domain Bacteria; phylum Pseudomonadota; class Alphaproteobacteria; order Rhodobacterales; family Rhodobacteraceae; genus Pseudotabrizicola. The sequence goes on from JBKBQB010000058.1 coordinate 6,913, forward strand.
AATATGCAAGTCACCGAGACCCTGAACGAAGGGCTGAAGCGCGGCTACACCATCACCGTGACCGCTGCCGAATTGGAAGCCAAGGTTCAGGAAAAGCTGGTCGAGGCGCAGCCCGAGATCGAGATGAAGGGCTTTCGCAAGGGCAAGGTGCCGATGGCCATCCTGCGCAAGCAGTTCGGCCCGCGCCTGATGGGCGATGCGATGCAGGATGCGATCGACGGCGCAATGAAAAGCCATTTCGACGCCACCGGCGACCGCCCCGCGCTGCAACCCGAGGTCAAGATGCAAGGTGGCGACGCCTGGTCCGAGGGACAGGATGTTGTGGTCGAGATGAGCTATGACTGCCTGCCGCCGATCCCGGAGCTGGATGCCAGCAAGATCACGCTGGAGCGTCTGGTGGTGAAGGCCGATGACGCGTCGGTGGACGAGGCGCTGAAAAACCTGGCCGCGACCGCGCAATCCTTCGACGACCGCAAGAAGGGCGCGAAGGCCAAGGATGGCGACCAGATCACCATCGACTTCAAGGGTTCGGTTGACGGCGATTACTTCGAGGGCGGCACGGCAGAGGATTACCCGCTGGTGCTGGGATCGAATTCGTTCATTCCGGGGTTCGAGGCGCAGTTGGTTGGGGCCAAGGTCGGCGACGAGTTGAAGGTCGATGTGACCTTCCCCGAAGAATACGGTGCGGCACATCTGGCAGGCAAGGCGGCGGTGTTCGAGTGCACCGTGAAGGCCGTCAAGGAGCCCAAAGCGGCGGAGCTGGATGACGAGCTGGCCAAGAAATACGGCGCCGAGGATTTGGCCGGTCTGAAAGGCCAGATCGCGGAACGTCTGGCGGTGGAATATCAGGGCGCCAGCAAGGCGATTCAAAAGCGCGCGCTGTTGGATCAACTGGACGGTCTGGTGAAGTTCGATCTGCCCGCCGCCTTGGTCGAGGCCGAGGCGAGCCAGATCGCACATCAGCTGTGGCACGAAGAGCACCCCGAGGAGCAGGGCCACAACCACGACGCCATCGATCCGACCGACGAGCACAAGTCGCTGGCCGAGCGCCGGGTGCGTCTGGGCCTCTTGCTGGCTGAAATCGGGCGCAAGGCCGAGATCACCGTGACCGATGCCGAGATGACGCAAGCCGTGCTGAATGCCGCGCGCCAGTATCCGGGGCAGGAACGCCAGTTCTTTGAGTTCGTGCAGAAAAACCCGCAGATGCAGCAACAGCTGCGCGCGCCTTTGTTCGAGGACAAGGTTGTTGACCACATCGTGGCGCAGGCAACCGTGACCGAGAAGGAAGTGGACAAGGACGAACTGCAAAAAGCGATCGACGCGCTGGACGAGATCTGATCGCACGATTTTTCTGCGAAAAATCAGGGCCGTGCCGGATGGCGCGGCCCTTTTCATATTCCGATGCGCGCCGGGCGCAGCGCAGGTTTTTGTAAAAACGGCGCAAGACTGTTTTGCGAGATGGAAAAGCTGTGGCATCCTTCGGGCGTTGTGCCCGGAAGCCTTGGCATGACGCCATCGTTTATCTGTATTGTTGGAGCATTTTGATGAAGATTATGACCACAGGTTTAATCCTTGTTGCCAGCGTTGCGTTTTCCGCCAGTGCCGCCTTTGCCGCCTGTGACGGCAGCTTTGGTCGCGGCTGGGCCAGCGGCAAGGGAAATGGGGCGTTCGAGATGAAGGCGGCAGACAAGGCTTGCGTGATGGGCTTTACCGGGTTCGGCAGCGGCGCAGACCGGGTGCTGGCGACCGAGGTTGTGCTGACCACGGCACCGAAATCGGGCAAGCTGGGAATTTCATCCAAGGGGATGGTTTACACACCCAATGCCGGTTTCAAGGGCAAAGACAAGTTCTGCACGCGCAGCACGGCCAGGCAGGTCAAGGGCCAGTCGCTTTCGGGCTGTGTGACCGTAACGGTCAAGTAGCGCCCGGACCGACCGTTGGGCGCTTGCGCGCGGTCAATGGTCTGTCGCGGCATGGCATGGTAAGACAAGACCCGATCCGCGCCTCAGAAAGCCTTGCCATGCCAGATTTCCTTCCCAACCTGCCCGAAGCCTGCATCCTGGAGGCGTTGAGCCGCGCGCCCGGCAACGAATTGCGATCGGGCAAGTTCGACTCTACCGAGTCGTCTGCCGCCTTGGTCGCCAATGCCTTTGGCTGGTTTCTGGATCGCCCCGCCAGTCTGCCGCCGCTGCCGGGCGTGCCTGCGGGTGCGGTGGAGGAGGTCGATCTGGAGGTCGAGATGCGGTTTCCGTGGTCGGGCGGGCGGCATCCGTGGCTGGATGTGGGGATCGTGACCCATACCACGCTGGTGGGGGTGGAGAGCAAACGATACGAGCCGTTCCGCCCCGCCAAACAGACCGGATTTTCAGAGGTTTACGACCGCCCGGTCTGGGGGCCGAACATGGCGCGCTACACCGCGCTTGCGCAGGCGCTGATCGCGGGCACGGCGGATTTCCGGGCGCTGGACGCGGTGCAACTGGTCAAGCACGCCTATGGCATCCGCACGCGGGCGCAAAAGCGCGCGTTGGGGGCGGTGCTGGTCTATCTTTATGCCGAACCGGAGGCTTGGGCTTCGGGCAAGCCGGTGGACCCGGCCCGCAAGGCGCAGCACCGCGACGAGATCGCGCGCTTTGCCGAGACGGTGGCGGGGGATGATGTGGTGTTTGTGCCGATCAACTGGGGCGATCTGCTGTGGCACTGGGACCGCGTGCCTGCGCTGCGCGCCCATGTGGCGGCGCTCAGGGCGCGGTTTGGCGATCTGGGCTGACGATGCCTGACCCGGCGTTGGCTGACCCGGCAGGTTCAGCTTGCAGAAGTGTCTGCGCCGATCTTGCGCGGATAGACAAAGCCGTGAACGGGGCGGGGGCGGCCCATTACGCCGGGGGTGCCTTCGACCTCGACCCGCGACCAGTCGTTGTTTTCCGACACGTCGATCACCGGCATTTTCAGCGAGATCTTGTTGCGCTGCCAATTGGCGTGGTCGATCAGCACCTTGCGCTCTGACACCACTTCGGACACCACGGCCACATGGCCCAGGCGGCTGCTGGCGTGCGGAGCAAATACCATCACCGCACCCTCTTCGGGGGTCTTGCCGCGGAAATACTGGCCCTTGGCGGCGTTCCACCAGGTGCCTGCATTGCCGCGCAATTCGACGCCCGAAGCGGTGCGGGCGAAAGGCACACACCAGACGCGCGCGCCACGGGCCTGCTTTTCCTTGACCTCGGCAATCGCCTTGGCTTGCAGCATCGTGTTGAACGATGCCGGTGCCGGTCCGCCCATCGACGATTTGGTGATGGCGTCGCCGCACGCGGTCAGCAGCAACAGGCTGGCACAAAGAAGGGTGGTGCGTGCAAAGCCGCGTGTCTGTTGTGACATGGTCAAGATATACCGCCCCCGGATCTGGTTTTCTTGACTTGTAAAGCATGTTTCAGAGAGTGAAAGACGGCGTGATCAGGGGTGGCGGAAATCTGCCACTTCCGGGGATGATGCGCCTTTTCTCAGGAACCCTTCGCCGTATGTCATTTCGGCACAGCCTATAAAGTCCGGTCCGGACATTGGTGGTGATCCCCGGCCGGAGCATCGGGGCCATTCGGCAGAAAACGTCGCGCCCCACAGGATGCCCCGCAGCATCGCGCTGTGGGGCATCCCGCGCACCAAACATCGGCGCCGACTGCAGGGTGATGCCCCCTGACGCCGAGACGCAAAGCGCAACTGTGCCGGCCAGCGAAAGGGATCGCGGCCGGATTGGGTTGTGTTGAAGATCACGACAAACCAAAGGGGCCGCACCCTGAAGGATGCGGCCCCTGAAGAAAAATCAGACTGACAGGATCACTCGTCCTGAGCAGCGCCGCCCAGATCGTCGAACAGTTCGGCGATCTCGAAATCGGCTTCGGCTTCGGCTTCGGCGGCCAGTTCCTGAATCGACTTGCCCGAGGCTTGCAGGGCAGCCTCTTCGGTCGAGCGGGCCACGTTGATGTTGATGCGCACCGAAACTTCGGGGTGCAGGACAACGGTCACCGAATGGATGCCAAGGTCTTTGATCGGCTTGTCCAGCACGACCTGACCACGACCGACGGTGAAGCCGCCCTCGGTCGCCACGTCGGCGATGTCACGGGTGGTGACAGAGCCATAAAGCGCGCCCGAATCGGAAGCGGAGCGGATGATGATATAGGTCTGGTCATCCAGCTTGGCCGCAACGGATTCGGCCTCTTTCTTGGTTTCCAGGTTCTGGGTTTCCAACTGGGCTTTCTTGGCCTCGAAGGACTTGATGTTGCCCTCGTTGGCGCGCAGGGCCTTGCCTTGCGGCAGCAGGAAGTTGCGGGCGTAACCGTCCTTGACGTTCACGACTTCGCCCATCTGGCCCAATTTGGCCACGCGTTGAAGCAGGATCACTTGCATGTTCTGGTGCTCCTTATTTCACAGCATAGGGCAGCAGGGCGAGGAAGCGGGCGCGCTTGATCGCGCGGGCCAGCTCACGCTGCTTGATGGCCGAAACGGCGGTGATGCGCGATGGCACGATCTTGCC
>JBKBQB010000059.1:0-11278 GCA_046292785.1 Paracoccaceae bacterium
GAGGCAGCCCGTGCGGCGGCTGATGCAGCGGCGGCAGATGAGGCAGCCCGTGTGGAAGCTGATGCGGCGGCAGCAGCAGAGGCGGCGGCCCTTGCGGCAGAACAGGCGGCAGCAGCCGATGCTGCTGCAAAAGCTGCGGTCGAAGAGGTGCCGGTCGAAGCGCCGGTTGTGACCGAGCAGGAAAACGAATCCCTGCTCAACCTGCTCACTGCGCAGGTGCCTGCCACCGATGGCAGCGATGACGAGGCAGGCGGCGGTTTGGCCGGTCTTGCGGCGGCGGCTCTTGGGCTGGCCACGGGCGCCGAAGGCGATGCGGCGCCGGCCGAGGGTGCGGCCACCCCGGCCACGCAACCCGAACCGGAAAGTGTCACGGTGACCACAGTGACCGAAGACAGCACCCGGTCGTCGGCGGAAGAATTCACCGCCGCCCCGACAGCTGTTGGCGAGAACAAGAAATCCGGCCTGTCCAATCTGGAAAAGGTCGGACTTCTGGCGCTGGGCGCGCTAGTGGTCGGCAAGGTGCTGAGCGACGGGCGCGAAGTGGTGCAAAATACCGGCGACAGGGTGGTGGTCCGCGATCCGCAGGGCAACTTCACCGTTTACAAGGATGATGACACCCTTTTGCGTCGTCCCGGCGCCACGGTGCGCACCGAAACCTTCAGCGATGGCTCGACCCGATCGACCGTTGACCGCGAGGACGGTGTTCAGGTTGTGACGATCCGCGATGCTTCTGGCCGGGTGCTGCGGCGCGCGACCTATGACGATCGTGGCAACGAGGTGGTGCTGATCGACGATCTGGTGCGCGAGGAACGGATCGACGTGTCGACCCTGCCGCGGCCACGCCCTGACCGGGTGACGATCTCGACCAATGACGGCGATGCCGCGTTGAAAGCGGCCCTTGCCCGCGAAGAAGCCCGCGCCATTGGCCGGACCTTCAGCCTGCGCCAGATCCGCGAGATCCCACAGGTGCGCGCGCTGGCGGCAACCGTTGACGTTGACAACGTGACCTTCGATTCCGGGTCGGCAGTCATCCGCCCGACCGAGGCCCGCAAGCTGGCGTCGATCGGTCGGATCTTCAACGATATCCTGCGTGACAACCCGGCCGAGGTCTTCCTGATCGAAGGCCACACCGATGCGGTGGGGTCCGCGTCCTATAACCTGACCCTGTCGGACCGTCGTGCGGAATCGGTGGCCTTGGCGCTGAGTGAATACTATGGCATCCCGCCGGAAAACATGGTGGTGCAGGGCTATGGCGAAGGTGAGTTGCGCGTTGACACCCAGGCGGACGAGCGGCGCAACCGCCGCGCCGTTGTGCGGGTGATCACCCCGCTGATGCGGACCGCAGCGACCCGCTGAGGCTGCACCATCAGTAACGTGAAACAACGCAATGCCGCGGGGATCACCCGCGGCATTTTTTTACTCGATGACCGTTTTTGTGACCGGCACGTTTTGCCAATGGCACCGCGCGTCGGGCTGAACCATAGTTCGGCCAGCCCCGAAGTGTCGGGGGGGAAGGACAGATCATGACCGCGACAAACCACGACCACATTCCCGAAATCGCCCTTGACTGGCACCGCGCCGGGCGGGGGGCGGCCCTTGCCACGGTGGTGGAGACATGGGGATCGGCGCCGCGTCAGGCGGGCAGCCAATTGGCGATTTCCGGCGCGGGCGATATCATGGGGTCGGTGTCGGGCGGCTGTGTCGAGGGCGCGGTGGTGGCCGAGGCGCTGGAGGCGATGGCGGATGGCGTGCCGCGTTTGCTGACATTCGGGGTCAGTGATGACAGCGCCTTTGCCGTGGGGCTGGCTTGTGGCGGCACGATCCGGGTGCTGGTGGAGCCGGTGGGAGATGGCGCGCACCGCCTGCCGCCCCCGCTGTTGCAGGCGCTGGTGGAGGCCCGCGCGGCGCGGCTGGCGCGCGGCTATGCGGTGTCGCTGGCCGATTGGTCGCGCGCGCTGGTCCCGCCGGGGCAGGGCGGCGCGGTGGATGCGCGGCTGCGATCCGACAAATCGGGGATGGAGGAAGACGGGCGTTTCATCGCGGTGTTCAACCCGCCGCTGCGGCTGATCGTGGTGGGGGCGGTGCACATTGCGCAACCCTTGCTGATAATGGCACGCGCCTGCGGTTACGCGCCCACGCTGATCGACCCGCGCGGCACCTTTGGCAGTGCCGAGCGGTTTCCGGGCGAGGTGATTGTCGAGGACTGGCCGGATGAGGCGCTGGCGGCGCTTGCCCCCGATGCGCGCACGGCCGTGGTGACGCTGACCCATGATACCAAGCTGGATGATCCGGCAATTCTGGCCGCGCTGCAAAGCCCGTGCTTTTATCTGGGCTGTCTGGGGTCCACCCGCACCCATGCCAAGCGGCTGGAGCGGTTGCGCGCGGCAGGTGTGACGCAAGACGCCATCGCGCGCATCCACGCGCCGGTGGGGCTGGACATCGGGGCCAAGACCCCGGCCGAGATTGCGGTGTCGGTTCTGGCGCAGATCACCCAGACCCTGCGGAGGGGCGCATGATCTTTGCCGAGGTGCCGCTGGATCAGGCCGAGGGCGCGATCCTTGCCCATTCGGTGATGGACGGCGCGGCCCGCCTGCGAAAGGGGGTGGTGCTGGCCGGGGCCGATCTGGCGCATCTGCGCGCGGCGGGGGTGGCGCGGGTGATGGTCGCACGGCTGGAGCCCGGCGATGTGGATGAGAACAGCGCCGCCACCCGGCTGGCGCAGGCGCTGGTGCCCGATCCGGGGGCCGCGCATCTGCATCTGACCAGCGCCTTCACCGGGCGGGTCAACCTCAACGCCATCGGGCCGGGGGTGGTGATGCTGGACGCGGGCGCAGTGCATGCGCTCAACGCGGTGGATCCGTCGATCACGCTGGCCACGCTGGCGCCCTTTACGCGGGTGGAGGCGGGCACGCTGGTGGGCACGGTCAAGATCATCAGCTACGGCGTGACCGAGGCGGCGCTGGGGCGGGCCTGCGATCTGGCGCGCGCGGCGCTGCGGGTGCGCCCGGTGGTGCTGCCCGATGCGGGTCTGATCCTGACGGAGGTGCCGGGCCTGCCGGAAAAGCTGGCGGTCAAGGGCCGCGCGGCGGTGGAGGCGCGGTTGCGCGCGCTGGGGATGCGGCTGGCCGACTGTGTGACGGTGCCCCATACCGAGGCGGCAATTGCCGGGGCGCTGGCCAAAGTGCGTGGCGCGATGGTGCTGATCCTAACCGGATCGGCCACGTCGGACCTGCACGACACGGCGCCGCAAGCCCTGCGCCGCGCGGGCGGGGTGGTGGCGCGGTTCGGGATGCCGGTGGATCCGGGCAATCTGCTGTTTCACGGCCAGCTTGGCGACCGCCCGGTGATCGGCCTGCCGGGATGCGCGCGCAGCCCGGCGCTGAACGGGGCAGATTGGGTGCTGGAGCGGCTGGCCTGCGGTCTGGCGGTGCGCGATGCCGACATTGCGGCGATGGGGGTGGGGGGCTTGCTGAAGGAAATTCCGATCCGCCCGCAACCACGCGAATCGCGCCGCCCGATATGAAACCGGGGGCCGCACTGGCCCCCGGTTTGCGTCACGAATTTTCTGCGAAAATTCGGTCCCTTACTTCGGGCCGATCATCATCACCATTTGCCGGCCTTCCAGCCGGGGCATCGATTCGACCTTGCCGTTGTCACCGACATCTGCGGCAACGCGGTTCAAGAGTTCCATGCCAAGGTTCTGGTGGGCCATTTCGCGGCCCCGGAAGCGCAGGGTGATCTTGACCTTGTCGCCCTCTTCCAGAAACTTCAGAACCGAGCGCATCTTCACGTCATAATCATGCGTGTCGGTGCCGGGACGGAACTTGATTTCCTTGATCTCGATGATGTGCTGCTTTTTGCGCGCTTCGGCTTCGCGTTTCTGCGTTTCATACTTGAACTTGCCGAAGTCCATGATCTTGCAGACCGGCGGTTCGGCGTTCGGGCTGATCTCGACCAAATCAAGACCCGCTTCTTCCGCAAGGGCCATCGCGCGGGCTGGCGTCACGACGCCGACGTTTTCGCCATCTGCGCCGATCAAGCGGATTTCCGGGCTGCGGATGCGGTCATTGATGCGCGGGCCGGTGTCACGTTGTGGCGGGGCGTTGTGGGGTCTGCGGGCTATGGTGTGCGTCCTTTTGTGGTTTGCTCAAGCGCAGGCACGATAATCCTCTCAGGCTTTGGATTCAATGCCATTCGATGCCTGATCTGCGCAGAAAAGCACTCATTGAACCGCTAATTCTTGCTGCGGCGCGGCATCGGTCTTTTCAATCTGTGTGTCAAATGCCATATCAACGGCTCAACCGGGCGGGACACCCGGATATGGGAGTATTTGAGATGAACAAATCAGTGATCATCGGCGTGATCGTCATTCTGATTGCGGCCGGCGGATATTATCAATTCAGCTATCTGCCGGCCCAACAGGCCGCGGAGCAGGCGGCTGCCACCGCCGCAGCAGAAGCGCGCGTGGCACAAGAGGCTGCCGCCGCTGCCGCCGCCGAGGCCGAGGCGGCTGCCGCCGTGGCCGCGCAAGAAGCCGCCGCCGCTGCGGCTGCCGCCGAAGCAGAAGCCGCCGCGACGCTGGAAGCCACCGTGAACGACGCTGCCGCTGCTGCTGAAGCCGCCGCAGCTGCCGCAACCCAAGCCGCACAAGAGGCTGCCACAGCGGCAACCGAAGCGGTTGAGGGGGCTGTAGAAGCCGCGACGGATGCCGCCGCCAACGCTGCGAACAATGCCAGCGCTGCCGCTGAATCCGCTGCTGATGCGGCAACTGACGCAACTGCCAGTGCCGCAACCGCAGGGGCTGCGGCGCTTGATTCGGCCAACTTCAACGCCGAAGCCGTCAAGGGCCTGATCGATGGGTCTGCATTGGATGCCACCACCAAAACCACGCTGAAATCGGCCGTGGATGCCGCCGCATCCAACCCGGCGCTGCTGGATGGCGTGATTGCGCAGATCAAAGCAGCGCTTGGCCTTTGATCTGGCCCAACCCAACCTGACCGAAATGGAAAAGGCCGCGCAGTTTGCGCGGCCTTTTTTCATCTCACGTGGCGAAGATCAGATTCCGTCGCCGACAAACGCCTTTTCCACCACATATTCAAGCGGCTCCGAATTGGCGCCTTCGCGCAGTCCAAAGTCTTCGAGGATGGCTTTGACATCGATGTTGAAGGCAAGGCTGCCACAGACCATCGCGCGGTCGGTGGCCGGGTCCATCGGTGGCAGGCTCAGATCGGCAAACACCTTGCCTGACGACAGGTTGTCGGTGACCCGGCCCATGCGGTCAAAGGGTTCGCGCGTGGTGGTGGGGTAATAGAGCAGCTTGTCGCCGACCATTTCGCCGATCAGCGGATCATTGGGCAGCGCTTCGACCAATTGGCGGCCGTATTCCAGCTCGGCCACTTCGCGGCAGGTGTGCATCATGATGATCTGGTCGTATTTCTCGTAAGTGTCGGGCTCGCGCATCAGGCTGGCAAAGGGGGCCACGCCGGTTCCGGTGGCCAGAAACCACAGCCGTTTGCCGGGCAGCAGCGCATCATGCACCAAGGTGCCCACGGGTTTGGGCCGCAGGATGATCTCGTCGCCGACCTTGATGTGCTGTAACCGACTGGTCAGCGGGCCATCGGGCACCTTGATGGAATAGAACTCCAACTCCTCATCCCAGGCGGGGGAGGCGATGGAATAGGCGCGCAAGAGCGGTTTGCCATTGTCGCCCAGCAGGCCGATCATCACGAATTCGCCCGAGCGGAACCGCAGGGTGCGCGGGCGTTCCACCCGGAAGGAAAACAGCCGGTCGGTCCAATGGGTTACGGACGTGACGCGCGCCGCATCGGGCAAGTGCGGTTTGGTGGCCGGGGTGGGGACGGGGGCAGCATCGGTCATCGGGGTCACTTCGGTCATGGGGTGTGTGTCCGGCGACTGGCCGGCATCTTCCTTTTAGCTATGATCCGGATCGGAGGAAAGCGTCGGGGTGTCTCAGGCGCGCAGACGGGCCTGGTAGTTGTGCGCCGTCCAGTCGGCGCGGAACTGCCACTGCTCGGCAGGTTGACGGGTGGCCAGATCGTCGGGAATTTCGACCGAGTCAAAGCCCACGCGGCGGGCCATGGCATATTGGTCGGCGATTACCGGGCCGGTGGCGCGCAATTCGCCGGTGTAGCCCAGCATGCGCAAGCGGCGTGCAACCGTGAAGGCGCGGCCATCGCTGAAGGCGGGGAAAGAAATGCGGATCAGCGACAGCGCAGCCAGATGGGGTTCCACCAAAACCGGGTCATCGGTGTGGGTCAGGTCCAGCGCGCCCTGATGCTGCGCAATCTGGTCCAGCGTCACGGTGGCAATGTGCGGGGCGGGCGCAAAGCCCATGTCGGTGACGATCACGCTCATGCGGCTGTGTCCTTTGTGATGCGAACGGGTTTGCCATCGATGAAATGGATCCCACATTCGGTTTTTTGTGAACCCCGCCAACGGCCTGCGCGCGGATCTTCGCCCGGTTTCACCGGGCTGGTGCAGGGCGCGCAGCCGATGGATGGATAGCCCTTGGCCACCAGCGGATGGCGTGGCAGGCGGTTGTTGACCATATATTCCTCAAGATCCTCGCGGCCCCAATGGGCGAGCGGGTTGACCTTGATGCGGGTGTCGCCCTCGGCTTCGAAAAACTCCACCGTGTTGCGGGTGCCCGCCTGAAACCGCTTGCGCCCGGTGATCCAGCCGTCAAACGTCGACAGGGCCCGTTCCAGCGGTTCGATCTTGCGCACCGCGCAGCAGGCATCGGTGTTGAACTGGTGCAGCGTGCCGTCGGGGTCTTCAAACCCCACCCGCACCGGATTGGCGCGGATGGTGCGCACATCGCACAGCGCCAGCTTTTCGGCCAGGCTCCGCTGATACTCCAGCGTCTCAGTGAACAGCATGCGGGTGTCGATGAACAACACCGGGGTTTCCGGCGCGATCACACTGACCAGATGCAACAGCACCACCGATTCCGCGCCAAAGGACGACACCAGCGCCACGCGGCCCAGATCATCGTCGTGCAGCGCGTGTTCCAGCACGGCGGTGGCAGAGTGGTGCTTGTAGCGCGCGTTCAGCGCCGCCACCCGCTCTGCCACCGGGCCGGAGTGCAGGTCACGCGGCATCCTGAGCGCCTTCATGGTCGTAAAGAGCTGCCTTGAACGGCTCCATCCCCAGACGGCGGAAGGTTTGCAGGAAGGTTTCCTGCGGCGCCTCGCGCACCGAAAGGTAGGCGCGCACAATGCGTTCCACGGCGGGCACAATCTCGTCATAGGCAAAGCCGGGGCCGGTCTTGTCGCCAATCGCCGCCGTTTCCGTGCCATCGCCGCCAAGGGTGATCTGGTAATTTTCCACCCCCGCCCGGTCGAGCCCCAGAATCCCGATGTGCCCCACATGATGGTGCCCGCAGGCGTTGATGCAGCCGGAAATCTTGATCTTCAGCGGGCCGATCTCATGCTCCAGATCCAGCGCCTTGAAGCGGTCGGCAATCTGGGTGGCGATGGGGATCGACCGCGCGGTGGCCAGCGCGCAATAGTCCATGCCGGGGCAGGCGATGATGTCGGAGATCAGGCCCACGTTGGCGGTGGCCAGCCCGACCTGCGCGAGCGCCGCATGCACGGCGGGCAGGTCGGATTTGTGGACATGCGGCAGGATCACGTTCTGCTCGTGGCTGATGCGCAGATCGGAATGGCCATACCGCTCGGCCAGATCGGCCAAAACCCGCATCTGGTCTGACGACGCATCGCCCGGTGTCTGGCCATGGGCCTTCACGCTGATGGTGACAATGGCGTATTGGTCGTTGCGGTGCGCGGTGAGGTTGGTATCGGCCCATGACCGGAACACCGGATCAGCCTGGTAGAAGGCGTCATAGGCATCGGTGGGCGCATTGCGAAAGGCGGGCGGCGCAAAGGCCGTGCGGATGCTGTCCAGCAGCGCCTGATCGGCACCGCCGAACAGAGGCCGCAGTTCGGCGAACCGCTCTTCGATCATCCGGGAAATTTCTTCTTTCCCCGTCTCATGCACGGTGATCTTGATGCGGGCCTTATACTTGTTGTCGCGCCGTCCCAGCGTGTTGTAAACGCTCAGCACCGCCTCGACATACGGCAGCAGATCCGCCACCGGCAGGAAGTCGCGCACGGTGTGGGCGATCATCGGGGTGCGGCCAAGACCGCCGCCCACCATCACCTCGAACCCGGACTCGCCCGCCGCGTTCTTCACCATCCGCAAGCCAATGTCATGCGCGCGCGTCACCGCACGGTCATTCGGGCTTCCGGTGATGGCGATCTTGAACTTGCGTGGCAGGAACTGGAATTCCGGGTGGTCGGTGGACCATTGCCGCAGCAGCTCGGCATAGGGACGGGGGTCTTCGATCTCATCCGCCGCAGCACCGGCAAAATGGTCGGCTGTCACGTTGCGCACACAGTTGCCGCTGGTCTGGATGGCGTGCATTTCCACATCGGCCAAAGCCGACAGAATGGCGGGCACGTCGGGAAGGCGTGGCCAGTTGAACTGGATGTTCTGCCGGGTGGTGAAGTGGCCATAGCCCTTGTCATACGTATCGGCAATCATTGCCAACTGCCGCATCTGGTGCGGGCTGATGGTGCCGTAAGGGATCGCCACCCGCAGCATATAGGCGTGGAGTTGCAGATAAAGCCCGTTCATCAGGCGCAGCGGGCGGAACTCCTCCTCCGTCAGGCTGCCATCCAGCCGACGCTCCACCTGCTGGGTGAATTGGGCCACGCGGGCGCGCACGAAAGACTCGTCGAAATCGGAATAGGAATACATCTCAAACCCCCGTATCGGCAGGGAAATCGGCCTGCTTGCCGTGATCGTAATTCGAAGGCCCACGGGTGCGGAACGCCTCGCGGAAATGCACCGGCTCGGGTCCGTTCGGGCCTTGTTTGGCATCGGCCAGATAGGCGCCGACCACGGCCAGCTTTTGGCTTGCGGCGTGCAGCAGGCGCAACTGCGCATGCGCCTCATCCTCGATCAGTTCCGCCTCGTGGTGGAACGGGGTCCATTGGTCATCAGCGGTCAGATAAACCACATCGCCTTCGCGCAGGCGGTTGGCGGTCACGACCTTGGGAATAAAACGGCGGCTCATGATCAGGCTTCTTTCAACTGGGCAAGAGAGGACTTGGCCACGCGCGGAGCAAGGCCGAACAGAATGACGGCAGGCCCGTCACAGGTGGCAACCGCCTCGGGCAATTGCGCCAAGGTAGTGCCGATGATGCGCTGTTCGGGGCGGCTGACGTTTTCAACGATGGTTACATCGGTACCGGGGGCGGCGCCGTGCATCATCAGCCGGCCCTGGATAAAGCGGGCCGATTTCTTGCCCATGTAGATCGCCGCCACCTCGCCCGCGCGTGCCAGCCCGCGCCAGTCCTGCTCGGCAAATCCGGCCATGTCGTGCCCGGTCAGGATGCGCAGCGACGCGTTGCGCCCGCGCCGGGTCAGGCTCTGGCCGATGCTGGCAGCGGCGACGGTGGCCGAGGTCAGGCCGGGCAGGATGCGGAACGCAAGCCCTGCGGCAGACAGCGCATCCATCTCCTCATCCAGCCGCCCGAAAATGCCGCAATCGCCGCCCTTGAGCCGCACCACCCGCGCGCCGGTCATGGCATGGGCGACCAGCGTGGCATTGATGGTGGCTTGCGGGGTCGAGGTGCCGAACCCCTCTTTGCCCACATCGACGCGCCGGGCAGAGGCCGGGATCAGCGCCAAAATCTCGGCGCCCACCAGCCGGTCGTGGATCACCACCTCGGCCTCTTGCAGGGCGCGCAAGGCCCCCAACGTCAGATGCTCGGCCGCACCGGGACCGGCACCGACAAAGGCGACGGCAGGCGGCAAAGGCTGATGCAAGGTGGTCATGGCGCAATCCTGTGGTTTGTGACCTTCAATATAGGATATTTTCCCGGCTCAGGGCCATGCCCCCTTGCAGATAAGGAAACCTGTTCCGATACTGCGCCAGGGCGGGACAGGGGTTCCGCAAAACGGGGGAAATGGCGAATGGCGGCCCATCTGGACGAACTGGACCGGAAAATCCTTGGCGAATTGCAACTGGATGCCAGCCAGTCGCTGGACGAAATCGCGCGCAAGGTGGGCAGTTCCAAAACTCCGGTGTGGAACCGCATCCGGCGGATGCGCGAACAGGGCGTCATCACGCGCCAGACCGCCCTTCTGGACGCCGAGGCATTGGGGCTGGAGGCCTGTTTCTTCGTGCTGATCCGCACCTCAGAGCACGAGGCCGACTGGCAGCGCAAGTTCCTCAAAACCCTGCGTGAGCGCCCCGAAGTGCTGGAGGCGCACCGGCTGGCGGGTGATATCGACTATATCCTGAAAGTCCGGGTCAAGAACGCCCGCGCCTATGACCAGTTCTATCAGGCGCTGATTTCAGAGGTGAAGATCTACAACGTCACGGCCCTGCTCAGCATGGAAGAAATCAAATCTACCACCATCCTGCCGCTGTGACTTCGACGTGCATGAAAGGCCGTTGCCTGCACCTTTTCGCAATACTGCCGCCGGGGGCATCCCCCGCCGGCCCGCGCGCGTCGGCGTCAAAGGTCGGCGTCAAAGGTCGGCGTCACAGACAGCGTCAGCGGGTCAGCACCAGCCGCTCCAGCCCATGGAAGTGATACACATCAGCGTAGCGCGGGGCCTCTGCCAGCCGCAGACCGGGCAGGCGGTGGAACAGAATGGGCAGCGCGATCTGCAATTCCAACCGCGCCAAAGGGGCACCGACGCAGAAATGCAGGCCCGCGCCGAAGGTCAGGTTGGGTTTGTCGGGACGCTGCGGCAGGAACCGGTCGGCGCGGTCCCAGACCTGCGGATCGCGGTTGGTGGCGCCAAGCAGCAGCCCGACCCGGTCACCACGCTGGAAGCTGTGGCCCATTACTTCCACGGCTTCATAGGCGGTGCGGGTGAACATGTGCAGCGCGGGGTCAAAGCGCAGGATTTCCTCGACCGTGCTTGCCGCCGTGCCGGGGGACAGGATCTGCGCGACGGTGTTGGTTTCCAGCAGGGTTTTCACCCCATTGCCGATGGTGTGCACCGTCGCCTCGTGGCCTGCGTTGAGCAGCAGGATGCAGGTGGTGATCAACTCGTCGGTGGTCAGCCGCTCGCCGTCGGCTTCCGCCGCGATCAGCTGGGTGATCAGGTCATCGGCGGGGGTTTTGCGGCGCTGGTCAACGTAGCCGCGCAGGAAATCCGAAAAAGCCCGTGCGGCCTCGCTGGCGGCCACTTCCATCGCATGGCTGCGCCGCGCCTGATACATGCCCACCATCGC
>JBKBQB010000060.1:0-11030 GCA_046292785.1 Paracoccaceae bacterium
CGGCCATTACCCGGCGCCCGAGTTCTGGGAGGAAATCCGCACCACGGACGGTCGCATCATCCTCGACCCCGGCGCGTTCTACATTCTGGTCAGCCGTGAGGCGGTGACGATCCCCCCCGATTACGCCGCCGAAATGGCGCCCTATCTGGCGATGGTGGGCGAATTCCGGGTGCATTACGCCGGGTTCTTCGACCCTGGTTTCGGCCATGCCGCTGCCGGCGGGGCCGGGTCGCGCGGGGTGCTGGAAGTGCGCTGCCACGAGGCCCCCTTTGTGCTGGAGCACGGGCAGGTGGTGGGCCGACTGGTCTATGAACGCATGGCCGCGCGCCCCGATGCCCTGTATGGCGAAAAGATCGCGTCCAACTATCAAGGACAGGGCCTGAAGCTGGCCAAGCAGTTTCGCTGATCCGACAAACACCGGCGCGGGGGAAGATATGCGCCTCCGGCCTTTGTCTCAGGTCACCACATCGGGGGTGATGCGCCCGGTGACTTCGGCCAGCCGTGCCAGCGTGTGCGCGGCGCGGATCACGGGGGCCAAGGCTTCTTGCGGGTCGTGGTCAAGCCGGTCGGGGCCGGGGGTGTATCGTTCAAGATAGATGCGCAGCGTGGCGCCTTCGGTGCCGGTCCCTGACAGGCGCATCACGATGCGGCTGCCGTCTGCAAACTGAATCCGCACGCCTTGTTTTGCGCTGACCGAGCCGTCAATCGGGTCGGTGTAGGCGAAATCATCGGCGGCGCTGATCGTCATGCCTTCGATCTGGCGGCCGACCAGATCGGGCAGGCTGGCGCGCAGCGCGGCCATCATCGCCTCGGCCTTGTCGGTGGCAATCGCCTCGAAATCGTGGCGGCTATAATAGTTGCGGCCATAGGTTGCCCAGTGCTGCGCCAAGATCTCGGCCACCGATTGCTTGCGCACAGCCAGAATGTTGAGCCACAACAGCACCGCCCAAAGCCCGTCCTTTTCGCGCACATGATCCGATCCGGTGCCAAAACTTTCCTCGCCACACAGCGTGACCTTGCCTGCGTCGAGCAGGTTGCCAAAGAATTTCCAGCCCGTGGGCGTCTCAAACTTCGCGATCCCCAGCGCATCGGCCACCCGGTCAACGGCGGCAGAGGTGGGCATCGACCGCGCCACCCCGGCCAACCCTTTGGCATAGCCGGGGGCAAGATGGGCGTTGGCGGCCAGCACGGCCAGTGAGTCCGAGGGCGAGACATAGATGCCGCGCCCCACCACCATGTTGCGATCCCCGTCACCGTCCGACGCCGCCCCGAAATCGGGCGCATCCGCCCCCATCATCTCGGCCATCAACTCATGCGCCCAAGTCGGGTTCGGGTCGGGGTGCATGCCGCCGAAATCGGGCAAGGGGGTGGCATGGCTCACGGTGCCGGGGGCCGCGCCCAGACGGCGCTCCAATATCTCCAGCGCATAGGGGCCGGTCACCGCGCACATCGCATCCATCCGCATCCGGAAACCACCGGCAAACAAAGCGCGCAAGGCGGGGAAATCGAACAGCGTTTCCATCAGGTCGGCGTAATCGGCCACCGGATCGACCACATCCACGATCATCCCGCCAAGCGTCTGGCGGCCAATGGTGTTCAGGTCCACTTCCTGCGCCTCCACGATCCGGTATTCGGTCATCTGCGTCGTGCGCTGGAACATCGCCTCGGTCACGCCTTCGGGCGCGGGGCCGCCATTGGCCATGTTGAACTTGACGCCGAAATCCTCCTCCGGCCCGCCGGGGTTGTGCGAGGCTGACATGATGATGCCGCCGTCGGTCTTGTTGAGCCGGATCAGATGGCTGGCCGCGGGCGTGGACAGGATCGCCCCCTGCCCCACGATCACCCGATGCGCCCCATTGGCCGCCGCCATCCGCAGGATGACCTGCGCGGCCCGGTCATTGAAATAGCGCCCGTCACCGCCCAGCACAAAGGTTTTGCCCTCCGCCCCCACCACATCGAAAATCGCCTGCACGAAATTCTCAAGGTAATGCGGCCCCATGAACACCGGGGTTTTCTTGCGCAGGCCAGAGGTTCCGGGCTTTTGTCCGGCGATCGGTTGGGTGGTTACACTGGTCATGGGGTCTCTCCCTTGGCCCGCCCCGCATCGGGGATCGAGCGAAACATCAATACGGATTGCGCGGGCAACGCGGCGGGGGCCGCGCCGGTCGTCAACTCCGGCTGCGTAGTATCCAGCACCAGATCCCACTGGGCCGTCTCGGGCAGCACCAACGGCACCGCGCCGCCACAGTTGAACCAGACCAGCACCGCGTCGCAGGACGGATCGCCCCCTTCGGCCGCCATCCGCACCTCTACCCCCAACGCGCGAAACGCCGGATCGTGCCAGTCCTGCGGCGTGGGCTGGCTGCCATCGGGCTTGCGCCAGACCACATCGGCCAGCCCGTCGGCCTCGCGCCTGCGCCCGTGCAGGAAGCGGCGTTGATGCAGCACCGGATGCGCGCGGCGCAAGGCGATCAGCCGCGCCACAAAATCGGTCAGCCCCGCATCGGCCTTTGCCCAATCCAGCCAGGTCACCGCGTTGTCTTGTGCATAGGCGTTGTTGTTGCCGCCCTGTGTATGGCCCAACTCATCCCCCGCCAGCAGCATCGGCACGCCCTGGCTCAGCATCAACGTGGCCAGAAGGTTGCGCTTGCGCAAGGCGCGCGCCGCCAGCACGGCGGGGTCGTCGCTTGGCCCTTCCACCCCCATGTTGTCGGCGTGGTTGTCGGAATGGCCGTCGCGGTTGTCCTCGCCGTTGTCCCAGTTGCGCTTGATGGTAAAGCTGACCAGATCGTGCAGCGTGAACCCATCATGCGCGGTGATGAAATTCACCGAACTTGTCGCCGACCGCCCGGAATGGTCGAACTGTTCGGCACTGCCCAGCACGCGTTTGGCCAGATCGGGCGTCAGCCCCGCATCGCCGCGCCAGAACCGCCGCACCCCGTCGCGGAACTTGTCATTCCATTCCTGGAACGGATGCGGATAGCCGCCCAGCTGGTAGCCGCCCGGCCCGATGTCCCATGGCTCGGCAATCAGCTTCACCCGGCTCAGAACCGGATCCTGGCGGATCGCATCGAAAAAGCCGCCCTGCGGATCAAACCCATGCGCCTCGCGCCCCAGAACGGTGGCCAGATCGAACCGGAAGCCGTCAACATGGCACTCCTCTACCCAATAGCGCAGCGAATCCATTACCATACGCAGCACCATCGGATGCGTCAGGTTCAGCGTGTTGCCGGTGCCGGTGTCGTTGACATAGTGCCGCCCACCCCCCGACAGCCGGTAATAGCTGGCGTTGTCGAGGCCGCGAAAGCACAGCGTGGGCCCCATCTGATCGCCCTCGGCGGTGTGGTTGTAAACCACATCCAGCACCACCTCGATGCCCGCCGAATGAAGCCTTCGCACCATCGTCTGGAATTCCCACAATGCGCCCTTGGCCATATAGCGCGGCTCCGGCGCAAAGAAGGCCAGCGTGTTGTAACCCCAATGGTTGCGCAGGCCGCGTGCCACCAGAAAGCGGTCGTCGGGGAAGGCCTGCACCGGCAGCAGCTCCACCGTGGTCACCCCCAGCTTTTGCAGATGCGCGATCACCGGGTCGCTGGCAACCGCGAGGGTGCTGCCGCGCAACGGCTTGTCCACGCCGGGGTGCAATTGCGTCAGCGCCTTCACATGCGCCTCATAGATCACCGTCTCGCTGCGCGGGATGCGCGGGGCGGCATCGTTCCCCCAGGTGAAGCTGGTGTCGGTCACCACCGCCTTTGGCACGGCAAAGGCGGAATCGCGGGTGTCGAACGACAGATCGCCGCGCGGCGAGCCAATCTTGTAGCCCATCACCGCATCCGACCAGCGCAACCGCCCCTCCAGCGCGCGGGCGTAAGGGTCCAGCAGCAGCTTGTGGGGGTTGAACCTGTGGCCCCGTTCGGGGTCATAGGGCCCATGCGCGCGAAAGCCATACACCGTGCCGGGGGTCAGCCCGCCCACATGCATGTGCCAGATGTCGCCGTCACGTTCCCGGAACGGCAGGCGCACCATTTCCTTGCGGCCGTCCGCGGTGAACAGGCACAGCTCGATCCGGGTCGCATGGGCGGAAAACACCGCGAAGTTGACGCCATCGCCGTCCAGAGACGCCCCCATCGGCCAGGGCCGTCCGGGGCCAAGCGTGTGCCCCGGCAGCCGCGCGGGCAAGGGCACCACGCCCGGTGTCATGCCTGCAACCGCGCGTAAAGGGCGGCATAGGCAGCAGCCGACGTTTCCCACCCCACCGGGTGCGCCATGGCATTGGCCTGCACCCGCGCCCACAGGGCGGGCTGCGCATGAAGCTGCACCAGCTTGGTCAGCGCCTGCCCAAAGGCCAAGGCATCGGTCGGGTGAAACACCACGCCCGTCGCCACCCCCGCCGCCAGCGTCGCGGGCGAGATGCCGATCACCGTATCGGCCAGCCCCCCGGTCGCGGCCACCACCGGCAAGGTGCCATAACGCAAGCCATACATCTGCGTCAGCCCGCAAGGCTCGAACCGCGACGGCACCAGTACGGCATCGGCCCCCGAAAACAGCCGGTGGCTGAGCTCCTCGTCATAGCCGATCTGCACCGCCACCCGGCCCGGATGCGCATCGGCCAGCGCGCGCACAGCATCCTCCAGCGCCGGATCGCCAGACCCCAGCACGATCAGGCCACCGCCTGCCGCCACGAAATCGGGCACCACCTGCGGCAACAGGTCGATACCCTTCTGATCGGTCAACCGGCTGACTACGATGGCAAGCGGCCCCGGCACCTCCACCCCGAACGCGGCACACAGCGCCGCCCGCGCCCGCGCCTTGCCCGCCAGCGCCGCCGCGCTGAAAGGCACCGGCTCCGCCTCGGGCGACCAGACGGCGGTATCCACCCCGTTCAAAATGCCAGACACCCGCGCCGCCCGCGCCGCGATCACGCCCTGCAACCCCATCCCGAACGCGGGCCGCATCAACTCGTCCGCATAGGTGGGCGACACGGTGGTGATCCAGTCCGCCGTCACCAACCCCGCCTTCAGGCTCGACAAGCCGCCATAATACTCCAGCCCCGCCGGATGGAATTGCGCGGCAGGCAGGCGCAATTCCCCCAACAGACTGGCCGGCGCCCAGCCCTGAAAGGCGATGTTGTGCACCGTGATCACCGATGCCGCCGCCCCCGCACCCGAATAGGCCAGATAGGCCGGCGCCAGCCCCGCTTGCCAGTCATGCGCGTGCAGCACATCGGGCTGCCAGCCCGCCACACCCTCGCGCGCGATCCGTGCCGCCACCCAGGACAGCGCGGCAAAGCGCTGCGGATTGTCCCACCAGTCGCCCCCCGGCCCGCCATAGGGCCCGCCCTCACGGTCAAACAGATGCGGCGCGTCCAGAGCCAGCAGGTCGATCCCCTCAACCCTGCCCGCATACACCGTGCCATCGCCGCCAAACAGCCCCGGCTCGACCAGAACCACCTCCATCTGCGCCAGCAGCGGCCGCAGCGCGCGATACGCCGGGATCAGCACCCGCATGTCCCAGCCCACCGCCGCCAGCGCACCTGGCAGCGCGCCCACCACATCGGCCAGACCGCCGGTCTTTACAAAGGGCACGCACTCCGACGCAACCGACAGAACCCGACCCTTCATCTTCACCCTTTCATCTGTTCAAAAATATCCTCGGGGGGGCCGGGGGGCAGACAGCCCCCCGGGGGTTGCACAGGGTGCCACCCTAGCCCAGTTTTTGCGCCCGCAGATCCAGCATGTCCTGCGTGATCAACACCACGCCCGTCTCGGTGCGGCGGAACCATTTCGCATCCTCTTCGGGGTCTTGTCCAACCACCAGCTTTTCGGGGATAACCACGCCCCGGTCAATCACGCACTTGGTCAATTCCGCGCGGCGATTGACGATCACCTGCGGCAGCGCCACCACATGTTCCAGCGTGCTGTAGGAATGGGTCCGGCAGCCGGTGAACAACAGACTGTTGCGCACCTCGGACCCCGACACGATGCAATCACCCGACACCAGCGACGAAATCGCCATCCCGCGCCGGCCATCGGTGTCATGGATGAACTTGGCCGGCGGCACGATCTCGGCATAGGTCCAGATCGGCCAGGCGCTGTCATACAGATCCAGCTTGGGCACAAAATCGGTCAGGTCGATATTGGCCTGCCAGAACGCATCGATCGTGCCCACGTCGCGCCAATAGGGTTCGGTCTCCAGCCCGCTCATCACGCAACTGTCGGCAAACCTGTGCGCCACCGCCTTGCCGTGCTTGACGATATAGGGGATCAGATCAAAGCCGAAATCATGGGTCGATGCGTCATCCGCCATGTCGCGCAGCAAAAGATCGCGCAGGAACGCCCAATCGAAAATATAGATGCCCATGCTGGCCAGCGCGTGATCCGGGTCGCCCGGGATCGACGGCGGATCTTTCGGCTTTTCCAGAAAATCGGTGATCCGCATCGCCGCATCGACATGCATCACGCCAAAGGCACTGGCCTCGGCGCGCGGCACGGTCAGGCAGCCGATGGTCACATCCGCCCCCGCCTCGACGTGCTGGTGCAGCATCACCTCATAATCCATCTTGTAGATGTGATCGCCTGCCAGGATGATCGCGTATTTGATGCCGTAACTGTCGATGATGTCGATATTCTGCGCCACCGCATCGGCCGTGCCGCGATACCAGTTCACCTCATCCATCCGCTGGCTGGCGGGCAGGATATCCAGATATTCGTTGCGCTCGGCGCGGAAAAAGTTCCAGCCCCGCTGGCAATGCCGGATCAGGCTGTGCGCCTTGTATTGCGTGGCAATCGCCATCTTGCGGATGCCCGAATTGACCGCGTTCGACAGCGCAAAGTCAATGATCCGGGTCTTGCCGCCGAAATAGACGGCGGGCTTGGCGCGGCGATCGGTCAGTTCTTTCAGACGGCTCCCCCGCCCGCCTGCCAGAACGAACGCCATGGCCTGCGATGACAGCCTCTGGTTCGGTTTTGCCTTCATGGTCCCCTCCCTGTGCCCGCTACCGCGAGCCCCCCTGTTTCAGATAAACCGCCGACAATGGCGGCAGCGTGACACGCGCAGACCATGGCCGGCCATGGCATTGCACCTCCTCGGCCTGCACCCCTCCCAGGTTGCCGCGATTGCCGCCGCCATAGATGTCCGCATCGGTGTTGAGAAGTTCCGACCACAGCCCGCCCGACGGCAACCCCACGCGGGGGTGGCGCTCCACCGGGGTCATGTTGACCAGCGCCACCACCAGCGGATCGCCTGTCGCCCCCTTGCGGACCCAGGCGTAAACGCTGGCCTCGGCATCGTTGCTCTCGATCCACTCGAACCCCTCGGGGCGCGTGTCGTTGATGTGCAGTGCAGGCGTGTCGCGGTATACCCGGTTCAGATCGCGCACCAAAGCCTGCATCCCGGAATGGGCAGGGTTTTCAAGCAGATGCCAGTCAAGGCTCTGGTTATGGTTCCACTCCGCCCCTTGGGCGAATTCGCAGCCCATGAACAGCAGTTTCTTGCCCGGATGCGCCCACATGAACCCGTAATACGCCCGCAGGTTGGCGAATTTTTCCGCCCCATCCCCCGGCATCTTGGCCAGCATGCTGCCCTTGCCATGCACCACCTCGTCATGGCTGATCGGCAGGATGTAATTCTCCGACCAGGCATAATGCAGGCCGAAGGTCATCTGGTGGTGGTGATAGCGGCGAAACAGCGGATCTTTTTGCATGTAGGACAGGGTGTCGTTCATCCAGCCCATGTTCCACTTGAAGCCAAAGCCAAGCCCGCCATGGTTCACCGGGCGGCTGACCCCCGGAAACGCCGTGCTTTCCTCGGCCACCGTCATCACACCGGGGGACTCGCCATAAGCCACGATGTTCATGCGTTGCAGCATGGCGATGGCCTCGTAATTCTCGCGCCCGCCGTCGCGGTTGGGCACCCATTCGCCTGATTTGCGGCTGTAATCGCGGTAAAGCATCGACGCCACCGCATCGACGCGCAGGCCGTCGATATGGAATTCCTCCAGCCAATACAGCGCGTTGCTGACCAGAAAGTTCTGCACCTCTGTCCGGCCATAGTTATAGATCAGCGTGTTCCAGTCGGTATGAAACCCCTCGCGCGGGTCGGCGTGTTCATAAAGCGGGGTGCCATCAAATTGGCCCAAGCCATGCGCATCGGTCGGAAAATGCCCCGGCACCCAATCAAGCAGAACGCCAAGACCCTTGGCATGGGCGGCATCGATCAGGGCGCGAAACTCGGGCGGGGTGCCATGGCGGATGGTGGGGGCAAACAGGCCCACCGGCTGATAGCCCCACGACCCGTCGAACGGAAATTCGCTGATCGGCATCAACTCGATATGGGTAAATCCCATATCCGCCACGTAATCAACCAGTTGCGTGGCAAGCTCGATGTAGCTGAGCATGCGGTCCCCCGGCGCGCGCCGCCATGACCCCAGATGCACCTCATAGACCGAGATCGGCGCATCGATGTTCTGGCGCGCATGACGGCTGGCCATCCAGTCGGCATCGGTGAACGCACCCGAGATTGTCCTGACAACAGAGGCATTTGCGGGCGGATGTTCAGACCCGAACCCAACCGGATCGGCCTTGAGCGGCAGCATTTGGCCGCCCTGACCGCGGATCTCATACTTGTAGGTCTCCCCGTCGCCCAGATCGGGCACAAAGGTTTCCCAAACGCCAGTCGCACCCCGCCGGCGCATCGGGTGGCGGTGACCGTCCCAGATGTTGAAATCGCCCACAACGCTGACCCGCTCGGCATTGGGCGCCCAGACGGCGAAATGGGTGCCCTGCACGCCTTCGTGTGTGATCACATGCGCGCCCAGCACCTGCCACAGGCGCGCATGCGTGCCTTCGCCCAGCAGGTATTCATCCAACTCGCCCAGCACCGGGCCAAAGCGGAACGGATCCTCGAATTCCCATGTCGTGTCATGGCCGGTCGCGCGCAAACGATAGGTTGATTTTCGCGGCAAGGCGCAAAGGAAAAGCCCTTGCCCCCAATGGGTTGCAGCAAGTTCCTGACCTGCTTTCCCAACCAGCACCGACAGCGTGTCCGCCCCCGGCACAAAGGCCGTGACCACCCATTGCCCGCCCCGCTTGTGCGGGCCAAGCACGGAAAACGGGTCGCCATGACGCCCCTCGACCACGGCCCAGGCTTCGGTCTCATTGATCAGTGCGTCGGCCATGCTGCCTCCTCCCAAAGTCAGCGCGCCCAAACCTGTCCCGGCGCTACAGCGCCGAAGCCACGTTCCAGACGTCTTTCATATAGCTGCGGATCGTGCGGTCGGATGAAAAGAACCCCGACCGCGCCGTGTTCAGCGCCGCCATGGTGATCCAGCGGTCGCGGTCGGCGTAAGCGGCATCCACCTGCGCCTGCGCGGCGTCATAGGCGTCGAAATCGCTGGCGACGAGGAAGTAATCGTGGTGCCAGACCCGGTGGACCAGATCGTGATAACGGTCCTTTTCCTCCGGGCTGAACCGGCCCTCGGCAATCATCTGGAGCACGTCTTGCAGGGTCTGGCTGGCCTCGATCGCCTTGCGCGAATGATCGGGGTCTTGCCGGCGCGCCATGGCCTGATCGGTTGTCATGCCGAACAGGAAGAAGTTGTCATCGCCAACCTCTTGCAAAATCTCGACGTTTGCTCCGTCCAGCGTGCCGATGGTGGGCGCACCGTTGATCATGAACTTCATGTTGCCGGTGCCCGACGCCTCTTTCCCGGCGGTGGAGATCTGTTCGGACAAATCCGCCGCGGGGATCAGCCGTTCGGCCATCGAGACATTGTAATTGGCGGGATAAACGATCTTGAGCAGATCGCCGGTGACGGGGTCGTTGTTGATCACCTGCGCCACATCATTGATCAGGCGGATGATTTCCTTGGCCACCGCATAACCGGGTGCGGCCTTGCCACCAAAGATCTTGACGCGCGGCACCCAGTTGGCGTTGGGGTTCTGGCGGATCGCCTCCCAATGGCCGATGGTTTGCAGGATGTTCAAAAGCTGCCGCTTGTATTCGTGGATGCGTTTGATCTGCACATCGAACAGCGCATCGGGGTTGACGGTGATACCCTCATGCCCCGCCAGCCAATTCGACAGCGCCACCTTGTTCGCGCGCTTGGCTGCATCAAAGTCGTCGCGGAAAGACTTGGTTTCAATGGGTTTTTCCAGCCCCCTGAGCAGACCCAGATCCGCCTCCCAGCCAGACCCGATCGTATCGGTGATCAACCCCGACAGCGGCTTGTTGCACATCTTAAGCCAGCGGCGCGGGGTCACGCCATTGGTTTCGTTGATGATCCGGTCGGGGTGCAGGGCGTGCAATTCGGGAAACAGGTTTTTCTTGATCAGATCAGAGTGCAGCGCCGAAACGCCGTTGACCTTGTGCGACATGATGAAGGCCAACTCGCCCATCCGCACCTCGTGGTGCTTGACGATGCCCACGTAATGCGGGCGGGTGTGGTGTTCTTCGCGGTGCCAATGGTCGATCTGTTCCACGATCTGCATATGGCGCGGCAGCACATTGCCAAAGGTGAAGGTGGCCCAGCGTTCCAATGCTTCGGGCAGCAACGTGTGGTTGGTGTAGCCAAGGCAGGCGCGCGCCACCGGCAGGGCCTGATCGAACGGCAGGCCATGCACGTCCACCAACAGGCGGATCAGTTCCGGCCCCGCAATCGCCGGATGGGTGTCGTTCATCTGGATGGCCACGTAATCGGGCAGCTTGCGCAGATCGGATTGCGAGGCGAGAAAGCGGCGCAGAATGTCTTGCAGCGCGGCAGAGGTCAGGAAAAACTCCTGCTTCAGGCGCAGTTCCTTGCCCTGATAGGTGGTGTCATCGGGATAAAGCACGCGCGACAACGTCCGGGCCAGCGTCTCCGGTTCCGCCGCCGCCGTATAGTCGCCCCGGTTGAAGCGTTCCAGATCGAAATTCGTCGTCCCCTTCGCGCCCCAAAGCCGCAGCGTATTGACCCGCTTGCCCTGCCAGCCGACGACCGGCGTGTCATAGGCCTCGGCCGTCACGGTTTCCTGCGGAATCCAGACCTCACGCCC
>JBKBQB010000061.1:0-1358 GCA_046292785.1 Paracoccaceae bacterium
CCGCCGACCATCTCGATCACCTTTGGCATCAACGACTCGCCGCTGGCCGGGAAAGAAGGCAACAAGGTGCAGTCGCGCGTCATCCGCGAGCGTCTGATGAAGGAAGCCGAGATCAACGTGGCGATCAAGGTCACCGACACCCCCGGCGGCGACGCGTTCGAAGTGGCCGGGCGTGGCGAATTGCAGATGGGCGTGCTTATTGAAAACATGCGCCGTGAGGGTTTTGAGCTGTCGATCAGCCGCCCACGTGTGCTGTTCCGCGAAGAAGATGGCGTGAAGCAAGAGCCGATCGAAGAAGTCACCATCGATGTGGATGACGAATACACCGGCCCGGTGATCGAAAAGCTGACCGGCCCACGCAAGGGCGATCTGGTCGAGATGAAACCGGCGGGCGCGGGCAAGACCCGGATCATCGCGCATGTGCCGTCGCGCGGGCTGATCGGCTATCACGGTCAGTTCATGACCGATACGCGCGGCACCGGCGTTCTGAACCGCGTGTTCCACGGCTGGGCCCCGCACAAGGGCCCGATCGAGGGCCGTCGTCAGGGCGTGCTGATCTCGATGGAGTCGGGCGTGTCGGTGGCTTACGCGATGTGGAAGCTGGAAGACCGCGGCCACTTCTTCATCGGCGTGCAGGAGCCGGTCTATACCGGCATGATCATCGGCGAGCACAGCCGCGACAACGATCTGGAAGTGAACCCGCTCAAGGGCAAGCAGCTGACCAACGTGCGCGCCTCGGGCACGGATGAGGCGGTGCGCCTGACCACGCCGGTCAAGCTGAGCCTTGAGCAGTGCATCGCCTATATCGACGATGATGAATTGGTGGAAGTGACGCCGAAATCGGTTCGGATGCGCAAACGCTATCTGGACCCGCACGAGCGCAAGCGCCACTCGCGCAGCGCCTGATCAAAACGGCCCCTTCGGGGGCCGTTTTCATTTTCGCCCCCCCGACCAAGACAAAAGCGCGCACGGCATCGGCCTTGCGCGCTTTTTTAGAGTCTGGTGGCCGCCCGGATGGTTTGCGGGCGGCACATCGCTGTCAGTCAGATCCGCGCGCCAGCGCATCGGGCTTGACGATGCGTTTCTGGATCGCCCAGACCACCACGGCGGTGCCGATACCGACGAAATCGGTCAGCCAACCGGAATCGATCATCGCCACCGCGGCCACCGCCAGAACGATCCGCAGCACCATGTGCAGATGGCCGAAATACCACCCCTGCACCGCCGAAGAGAGCAGGAACACCCCCAGCAACGCACCCGCCACAACGTGGATGATGTTGATCCATTCCCCCTGCATCAGCAATTCGGGTGACGAGAAGAACATGAACGGCACCACAAAGGCCGCCATCCCCATCTTG
>JBKBQB010000061.1:1368-10508 GCA_046292785.1 Paracoccaceae bacterium
TGAACGACTCGACAGATGTCGCCATCGGGTCCGACCGGGCAATCGCCGCCCCCGCATAGGCGGCAAGCGCCACAGGCGGCGTGATGGCCGACATCACCGCGTAGTAGAAGATGAAGAAGTGCGCGGTCAGCGTGTCGATGCCCATGCTGATCAGCCCCGGCGCGATAACGGACGCCGCCACCGCATAGGCCGCCGTGGTGGGCATGCCCATTCCCAGCACGATAGATACGATCATCGCAAAGAACAGCGCCAGCATCTGGTTGTTTTCCGCCAGACCCAGCAGCAGGCTGGAAAACCGCGTGCCAAGCCCGGTCAGCGCGATCACACCCACGATGATGCCCGCCGCCGCACAGACCGCGACCAGTTGCAGCGTCATCTTGGTGGAGATTTCCAGCGCGAACAGGATCGCTTTGACGCCCATCTTGTAGGGTGTCAGCCACGAGACAACCGCCGCCGCCGCCATCGCCAGCGTGCCCGCCCGGATCACGGAATAGCCCATGAACAGCGCGCCGATCAGGATGACGATAGGGATGAACAGGAAAACCTGTTTGGCCAGCTTGCGGAATTGCGGCAGCTCTTCGCGCGGCAGGCCCTTCATGTTGAACTTCTGCGCCGCCAGATCGACGTTGAAATAGACGCTGACGAAATACAAAAGCGCCGGAATGATCGCGGCCACCACGATATCGGAATAGGCGATGCCGGTGATTTCCGACATGATGAACGCGCCCGCCCCCATGATCGGCGGCAGGATCTGCCCGCCCGAAGACGCCGCCGCCTCGACCGCCGCTGCCGTTTGCGGCTTGTAGCCCACCTTTTTCATCAAGGGGATGGTCAGTGATCCCGTCGCCACCACGTTGCCTGCCGAGGTGCCGTTGATCATGCCCATCAGGCCCGAACCGAACACCGCCACCTTGGCCGGGCCGCCCCTGCGGTCGCCCGCTGCGGCAAAGGCGAAGTTCACGAAATATTCGCCCACGCGGCTGGCTTGCAGAAAGGCGGCAAAGGCCACGAACAGGATGATATAGGTCGATGAAATCGCGGTCGTTGGCCCAAGGATGCCTTGATCGGTAAAGACATAGGTGAAAAACCGGGTCAGCGAATACCCCCGGTGATACAGGATACCGGGCAGCCAAGGCCCGACAAAGCTGTAGATCACGAAGATGCCGGCGATGATCACCAAGGCCAGCCCCGCCATGCGCCGGGTCAATTCCAGAATCAGGATCACGCCGATCAGAGCGGCAAACATGTCGGCCTCTTTGGCCAATGCGGTGCCTGCGCGCAGGCGCAACAAGGGCGCGTGGAAGATGATATAGGCGGTCACCGCAACGGCGGCAAAGGCCAGAATGATATCAGCCGCATCCAGCCGCCCCCGACGCGGATCGGGCAGGAACCAGCCGACCAGCAACGCCCAAACCGTGCCGATGATCAGCGGCACCCCGAAGGTGTAGCGCGCGGCAGTCGCTTGCGCGCCCTGATCCACGCCCTGCCCGGTGATCCAGAACAGGACCACCTGCACAAAGGCGATGCCTACCAGCACCGCCGCCGGGGCCAGCATCAGCAGACGGCCGGTGCGGGGATTGTTCTCAACCTCGGCAAAGGTCAGCGAGGAAAACAGCAAGAACCCGATCACCAGCCCGCCGCCGACATGCAGCAGCCGGTAGGTCCAGGTTTCCAGCGGATACAGATTCATCACCCCGATATGAAAGGCGGTATAGGCCACACACAACGCGGCGATCAAAAGGCCCACCGACCCGATCGGCTTGCGCTGGTTGGCCGCGAAAATCTCGTTGTCGACGCCCGCCGCGATCGCAGGCGCCGGCACGTCGGTTTTGGGATCGGTCATGGTCTTGTCCCTGAATGACGATGATGGAAAAAGGGCGCCCGATCATGGTCGGACGCCCGGCAAAGCACGCGGTGCGCGCCTTATTTCAGGGTGTCGGGAAGGGTGATCCCTTTTTCCTCATAGTATTTCACCGCACCGGGGTGGAACGGCATGAAGGTGTTCTTGTCCCAGTTGTCGATCTTGGTTTCCGCCGCGGTCGCGTGGATCTGCATCATGCGGTCATTGTTGTCGAGCGCCAGCTTGGTGATCTCATAGGCCAGCGACTCGGGCATGTCCGCATGCGCGACGGCAAAGTTCCACAGCGCCACGGTGGGCTGGTCATAATCATGCCCGGCGTAAGTGCCCGCGCCGATGGTGAACGGGGCCATCGCCGGGAAGGCTTCCAGCACCTTGGCCTGCTCATCAGGGTTGAGACCGAACATTACCACATCCTGTTGCGCCGCCAGTTCGGCAAAGGCCGAGATCGGCACGCCTGCGGCAAAGGCGAACGCGTCGATCAGACCATCCTGCAATTGGCCCGCGGCGTCAGCTGCGCCCGCATAGGACACGTTGGCGTTGACGCCGACAGCGGTCATGAACTGCGGCCAATAGGTGCCGGGGGTGCCGCCAGCGGGACCAACCGAAACACGCTTGCCGTTCAGATCAGACACCGAGGTGATGCCCGACGAGCGCAGCACAACCACCTGGAACGGGGTCTGATACATCGGGAACAGTGCGCGGACCGAACGGTGCTCCAGCCCCGGTGCCAGTTCGGATTTGCCCATCCACGCGTCATAGGCCGGGCCCATGGTGACCAGACCCATCAGGTGATCGCCGGTTTCCACCAGTGTCACGTTCTGCACCGGGCCGCCGGTGACTTCGCCGGTGGCGTTCACGCCAAGCGCTTCGGACATGTAGCCGGCAAAGCCGTTGCCATAGACAAAATATGTGCCGCCCTGCGACGCGGTGCCGATGGTGATTTCCGACGGCCAGCCGGTCTTGTCCTGCGCCATGGCGGTGGTTGCAACGAGGCCAGCCGCGCAAGCGGCGGCGAGTGTCTTGATGAACATGCAGTCCTCCCAAAAATTCTACACTGGCCTGCGCCTCCTGCGCGGGCCGTGCTGGGATCAGAAGGCGTCGGATCTGGCGATCACTCAACCGTGTTGCGCGCTGTTTGCGCAATCAATTGTCACTCTGCGCGTGCTTATGGGTGGATTTGGTAACATCGCGGCAAAAGAATGGGCGGATTTCGTGGCCTATTCGGGTCTGGCCTCGCCGCCCGCGCCGAACTGCGCCTTGTCCAACCCGTGTTTCTGCATTTTTTCCCAAAGGCTTTTGCGCGACAGGCCAAGTGATTCATACACCGGGCGCAGGTTGCCGCGATGGGCGGCCAAGGCGGCCTCGATTTCACGCTTTTCGAAATCTGCCACCCGTTCGGCCAGCCGTGACGGGCCGTCCTCCACGCTCTGCGCGCCCTCGCCCAGACCCAAGGCATAGCGGTCTGCCGCGTTGCGCAATTCGCGCACATTGCCGGGCCAGTCGCGCGCGGTCAGTTGCGCCACCAGCGCGGGCGGCACCGGCGCGGGGTCGGAACGGTGGCGGCTGGCAGCCTCGGACAACAGGCGCAGGAACAACAGTGGGATATCCTCGCGCCGTGCCGACAAAGGCGGCACCTGCAAGGTGACGACGTTCAGCCGATACAGAAGATCGGCGCGGAACCGCCCCGCCTCCACCTCCGCCTCCAGCGGCACGCGGGCGGTGGCCATGAACCGCACATCCAGCGGCAGGGATTCGTTCGACCCCAGCCGCGTCACCGTGCGATCCTCGATCACCCGCACCAGTTTTCCCTGCATGTCGAGTGGCATGGAGGCGATGTCATCCAGCAGGATGGTGCCGCCGCGCGCATGTTCGAACTTGCCAAAGCGGGCGCGCAAGGCGCCGGGAAACGCCCCCGCCTCGTGCCCGAACAGCTCGGATTCGATCAGGGCGGCCGGAATCGCGGCGCAGTCGATCGCCACAAAGGGTTTGCGCGCGCGCGGCGACAGATCATGCAGCGCGCGCGCCACCACCTCTTTGCCCGCGCCGGTTTCGCCAACGATCAGCACATCGGCTTCGGTCGGGCCAAGGGTGCGGATGCGGCGGCGCAGGTCGATCATCACGTTTGACCGACCGATCAACCGCTGTTCCATATCATCCACCTGCCCCGCCGCCGCCTTCAGCACCCGGTTTTCCAAGACCAGCCGCCGGTAATCCGACGCCCGCGCCACGATCTCGGCCAACTGGCTGGCGGGAAAAGGTTTTTCCACGAAATCATAGGCCCCTTCACGCATCGCCCGCACCGCCAGTTGCACATCGCCATGCCCGGTGATCAGGATCACCGGAATATCACGGTCGATCTCGTGGATGCGGTTCATCAGGGTCAGGCCATCCATGCCGGGCATGCGGATATCGGTCAGCACCACGCCGGGAAAGCCAAAGCTGACCAGATCCATGATCCGTTCGGGAGCCGCGAAATCCTGCACCGCCAAGCCCGCCAGATCCAGCGCCTGCGCGGTGGATGCGCGCATGTCGGGTTCGTCATCGACCAGCAGGATTCGCATCGGGGTCATTCGGCGGCCTCTTGTCGGATGGCGGGTGCTGCGGCAAGGCGCAGGGCAAAGCAGGCACCGGGGCCGGACGACACGGAAAGATCGCCGCCGAAATCCTTGATGATATTGTAGGAAATGGAAAGCCCCAACCCAAGCCCCTTGCCCACGCCCTTGGTGGAAAAGAACGGATCAAAGATCCGCGCCGCCAACCCTTCGGGAACGCCCGGCCCAGAGTCGGCGATGCGGATCAACACCGCCTCGCCCTGCGCCTTTGCGGTCAGGTCAATCCGGCGCGTGGCCAACCCCTCTACCGCATCGGCGGCATTGGTCAGGATGTTGACCAGCACCTGCTGCAAACGCACCGGCCCCGCCACCACCTGCGGCAAATCGGGTGCAAGCGTCACGGTCAGCGTGGCATCCGCCGCGCGGATGCGCAGGGCGGCAATTTCCACCGCCGCCTCCACCACCTCGGCCAATGTCACATGGCTCAGCTTTTGCCCCGGCGCGCGGGCAAAGCTGCGCAGGTGGCGGCTGATGCTGGTCAGCCGGTCGATCAGGCTCAGTATGCGGTCGATGTTGCCGCGCGCTTCCGCCATCCGGCCGCGGTCCATCAGCACGCCGGCGTTGTCGGCATAGGTGCGCGCGGCGGCCAAGGGCTGGTTGAACTCATGGCTGAGTGCCGCCGACATCTGGCCAAGGGCGGCCATCTTGCCCGCCTGCACCAGATCGGCCTGCGCCTGCCGCAGCTCGTGCGTGCGCGCGTCTACCCGGCGTTCCAGATCGGCGCGCGCTTGCGCCTGCACCTGCAACCGTTCGGCCAACGCCGCGCGGCGCTGCCAGACCACGGCCCCCAGCATCACCAGAACGCCAAAACCAAGCATGACAACAAACGCCAGCGTCAGCGCCGAAGCCCGCGCAGCGGCCGTGTCGATCAGCACATGCACCACCCATCCCGCCCGGTCCATCGGCAGATCGCGCAGCAGATATTCGCGCGTGCCCTGCTGGTCGGCCACGCGCAGCACCGGGCGGCTGCGGTGCTGGCCTTCGCCGGTGATGTGCAACAGGCCGATGGGCGTGTCGGCATAGCGGCGCGTGGTGTCGATCCGGGCCTTCGCCTCGGCGCTCAGCGGGCGCATGGCGGCAAAGCGCCATTCGGGGCGCGACGACAGAAAGGTGACGCCCTCGGGGTCGGTGACCAGCACTGCGTAATCGCCGGCATCCCACGTGCTTTCAATCGCGTCCAGATCGACCTTGAACACCAGAACCCCCGTGATCTGCCCCTGCACCCGGACCGGCGCGCCGAAGTAATAACCGCGCTTGCCGCTGGTGGTGCCAAGCGCGTAGAACTGGCCGCTTCCCCCCGCCAAAGCCTCATAGAAATACGGCCGGAACGAGAAATTCCCGCCGATGAACGAGGTGTCGGTATCGTGGTTTGACGCGGCAATGGTCAGGCCGCCCGTGTCCATCAGATAGATGTCGGTCGCCATCAGCAGGCGCTGGATGCGGCGCAGATAATCATTGGCGCGCGCCACCCGCGCCGGGTTGCGCGGATCGGCGGCCAGGTCGGTGATCACGGTCTGCTCGGCAATCAGCGGCGGCAACCTCTCGAACCTGTCCAG
Organism: Paracoccaceae bacterium; assembly: GCA_046292785.1. GTDB lineage: Bacteria > Pseudomonadota > Alphaproteobacteria > Rhodobacterales > Rhodobacteraceae > Pseudotabrizicola. The sequence goes on from JBKBQB010000061.1 coordinate 7,398, forward strand.
CTCGCCCGACAGCGCGGTGGCGGCCAGTTGCAGCACATTGTCGCCGCGCCGCGCGGTATCATCCAGACTGCGCGCAAGGCTGTGCTGCCACGTCAGCCATCCGGCCAGACAACAGCCCAAGGCCGCCAACAGGGCCGCCAGCCAAAGCCATGTGCGTGTGGTCTTGCGCATGATCCCCCCGATGGCCTTAGCCTATTGGTAAACCGGGTCTGGCCGCAACCGGGGTTCAGGCCGCGACGGCAAGGCGGCAGGGGTGGAAATCCTCCACCTGCACCGATGACCCTTCAAAGGTGCAGAAACTGAACGGCGGCACCTCGATCCAGCCGCCCTCGCCGGTTTCCAGCGGTTCGGAGACCACGGCGGTGCCTTGGCGGGTGTCTGACCACCGATGATACAGCGTCGGCGCATGGTCATCGGTGGCGTAGCGCATGGCATAAAGCCGCTTGCCATCCGACAGCGCGCCGGTCAGCCGCAGATGCGGTGCCGCACCCTTGGTCCGGGCCAGCCCGATCAGCTTGGCCGCGGCCCGTTCCATGGCGCCCTTTGGGTCATCGTCCAGCCCTTCGGCAATGGCGATCAGGAACAGCGCCTCGGAATCGGTGGCCCCCTTGCGGCAGGGATACAGCGCATCGGGGATCATCATGTCGGCGTCGCGGCGGAAAGTGTCATAGCCGCCGATCTGGCCGTTGTGCATGAACGACCACCGCCCCCAAGTGAACGGATGGCAGTTGTTGCGGCTGGTCGCAGTGCCCGTGCTGGCGCGCACATGGGCCATGAACAGGCCCGATTTCACCTGCGCGGTCAGGCTGCGCAGGTTCGGGTCGGACCATGCGGGCATCACATCGCGGTAAAGCCCCGGCTCGGGCCGTTCGCCATACCACGCCACGCCAAAGCCGTCAGCGTTGATGGCGGTGTGGCATTGCGTGGCACACTGCGACTGGTGGATCAGGGAATGACCCGGACGGCTGACGATCTCTTCAAGGAAAATCGGCGCTCCGGTATAGGCGGCCCAACGGCACATCAGCGTGCCCCGGTTCTGAACATGGTTCTGCCTCGGCTTTGTCTTTTCATGATAATAGCATGAAACAAAGCGCTGCCGGAAGGTGGTTCCTTGCGGCAGCGCGCTGTTTGGCAGGGTTATGCCTGCTAATCAGTCGATTTCCTCGACCACGACCAGATCGCGCACAGAAGCGCCTTTGGCATGAACCAACGCGGCCTGATACTCGGGGCTGTTGTAGCAGGCGACCGCCTGTTCCAGACTGGGAAAGCGGGCAACGACATTGCGGGCGCGGTCGTTGCCTTCCAGCTGCACATGGCGCCCGCCGCGTGCAAGAAAAACCCCGCCATGCGCGGCGAGTGCCGGGCCGGCACCCTTGGCGTAAAGCGCATAGGCGTCGGCATCAGTCACCTCGACATGGGCGATCCAGAGGGCTGTTGGCATGGCGTTATCCTTTTATGACAGCTTCGGCGGCGTCGATGGCGGCTTGCGACTGCGCAATGTCTGCGCCTCCGGCCTGCGCCATATCGGGGCGGCCGCCGCCCCCCTTGCCGCCCATGGCTTCGGCGGCAGCCTTGACCAAGGCAACGGCGGAAACGCGGGCGGTAAGATCGGGCGTGACCCCCGCCGCAACCGCCGGCTTGGCGCCGGTATCGGCAATCAGCAAGACCGCACCAGAGCCGATCTTGGTTTTCATCTCGTCAATCAGCGCGGGCAGATCCTTGCCGGACACCCCTTGCAGCACTTGGGCAAGGAAATTGATGCCGTTGATATCCTTTGCCTCCGGCCCACCGGCTTTGCCGCCCATTGCCACTTCGCGGCGCAGTTGCGCCACTTCGTTGTGCAAGCTGCGGCGTTCGTCAAACAAGGCGCGCACCCGCTCTACCACCTCGGCGGCCGGGGCTTTGAGCACCGCCGCCACATCGGCAAGCCGTGCATCCTGTAGGCGCAGATGGTCCAGTGCCGCCTGCCCGGTCAGCGCCTCGATCCGCCGCACGCCCGCCGACGACGCCGAGTCGCCCAAAAGCACAAACGCGCCGATATCGCCGGTGCGTGCCACATGCGTGCCCCCGCACAGCTCCAGACTATAGGTGCTGCCATCGGACCCCTTGGCGCTGCCGTCGAGCACGCCCATCGACACCACGCGCACCTCATCGCCGTATTTCTCGCCAAACAGCGCCTGCGCGCCGATGGCGCGGGCGTCATCCGGCGTCATGATGCGCGTCTCCACCGGGCTGTTCTGGCGGATGTAGTCGTTCACCTCTGCTTCAACCTGCGCCAGTTCCGGTGCGGTCAACCCGACCGAATGGCTGAAATCGAACCGCAAACGATCGGCGGCGTTCAGGCTGCCCTTTTGGGCCACATGGTCGCCAAGCGCGCGGCGCAAAGCTTCGTGCAGCAAATGGGTGGCCGAGTGGTTGGCCCGTATCTGGCGGCGACGCGTGTGGCCCACCTCCAGCTTGGCGGGCTGGCCCTTGGTGATCGTGCCCTCCACCACCGATGCGATATGCGCGAACACGCCCGCGATCTTGCGGGTATCACTCACCTCGGCCATGCCGGTGGCGGTGCGGATCAACCCGGTATCACCGACCTGCCCACCGGATTCGGCGTAGAACGGGGTCTGGTTGACGACGATCTGCACGCTCTCGCCGATCCGGGCCGCCTCGATCCCTGCGCCGTCGCGCACCAGAGCGTTGACCACGCCTTCGGCGGTTTCGGTGTCATAGCCCAGAAATTCGGTGGTGCCATGTTCTTCGGCCAGCTCGAACCAGATCTTGCCATCCGCCGCCTCGCCCGTGCCGGACCATGCGGCGCGCGCTTTGGCCTTTTGCTCGGCCATCGCGCTGTCAAAGCCCGCCACATCCACCGCGCGACCGCGTTCGCGCAGCGCGTCCTGCGTCAGATCCAGCGGGAAGCCATAGGTGTCATACAGCTTGAACGCGGTTGCCCCCGGCAGATTACCGCCTTCGGGCAGGCGCACCAATTCGTCGTCCAGCAGCTTCAACCCGCGGTCCAGCGTGGTCTTGAACCGGGTTTCCTCCAGCTTCAGCGTCTCCTCGATCAGGCTTTGCGCGCGCCCCAGTTCCGGATAGGCGGCCCCCATCTGGCGCACC
>JBKBQB010000062.1:0-10460 GCA_046292785.1 Paracoccaceae bacterium
TAAGGTGCTTGCCTGTCAGCATGTCGGTCTCCGATTGTTTGACGGCGGAACCGGGGGGTTTCACACCCCCCGGACCCCCCGTGGGATATTTCAGAACAGATGAAAAAGGTAAGGCTTCCCGCCTTGACCTTGCCATTCGCGTCTTAGCGCTGATCAGGGCAGAGGACCAGAGCAGCAGCACACAAACCCCAAGAACGGCAGTGATCAGTCGGTTGAAAAAGCGGTCAGGTCGCCGCCGGATCTGATCATTTATGTCATGAACATGCGTTCAACCATCGGTCCAAGACCGAGGCCGAGGATGATCGGGGCGATCGGAAAGCTGTTTTCCTCCAACAGCCGACCGAAGAGGCCAAGAGCAAGCAAAACGATGATACCAAGAGAAAAATTTGGCCATGCAAAAGCTGAGCGCTATTGGCAGGAGGATCCGGTGCGGCACCCGAAAAACCTGTGTTGCAACCCTAACCGCAGCCCAGCGGCAAGAGCATCCGGGTGGACAGGATGAAGATGAGGCAAACCGCATGGATCAGCTGTGGGTTTTGCAAGAAGACGGTCGGGCCGGGGTTCAGGCCCTTCATTTACAGCACGCCGATCACGATCGCTGTGACGCCGCTACCGAACCCAAATACGACTGCCGCCCCGGCTCGCAGGCCGTGGTTCAAGCGCATGCCCCCGAGCATGTCTTGCCCGCTGGTTTACTCACGGAACTATTCATCGCCTGGATCATCGTCTCCAAGTTCGGCGACCAACTGCCATTTTACTAACAAGCCGAGATCTTCAAGCGGCAGGGGTTCGACCTCGATCGCGGCACGCTCAGCAACTGGGTCGGTCGTGCCTGATTCCATCTGATGCCGGTCATCAGCCACATGAAGCGGTGACTTCTGGGCCGTCGTATCCGATGGTAGCGGCCATGGCGGTGCCGATCCGCCCGTTGTGCTGTTCCATTACGTTCCCGGCCGCGGCGAGGAACATCCGCTGAAGTTTCTCGCCGGATATCGCGGCCAGTTCCTGCAATGCGACGCCCCACCCGGTGTTGATTATCACGGAGCGCTGACCCGGCATTTTCACCGAGATCTGACCCACCCAATTGTTATGTTCCGCCCGTCATGTTGGCGTCAATGCTGGTGTTTCCTTCCGTTTCTTTTTCACCGTCTCTGAGCTGGCCTTGAAGTGGTAGCTGTCATTGCCGGTCTCCAGAATGTGGCAACGGTGGGTGAGGCAATCGAGCAGGGCGGTGGTTTTTGGCGTCCCCAAAGACCGTGGCCCATTCGTTGAAGCTGAAGTTGGTGGTTATGGCCACGCTGGTGCGCTCGTAGAGCTTGCTAAGCAGGTGGAACAGCAAAGCCCCGCCTGATGCGCTGAACGGCAGACAACCCAATTCGTTCAGGATGGACGAAGATCAGGAATTGATCCGGGGGATCAATTCCCTGAGGACGGAGGTCGAGCTTGGTCAAGCCTTCCGCGATTTGGCCGGCCTTTCCTTTTGCCTTTTCCTGTTCGAGGGCGTTGACCAGTTCGATTGTCGAGAAGAAACGGTCCTTCCTTCGGTGGCGTTCGACGGCCTGAATGCCGAGGGCGGTGGCGACATGGGTCTTGCCGGTTCATGGACCGCCGATGAGGACCACATTCTGCGCACCATCCATGAACTCACAGCGGTGCAAGGTGCGGACGGTGGCCTCGTTGATCTCGCTGGCGGCGAAGTCGAAGCCGGAGAGGTCCTTGTAGGCCGGAAAGCGGGCCGACTTCATATGATACGCAATGGAACGGACCTCACGTTCGGCCAACTCTGCCTTCAGCAGTTGCGACTGCATCGGGATTGTGTGAGCCATGTGATTCTGCAACTGTCTGAACGCACTCGGCAATTCCAGGAAGGGCGCACCGTTCCGAAGCGCCCCAGGTTTGCGCTGAACGACCGCCAGATAGTGTCGCCAGTCATAGATCGTCCGCGGCGGTAGCTTGTGGCTACGCTGGATCACTCGAGCATGTTCGCACAAGATACTGCCCTCAGCCGCCGAATAACTTTCAAAAATCCCATGTCTATCACTCCATGCGCCCCCAGCTGATTCAAGCCAGGGCAACGTTGCACATGGGCCAATTCTCAATGACAATTTCTGCTGTTGCCGGGTCAGTTCTCAGTGACAATCAACAGCCGAAATCGGTATAGAGCGCCGCGAATTCGCCATCGAGGCTCGCCAGCGCATCATTGACCACCTGTCTGATCTTGCGCACCGGGTGTCGCGGCGGAATGCGCTCTTCCAGATCGACACAGTTGAACAGCGACCCGCTTATCTCATCCGTCCCGCGCATCATCACCCCCGCCATTGCCGTGCGAAGGGTGAATCATGTTCTCAAACCGCTGTCGAGGCAGGACTATTTCAGATGCCTGTTAAGTGCTTGACAGGGGGTGTGCATGAAAAACCCCATTTCGTGCATGCTTATGCCGCGTTGGCAACATTACAATAAAAGGTGGCGATCCCGGGACGACTCGAACGCCCAACATCCTGATTAGAAGTCAGGTGCTCTATCCAGTTGAGCTACGGGACCATGATTGCTGTGGTAGCGGTTCGGAAAACGGTTCGCAACACGCTTCCAGTTTCCAGTCACTTGGAATTGTAACTCATATCATTGTTCCGAGCGATTTTGGTCTTGTCACATATTGGTGCCGTTCTCTGTTCGTTGAGGCCGCTTGGCGTTCGAAGGCCAAGGGGCTTTTTCTTCCTAATGCTGAATGCCGGCGGCTTGTGCTACTATACAAGCCGTTGATGTATTGGAAGATCGTGGTTTCAGCCTGTCGACGCGTTTTCCAAGACCGCAAGGCCGATGCTGACCGGCGGGAACGCATCGAGACCGACATCCGCGCGATGCGGGATCTGATGTTCGAGGCGTTCCGGCGCGGCCGTACCGACTGACTATCACACCACCACCACCCTGCCGACCCACCCCATCCGCCCCAGAGGCGGGTTTTTGCATTTTTGGAGATCATCATGCCGACCATGACCTATACCCATTTCCGCGACGTGCCTGAATCTGCCTGGCGCTGGCCCAGTTTTTCCCCGGCCGAGATCGCCTGCCGCGGGATCGGGGCGATCAAGATCAACACCGGGCCGATGGACAAGCTGCAATCCCTGCGCAACCGTCTCGGCAAGCCACTGATCGTCCGCTCGGGCTATCGCAGCCCCAGCCACATAGGTCCATAATCACGCGGTTTTTGTGCCCCCACGGGCCAGAAGCGGCACGGTCGTGTCATCACCATGCAGACGGCCGCCGTCCAGCACGTGACGCTCGATCCGCGCATGCATCGGGGCCAGCGCCACACAGGCGTGACCGATCAGATCAGCCAAAGTTGACAGGCTCAGATCGATCCCGTCTCGCGCAATCCGCTCGGCCTGCCGGTTCAGGGGCTGGTGCTGTCCGTATTTGTCGAAGGCAATCAACGCGATCAGGCTGGGCCCTGCCCAGCCACGTGGGAGAGCATGGAAGGTGCTGGTGGCTGACTGAGCTTCATATTTATCATAGCCAGCCTGAAAGGCCAATAAAAACGGGCATTTCAGCATAATTTATCCAGCCGTTTTGGGCCTTTGCGTCCAGCGCCGATTTCTCCAGTCTATGCCTTCGAGAAGATAGCCGAGCTGGGCGGCTGATATCGCCACAGCCCTTCCGTCCTGGCTCACAGGCCAGATTAACTTCCCTGCCTCGAGGCGTTTCAAATACAGAGACATGCCGACCCCATCATGCCAGAGCAATTTTACCAGATCACCTTTGCGGCCCCGGAAGTAGAAGATTTCACCAGCATGCGGGTCTCGCCCGAGGCCCTGTTGCACCGACAACGCAAAGGTATTCATCCCACGCCGCATGTCCGTCACACCACCTGCAATCCACACCTTCGTGCCCGCCGGAAACGCGATCACGGCGGGTCCAGCACTTGCACGAGGCGCAGCAGCAATCCCGGATCAACGGAGACGGCAACAGACAGGCGTCTGCCATTCACGAGCGTGACTTCAACCAATCCAGCTGAGACCGGCGCGACACCAGCTTCCGGCGTGGCCCGCTCCGATGGTATCCCACAGACGTCCTGTTCTGAAATGGTCAAAGGCGCAAACCGGGGCAGCTGTGAACCAACCGCCAATTCACCATCACGATATTGCCGACACCAGCGCGCCAACAAAGATCGTCCCAGATCATGCCGTCGCGCAGTCTCGGTAACGCGGCCCGGTGCCCCAAAGCTCTCTCCAACAATCCGAGCTTTCTCCGCACCCGTCCAGCGCCGGCGGCGCCCGGTATCGGTCACAGACAAGATCTCTACGGCGGGTCTGTCTCTATGGTCAGTCATAGCGCCGGAACTACGACAACCTCACAAAACCAAAAAGACGGCTCTCGGCGTAGGTTTACCGTTGATCGCACCAAAATGTCTAATAGGAGTAAGAGTCGGCTTACCGGCATTCCATCGATGCGAACCGCTCTGCTTAGGAGTCAGAACGGCGAAAGCAGCCCCTGTGCGATTGCCGTCGCAACGGCCTGTTCCCTGGTCGCAACGCCCAGCTTGCTGCGGCTGTTGCGCAGATACAATTCCACCGCTGCCGGGCTCAGACGCAGCGTCCTCGCTATATCCTTGGTCCGCTGCCCCTGCGACAGCAGGACCAGACATTCCCGCTCCCGCGGCGACAATTTCTGTACGGTCCGCCCATTTTGCATGCAGATCAGTGCATTATGCACATGCAGCGCCGCCAGACGCAGCATATCCTCACGTTCAGCGCGCAACGCATCCACCTCAGGCCCGGACAGAGATGAGCCGATGTTCCAACCGGCAATTCCCCCAGCGCCGGGCAGCCGCAGGGTAGAGGAAAATCCGGCCCGGATTCCAAACTCTGACGCTTCACAGATAAGAGTCTTTTGGGCCTTTGTTAGTCCCTTGTGCCGGTCAGCATATGCAACGCCGGTACTGACCGGGCGGAAACTCGTGCAGCACTTGCTGAGAAATGGATCAATCTGGGCGTAACCAAGGTCTTGGTAGCGGGCAACCCACTCGGTCGGCATGGTGGTCAGCATGGTCAGCGTGGCGGGTTTCGCATCAATATATATCAGCTTGTCAAATCCACTGTGTTCGAAAAATGTCGCTGCCAGTTGCCACACCCGGTCGAAGGCATCGACCTCGTCTGACCGCGCAGTCTGCGACACTGCATCGAGAAAATCGTCAACTCTGGTTTGTGGCAAACACCCATACCTCAGAAACTAAGGATTTCCCTATATTGGCACGGTCATGCGCATCGGTCTACCGTGGTGCATAAAAATGAAAATGCATTGGCATAACTCTATGAAAAAATTATTTAATCGTCTCGAAAGGCACTGCGCAGCCCCCTGTCTGCCCGGTGTGGTTTTATCACATAAAATCATGCCGGTTGCTTTGGACTCCGTATGATCAAGGGCTCTCCACGACAAGCTTCAGCCTTCTGCAACTTGCGCTGGGATGGTCCGCGCGACGACCAGACGTGTCATGCGCAGCCAGGAGATTGCGACGCAGCGGATGTATCGCCGGTATGCCGCCCGGATCGGAGGCGCACCTTTGTCACTGACCGGAACATCCGAACGGAAATCTGACCACCGTTTTTTCCTGCCTGTAGGAGACCTTGCATGACCCGACTGATCCCTGCCGTTGCCGCGCTGATGCTGTCGGCGGCCCCCGTGATGGCCGAGCGCGTGTCGGTACTCGTGTTCGACGCTTCCGGCTCGATGTGGAACAGGGTGGAAGGCGATCTGACCCGGATCGAGGTGGCGCGGGATGTTATGGGCGATTATTTCGGCAGCCGTGATGGCGCGGTGCCGCTGTCGGTTATCGCCTATGGTCACAACCGGCGCGGCGATTGCGGCGATATCGAGGTGATCGCGCCCATGGGCCAGACCGCGCCCGGCACACTGGAAAGCCGCCTGCGCGGGCTGATGCCGCGCGGCATGACGCCGCTGACCGACAGTCTGCGGATGGCGCGCGGCCAGATCCCGCAGACCGCCGAGGCGGCCGACATCATCCTTGTCACCGATGGGCTGGAAACTTGTGAGGGTGATCCTTGCGCACTGGCCGCCGAACTGGCGGCCGAGGGCATCGACATCCGCGCCCATGTGGTGGGCTTCGGACTGACCCGGGTTGAGGTCGAGGCGCTGTCGTGCATCACCGAGCAGACCGGCGGTATGCTGTTCCAGACCAATTCCGGCGCGGAACTGGCCGATGCGCTGCGGCAGGTCAGCGCGGTAGTGCCGGAACCTGAACCGCAGCCCGCACCAAAGGCCACACCGGCGCGCGTGGCCGCCTTTGACATCGGTGCCAAGGCCGAGGCTGGCTTTGCCTACCCGATCAGCTGGACCGGCGCGGCCACCTTTGTGGACTACATGGGCTTTGTCCCGCAAGGCGAGACCAACGGTGCTGTTTCTCCCAGCTATGGCGTCATTGGCGGCACCGGCGAAAACCCGAACAACCCGGCGACACGCACAGCCCCGAAAGAGCCGGGAATGTATGACCTGATCCTGGTCAGCATGATCGACGGCGTGATTGCGCGGCAACCGGTCGAGGTGGTGCCACCCAGCATGGGCTTTGAACCCATCGGATCGGTTGAGCCCGGCAGCCGGGTGCGGTTTGCCTTCCGGGGCCCCGAGCGGCTGGAAGAACGTATCGTTATTGCAGGCGTTGATCAGCCGGTGAATGAGCATCAGCGCCACAACTGGGCCTATGCGTTGCACAAAAATGGCGCGACCACACTGCGCGTTCCGACTGAACCGGGTGAATACGAAGTGCGCTACCTGAACCGCTCGCGGTCCGAGATCATGTTTTCGCGCCGTTTTGGCGTCGGCATCCCGTTTGAAGATGCCGACCTGACCACCAGCGCCGATCTTGCCACACAGGCCGCCACCGCCACACGTGGCGATGCCTCACAGGATAATATCGCGTCTGTTCCCGCCACCTTTCGCCTGCCTGCAGATGTGCCGCAAAACGATGTTTCCTGGGGTGCGGTGCCACTGGACCCCGACATGTCGCCGGAAGCCTGGGCCCCGACGGACACCGGGCCGGTGATCAGCGGTACGTTCGAGCCGGGTCGCTGGAGGGTGACGGCATACGCTCCGGGAGAGGTGGAATTGTCGGCAGAGGTCGAGATCTATCCGGGGCAGGTGAATGACTTCACCGTTCAGCTGCAGGAACAGATTCAGGGCGGTGGCGACGAAGATCACGGCGCGCTGATGCTTGATGGACCGTGGCGGGTGCTGGCGGTCCCGCCGCGCGATGCCCCCGCCGGATCGCCCACAGAAGTGATGGACATGCTGCGCATTACCCTGCGCACCCGCGCCGATGCCAATGGCTGGGATGGCAGCTTCACCCCCACCGCGTTGATGGTCGGCCCGCAAACCCCGCTGGACACTGCCGCGCTGACCAGTGTGACCGAGGAAGAGGGGTATGTGTTCCTCCGCTTTCCCCTTCCCGCCGTGTCACCCGAAGACTTCGTGATCTCACTTGGCCCCTATGAGGACGCTTATTCGGGCACAATGGCATCGGGTCCGAACAGCCTGCCGGTGGTGTTCTGGCCGGAAGGTCAGACACTGCCCGCCCTTGGCGTGCTTCAAGACCATCTGTATGGTCCCGGCCAGCAAGGCAACTTGACCGACCCCGCCCCCGTCACCCAGTCCATGGGCTGTGATGAGCCGATCTGTCAGCGCGCGAGCCTGAAGCACGGGCTGGAAGCACAGATCCCGAACGGTTGGATGATGTGGCAGGTGGAGCGTGTGGATGGCGCGGTGACTGCGCAGTTCACCAATGGCACTGATGTGCTGATGCTGATGGGCAACGCGGTCTGGCCAACCGAAAATGGCCCCTGCCTGACCACTTCTGCCGGGCCGCTGTGCTATTGGTCCAACACTTCGGCTGAGGCGCAGATCGCCGCGGCCTTTATCGCGGCAAACCTGAAGCGGACCACAGAGGTGACCACCGGAGCAGGGCAACAGGTCAGGCTTTCGCTGCCGGATGAGCCCATCATCGCAGGGTCAGGCGGCTATTTCCCGGTCATCCTGACCGCCCCCGATGGGTTTCAGGGCTCTGTCACCCTGCATCCCGCCTCTAACCTGAATGGCCCGGCGCTGTTTACGGCGGATGCTGCCTTTGTGCTGGGCGCGCAGGATCAGGTGCTGCCAGTGCCGGACCAGCCGGGACTTTATGAAGTACAGATCCTGGACGCCAGCGGCGCGCTGATCAGCAACACAGGGTTCGAGGTGCTGGCCGCAGATGCGGGCGAAGGACAAGGCAGCATGGCCATCGAACCCGACGGCGGAGAGCGTTTTGTTGGGCGTGGCCCCTATCTGGCCGGGGCCGAAGTGCTGGTGCAGATCAACCGGGGTCAGGACAAGCGCAGCAGCGATCAGGTCGCGGTGCTTGTGGGGGGGACGGATACCGTCTTGCCCGATACCGGCACATGGCTGGATGATTTCCGCGCCGGCATCCGCATGCCGGATGCACCTGGCACCTATTTTCTGGCGCTCTTCGACGCCCAAAGCTCCAGCTTTCGCGCGATGACCGAAATATCGGTGCTTGCCGGCGCGCAACCAGAGTTGCGGAACGCCAACCCCAACCCGGCGGTCCGTCGGCCCTACAGCGTTGCGGTGGTAGGCCGGATGGCGCTGGCCGACCGGCTTGCCATCGTGGCCCCGAACGGCACATCAGTGGTGGAGGCTGGGCTGTATGACGTGGTCATCGGCAATATGCGTATCCCCGAAGGTATCTCCGGTCCGCATGAACTGCGCTATCTGGCCGGGGATGACGTTCTGGCGCGGGTGAAGCTGGATGTCGGCGGCCCGCCGCCGCTGGTGCCGTCGGGTGGCAGCGATAGCCCGGCGGCACTGACGATGGAGGGCGATCTTGTTCCCAGCGGCATGGTCCGGGTGTCGGTGCGCGGGATGATCCCGCCCCAGGCCACCGTAGGCTTCATCGGCGTGGGCGAACCTGACCGCACCATACTTGATACTGGCAGCCGGGTGACACCGGATGCGCTTGAGGTCGAGGTCAAGGTGCCGGACGGTCAAGGGCCATGGGCCCTGCGCCTGATCGACCAGAACCTGATCCGTGTGGCCGAGATCGTGCCGGGCGACACGCCATCCAGCGCCACCGCAGACAGCCGCGGCACCATCATCCCCATCGACCTTGGCACCATGTCCCCCGAGGATTTCCGCACCCGTCTGCGGCCGGCCCAATCACAGGAGCAGCCCTGATGCGCCCGATCTTTGCCCTGAGCACAGCCCTGATCATCGTCTCCGCCCCAATGACGCAGGCGCAAGCCGTTCAGGTCGCGGATTGCGGTCCCGGCGGATGTTCGTGCTTTATGTCAGGCATGACGCTGGAAGAAATCGCCGCAACCCTGCCCGGCCCGCTCCCGGCCAATGCGGCCGAGATGACACTGGTGGACGAACCCACCGGCTTCAGCTGGCGCAGCGAAAGCCCCGCCCAGATTGACCGCAGCTTTGGTGGGCCAGGATCCTGCCCGGTTTATCTGGCGGGCGAAATGGTCCCCGAAGACGGGCGTTGGCAGATCACGGCGGGCGCGACCGATGTTTCGGCATGCCCCATGCTGGCCGCGAACCCGCCCCCCACCAACCTGAGTGGCGAGACTCGGCAGATCAACTGGAACGGCAGCTTTCACCCCAACACGCTGATGAGTGAGGCCGCAGGGATGGTGCGCTGGTCCAGTGTCAGCGGTTCGGGCCATTGGCGCGGGGTAGTCGCTGATGAGTCGCTGACGGGCAGCACAGGCGCAACGGGGGCCAGCGTAATCTGGACCCTGTCACTGGTCAGCCCGACCGAGGTGCGCGGCCAGAGTGTGTTCGACTACAACATCTCTTCTACCGCCGGGGATGCTGTCGCCAATGCGGTGCTGGCCGGGCTGCAATGCCGCACGGTCACACCGTTTAGCGCGCGCAAGGTGAACTGAGCCTTTGTGATGGGCGGTGCTTGGCTACGAACAGATGCAACGCAACGGCTTGGAATATGGGCCGCTGAGGGGGAGGCTCCCCGAACACAGGATCGCTTATCCTTGCTGCGTCCACCTGGCCTTTCGCGGCACCCCGCCAGAATACAGCCAATCGCAGCCATCCGGACTGCGGCGGCGCAGAGAAACAGCGCGGGCCCGCCTGCTGCATCGCCTGAATCAGCTTGGGCAGGCCCGCTGCTGATCCCATGAAGCGAGGGATCATCGTGCCGTCGAAGTCCGCCCCCAGCGCCACGCCACCTTCGCCCAGCCGTGCGATCAGATGGTCGATTTGGCGCAGCCAAAGCCGTTGATCAGACATTCCATAAAAGCTAGAGTTTGTCCCTTTGCCGGACTCTGTTGCACAAATCGGCTGATGACCGGACTTCCCCTTCTCGCGGACAGACTTATCCCACGACCTTCGTGACAGGGATGCCGAGCGCTGTGTAGCCATTCAGCACGGCGACACGGACC
>JBKBQB010000063.1:0-10326 GCA_046292785.1 Paracoccaceae bacterium
GCGGGCCCTTGCTGTTGGGGCGGGGCTTTATCGGGCGGCGGGGGCGCGTGGGTACGCTCTCCGCGCCGCCCCGGCGAGCATCAGGCCCGACACCGTGGCGATCATGCCAGAGGCCGAGAGTGTGAAGGGCAGGCCGACCCAGAGTGGGGCGTAGCCGGCAAGGACATAGCCCAGAAGCGCCGATGTGACGGCAAAGCCGAGCGAGGCGGCGAGTTGGGCGGGAAGGGTGCGGGTCAGCAGGCGGGCCGCGGCGGCGGGGCAGATCAGCATGGCGATCGTAAGGATCGAGCCGACCGCCTGGAATGCCGCGACGGCGGCCAGCGCCGTCGCGGCCGTCAGGCCGGCGCGGAGCCATGCCACGGGGATGCCTTGGGTCTGCGCAAACACCGGATCGAAAGTGGCAAGCACCAATGGCCGCCAGACCAACCGCAGAACAAGCGCCAGACCCGCAGCGATGAACGCGAGGCGCAAAAGTTCGGGGGGGGCTTGTCCCAACCAGATCAGGCTTTCCAGATTGCCATAAAGCGCATGTTCGACATCCAGATGCACCCCCGAAGCGCCGGTGGTTTCCAAAAGCACCACACCCAGGGCGAACATCGTGGTGAAAACCACGGCCATGGCCGCCCCCGGTTCCATGCCTGCGCGGCGGGTGACCAATTCGATCAGCAACGCCGAGAGGCCTGCCGCGGCAAGCGCCCCTGCGCCCATCACCACGCCACTGCCCGATCCGGTCAACAGAAACGCGGCGACAATGCCGGGCAAGACCACATGGCTCATGGCGTCGCCCAGCATGGCGCGGCGCGACAACAGCAGGAAATTGCCGGGCAGCACGCAGGCGATGGCAGCAAGGGTGGCGATCATCATGGGCGGCAGCGACAGGAACAGGAATTCATCCATTGCGCCGCCCCCGGATGAGCAGCGTCACCGCAAAGACGCCCGCCGCCAGCAGCACGATGACCGGGCCAGTGGGCAGATCCGGCACGCCAGCCGAAATCGCGGCCCCCGCAAAGCCGCAGACCGCGCCGATCAGTGCCGACAGGATGGCGGTGCCGATGACGGTTGTGGTCCAGAGCCGGGCGGCCACGGCAGGGGTGACCAGCAGCGCGACGATCAGGATCAATCCGGTCACGTTCAACCCGACCAGCACCACCGACAGCACCAGCGCCATCAGGGCCGCATCCATCCGGCGCGGGTCGACCCCCATCATCCTGGCATGCAAAGGATCGAATGCCACCATCGCCAGCGGCCTGCGCAGTGCCCAAAGCGCACAGATCACAGCCAGACCACCAAACCCGATCACCATGGCGTCTGCGCGCAGCATCCCGGCGGTGGAACCCAAAAGCACCGTCTCCAGCCCCGCCGGACGGCCGGTGCCAAGGCCTTGGATCAACGTAAGAAGGACGATGCCAGCGCCGTAAAAGCTGGCGAGCACCGCGCCGGTGGCAGCATCCTCGTGCATCTGACGGGAAAGGCGCTGCACCGCCCACAGGCCTGCAGCGGCGGTCAGCGCCGCCCCCAGCATCAGGCCGGGCAGAAAGCGGCCATCGCCGCCAAAGGCCACCATCGCCAGAAATGCCAGACCGATCCCCGGCAGCGTGGCATGTGCCATCGCATCCGACATCAACGCCCGGCGGCGCAGGGTAAGAAAGGCCCCTGCAGCCCCCGCAGCGGCGCCCAGCAGCGCCGCACCAAGACTGACCAGCGCGGCGTTGTAGCCCGCTTGCAACAGCAGCGCCTGCCAGATCATGCGGCAGGGTCCAGCATCAGGGCCGGACCGTAAGCCTGTGCAAGGGCTGCGCGGGTGAATGTCTCGGCGACCGGCCCCTCGGCGACGGTGCGGCGGTTCATCAACAGAACGCGGTCGAAGTACCGCGCCACCGTCGTCAGGTCATGATGCACGGCAATGATGGTCGCACCACTGTCGCGCAACGATTTCAGAACGGCGATGATGGCGGCTTCGGTGGCGGCATCGACCCCGGCAAAGGGTTCGTCCAACAAGAACAGATCCGCCCCCTGCGCTAATGCGCGCGCCAGGAACACCCGTTGCTGTTGCCCGCCCGACAGGGCGCCGATCTGGCGGCGGGCGAAATCCTGCATGCCGACCCGCGCCAGCGCTGCGGTTGCCTGCGCTGTCATGGCTTGGTCGATCCGGCCCAGAAGCCCGGTCTTGCGGTAGCAACCCATCAGCACCACGTCGATCACCCGGACCGGAAAGCTCCAGTCCACCGCCGCACGTTGCGGCACATAAGCGATGCGCGGCATTGCCTTTGCAACGGGGCCATCAAAGGCCGTGACCTGCCCTTCGGCCTTTTCCAGACCCAACACCGATTTCAGAAAGGTAGACTTGCCCGCACCGTTCGGACCGATGATCGCGGTCATGCTGCCGGTTGGAAAGTGCGCTGTGGCACCATCCAGCGCCAGCACATCCTGATAGCGCAGGGTCAGCCCCTGCACCTGCAAAGCCGTCTGGCCTTCGGCTTTCATCAACCATTTGCGTTCTGCATCCTCAGCCATCTGATCCAAGCACCCCAAGCGCGCCGCGTTCCGGTGCCTCGCCCCTCAACGCGCGGGCGATGGTGGTGGCGTTGTGGTCCATCATTCCAACCCAGGTGCCCTCATAGCTGCCCTCAGGGCCCATGGCATCCGAAAACAACTCGCCCCCGATACGAACGGTGTGCCCTTGCGCAGCGGCCCCTTCGATCAGCGCGCGCAATGCCCGGTCGGAGACAGAGCTTTCAACAAAGACTGCCGGCACGCGCCGATCCACCAACAGGGTGACCAATTCGGAAATGCGTGACAGCCCGGCCTCGGACTCGGTGGAAATGCCCTGCACCCCTGCCACCTCCAGCCCGAAGGCCCGGCCGAAATAGGCGAAGGCATCATGTGCGGTCACCAACAGCCGGTTTTCGGGCGGGATCGTCGAGAGCACCTTGTCGGCATAAAAACTGATCGAAGAGACGGACTCGCGATATGCCATCCCCCTGGCCGCCACATCGGGGGCAAGTTTGGCCAGCATTGGCTCCATCTCTTGCGTGACCCGCGCCCACAGCGCCGGATCGAACCAGATATGCGGGTCGGGGCGGTCAGGGTAGGCTGGATCGGACAACAACAGATCAGCGGGCAGCGTTTCGGCCACTGCCAGAACGGTGGAATTCTGCGCCAGTCCCGCCATCAGCTTTGCGAACTGTGCCTCAAGGTTAAGCCCGTGCCACAGCACCAGATCAGCGCGTGACAAGGTCAGAATGTCGTTGCGGGTCGGGCGATGGCCATGCGGGTCCATCCCCGGCCCGATCAGCGCGGTGACCGGCAGACCGCTTAGCGCGCGGGCTGCATCTGCGATCATGCCGGTTGTGGCCACGATAGAGGGTGTGTCGGCAAAGACAGGGCGCGGAAGAACGGCACCTGCCATCAGCCCCAGAAAACTTCGTCGCGCCAACATGAATTTTGGCTCCTGTCCATGACTACTTCAAAGATGAGACTTATGCGAATTAGTCGCAATGTCAACTTAATTGCGAATTATTCGCAAAACATGCAGCGTGCAGCTGCGTTGGCAAGGGTCTGGGTCTTTGCGTGCCCTCTCTGCCGCAACGCAATTGCAGCACCGCATTTTCATCTGCCCCCCTTTGTCTGATCGAAAAACCCCGCTAAACACCGATAAGAAGTCAACGGGAAGACCGATGCCCGACACCCAGCCTTTGCGGCAAACCTTTACGCTTATGGCCATCGGTCAGGCCGGACGCCTGGAATACGAGGCGATTTTGCTGGCGGGGTCTTTGCGCCTGACCAACCCCGGATTCGCCGGTTCGTTGGTGATCTGCGAGCCGCAGCCCGGCCCGTTGTGGAAAACCGATCCCCGGATGACCGCCGAGGCACGCGCCGTGCTGCAAGATCTTGGTGCCACAGTGGTGCCCTTCGAGTCGCAGGTCTTTGGCCAGGACTACCCCTATGGCAACAAGATCGAGGCGCTGGCCGTTCTGCCAGACACGCCTTTCCTGTTTCTTGATACCGACACGCTGATCCTTGGCGATCTTGCATCTCTGGATCTGGACTTCACACGTCCGTCTGCCAGCATGCGCCGAGAAGGGACATGGCCACGGATCGAGTTGTACGGGCCGGGCTATGCTGCGATCTGGAAATCTCTTTACGACCGTTTCGGACTGGATTTTGCCGCCTCGCTGGATCTGGGGCAGCCCGATGAGTATTGGAGACGCTACCTTTATTTCAACGCCGGATGGTTCTTCCATCAAAGCCCTCGGCGCTTTGGGGCGCGGTTCCTGACCTATGCCCGGTCTATCCGTGACGACCGCCCCGCCGAACTGGTGCTTCAAGATCTTGACCCGTGGCTCGATCAGGTGGCGCTGCCGCTGGTGATCCAGTCATTTGGCGGCGGGAGACCCGGTCCGGGGCTTGCGGGACTTGATGGCGATGTCAGCTGCCACTATCGCACGCTGCCCCTGCTCTATGCCCGCGAAAGCGACCGTGCGGTCGAGGTGCTGGAGGCGGTGGCGAAAAACCAACCGCTGCGCCGTGTGCTGCGCGACCACGCCCCTGTCAAGGCCATGGTCTACCAAAACCGGGGCCGACGTGCCCGCGCCCTGTTTGACCGCGCGAACCTGCCGCATCGTGAACAGGTAATCCGCAACACCCTCAAACGAGAGGGTCTATGGCTGCGCTAGGCCCGCAATACCGGCCAGAGCGACACCACCAGCAGCCCCGCCATTGTCCAGTTGAAGACTTGCAAGCGCCTGTGGGTGGTCAGCCACCGCCGGACCTGCTGGCCCGCTATGGTCCAGACCGATACCGATGGCAGATTGACCATCGCGAAAACCACCGCGACTGTCAGCATCGCAACCCCGCTCTGCCCCGCCGCATACACGGTGACCGCCGTCAGCGCCATCGCCCACGCCTTGGGATTGACCCATTGGAACGCGGCCGCCTGTAGAAAGCTGAAGGGGCGCCCGCCGACGCTGCCCTCTTGCGGCGCGGCGGCATGGGCAATCTTCCATGCCAGCCAAAGCATGTAGATGACCGAACCAATCTTCAGCGCCAACCCCAACAGGGGCAAGGCCGCAAACACCTGTGCCAGCCCCATGCCGACCAGAAACACCATCAGCGCATGGCCCAGACTGATGCCCAGCATGTGCGGCACACTGCGGCGAAAGCCAAAGTTGGCGCCCGAGGCCAGCAACATCATGTTGTTGGGGCCCGGCGTTACCGACGTTACAAAGGCAAAGCCGACAAGGGCGGCAAGCAGGTCAAGGGTCATCATCACCTTGTCCTGCCACAGTTTCCGGCACAGAGGGAGAGCAAACCCGCATGTGACGCTTTGGAAATACTTCCGCCGCAGGCCTTCAACAACGGAGCAGTCACCGCGCATGCAACGCTCGGGCGCCCGGCTGCTCTCGTGGCGGCGTCAGCGCCAGAATGGCGAATGCGGCGCTCCAAAGTGGCGCGGCCCCCACGGTTGCCCGCGTCGGGGGCGGTTGCCGCGCCGCCTGTTCCCGGCTAGCGTCTGGCAAATCCAATCAGGGGGGACACACCAGATGACCGATACAGCCACCCACGGCTTCGACACCTTGGCCATTCACGCAGGCACAGAACCTGATCCGGCAACCGGCGCGCGACAGGTGCCGATCTATCAGACCACCGCCTACGTCTTCCGTGATGCGGATCACGCGGCGAAGCTGTTCAACCTGCAAGAGGTGGGCTATATTTATTCCCGTTTGACCAATCCGACCGTTTCAGCCCTGGCAAGCCGGGTCTGTGCGCTGGAGGGCGGCGCGGGTGCGGTTTGCTGTTCTTCCGGGCACGCGGCACAGATCATGGCGCTGTTCCCGCTGATGGGGCCGGGGCTGAACATCGTGGCCTCCACCCGGCTCTATGGCGGCACGCTGACCCAGTTCAGCCAGACCATAAAGCGCTTCGGCTGGTCCGCCAAATTCGTCGATTTCGATGATCTGGCGGCGCTGGAGGCGGCCGTGGACGATAACACCCGCGCGATCTTCTGCGAAACCATCGCCAATCCGGGCGGGTATATCACCGATCTGGATGCGATTGCCGCAATCGCAGACAAGGTTGGCCTGCCGCTGATCGTCGACAACACCACAGCGACCCCCTACCTGTGCAAGCCGATCGAGCATGGCGCGACGCTTGTTGTGCATTCGGCCACCAAATATCTGACCGGCAACGGCACAGTGACCGGCGGTGTCGTCGTTGATTCGGGCAAGTTCGACTGGTCGGCCAGCGGCAAGTTCCCGTCCCTGTCGGAGCCCGAGCCCGCCTATCACGGGCTGGCCTTCCATCCGGCGCTGGGCGCGATGGCCTTTACCTTCCACTCCATCGCCGTCGGATTGCGTGATCTTGGGATGACGATGAACCCGCAGGGCGCACATTACACGTTGATGGGCATCGAAACCCTGTCCTTGCGGATGCAGCGGCATGTTGAAAATGCGATGGCAGTGGCAAAATGGCTGGAGGCCGATCCACGGGTGGAGATGGTCACCTATGCGGGGTTGGACAGCAGCCCCTATTCCGGTCGCATCCCGCGGATCTGCCCAAAGGGTGCCGGGGCGCTGTTCACCTTTGGCCTGAAGGGTGGCTATGACGCCTGCGTCAAGCTGATCGACAACCTGAAGCTTTTCAGCCACGTCGCCAACCTGGGCGATACCCGCAGCCTGATCATCCACCCGGCCTCGACCACGCACCGCCAACTGTCGGAGGCGGATCAGATCAAGGCGGGCGCCGCGCCGAATGTGGTGCGGGTGTCAATCGGGATCGAGGATCTGGCCGATATCATCGCCGACCTGGATCAGGCGATGGCCAAAGCCACCGCCTGATGCGGCGCAGCCTTGAGCCGGGCGCACCCTACGGCGCGCCCGGCTTAGAATGGGTCGGGATTATTGGGCGATTTCAAAGACGATAGTTACGCTGGCGCTGGTTGCAACCTCGCCAGCCGCGACTGGCACGGCACCAGCGGAATCCGCGGCTTGGCGGAACATCGGCTGGGGCTGGCTGTAACCGCCGCCTTCGGTAATCGACATGATCCGGCCAAGCGTGACGCCCGCAGCTTCGACCAGCAATGTCGCACGGGCACGCGCATCTTCAACCGCCGCCTTGCGCGCCGCATCCATCGCGGGGCGGGGTTCGGAAAGGCCAAAGCTCAGACCGTTCAGCGTATTGGCCCCGTCCTGAATGGCGGCGTCCAGAACCTCTCCCAATCCATCAAGGGCGCGAATGCGGACTGTCAGCTGGTTCGACGCGGTGTAGCCATCGATCCTTTGGCGTTGGCCGCCGTCATAACCCGACCAGTTCGGGTTGATTGAAAGGTTGGTGGTCTGCATGTCACGGTCTGCAATTCCAGCGGCTTTCAACCGGGCCATCACCGCAGACAGGGCTTTGGTGTTGGCGGCCATCGCGGCTGCGGCGGTGTCGCCCATTGTCGTGACCCCCAACGACAGTGTGGCGATGTCGGGGATACCATCCACCACGCCCTCGCCTGTGACTGTGATCTGCGACACCGGGACGGTCTGCCCCGATGTCTGGCCTGGCGTCTGGGCGAAAACAGCGGTGACAGCGGTGGCCGACATCAGAGAGGCGATCAGGGCGGCTTGCAGGATGCGCATGGTGTGTTCTCCATCAAATGCGATCAGTTTCCAGACATGAAACGCGGGTCGCAAGGTGATCCTTGGCAGTTCACAGGGCTTTTTCTTTCTTTCGGCGGAAAGCTGCTGTAGGAAAGACTTAGCCCGCAAGGAATGGTTCCCGCACCTTGTCTCCTCATGCTAGATGCCGAACATGAAACCGAGTTTTGCCCTTGATCTGACCGAAGACGGCCTCACGCTCCTGCACCGCACGTCTCGGGGTTGGATGGATGTCGGAAACGTGGCTTTCGACGACCCGGATCTCGGGGCGGCATTGGACTATTTGCGGTCAACCGCGCTCGGGTTGTCGCCAACCGGCCTTGCGACAAAACTGATCATCCCCGAATCGCAAATCCTGTATCTGCAGGTTGAAGCGCTTGGCCCCGACGATGCCAGCCGCCGCACACAGATCGAAGCAGCGCTGGAAGGGCGGACGCCCTATGCGCTGGACGAATTGACCTATGACTGGACCAACACCGGGTCAGTGGTGACAGTTGCCGTCGTTGCGCGCGAAACGCTGGCCGAAGCAGAAGCGTTTGCCACCGAGCATCGTTTCAACCCGGTCAGTTTTGTCGCGCGGCCCGAAACCGGGTTTGACAAAGAGCCGTTCTTCGGCGTGTCGCAACTTGCCCCCAGCCTGGTGTCGGGCGACGACACAATCGAGCCGGATGGCGACCCGGTCACGATCATCGCGCGGGAAATGCCAAAGGCCGACGCTTTGTCGTCCGATACGGTGTCAGATGCCGACGGTAGGGCGACGCAGCCGGAAACGCCTGTTCCGGACACACCAAAGCCCGATCTTCCACCGCAGGATGTGCCTGAAACCCCGGCGCCTGTGACTCCTCCACCCGCAATCCCCGAACCTGGCGTGCAGGAACCAGATCAACCAGAGGTGCCTGCGCCGCAGCCTGATCTGCCCGAGCCTTTCCCAAGCCCGGATACGCCCCCCGAAACTCCGGTGGAGGACCCAGCGACCCGCTTTGCGCAACGCGATCCGGAACCCACCAGCGCGCCTTCACCCCCACCCTTTAGGGCATCAGTCCCGGCTGCGCCAACAGTTGTGTCCCCTGCACCGTCGCAACCCGAGCCTGAACCTGTCCGCGCCTCCGCAGAAACATCTGCCGCCCCCGTCGCAATCGAGGCCGAGGCACCGATGGCCGTCGATGTGCAGCCCGACGAAACGCCCCTTGATCCCACGCCCAAACCTGCGCCGCCCCGTGCCTCTGTGTTGTCCGGACAGACCACACAGAATGATGAGCTTCCGCCGCCGCCCTCTCCTGCCGCTTTGATGGCATTCTCCAGCCGACGTCCGGCTGACGGTGCGCCACGATCCTTGGGATCTGCAGTTCCTCCATCGGCAGAGATCTCCGGCGCAAAACCTGCCGGGCCCGGCTCCGCGCGCCCGGCTCCGGTCAAACCGATTGTGGAACGCCCTGCCTCGGCAAGGCCGGCGCCGAAGTTCAGCTACGATGATCCGGTGCCGCCGCCGCCGCGCATGCCGGGTGATCCGCCGATCCCACCCGCTTCGGTCATCGGCAAGGCAAACAAGGGTTTGCGCGGCCTTGGCACTTTGGTGACTGCGCCCAGCATTCCGGGAACGCGCGCCAAAAAGGCCCCCCCGAATGGAGTGGCGGGCGCTGCGAATGCTGTCAAGCCGGTGCCTTCTCCCGCCCTGGCGGCGGGTGCGACCCTTTCGGCCCCGATGGACGCCTCGGCTGAGACGATCAGTGCCAGGTCTGCGGCAAGGTCGCTGTCGCGGCAGGCGCCGGTTTCGCCCGATGCCATCGCAAAGGGGTTGAGCGCGCGCCACTTGCCCAATCGGGGCAAGCCCAAATATCTTGGGCTGATCCTGACCGGGGTGTTGCTGCTGCTTCTGGCGCTTGTTGCCGCGTGGTCTTCGTTTTATCTGACCCGCACGAATGACTCGGCAGATGCGGTTCAGGTGGCCGGTGCGGATGACGAAGCGATTGCAGACGGGCAGTTGCCGGATGCCGGGCAAAACATGCTGGCCGATGTGCCAGAGTCTGCGGATCTGCCGGTGAACGTCGATCTGGCGGAACTTGCTGCGCCTGAAGCCGAAGTGGTGCCAGAGCCCGCGCCGGTTGTTGTGGAACCCGCGCCGCAGACTGGCGTGCAGGATGTCGCGGCAACTGCGGCGCAGCCAGACCCTGCCAATCAGGACGAGATTTTTCTGGCCGGAATGGACGCCCCCCCATCATTGAGCGACCCGTTGGTGTTGTCGGCTCCGGCAGATCGGGGCGACGCCCCGCCAGCGGCGCAAATGCCGCCGCCGCCCTTCGGCACTGTCTATCAGTTCGACACGGACGGCCGCATCGTGCCAACAGCCGAAGGTATCGTCACACCCGAAGGCGTGTTTCTGGTAGCGGGAAGGCCCGCGCGGGTGCCACCACCGCGCCCCGCCTCCATCGCACCGGCACCGGCAGAAGCCGTGGTTACGGTTCCGGTTGCATCGCCTGACAGCGCAGCAGCGACATCGGTTGCGCCCACCGCCGAAGCCGAGGTGCTGCCGGCAGACACATATTCTGCCGACCCGACACTTTCGGCTGCGCGCCCGCGTTTGCGGCCCGAAGGATTGGCCGCAGATGCGGTCGCTGATGAAGATGCATCGCTTGCCCCTGCCGGAGACAGCCGCTTTGCCAGCCTGCGCCCCCGTCTGCGCCCGCCG
>JBKBQB010000064.1:0-10099 GCA_046292785.1 Paracoccaceae bacterium
CACCTTTCCGCCGCGCCCTATATCCAGGAGCGTCTGGGCGGAAAGATCGGGATTGGCGACCGCATCACGGTCGTGCAAAACACCTTTGGCAAGATCTTCAATGAGGGCACACGGTTCCAGCGCGACGGATCGCAGTTCGACCAGCTGTTCCAGGAAGGCGACAGCTTTCACATCGGCCAGATGCGCGGCGATGTGCTGCACACGCCGGGCCATACCCCGGCCTGCCTGACCTATGTGATCGGGGATGCGGCCTTTGTGGGCGACACGCTGTTCATGCCCGATTTCGGCACGGCGCGCTGTGATTTTCCGGGCGGCTCTGCCGAAACCCTGTTCGATTCGGTGCAAAAGATCATGGCCCTGCCGGATGAGACGCGGATCTTTGTCGGCCATGACTACAAGGCGCCGGGACGCGATGACTTTGCGTGGGAAACCACCGTCGGCGCGCAAAAGGCGCTCAACATCCATGTGGGGGCTGGCAAAAGCCGCGAGGATTTCATCGCCATGCGCGAGGCCCGCGATGCCAGCCTTGCCATGCCCCGCCTGATCATTCCGTCGCTGCAAGTCAACATGCGCGCCGGACAGATGCCGGAACCCGAAGACAACGGGCAACGCTATCTGAAGGTGCCGATCAACGGATTGTAAGATCCACGCGAAACGGGGGGCAGCATGGCCGCCCTACACACTGATTTCATGAACAAAACAGGATGGCACAATGCTGGACCAAGACTGGATCTGGGGCCTTGTCGGCGGGCTGATGATCGGCAGCGCGGGCGCGCTTTTTCTGCTGATGAATGGCCGCATCATGGGCGCTTCGGGCATCATCGGCGGGCTGGTCGATGGTTCGGGGCGCGGCAACTGGAGCGAGCGGTTGGCCTTTCTGGCCGGTCTGGTGGTGGTTCCGGCGGTGCTGGCCGGGCTTTACACGTCGGTTGACACCCGGCTGACCGACAATGTCTGGCTGCTGATCGCCGCCGGCCTGCTGGTGGGATTTGGCACGCGGCTGGCCAATGGCTGCACCTCCGGTCACGGGGTCTGCGGCATCTCGCGGCTGTCATGGCGCGGGTTGGCGGCGACAATCGTTTATATTGTGGCGGGCGGCGTGGCCGTGGTCGCCTTCCGTCATGTGCTTGGGGTGATCTGATATGATGCGCATCGTGTTTTCCGCCCTGTCCGGGGCGTTGTTCGGGGCGGGGCTGCTGGTGTCGGGCATGGTCGATACCGTCAAGGTGCAGGGCTGGCTGGATGTGTTCGGCGCGTGGGACCCCACGCTTGCCTTTGTGATGGGCGGCGCGATCCTGCCGATGGCGATTGCGTGGATGGTGGCCGAACGGCGCAAAACCTCCGTGCTGGGCACGCCGATTCCGGCCAAACCCGATCAGAAGCTGAATTCGAACCTGATCATCGGATCGGTGCTGTTCGGGCTTGGCTGGGGGCTTGTCGGCCTGTGCCCCGGCCCTGCCCTTGCAGCGGCCTTGCTGAACGGAACAAGCGGTCTGATCTTTATTGTTGCGATGCTGGGCGCTATGGTCGCCACGCCCGCGCTGCGCCGCGCCCTCACCGCCAAAGGAGCAACCTCATGGACATCCGCCCGCTGACCCCCGATTACGCCGTGTCACCCCAGATCGACCCCGAGGATTTCGCGGCGATCAAGGCGGCAGGTTATACGCGGGTGATCAACAACCGGCCCGATGGCGAAATTCCGCCCTCGCATCACGCAAAGGCAATGCAGGCGGCGGCCGAAGCGGCGGGGCTGGAGTTTGTGGTGAACCCGGTGATCAGTGGCGCGCTGACCATGGCAAATGTGACCGCGCAGGCCGAGGCGATTGCCTCAGCCACCGGCCCGGTTCTGGCCTATTGCGCCAGCGGCAACCGATCCTCCATCTGCTGGGCGCTGGCCAAGGCGGGCGAGATGCCGACCGATGATCTGGTCGCAATACCGGCACGCCACGGCTACAATCTGGAAGGCTTGCGCCCGCAGATCGACATGCTGGCCAAGGGCTGATCCTGCCAGCACCGGGCCGCTAATCCGTGCCGGTCGCGCAAAAGCCGTCAAGCCCAAAGGGTGACGGGTTTTGCGCGCCCGCAGCCCATTGCTCAACGGTGCCAGGGCTGGATGCCGCAAAGGTCTGCGGCGGCGGACAAATACCCAACGTCTGTGACGTCACACGGATGGCCCGCATGCCCCGGTGTTGGCCCAACTGTCCTTCGGCCAGATGGCGGCCATCCGACCCGCGAAGGCTGATCTTGTCCAGTGCCGCCGTTGGCAGGGCAAGAACCCTGTCAACCGAAAGGTCCATCACCTCGGCCAAGGGCATCGACAAATGCGACAAAACCGCGTCGAGCTGGCACGGCGCCCCTTCAACGCGGGCGCAAAGGGCGGCGGCAAAGGCAGGGCGCGCCACCGATTGCGGCACGACATCGGCTTTCAGCCGCGCCTTGCGCCCCAACCCTTCCGCCGGCAGCACCAGAATCATCTCACCCACCCGCGCGCCCTGCGCCAGCGACAACCGGGCGGTCAACGCGCGAAACGCCATATCCTCCAACAACAGACCCAAAGACCGCGCCTCCTCGATGAACGAGGCATAGCGAAAGCCGCTGGTCCAGCACAGGTCACTTTCTTCGGCCAACGCCTCCTCCAGATGCGACAGGGCCAGATCGGCAAGGGGCGAGATCATCGCGGCATCGGTGCGGGTGGGCTTGCGTGGATCGGGGGTTTGCGTGCCGCATTTGCCCAGCGTCAGCACCTCGATCAGCGCGGACAACAGGTCGGGCGACAGGATCAGCAGGCCCAACCCCTCCGCCGGCCCCTCCAGCATCAGGATCAGCGCACGATCCTGGGGCAGGTCCAGCAATTCGGCCAGTGACAGCCGCGCCGAGGTCAGGCTGACAAAATCGACCGGCAGATCCATCATGTCACGCGTGGCCCGCGCAAACGCCACGCGCCACGCCCGTTCCGCCCCCGACCCGCCCTCAAGGGCAGCCTGACGCCCGGACAGCACTTTCTTGCGCTTCACCTCACCCGCCACGGCGACCCCAATCCTTGTCCGCTTTGCGCCAGTCTTGCGCATCGACGTTACCAAACGGTTGACGCGGGCCCGGTCAGGCGGCTTTTCGATCCAGCCGCAGCGGCACCGCCACCCGGAACGCGGCCCCGCCCTGACCCGGCAAATACGTGATGGTGCCCCCCAGATTGGCCATCACCTCACGGCAGATCGCCAGCCCCAGCCCCGCGCCGCCCGCCCGCGTCTGATCTGTCAGGCGGGCAAATTTCTCAAAGATCAGCGCCTGACTGTCCTTGGCGATGCCAGAACCGTTGTCGACAAAATCCACCGTGATCCGCCCCCCCTTCTGGCGCACCGAAATCCGCAGCTCGGGCGAGGCCGCATCGCAATACTTGCGCGCGTTCGAGATCAGGTTGATGAACACCTGCACCAGCCGGTCGGCATCGGTGCGGATGAAGATATTCTCCATCGGCAGATCCCGGTGGATGATGAAACTGCGCTCGGGCTTGGTGTGGCTGGCGCTTGCCAACGCGCGGTCGATCATCTGGCTCAGGTTCGCCAGCCCCAGATTGAGCTGCACCGTGCCGTTTTCCAGTACCGACAGATCCAGCAGATCATCCAGCAGCCGGGTCAGCCGCTTGGCCTCGTCATGGATGATGCGGCCATATTTCGCCACCATTTCGGCCGGTATGTCGCCTTCGGTCAAAATTTCGGAGAACGCGCGGATACTGGTCATCGGCGTGCGCAGCTCGTGGCTGATCTGGCTCAGGAAGGCATCTTTCTGGATCGACAGCTGCATCAGCTTTTCATTGGCCTCGCGCAGCGCGCGCGCGGTGCGGGTCACCTCCTCCTGCTGGGTTTCCAGCCGCGCGGAATATTCCATGATCTGCGCCGATTCGCTCGCCACCGCCATCAGATCCTCGACCGTCACCGTCGCGCGTCCCGCAAGCTGGCTCATCATCGCATGCGCGGTCGCGGCCCCCACCGACCCCGCCAGCCGCCGTTCCAGTCGCGCCATGAACTCGGGCGACGGATCGGGCAGATAGCCCGCCTTGCCCTGCCCCTTCGCCTCGGCCTCGAAAAACACCAGCGCGTCGTCGTCCCCCATGATGCGCTGCGACATCACCAGCAGATCCTCGGGTTCGGCCAGCCCCCGCTGCCACCCGCGCGGGCTGTCCGTCGTGGTGTCGAACACCCGCACAAAGGCCGCGCCCTGCATCCGTTCCACCGGGCCGGGAAAGGTGAACAGCGACCCCACAAGGAACGCTGCGGTGTTCAGCACCATCGACCAGAACAGCGCATGCAGCAGCGGGTCCATCGTCGCCACGCCAAACAACGCGCGCGGGCGCAGCCAGTCGATGCCGAAGGGTCCGTCAACGAAGACCATGGCAGGGATCACGGCATCAGGACCAAAGGACGGCAGGAACAGCGTATAGGCCCAGACGGCAAAGCCCACGGTCATGCCCAGCGCCGCGCCAACCCGCGTTGCCCCGCGCCAGAAGATGCCGAACAACATGGCAGGCAGGATCTGTGCCACGCCTACAAAAGCAATCAACCCGATCGAGGCCAGCGCCGCCGACCCGCCCGACATCCGGTAATAGGCATAGCCCAACGCCAGCACCACACCGATGGAGATGCGCCGTGACAGGATCACCAACCGCCGCACATCGCCCGACACTGCGCGCGACGGGCGCAGCCGCAACCAGACCGGCATCACGATATGGTTGGAAACCATGGTGGCCAGCGCGATCGATTCCACGATCACCATGCTGGTGGCACTGGAAAACCCGCCCAGAAACGCCAGCATCGCCAGCGCGCCCTGCCCCTCGGCCAAGGGCAGGGTCAGGACGAACATGTCGGGGTTGGCGCTGGAGGGCAGACGTTCCAGCCCCATCACCGCAATCGGCACGATGAACAGGCTCATCGCGAACAGATACAGCGGAAACGCCCAGGACGCGGTGGCCAGATGCCGTTCATCCGCATTTTCCACCACCATCACCTGAAACATTCGCGGCAGGCAGATCACCGCCGCCCCCGCCGCAAACAGCAAGCCCGCCCAGCGGCCCGGTTGCAGGTTCCAGTCAGCAATGTCGGACGCATCGATCCGCGCGATCATGTCGGTGGGTCCGTCTGCGATGAACCAGACCACGAATACCCCCACCGCGATCAGCGCGACCAGCTTGACCACCGCCTCCACCGCAATGGCAGTGACAATACCGTGGTGCTGTTCCTTGGCGTCCAGATTGCGCGTGCCGAACAGGATGGTGAACAGTGCAAGCCCCCCCGCCACCCAGATCGCCGTCGCCTCGGTGCCCGGCGGGGCGAAACCGTCATCGGTGGGGCTGGCGAAAACGCTGAACGACAGGGTGACTGATTGCAGTTGCAACGCGATGTAGGGCGTGGCTGCAACCACCGCGATCACCGTCACGATCACGCCCAGAAGGTTCGACTTGCCGAACCGGCTGGAGATCAGGTCGGCAATCGAGGTCACCCGCTGCTGACGTCCGATCCGCACCAGTTTGCGCAACACCCACCACCAGCCGACAAACACGATTGTGGGGCCCAGATAGATGGTCAGGAATTCCAACCCCGACCGTGCCGCATAGCCGACCGCGCCGTAAAACGTCCAGGCGGTGCAATAGATTGAAAGCGACAGGGTGTAGATCAGCGGCGATTGCAACCAGCCCAGTTTGCCACGATCCGCCCGCCGCTCTGCGGCCCATGCGACCAGGAACAGAAAGATCACATAGGCAAGACAGGACAGAACCAGAATGTTGAAGGGCATTGCGATCTGCCTCTACGGTCTTTGGTCCGGGTCGCGACCTGTGCCGGCATCATCCCCCTCGTCCGAGGTGTTCAGGCTGCGCGATACCAGCAGCGCCAGCACAATCAGACCGGCCCAGATCACGAACAGGTAAATCCCGTCCGGCGCGGTATCCCTGCGGAAGGTGTCTTGCGGTGCCCACAGCACAGGAAGCAGCATCAGAAACAGACCCACCACCGGCAGCAGCCGCGCGGCATCGCGCCGCCTGCGCAGACGATAGCTGGCGGGGCGCAGGAACAGCGGCTGGTTGCGCGGGGACTGTGCCACCGTGTCAGCCTCCGGTCAGCGCCCGCACGGCGGCGCGCATCTCGTCATTGGAAAACGGCTTGGTCATGAAGTGGCTGGCGCCGGCGCGTTCGGCCGCCTCGCGGTCGCGACCTTGCCCCTTGGCGGTCAGCATCATCACCGGCAGCGATTGCGTGGCCGGGTCGGCCCTGAGCTGGGCCAGAATGTCGAGACCGCTGACACCGGGCAACATCAGATCAAGGATCACCAGATCCGGCATCGCCGCGCGCACCGCCGACACCGCCCCGATCCCGTCGGCAAGCGTCATCACATCGCAGCCGTCCCGCGACAGGATGAACCGAATGGCTTCGGTGATGTTCGGCTCATCCTCGATGAGCAGCACCCGCGCCGTCATATGTGTTGCTTCCCCCTTCCGGCCTGCCACCGGACATGACCAGACTATCCGGCCTCTGCCCGCCCATGTCAAAGCTCTATTGCGCCGCACTGTCGGTCAGGATCGACGGCTCGCGCCGGGCAGGACAAAGCCCGCGCGGACAGATCCGGCATGACGAACCAAGCGCCACGACCGCCCCCGACCCGCGCGGCGCTGGCTCGGGCAGGATCAGCATGGCCGCCTCGCGCAGCTCTGGCCCGCCAAAGCCCTGCGGCAACCGGGTCTCGCAGATCGACAGGGTGCGGAACAGCCGCGCCGCGCGGCCCGCCGGTTCCACCCAGGCCACCAGCGGCGTCATCGGCCGTGCCAGCGCCCCGAACAGCGGCCAGAGCGGACAGGCCGCGCCGAACCGCGGCAGGGCAAAACCCTCCACCGGCTTTCGGAACAGCAAGGTGCCCGACGCGTCACAGATCACCAGCCCGGCATCCGATCCCGGCAACAGCGCGATCCGTCGCATCACCGCAAGGACCGACAGGCCGCTCCGCTGCGCCAGCTGCGCGGGATCATCTTCGCCGCGCGCCAGCGCCCCGCGCAGGGCCGGATCGGGCAAGCCTTGCGCTTCCTGCGCCGCCTGACGCAGGAAATCGCCAGCCAGTGACCGCGCGGCGGCAGAGGCCAGCCCCGCCACTTCGACCGACAGCCGGTCAAAGCCGCCCGGCTCTGCCAGTTCTGCCACATGCCAACCGCGCGCCGCAAGCCAGCCCTCTACCTGTTCTTGCGGCGCGGCCAGACCGGCCTCCACCGCGGTATCCTCCGACCCGTCAAGATAGGCCACCAAAGCCTCTGCGCCGTGGGCCAGCCGTTCGCTGTCCTGATGCAGATTCTGGTGAAACCGTTCGCGCCAGTCCGGCTCGATATCCTCGGTATCGGCCAGAATGGCTGCCGTGGACCGAACCGAGGCCAGTGCCGACAGCACCTCGTGCAAGGATGCAGACAGATGCGGGTCGTGGGTCAGACGGTCATTCAGCGCGGCCACCGCCCGCTCCAGTTGCGCGGCGCGGTGGTGTTGCGCGGCCAGCACGGCGGCCCACCCCGGAAAGCGACTGGCGAAATCCTCGATCCGGTCCAGTTCGGGCTGCCCCCCCGGCACGTTCGACGCCGCCGCGCGCAGATCGTCGATCAGCGCGCCGCCTGCCCCTTCGGACAGCGTGGCGGCTTCGGTGCCCAACACCTGCGCCAGCCGCGCCAGCACTTCGGCCCCGACCCGGCGGCGGTTGTGTTCGATCAGGTTCAGATAACTGGCCGACACGCCCACTTGCCTGGCCACCTCGCCCTGCCGCAGCCCCAGCGCCAGCCGCCGCTCGCGGATCAGGCTGCCGGTCAGATTGACGGATGCAAAGGATTGGCTGTTGGGCATGGCAAACCGATGGCTTCGGGCCCGCCCAGCTTTACAAGCGTGAGAGAGATTTACAACCGATTGTCAAAAAAGGTCAGGGAGCCAGAAGCCGCGCATACAGCGTTTCCAGAAAGGCCCCGGCCTCGCCATAGGGGTCGTGCCCTTCGCCCAGCACGCTGCGGACCTGCACATCGAAATCCGCGTAATGCTGCGTCAATGCCCAGATCGAAAACACCAGATGCACCGGGTCCAGCCGGGCGATGCGCCCCTCATCCATCCACCGTTGCAGCACCATGGCCTTTTCCGCCACCAGCGCGGTCAACTCCCCCTCGATCGCTTCGCGCATGCGCGGGGCTCCTTGCAGGATCTCGATGGCGAACAACCGGCTTTCGCGCGGGAAATTGCGGCTCAGTTCCAGCTTGCGCCGCATGTAAGCCATCACTTCCGCCACCGGCTCGCCCTGCGGGTCCATGTCGCGCAAGGGATCCAGCCAAGTGGCAAGCAACCGGGTCAAGAGCGCGCGATGGATCGCGTCCTTGGACGGGAAATAATACAGCAGGTTGGGCTTGGACAATCCCGCAACATCGGCGATCTGGTCCAGCGTCGCGCCCCGGAACCCATGGGCCGAAAAGACGTCAAGCGCCGCTTCCAGAATGGTTTCCGAGTTCCTGATCTGGATGCGGGTCTTGGGTCTTGGCATCGTCGTGTCATTCCTGTGCGCGGCGCGACAGCTAAGCGCAAAATCCGACATCTTGCAATTGCCACAGCACCTGCGGTTCATGCTAAGCTTGAGCGCAGGATCATGGCAGCCCGGTGACAGCCTTGACTGACCCGCGCCGCGTGATAGCAATATCTGACCATCCGGTCAAAATCCACCCGCGCGCCGCAAGGCCGCCCCAACAGGAACCCAAGCCCATGGCGCTGGATCGCAAAGCCCCCAATGACCTGAACGCCTTTTGGATGCCGTTCACCGCCAACCGCCAGTTCAAGAAGAACCCGCGGATGCTCATAGCGGCCAAGGACATGCATTACACCACCTCCGATGGGCGGCAGGTGCTGGACGGCACGGCGGGGCTGTGGTGCTGCAACGCAGGGCACTGCCGGCCCAAGATCACCGAAGCGATCCAGAAGCAGGCGGCAGAGCTGGATTATGCCCCCGCCTTCCAGATGGGGCACCCGGTGGCGTTCGAGCTGGCAAACCGGATTGTGGAGATGGCGCCGCCCGGCATCGAGCATGTGTTCTACACGAACTCCGGCTCGGAAAGCGTTGAAACGGCACTGAAACTGGCGATTGCCTATCACCGCGCCAAGGGTCAGGCGACCCGGACCCGGCTGATCGGGCGCGAGCGCGGCTATCACGGGGTGAACTTCGGCGGCATCTCGGTGGGTGGCATCGTCAACAACCGCCGCCATTTCGGCAGTCTTCTCAACGGGGTAGACCATCTTCCTCACACCCATCTGCCCGAGGAAAACCGCTGGTCGCGTGGCCAGCCGGAACATGGCGCGTGGCTGGCGGATGATCTGGAAAAGCTGGTGGCGCTGCACGGGGCAGAAACCATCGCGGCGGTGATCGTGGAACCCGTGGCGGGGTCCACCGGGGTGATCCTGCCGCCAAAGGGATACCTGGAAAAGCTGCGTGCGATCACCAAAAAGCACGGCATCTTGCTGATTTTCGATGAGGTCATCACCGGCTTTGGCCGCCTTGGCGCGCCATTTGCTGCCGATTATTTCGGTGTGCTGCCCGATATGATGACCACAGCCAAGGGCCTGACCAACGGGGTGATCCCCATGGGCGCGGTGCTGACCACGGCAGATGTGCATGATGCCTTCATGGACGGGCCAGAGCATATGATCGAGCTGTTCCACGGCTATACCTATTCCGGCAACCCGATCGCATCCGCCGCCGGGGTCGCCACGCTGGAGACCTACAAAGAGGAATCACTGTTCGAACGCGCCGCCGAAATCGCCCCCTATTGGGAAGACGCGCTGCACTCGTTGAGAGACTCGCGCCATGTGATCGACGTGCGCAACATGGGTCTGATCGGCGCGGTGGAACTGGATCCGATTGCGGGCGAGCCCACAAAACGGGCGTTCAGCGCGTTTCTTGCCGCTTACGACAAGAACATCCTGATCCGCACGACGGGCGATATCATTGCCATGTCGCCGCCGCTGATGATCAACAAAGAACAGATCGACACGCTGATCGGCACGCTGGCAGATGTGCTTGAAACGCTGGACTGATCAAGGCTTTCGCGCAG
>JBKBQB010000065.1:0-9677 GCA_046292785.1 Paracoccaceae bacterium
CTTAGGATGCGGGCCTTCGGGTGATCCGGGTCAACTTTGAAAAGGCCGATCCGCCAAGCGATGTGATCGACGCCTTCCGCGCCGTTCAGGCGGCACAACAGGAGCGTGACCGGCTGGAAAAGGAAGCTGACGCCTATGCCAACCGGGTAACAGCCGGCGCGCGCGGTGAAGCTGCCCGCCTGGTAGAAGAGGCCGAAGCCTATCGCGCCCAGGTCGTCAACGACGCCTCGGGTGAAGCGAGCCGCTTCCTTTCGGTGTATGAGGAATATGTCAAAGCTCCGGAAGTCACGCGCAAGCGCATGTATCTGGAAACGATGGAGCGGGTGCTGGGCAGCATGAACAAGGTTATCCTGGATGGTGTTCAGGGTGGCGATGGTGGTCAAGGGGTTGTGCCATTCCTGCCGCTCAACGAGTTGGGTCGCGCGGCAGCATCCCCGGCAGCTGCTACCACGGCCGGAGGGAACAACTGATGAAATTTCAAATCATTCTGCCGGTCGTTGTGGTGATCGGTGCCGCGATCCTGTCGTCGATCTTTATCGTGGACGAACGCGAAAAGGTGCTTGTGCTGCAATTCGGGCAGGTCAAACAGGTGCGCGAAACCCCCGGTCTTGGCTTCAAGATCCCTTTGATTCAAGACGTCGTGCGCTATGACGACCGTATTCTTGGCCTGCCGACCCAACCGATCGAAGTCACACCGCTGGATGATCGCCGTTTGGTGGTCGATGCCTTCGCACGCTGGCGGATTGTCGATCTGATCGACTTTCGTGAAGCCGTTGGTGCGGGTGGTGTCGATTCCGCCCAAACCCGTCTGGACAGAATCCTGAACGCGGCCATCCGCGAGGTGTTGGGTTCGGTGCCATCCAACCGCGTGCTGTCCGAGGATCGCACATCGCTGATGAACCAGATCCGTGATCGTGCGCGGGCTGAATCGGGTGCGCTGGGGATCGAGGTCATCGACGTGCGCCTGACCAGAACCGACCTGCCCGAGCAGAACCTTGCCGCAACCTTTGCGCGGATGCGGGCCGAGCGGGAACGTGAAGCTGCGGACGAGATCGCCCGCGGTGGGGAAGCCGCGCAACGGGTGCGGGCAACCGCAGACCGGACCGTGGTGGAATTGACGTCGGAAGCACGGCGCATGGCCGAAGTGGCGCGCGGTGAGGCTGACGCCGAACGCAACGGCATCTATGCCGAAGCCTTTGGCCGCGATCCTGAATTCTTTGCCTTTACCCGCTCGCTCACCTCGTATGAGCGAGCGTTGCAATCGGGCAATTCGTCAATCGTGATGCAGCCGGATTCGGAGTTCTTCACCTACCTGCGCAGCGATATCGCGCCGGATGACCGTGCGGCAACCGAACCGACGGCAGCACCTGCGGCGACCTTCGCGCCCTGATCTGGGTTCTGCTGGCCCTCGGGCTGGTGGATCTTGCCGAGGGGCCGGTGCTTGCACTGGCCCCTTTGCGTTTGGAACAGGTGGCGATGATGACCCGTCTGAAGTTGTATCAGCGTTGGCTGCTTGGCCCTGCGTCCATCGCTGAGGTCGCAATGCTGATTGCCCTTTTCCGGCTGGATGGGGGCCGCTGGATCGGGTTTTAGCGGCAGCGGGTCAGGTCCGGCCCCGGTTCGCGCCATGGGCCTATATCGCGGGCCTTGACGCCCCCCGCTTCAAGCGTCACCTCTATCACCCGTGTCCATTCTGCTGATGCCACGATCACCGCATCGCGACCAGCACAACGGCGGGTGCCGCCAGAAATCGTGGACTCCCCGATGCGGTGGTTTGTGACCCCCGGCGCACGGGCGATCTCGGTCAATCTGTCCCCTTCCAGTCGCACAAAGACCAACTCGCGCGCCAGATGGGGCCGGTCGACATAGGCAATCTCGACCCGGCCATCGCCATCGAAATCACCCCATCCTGCCGGGGACAGCCAGCGGTTTGCCTGACCAATATAGGGCGTTGCGGCGCGCCTGCCCGAAGTGTCGTAAATTGCAAGTGCCGCACCTCGCTTGAGTGAGGTTTCAACCACCATCACCTCGACGTGGCCATCGCCATCAAAATCGCCCAGCCTGGCCGTGACATCTTCGAACACAAGGCTGTCGGGCAGGGTGATGCGCAACCGCTTTCCATCCGAAAGCGTCAGTTCCAAACCGCCCCATTCAAGTGCATCGCCCAGAACGGCATGGGCATAACGGTCGGTCGGGGCCACCAGTCTGGCAGCCGCAATATCCTGCGCCATCGCAGGGCTGCAAAGCCCGGTCACCAGCGCGAGGATGGTCCGCATCAGATTTGCTTTTCGGGCATGTGAACAACCAACCCATCCAGCGCATCGGATACCTTGAGCTGGCAGGTCAGGCGCGACCGGGCCGGGTCGGGCTTATAGGCGAAATCCAGCATATCCTCTTCCATGCTGTCTTTCTTGGGCAGTTTGTCCACCCAATCGGGCGCTACATAGACATGACAGGTGGAACAGGCGCAGGCGCCTCCGCAATCGGCCTCGATGCCCGGAATACCGTTGTCTCGCGCGCCCTCCATCACGGTCAGGCCATTGGCCACGTCCACGATATGTTCTTTGCCGCCGAATTCTACATACTTGATCTTGGCCATCGTCTGTTTTCGTCCCTTTGTCGAAATCTGGCGCCTTCGGTTTGACATAGGCCAGAATGGCACACTTGGCCAGAGGGGGAGGGGCGGCATTTGGGCTATGTCGACCGGGGGCACATCGGTTGTGTCCACAGGGTTGCCGGGTTGCAACGCAGCCCCCATGATCTTGGCCGGAATGCTAGGACGAAGGGTCAGGCTGTGTTAACGTGTTCCTATCACAGCCGGGGCTACCGGCGCAGGCAGGGCATGACATTCGGATGATGCGCAACGCGCCCTTGGCCCTTTTGGGGGCGTTCCTATGGCTTGGAGCCTGCCAACAGACCAACGTGCCTGAACCGCCAGGACGTGCCGATCTGTCAATGGATCTGGTCCGTCTGACCACGCCTGGCCCGCCACAAAGCGCCCGAGGCGAGTGCTGGGCCTCTGATGTGACCCCGATGGTGATCGAAACGGTGACCGAACAGGTGATGGTTTCGGAGGCGAAGCGGGCGCCGGATGGCACAGTGCTGTCGCCTGCGGTGTTCCATTCCGAGGCAAGGCAAAAGATCGTGCAAGAGCGCGAAGAGGTTTGGTTCCGCAGCCCTTGCCCGGAGGAGATGACGGTGGATTTCATCGCCAGCCTGCAACGGGCGTTGAAGGCGCGCGGGCTTTATCTGCTGCCCCTGACCGGACAGATGGACGCGCCGACACGCGCAGCCCTGCGGCGGTTCCAGGCGGATCGGGGCCTGGAAAGTGACCGTTTGGCACTGACATCTGCCCGCGAACTGGGCCTTGTGACGGTGGAAGTAGAAAAGAAATGACGCAGTTGGTTCAAGTGGCACGGGCCGAGCTGATCCGGCTTTGGCACGGGCAACAGGATGCGGCGCATGATCTGGGACATATCGACAGGGTTTGGGCCAACTGTCGGCACATCATGGCAGACGAGCCGGGGCTTGATGCGGCGGCGCTGCACATGGCGGCCATTTTTCACGACGCGGTGAACCTGCCCAAAGACGCGCCCAACCGGGCAGAGGCTGCAGCCCTGTCGGCGCAGGCCGCTGAAGACTGGCTGGCGGATCAAGGCTGGCCGTCTGACCGGATCGACATTGTGACCCACGCCATAAAAGCGCACAGCTTTTCCGCCGGTATTGCGCCGCGCACAGCCGAAGCGCGGGTGTTGCAAGATGCCGATCGGCTGGAAGCTTTGGGCGCCATTGGCCTGGCGCGGATGTTCGCGGTAGCCGGTTCCATCGGTGGGGCGTTGTTCCACCCACAGGACCCGATGGCGCAGCACCGCCCGCTGGATGACCGCGCCTATGCGCTGGACCATCTGGAGGTGAAACTGTTCCGCATCGCCCAGACCATGCAAACGCCGACCGGGCGCGCCATGGCAGAAGAACGGGCGGAATGGATGTTCAGCTTCCGCTCGCGTCTGCTGCGCGAAATCGGCGGCGCGTCATCCTATTTCTGACTTGCCACGCAAAACGCGCGCCAGTCAGACTGGCGCGCGCTCTTTTGTTGTGGGGTTGTGACAGGCCTCACTCAGTCGATGGCCAGCGCCACAAAACGCGGATCTCCGGCCCGGCGGACCAACAGCAGAATCGACTTGCGGCCCGCGTCGCGTGCCTCGGTGATGCGGTCTTCCAGATCCTTCAGACGCACCACTTTTTGTTGACCGGCTTCGGTGATGATGTCGCCATCGCGCAGGCCTTTGGCGTAAGCCTCGGCTGCCGGATCAACCTTGCCGACGACCAGACCTTCGGCATCGGCGGGCAGGTTCAGCGATTGCTTCATCTCTTCGGTGACGGGGGCCAGTGTCATGCCCAGAATTTCCGCTTCCTTGGCTTCGGCCGGTTTGTCGGCAGAGGCGGGGCGTACTTCGGCGGCTTCGGCATCTTCGCGGCGGCCAAGCGTGACCTGCAACGTTTCGGTCTTGCCTTCGCGCTGTACGATCACCGGCACGGCTTGTCCCACCGGGCTGTCGGCCACACGCCGGGTCAGGTCACGGGTGTCGCGCACCGGCTTGCCGTCAAACTGGGTGATGACATCGCCCGCGACGATGCCAGAGTCCTTGGCCGGGCCATCCGGCACATCTGTGACCAAGGCACCCGAGGCTTCGGTCAGGCCCATCGCTTCGGCCACGTCCGGTGTCACGTCCTGAATCCGCACGCCCAGCCAGCCGCGACGGGTTTCGCCGAATTCCTTCAACTGGTCGACCACTTTGGTGACCACATTCGACGCCATCGAAAACCCGATGCCGATCGACCCGCCGTTGGGCGACAGGATGGCGGTGTTCACGCCGATCACCTGACCATCCATGTTGAACAGGGGCCCGCCCGAGTTGCCGCGGTTGATGGCGGCATCGGTCTGGATATAGTCGTCATAAGTGCCAGAAAGCGCCCGGTTGCGGGCCGAGACGATCCCGGCGCTGACCGAGAATCCCTGACCAAGCGGGTTGCCCATGGCCACCACCCAGTCGCCCACGCGACTGATGTCAGAGTTGCCAAACACCACGAATGGCAGCGGCGCTTCGCTTTCCACTTTCAGGAGCGCGATGTCGGTTTTAGGGTCGGTTCCGACCAGCTTGGCTTTCAGCCGCTTGCCGGAAAAAAACTCAATCTCGATCTCGTCTGCGTTTTCGATCACGTGGTTGTTGGTGACGATATATCCGTCTTCGGAAATCACAAACCCCGAGCCAAGTGCCTCGGACCGGCGCGGCGCGTTGTTGTTGCCGCCGGGGTTGTTGCGATCCATGAAATCGCGGAAGAAATCCTCAAACGGGCTGCCCTCTGGCACCATTGGCGCGCCGGAGGCCGGGCCGGAGACGGTGGCAGAGGTGGTGATGTTCACCACCGACGGGCTTATCTGCTGGGCCAGATCGGCAAAGCTGTCTGGCGCGCGGGCAAAAGCCCCCTGCGCCTGACCCAGTGCCAAGGCAAGGCCAAGGCCGATCGCCATGAGCGTCGCACGCCCCCGCGCGGCATGGGCCGGTTGATTTGAATAGGTAACGGCTTTGGACTGCACTCCCGAACTCCTCATCATTAGGACGGCAGGCCCAAGGCGCGGATATGCGCGCCGGGTCGCCAGCAGGCTGTAACGTATCATCAAGTAAGCGCGGCAAAACGCAATGCAAACCCTGTTACGGTGCCTCAAAGCCTTGTGATGGCCCCGTGCTTGGTCCCGAGTCTGCCATCCATCCGGGGCCGATCAGCGATTGCCGCGCTGTGCAAACAGGCCTGCATCTTCGGCTGCACGGCGCAAGGCGCGGGATTTGTTGACCGTTTCCTGAAACTCGGCCTCTGGGTCACTGTCGTAAACCACACCGCCTCCGGCCTGCACATACAGGGTTTCGTCCTTCAACACCGCCGTGCGCAGCGCGATGCAGAAATCCATCTCGCCATTTGCGGCAAAATATCCCACCCCGCCGCCATAGACGCCGCGCTTTTCCGGCTCCAACTCGTCGATAATTTCCATCGCCCGTACCTTGGGCGCGCCCGAGACTGTGCCCGCTGGCAGACCGGCCAGCAGCGCCGACAGCGCATCCTCGCCATCCTTGATCTGGCCCACCACGTTGCTGACGATGTGCATGACATGGCTGTAGCGTTCGATGGTGAATTTCTCGGTCGGGTGCACGGTGCCCACCTTCGCCACCCGGCCCACATCGTTGCGGCCCAGATCCAGCAGCATCAGGTGTTCCGCCAGTTCCTTCTTGTCGGCCAACAGATCCGCCTCCAGCGCGCGGTCCTCCTCGGGTGTTTCGCCGCGCTTTCGGGTGCCGGCAATGGGTCGGATCGTCACCTCGCCATCGCGCAGGCGCACAAGGATTTCGGGGCTGGCCCCGATCACCTGAAAGCCACCGAAGTTGAAAAAGAACAGAAAGGGCGACGGGTTGGTGCGGCGCAAGCTGCGATAAAGCGCAAAGGGCGGCAGTTCAAACCGCTGCGCCCAGCGTTGGCTTGGCACCACCTGAAAGATATCACCCGCGCGGATATAGTCCTTGGCACGCTCGACCGCCTGTTTATAGCCGTCATGCGTAAAGTTCGACACCGCTTCGCCCACCGGGGCAGCCTCGCCCAGATCGCGCGGTGCGGGTGGGGCACGGTCCAGATCGCGCAGCGCGTCCATCACCCGCTCTGCCGCCTGCGCGTAAGCGGCGCGCGCTGACAGCCCGCTGCTGGCCCAGGCGGGGGAAACCAGCGTCACCTCGCCCTTCACCCCATCAAGCACGGCAACCACGGTCGGGCGCATCAAGACAGCATCGGGCAGGCCCAGCGGGTCGGGGTTCACGTCGGGCAGATGTTCCACCAGCCGGATCATGTCATAGCCCAGATAGCCGAACAGCCCCGCCGACACGGCGGGCAGCCCGTCGGGCATCTCGATCGCACATTCCGCGATCAGCGCGCGCAGCGTGTCCAGCGGGTGCCCCGTCTGCGCCCGAAAGGCCGCCGCATCGAACCGCGCTTCGCGATTGATTTGTGATGTCGCGCCATGGCAACGCCAGATCAGATCCGGCTTCATCCCAACGATGGAATAGCGCCCGCGCACCTCGCCACCCGTTACCGATTCCAGCATGAACGTATCTGGCCGCGCCTCGCCCAATTTCAGCATCAGGCTGACCGGCGTATCCAGATCGGCGGCCAGCCGCGCCCAGACCAGCTGGTTCTTTCCCGCAGCCCAATTGCGCTCGAACTCTTCAAAGCCGGGGGAAAGGATCATCGGTCAGGGCCTTTGGTGGGATCAGTTGAATTGGGCGTGAACGGCGTTGATGGCGCTCTGGTCAAGAAAGATCCCGGCCTCTTCGGTCAGCGCGTTTGAAAACAGTTGCAGCGCATCCTGCGCCAGTGCCTGTTCCACCTGCGCCGAGATCGCCTCTTTCAGCGCCACAACATCTTCGCCATCCTGCGCGGCCGGGCGCACCTCATCCAGACGCACAACGCCGACATAGCCCGGCGCTTCGATGACCTGCACATCGCCGGGGGACATCGCGAATACGATCGTCAGCAGGGCAGGGGGCGCACCTTCGACAAAGCCGTCGCGCGCGATATTGGCGGTGCGCTGCACGATGCCAAAGGCGCCAAGCGACGCCCCACCCTCCACTTCGGATTTCACCTCGACCGCACGCGCGCCAAGGGCTTTTGTGGTGGAATCGGCGGTAAAGGCCGCCAGCACAGCCTCACGCGCGGCCTCGAACGGGATGGGGGCTGCGGGCACCAGATGCATAAATTCCAGTGCGACCACGCCACCGTCGGCCAGCAGAATCGCCTTTGGAAAGTCGCCCTCGATCAAAGCGTCGGCGGCGGTGCGGAATGCGGGATAGGCGGCAATGCCCTCTGGCGCGGCATCTGCCGAAACGTAATCAAGGGTGTCCAGCGTCATGCCTTGCTCTTGCGCCACCTCTTCCAGGGTGGACCCGCCCGCCAGAAGATCGTCGATCGTCTCGACCTGCCCGGCGATGCTGCGACGTGCAGAATCGATCTGCATTTCCAGCGCAAGATCGGTGCGGGCGGCGTCAAAGCTGATTTCCTGCGCTGCAAGAATGGCATTCATCCGGAACAGGGCAGGGCCAAGATCGGTGTCGAACGGCCCCACAACACCGGGCGCGTCCAGCGCGAACACGGCGTCGGCTGCGCTGCCCAGGTCTTCGCGCGACACATCGCCCAGATCGATGTCTTGCAGATCCAGCCCGCGTTCTGCCACCAGCGTCTCGAACGCCTCACCCGCATCGATCCGCGCACGGGCTTCGGTCGCGGCTTCGGACGACGGATAGATCAGGCGTTCCACCAGCCGCCGTTCGGGCTGGACAAAATCGGCAAGGCGGGCGTCATACATCCGGCGCAGCGCGTCTTCGTCGACCGGCTGATCGGCGGCAATGTCATCGGGCAAAAGCGCTGCATAGCGGATACGCTTGGCCTCGGGTGCGGTGAACCGGGCGACGTTGGCGTCGTAAAACGCTTGCAGCGCGGCGTCATCCGGGGCAGCGACCGCTGCGCCCAGATCTTGCGGCGTCAGTTGCAGCACTGAAAATGCCCTGCGTTCCCCCACCCAGTTGTAAAGCGTATCGGTCAGCGGTGCGGGCGCGACAAAGCCACCTGCAACCGCGCCGGTCAGCAATTGCCGCGCGACATCGGCGCGCAAGGTCGCTTCATAGGCGCTTTCGGACAGGTTGTTGCGGTCCAGCGTGAACCGATAGGTTTCGCGGTCGAATCGGCCCGCCGTGCCCTGAAACGCCGGACTTTCGGTGATCCTTTGCGCCACG
This sequence comes from Paracoccaceae bacterium, assembly GCA_046292785.1. Taxonomy (GTDB): domain Bacteria; phylum Pseudomonadota; class Alphaproteobacteria; order Rhodobacterales; family Rhodobacteraceae; genus Pseudotabrizicola. The sequence continues at coordinate 8,832 of JBKBQB010000065.1, forward strand.
ACCGCATCGCCAACCGAAAGCCGCACCCGTGCCGCCTCGTTGTCCAGGGCGGTCTGCGCGACAAGCGTTTGCAACACTTGCCGGTCAATGCCAAGGCTTTGCGCCTGGGACAGGGTGACAGTCTGGCCAAACTGCGCCCGCAGCGCCCCCAGTTCCTGTTGCAGGGCGCGGGCATAGCTGTTGGTGTCGATCTCGCGATCGCCCACCCGGCCAATGCTGGTCACGCCGCCGCCAAAACTGGTCACGCCAAATCCGCCCAGCCCGACGACCAGCAAGGCCATCAGCGCCCAGACCACAATCTGGCTGCCCTTGCTCTTTTTGCGCGGGGTTTCGTCGCTGTCTTTGGCCATGATCCGCCCTTTTGGAACCTGCTTTGGGACTGTCTATGCGCTAAGGCACAGGGGAACAAGAGGGCGGCAGCCTGTCAGCCGCGAAAGGCCTTCAACCGCCGGAACACCTCGGCAATGCCTGCCGAATCGACATTGGCAAAGGCAATCCGGATCTGCCTTTTGCCCGCTGCCGAGCCTTCTGGCTGGAACATGGTGCCGGGCAGCATCAGGATCGAGGCGTCAGTGACCAGCCGTTTGCACAATTGATCCGAAGGCATGTCGAACGGATGTTCGACATAGGCAAAATAGGCGCCGCAGCCGAGCAACCGCCAACCCTCCAACTGGGCAAAGCCATCGACCATGGCGCGGCGGCGCGACAGGATTTCGTCGCGCTCTCCCGCCACCCATTGGCGCAGGTGCCGCATGCCCCACAGCGCTGCGATCTGCCCCAGCTGGCCGGGGCAGATCGCGACGGTGTCGAGGAACTTTTAAACCACGGCCCGCCGCGCCGCGCTGG
>JBKBQB010000066.1:0-8372 GCA_046292785.1 Paracoccaceae bacterium
TTTCCAACGATGATACCGGCATTTCCGAAGACCCCGATGTGCGCTTTGCCGTGGCCAAAAAGATCGTCGAGCGCGCGGCGGATTTCGGGATTCCGGCGCATGATATCGTGGTCGATCCGCTGGTGATGCCGGTGGGGGCCATGGGCAGCGCAGGCCAGCAGGTGTTTACGCTTGTGCGCCGGTTGCGCGATGAGTTGGGCGTTAACACCACTTGCGGCGCATCGAACATCTCCTTCGGCCTGCCCCACCGGCATGGCATCAACGCGGCGTTCTTGCCGATGGCGATTGGGGCGGGCATGACCAGCGCCATCATGAACCCGGTGCGCCAACAGGAAATGGAGGCGATCCGTGCCGCCAACTTCCTGATGAACCACGACTCCAACGGTGGCGAATGGATCCGCTTTGCCAAGGTGCTGGAGGCGGTCGAGGGCGGGATGAGCTTTGCCGAAGCGTCCAACGCGGCCACCCAATCCGCCGGAGGCCGTCGTGGTGGCCGCCGCGGACGGGCGTGATAACCCGATGTTAACCATGGAGTGGCTACGCTTGCTCCATGGAACCGATCATCAGGCAAAGCAACGCAGATTACTGGATCGATCAGGTCTTTGCGGCCCGGCAGGCGCGCGGCGGTGTGGTGAGGCGCGCCGTGCCTTGGGTGAAACGCGAGATCGGACAAGACCGCTTTGTACAGGAAGTGCGGGCGCGTGGCTTTCATTTGCTGCGGGCGGGCGACCAGTTCATTGTGATCTGCGATCCAAAGCCGGTGCAGATCCTTTTCTGACAAATTTTCTGCGAAAATTTTCACAATCGAGTTTTCTGCGAAAACCCGCGGCAGCCTTTCTTCGCCTGACCTTTCGCAGAAAGGTCGCCTGTTTGATTTTTCGCAGAAAAATCGCACCCCATCTCCCATGGTCGTCACACTGAAAGCTGCTAGAACAGGTCAAACAGGAGTATTCCCATGTCTGACGACGCCCTCGTAATCTTTACCCCCTCGGGCAAGCGGGGGCGGTTCCCGCTGGGCACGCCGGTGCTGACGGCGGCGCGGCAGTTGGGGGTGGATCTGGAGTCGGTCTGCGGCGGGCGCGGGATATGCTCCAAATGCCAGATCAGCCCCGGTTACGGAGAGTTTTCCAAGCACGGGGTGACGGTGCACGACGACGCGCTCACCGAATGGAACGCGGTGGAAGAGCGGTATAAATCCAAGCGCGGCATGCTCGATGGCCGCCGTCTGGGCTGTCAGGCGCAAGTGATGGGCGATGTGGTGATCGACGTGCCGCCGGAAAGCCAGGTCCACAAGCAGGTGATCCGCAAGTCGGCGGCGGAGCGGGTGATCGCGATGGACCCGGCGACGCGGCTTTTGTATGTCGAGGTGGCCGAGCCCGACATGCACGAGCCTTCGGGCGATTTCGAGCGGTTGGCGCTGGCCTTGCGTGATCAGTGGCAGGTGCCGGATGTGGTGGCCGATCTGGCCATCCTGCGCCGTCTGCAACCCGTGTTGCGCAAGGGCGCGTGGAAGGTCACCGTGGCGCTGCACAAGGGCAACCATGATGCGACCCCGCGTATCCTTGACCTGTGGCCCGGTTTTCATGAGGGCGCGATCCATGGCCTCGCGATCGATCTGGGATCGACCACCATCGCGGCGCATCTGTGCGATCTGCGCGACGGGCGGGTGCTGGCCTCGGGCGGGGTGATGAACCCGCAGATCCGCTTTGGCGAGGATCTGATGAGCCGGGTGTCCTATGTGATGATGAACGCGGGCGGCGACGTGGAAATGACCCGCGTGGTGCGCGAGGCGCTGGATGCGCTGGCCGTGTCGGTCGCGGCGGAAGCTGGCATTGATCCGGCCAGCATCTATGAGGCGGTGGTGGTGTGCAATCCGGTGATGCACCACCTGCTGCTCGGGATTGATCCGGTGGAACTGGGGCAAGCACCGTTTGCGCTGGCGACCTCGGGCAGTCTGTCGCTTGATGCGCGTGATCTGGATCTGGGGGCGATCAACCGGGCGGCGCGGGTTTACATATTGCCCTGCATCGCGGGGCATGTGGGCGCGGATGCGGCGGCGGTGGCGCTGTCGGAGGAACCGGGCAAATCGGATGACATGGTGCTGATCGTTGATGTCGGCACCAATGCGGAACTGCTTTTGGGCAACAAGACGCGGGTTCTGGCCTGTTCCTCGCCCACCGGCCCCGCGTTCGAGGGCGCGCAGATCAGTTCGGGCCAACGCGCCGCCCCCGGCGCGATCGAGCGGGTGCAGATTGATCCGGTGACAAAGGAGCCGCGGTTTCGGGTGATCGGGTCCGATCTGTGGTCGGATGAGCCGGGTTTTGCCGAAGCCACCGCCAAAAGTGGCATCACCGGCATTTGCGGATCGGGCATCATCGAGGCAGTGGCCGAGATGCGGATGGCGGGGCTGGTCGATCCCGGCGGGTTGATCGGTGGGCCGGACCAGACCGGCACCTGGCGCACCACGCCCGAGGGGCGCACCCACAGCTACATTCTGCACGACGGCACAGCGGACGGGGGCCCGCGTATTCTGGTGACCCAAGGCGACATCCGCGCGATCCAGCTGGCGAAATCGGCGCTTTATGCCGGGGCGCGGCTGCTGATGGATGAGATGGGGATTGACCATGTGGACCGGGTGACGCTGGCGGGCGCGTTCGGCGCGCATATCAGCGCCAAACACGCGATGGTGTTGGGCATGATCCCGGATGCACCCTTGGACAAGGTGACAAGTGCGGGCAACGCTGCCGGCACCGGCGCGCGGATTGCACTGTGCAATGTGGCGGCGCGCGACCAGATCGAGGCGACCGTGCACCAGATCCACAAGGTGGAAACCGCCATCGCGCCACGGTTTCAGGAGCATTTCGTCAATGCCAACGCCATCCCGCATGCGGTGGATACCTTCCCGTCGCTGGCATCGGTCGTCACCCTGCCCGACGTGTCGTTCAACACATCGGGTGGCGGGCGCGAGGGGCGCAGGCGGCGCGGGTGAGCCATGGTTTTTGGGGCTGGCATTGCCGCATCGCCATGATAGGTTCGCGAGCATGAACGCACGCTCCCCGACCCACACCGAAGTTTGCCTGCTGCTGGAGCGTGTTGCGCTGCAAGACCGCAGCGCGTTCCGGTCACTTTATACCGAAGCCGGTCCGAAACTTATGGGCGTATTGCTGCGTATCCTTGGCACACGGTCAGAAGCGGAGGATGCGTTGCAAGAGGTTTTTACCAGAGTATGGTTGCGGGCGGGGCGGTTTGATCCGTCACGTGGTGCCGGCATGACCTGGCTGGTGGCTCTGTCGCGCAACCATGCCATCGACCGCTTGCGCGCCCGCAAACCCGAACAGAATGACGATGACGCCGCCTTGCTGATCCCGGATGGTGCGCCGCGCGCCGAAACCCGACTGATCGCGCAAGGCGAGGCGCGGCGCATTTCGGAGTGTTTCGACACGTTGGAGCCCGCGCGGGCCGATGCAGTGCGTGGCGCCTATCTTGACGGGTTGTCCTATGATGCGCTTGCGCTGCGCCACAACATTCCCTTGAACACCATGCGGACCTGGCTGCGGCGCAGTCTGCTGAAACTCAAGGAGTGTCTGGACCAATGACCGACGCCCCTTTGACCCCCCGGCAGGAAGACGATGCACTGGCCGCCGAATATGTGCTGGGCGTTTTGCCGCTTGAAGACCGGATTGCCGTTGAAAACCGGCTGAAATCCGACACGGATTTCGCTTTGGTGGTGTCAGGATGGGTGACGCATTTTGCGCCCCTGAACGACGCCTATGCCAGCGTGCCGGTGCCGCCCGACCTGCTGCCCAAGATCGAGGCGCGCCTGTTTCCCAAGCAGGTGACGGCCCGGTTTGGCTGGCGGTCCTGGCTGGCCGGGGCGGTCACCGCATCGGTGATCGTCATCGGCGTTCTGGCACTGATGCCCCCCGCCGCGCCAAGTGCCGTGATTGCGAGCCTTGGCACCGACCAGACGTCGCTGGTCTACGAGGCACGCCATAATGGCACCAATCTTTTGGTGACGCGCGTGGCAGGCACCCCAGCGCCAGACGGACAAACCCATGAGCTTTGGGTCATCGCGCCCGGCGCGGCCCCGGTTTCATTGGGCTTGCTGGGGGTCGATCCGCTGGAAGTGGAATATCCGCGCCCCCCTGCCGGCTGGGTGCTGGCCGTGTCGGTTGAACCTGCGGGCGGGTCGCCCACCGGCGCGCCCACCGGGCCTGTGATCCTGACTGCAGAGCTTTGAGTCTGAGGATTTGCGCGGCCTGAATCTGGGGCGCGCAAATAATCCGAACCTTGCGAAAAAAATAATCTTCGTCCTGAAACTCTGTCAAAGCAGCGCTCGTATCTCTTGGTGAAGGCAGGATGATCCTGCCTGTGTTTACCGGGAGATGTCTTATGAAACTTATGCTCGCAGCCTCGATCCTTGCGCTGTCCACCGCCGCCGCCTTCGCCGAAAACCCGATGGTGGGTGGTGCGGCCATGTATGAAGACAAAAACATCGTCGAAAATGCGGTGAACTCGGCTGACCACACCACGCTGGTTGCCGCCGTGCAAGCGGCTGGTCTGGTCGAAACCCTGTCGGGGGAAGGCCCGTTCACCGTGTTCGCGCCAACGAACGACGCCTTCGCCAAGCTGCCCGCTGGCACGGTTGACACCCTGCTGATGCCCGAAAACAAGGATCAGCTGACCAAGATCCTGACCTGCCACGTGGTGGCGGCCAATGCCATGTCGGGCGATATCGTCAAGATGATCGCGGATGACGGTGGCATGCACAAGATCGGCACCGTTGGCGGCTGTGAATTCACCGCGGCGATGGACGGCGATGCCGTCAAGATCACCGATGGTCAGGGCAATGTGGCCACCGTCACCATCGCAGACGTCAAACAATCGAACGGCGTGATCCACGTGATCGACACCGTGCTTTTGCCCGCGATGTAAGACGGCCAAAAGACAGGCCGCGGGACATCACTCCCCTCGCGGTCTGAACGCCCATGTCTGATACGTCGGTGTCTCAAGTCCCCCAACCCGACAGGTCAGACATGCGGCCACCCCCGGCACCCCAAGTGTCCGGGGGTTTTGTTTTTGCTTCCCATGGTCGCGTGCCCATGGTCATCATCACACCATGACCCACGCCACCCCGCCCCGCTTTTTGTTCCTGCTGTCGTCAGCCCGCACCAAAGGCAACAGCGAACAGCTTGCCCGTCGGGCTGCGACGACCCTGTCCTGTCCCTGTCACTGGCTGGATCTGGCCAAGCTGTCCCTGCCCGCCTTTGTCGACCCGCGCCCTGCCCCGCCTGCCAGACCAGACGGCGATCTGGCGCAGGTGGTTGACCAGATGCGTCGCGCCAGTGATCTGTGTATCGTGGCCCCGGTTTATTGGTATGGTCTGCCCGCGCCTGCCAAATTGCTGCTGGACCACTGGTCGGGCTTTCTGGATCTGGAGGGGCTTGGCTTTCCGCTGTGGATCCGCACAAAACGCCTTTGGCTGATCACAACGCGTGCTGACCCGGACCCAAGTGTTGCAGAGCCATCGGAATGGGTGGTCCGGCGCACAGCTGAATGGCTTGGCATGGCTTGGGGCGGCGCTTTGCATGGTGTGGCGGACGCGCCCGGCGACATTGTTCGGCATGACACTTGGCGGCGCGCGCCTGACTTTTTCGGCGCCAAAGGCAGCGCACACGGGGCGACCGACCAAAATCCGATCGACCCGGATGCGCGCAGCCCTTGACGACGGCGCACGGCTGGCTTAATCGGCTTGTCACCGCGGGTGTATCTCAATGGTAGAGAAGCAGCTTCCCAAGCTGATGACGAGGGTTCGATTCCCTTCACCCGCTCCAATCCAGCCATGTATCGGATTTGCCATGCGCCTTTTGTCCCTTTGTGTCATGGCGTCGCTTTATGCCGGGGCCGCGTTGGCGCAGGAACCGCATGCGTTCGAGGGGCGGTGGGATTGCGGGGTGGCGACATTCACCTTTACCGCCGACAGCTACAACACCGGATCTGATGACATGCCGATCACAGATATCGCCATTGATGGAACCGGGTTCGTGCTGTCCTTCGAAGATGACTACCAGCTTTACGTCGCCGTGAACGAGGACGGCACGCTGTATTGGTTTTCGCCGGCGTCGGGTGACACGTTTACCTGCACCCGCGTGAGCTGACCCCCTTTTCTTTGTGCACGACCGTCGCTAGTCACGCGGCATCGCTTTACAAAGGAAGTCCCAATGAACAATGACATCACAAGGATCGGCACCGGCGCGCGGATGAGCGAGGGCGTGTGCTTCAATGGCATGATCTGGCTGGCCGGTCAGGTCGGCACACCTGGCGCATCGATTGCTGACCAGACCCGCGACTGTCTGGCCGAGGTGGACCGTATTCTGGCCGCCGCCGGAACCGACAAGACCCGCATCCTTTCGGCGCAGATCTGGCTGGCCGATATGGCTGATTTCGCATCGATGAACGCGGTCTGGGATGCGTGGGTACCACAGGGCCACACGCCCGCGCGCGCCACTGGCGAGGCAAAGCTGGCTGCACCGGAATATCTGGTCGAAGTGATCGTGACCGCTGCCCTGAAATAACCAAGACGGCCTCGCCGGCGCTGTGCGCCGACGAGGCGTTCCGCTCACGCCCGGAACCAAGCCGCCAGTTGCGCGGTCGACCCATCCTTATCCCCGGTCCCGGCCCGGCCTTCCAGCACGGGTTGCAGGTCCAGGGCCAGTTCCTTGCCCAATTCCACCCCCCACTGATCATAGGAGTTGAGGCCGAGGATCACACCTTCGACAAACACGCGGTGCTCATACAGCGCGATGATCTGGCCCAGAACAAAGGGGGTCAACTGATCATAGGCCAGTGTGGTGCTGGGACGGTTGCCGGGGAACACGCGGTGGCGCGCCTGCCGGTCCAGTTCCGCCCCGGTCAGGCCCTTCTTTGCCATGATCGCAGTTGCCTCGGCCAGCGAACGCCCACGCATCAGAGCTTCGGATTGGGCAAGGCAGTTGGAGACCAAGAGCAGGTGTTGATGCGCCAGATCCGGTTCATGCCCGCGCTTTGCGACCAGAAATTCACATGGCACAATCCGCGTGCCCTGATGGATCAACTGGTAAAACGCATGCTGGCCATTGGTGCCCGGCTCGCCCCAGACCACCGGGCCGGAATGCGTGGGCAGATCGGTGCCATCCATCGCCACCCGCTTGCCATTGCTTTCCATTTCCAGCTGCTGCAAGTAAGCTGGCAGACGGGTAAGCCGTTGGTCATAGGGCAAAACCGCGCGGGTGGCACAGCCGCAGATCTGGTTGTGCCAGATCCCCACCAGCGCCAGCAGCACCGGCAGGTTCTGCGCAAACTCCGCTTGACGGAAATGCGCATCCATCGCCGCCCCGCCGCGCAGGAATTCGTCAAACCCGTCCGGACCGATCGCCAGCATCAAAGACAGCCCAATCGGCCCCCACATGGAATAGCGCCCGCCGACCCAATCCTCGAAACCGAACACCCGTTCACTGGCGATGCCAAAGGCGGCGGTTTTCTCGGCCGCCGTGCTGACAGCGGCAAATTGCGTGCCCGGTTCGGTCACGGTTTTCGCCATCCAGCGCCGCGCGGTATCGGCATTGGTCATCGTCTCGATCGTGGTAAAGGTCTTTGATGCGACGATGACCAGCGTGGTTTCGGGACTGAGATTGCGCAGGGTATCGGCGGCATGCGCGCCATCGACGTTCGAGATGAAATGCACGCGCGGTCCGTCGTGGAACGGCGCCAGTGCCAGCACCGCCATCGCGGGGCCAAGATCGGACCCGCCAATGCCGATGTTCACCACATCGGTGATCTGCCCGCCCTGCCCGGTGAACCTGCCCGCCCGCACATCATCTGCGAAGGCACGCATCCGCGCATGGGTGTCGCGCAGCGCGATCGTCACATCCTGACCATCGACAACCAAGGGCGAATCCATGTTGCGCAACGCTGTGTGCAGCACGGCGCGCCCTTCGGTTTCGTTGATCTTTACTCCTGCAAACATCGCCGCCCGCTTTTCGGCAACCCCGGCCGATTGTGCCAACTGCAAAAGCAGATCGCGGCCGCGTGCATCGATGTTGGTTTTGGAATAGTCAAAGAGCATGCCATCCACTTCGGCGCTGAAATCCTTCGCGCGGGTGGAGTCAGCAAACAGATCCAGGATCTGGCGGCCCTCGACTTCGGTGTGGTGATGTTTCAGCGCGGCCCAATCTTGCGTCATGTCATTCCGTCCAGTGAACAGTTGCATCATCCAGCACCGCGCGCACCGGCGCGTCGCTGACCGAAAGGGTCTGGGCCCGTTCCAGCGCCGCGCGTTTTTCGGGGCCCTTGATCAGGATATGGGTGTGAAACGCCGTCTTGAGCGCCTGCGC
>JBKBQB010000067.1:0-8262 GCA_046292785.1 Paracoccaceae bacterium
GCCTCGACATCGCCATCGGTTGTCCAATGCCCCTGATCGTAGAGGGCGACATGGCCGCCCCCGTAATGGCCCTTTGGGATTTCGCCCTCAAATTCTGCATATTCCAAGGGATGGTCCTCAACCTCCACGGCCATCCGCTTCACGGAGGGATCGAAGCTTGGCCCCTTGGGCACCGCCCAACTGCGTAAGGTGCCGCCCACTTGCAGGCTGAGTTGCCCATCGGTCGGCCCGAGGTTTCCGGTTGGGTTGCCATGGGTTTTTTCATAGCCAATCGAAACCGCACCCGAAAACGCATCGCTGAATTTCCGACCGACCCCGATGGTATAGGTGACGGTGTCATTCTCATAGCTCACCAGTGGGTTGACGGTGGGTGGCAGCAACGGACCTTCAAGCCGCGTCACCGACCAGTCCATCCATCGGATAGACCCGAACACAAGTGTGTCGGCTGCAATACCGGATTGGAAATCCAGTGTCAGCGACTGGGGCAGTTTGACTGGAACGTCAAACGTCATCGGCACTCCGACAACCGAGGTGTTGAGCATGTGCTTGGTTTCAGAGGCGTAGGTCAGCGCAACGCGCAGGGCGATCTCTGGTTTTTCATACGCTGCACCGATCAGATATCCCAGATCCCGGTCATTTCCAAAGGAAGCGCGATAGTTACCGGCTGCGGGCAAAAACAGATCGCCACCGATTCCGACGGACCGCAGACCGCCATGGACTGAAACATTCTCGTTGATTTTGTAGCGCGCAACGGCGGCAATCGTTTCACCGCGCAGCTTGGCCGAAGAGCCAGCCAACGGAAAGCCGGTGCCGGTGGGATAAAAAACATCTGCACCGAAAGTGGGGTCTACGGTCAGACCCAATGACAGCTTTTCATTTATATCGGTTTTGACTGCAAAGCCGACAGTTGTGTAGCTTTTGGTCACGTTCCCGGTCGTAACAGAAGGAACCGGAACAAGCACGCCTGATACTTTGGGTGACACTGATCCGAATGTCAGTTCCGCATAATTGCCCTTTTCAAACATGAAACCCAAGGGAAGAGCAGAACGTTCGAAGCCCCCCGCCTGAACCGAAGTGGCCGACAAAGCTGCGGATGCAGCAGCGATCGCGAGTCTTTTCATTTGTGTCCTCATCCCGTGTGGCGGATTTCCCCTGCAAGAACGCTATTTGACGCGGGTGCAAACGGTCAATCAATGACGCCGCGTCACAATTTCTTCACGCGGGGATGTGTGTCTTTCGCGTCTCGGACCGGATGTTGATCCAGTTTGCGAACAGGATCAGGGCGGCGCCGACAAACAGCAGCGCCTCCAACCGTTCTTGATACAACAGCGCGCCCGCAACAGCCATCAACGGCAAGCGGGTGAAGTCGATCGGCATCACAAAGGTGGCGGGGGCGAGGCGCAAGGCAGAGGTCAGGCACAGATGCGCCAGCACGCCTGTCACGCCGATCACCGCAAGCCACGGTGCAGTGGCAGCGGTCGGCCAGGTGATCTGGCCATCCCACGCCGCCAGCACCGCGCCGAAGGTGAACTGCATCACCGTCAACCAGAACAGGATCGACAGGATGGTGACATCGCGCGCCAGCCGTTTGGTCGCGATGTTGGTTGCTGCAAAACAGACCGCCGCCCCGGCAGCGGCCAGCACGCCGACGTTCAGCGCGTTGAAATCCGGGCGCACCACGATCAGGATGCCAACAAACCCCAACGCCGCCGCCAATGCGCGCGGGGCGGTGATCCGTTCGCCCAACAGCAGCGGTGACAGCAGGATCACCCAGAGCGGCGAGGTGAATTCGATGGCGATCAGTTGCGCCAGCGGTATCAGGGTCAGCGCCCAGAACCACAGGTTTTGCCCTGTAAAATGCACGATATTGCGCACCGCATGCCCGCCCAGCCGAATCGCGCTGATATCGCTCAGCTTGCCCATGGCTGCCGCCGCTGCCAGCACCAGAAAAAAGCTGACAAACGACCGCGCCGCCATGATTTCGAATGTGTCATGCGCGCCCTGCAATTGCCGCCCGGCAATCGCCATGCCGCTGAAAGAGACGACAGAGCCCAGCATCCACAGGGCGGCAGTGACGGGGCGATAAGGCGCGTTCGTGTTCATGCGCCCTTCATGTCGCCTGCCGGGGGCAGTGTCCAGCATTGGCATGCGCAGGCAAGGCTTTCAGTCGCGCAATTCCTCGACCCGGAAATCGCGCAGGATGTGGCGGGTTGCTGCAAACCAAGGGCTTGCACGGGTGCGGGCTTGGTGGGCGTCAAAATCATCGCGGGTGCGGAACGATTCACTGACATCCCAGATCAGCGGATCATCGGTTTGGGTCACGTCGAACGACAGGCAACCGGGTTCTGCGCGCGACAGGCGGATATGGTCGGGCAGGTATGTGTGCACGATCTGCGCCTCATCCTCCGTCAGGCAGATCAGATGCCCCTTGAGCCGGATCATGCGGGCACCACGATGGCGCGCACCTCGCCCGCCGGGGCGGGGGTGGCGATGGCATCGCGTGCTTGCGCCAAGGACAGGGTGCGCGAGATCAGCGGGGCCACGGTGACCGTGCCCGCCGCAATCATCGAAGCGGCGCGGGCGTGGGTGAAGGGGTTGAGAAAGCTGTGCAGCAGCTGGATTTCCCGGAACAAGAGGTCAAAGGGTTCAATCACCACCTTGGTGCCCTTGGCCAGCACGCCAAGGATCACGATCCGTCCGCCGCTGGCGGTCAGCGCGGGGGCGGCCTGGACCGTATCCGCCACGCCCGCACATTCGATGACCGCATCGGCCCCTTGCGGCCAGATCCGCAGCGCGGCCGCAGGCGTGGCGGCCACGTGATGCGCGCCCAAAGACAGGCTCAGATCCTGCTTTTCGCGACTGCGGGTCAGCATCATGACCTGCGCCCCGGCGGCGCGCGCCAGTTGCAGCGCCAAAAGGCCGATGACGCCGCCCCCCAGGATCAGGCAGCGCTCTCCCGGTCGCAGGGCGGCGCGGTCGAGCCCGTGCAGCGTGCAAGCGAGCGGTTCGCAGAATGCGCCGTGATGGGCGGGCAGATCCAAGGGCAGGGCGATGGCATTGCGGGCCGGAAAGCAAGCAAACGGTGCAAAGCCGCCGTCGCGTCCCACGCCGGTGGGGCGGTTGTTGGGGCACAGGTTGACCCGCCCGCGCAAACAGTGCGGACAACTCAGGCACGGATTGTTGGGGTCGCAGGTGACGCGGGTGCCGGCAGCCAGATCGACGCCTTCACCCACAGCCGTGACAATGCCGCTGAATTCATGGCCAAGGGTGACGGGCGGAGTGCTGGGAAACTCGCCCAGAAACAGGTGGCGGTCGGTGCCGCAAATGCCGGCGGCCTCCACCCGGATCACCACCTCGCCGGGGCGGGGGGTGGGTTCCGGCGTCTCGTCCAGCCGCAGATCGCCGATGCCGTTCAACCTGAGTGCCTGCATGACCCATCCTTTGTGGACCAGAGGGTGACGTGGAAATCAAAGGCGGGCAAGGGGGGGAGGGACGATTTTTCGGCGAAAAATCGTGGTCCCTGCCGGATCACTCCAGCTCGATTGTGCCTGGCGGTTTGCTGGTGCAATCGTAGAACACCCGATTGATTCCCTGCACCTCGTTGATGATGCGGGTGGCGGTTTCGCCAAGGAAGTCATGGGTGAAAGGGTAATAATCGGCGGTCATGCCATCCACGGATGTGACCGCGCGCAGCGCAAGCGCATAATCATAGGTGCGCCCGTCGCCCATCACGCCCACGGTTTTCATTGGCAAAATGGCGGCAAAAGCCTGCCATATCTCGTCATACAGATCATGCTTGCGGATCTGGTCGATATAGACCGCATCGGCCTTGCGCAGGATATCCAGCTTTTCGGTGGTGATCTCGCCGGGGCAGCGGATGGCAAGACCGGGACCGGGGAAGGGGTGGCGGCCGATGAAGCTGGCGGGCAGGCCGAGCTCGCGGCCCAAGGCGCGGACTTCGTCCTTGAACAACTCGCGCAGGGGTTCCACCAGTTTCAGGCCCATCTTTTCCGGCAGGCCGCCGACATTGTGGTGCGATTTGATGGTGACCGAAGGCCCGCCGGAGAACGACACCGATTCAATCACATCGGGGTAAAGCGTGCCTTGGGCGAGGAATTTTGCGCCGCCCACCTCATGCGCGTGTTTCTGGAACACGTCGATGAACAGCCGGCCAATGGTCTTGCGCTTGACCTCGGGGTCGGAAACACCTTCGAGCGCGCCGAGGAACAGTTCCGACTCATCGGCATGGATCAGCGGCATCTGGTAATGGTCGCGGAACATGGTGACGACCTGTTCCGCCTCGCCCAGCCGCAGCAGCCCGTGATCGACAAAGACGCAGGTGAGCTGATCGCCGATCGCTTCATGGATCAGCACGGCGGCGACGGAGGAATCCACCCCGCCCGACAACCCGCAGATCACCTTGGCATCACCCACCTGTTGCCTGATCTTGCGGATCGCTTCTTCGCGATAGGCGTCCATGGTCCAATCGCCCTTGAACCCCGCCAGTTTCACGAAATTCGCATAGAGCGTCGCGCCCTTGGGGGTGTGGTGCACCTCGGGGTGGAACTGCACGGCATAGAAATGCCGCGACGGGTCGGCGGTGATGGCAAAAGGCGCGTTGGGCGAGGTGCCGAACACCTCGAAGCCCGGCGCGAGTTTCGACACGTGGTCGCCGTGCGACATCCAGACCTGTTCGCGCCCGCCGGTGGTGTTGGGATCGAACCATCCATCCAGAAGCGCCAGACCCGCACCCGAAGGCGTGACATAGGCGCGACCGAATTCGGCGGTGCCGTGGCCACGCTCAACCAGACCTCCAAGGCAGTGCATCATCACCTGCTGACCATAACAGATGCCCAAGATCGGCACGCCCAGAGCAAACACCGCTTGCGGCGGCATGGGTGCACCGGGAGCAAAGACCGAAGCCGGACCGCCGGAGAAAATCACGGCTTTCGGCGCAAACGCGGCCAGAAACGCGTCATCAACCTTGTTGAACGGATGAATCTCGCAATAGACATTCAATTCGCGCAAGCGGCGCGCAATCAGCTGCGTCACCTGGGAACCGAAATCGATGATCAAAAGGCGGTCATGTTGGGTCATGGCCTCGCATACGAAGGGCCAAGCAGAATCGCAAGAGGGGAAAGATGGCGCAGTCTGCTCTTGGCGCCGCGAGACGGCGGCGACAACGACGCGCCTTCCGGTCAGGACGCAGCGGCGCGCGCCGCGCAACAGGCCAAAGCCATGTCGTTTTTGGGCCACAAGCGGCGCAAACGGGGGGCGGCGCGTCGGTCTTTGGCGGCATAAGGGCGGCAAACAGGCATTGGAGGCATGAGAATGGGCGAAGTTGCGGGTGAGGGTCGCCGGGCGCGTGGCGGCGGCGGTTCTGCACGGCGCGCCGAACGCACGGCCGTGTCGCTGGAGACCGCGAAGTTCATCCAGCGCAACATTCCGAATTTCGAGATCCTGAACGCCGAAGCGCTGGAGATCATCGAATGGAATGCCGATACGGTTCTGGAGGAGATCGGCGTGAATTTCGTCGAGAATCCCGGTGCCCTGGCGTTGTGGAAGGCGGCTGGCGCGGATGTGCAGGGCGAGCGGGTGCGCATTCCGCGCGGGCTGGCGCGCAAATTGTGTGCAACAGCCCCCGCCAGCTTTACCCAACACGCGCGCAATCCGGCCCGCAACGTCGAGATCGGCGGGCGCAATCTGGTGCTGGCCCCGGTCTACGGCCCGCCTTTCGTGCGCGATCTGGACGGTGGGCGGCGCTATGCGACGATTGCCGATTTCCGGAATTTCGTGAAGCTGGGCTATATGTCGAAATGGCTGCACCATTCGGGCGGCACGGTGTGTGAGCCCACCGATGTGCCGGTGAACAAGCGCCATCTGGATATGCTGCACGCGCATATGGTGCTGTCGGACAAGCCCTATATGGGGTCGGTGACCGAGCCATCCCGCGCCGAGGATTCGGTCGAGATGTCGAAGATCCTGTTCGGGGCCGATTTCGTGGACCGCAACACGGTGATGACCAGCCTGATCAACATCAACAGCCCGCTGACATTCGACGGGATCATGATGGGCGCGCTGGAGGTGTTTGCAAAGGCGGGTCAGGCGGCGATCATTTCGCCCTTCATTGTCGGCGGGGCGATGGCCCCGGTCACCGTGGCGGGCACGCTGACGCAGGTGTTGGCCGAGGTGCTGGCGGGGGTGGCCTACAGCCAGCTTGTGCGTCCCGGTGCGCCGGTGATCTTTGGCGCGTTTGTGACCAGTATCGACATGAACTCGGGCGCGCCGACATTCGGCACGCCGGAGGCGGCACATATCACCTATGGCGCGGGGCAGCTTGCCCGGCGGCTGAACCTGCCCTACCGCTCGGGCGGCAGTTTCTGCGGATCGAAACTCCCCGATGCGCAGGCGGCGTATGAGACGGCCAATTCCCTGAACATGGCGCTGTTGGCGGGGGTGAACTTCATGCTGCACGCCTGTGGCTGGCTGGAGGGCGGGCTGGTCAGCAGTTACGAGAAATTCGTGATGGACGCCGACCAGTTGGGCACGCTGCACCATCTGGCCCAGGGCGTGATGATGGACACCAACGGGCAAGCCATGGATGCGTTGCGCGAAGTGGGGCCGGGCGGGCATTTCCTTGGCTGCGAGCACACGCAAGCCAACTTCAAATCCGCATTTTGGCGGTCGGATCTGTTCGATTACAAACCGTTCGAGACTTGGGCCGAGGAAGGTGCGCGCGACACGCAAGCACTGGCAGCTGAACGGGTGAAAAAGCAGCTTGGTGATTATCAGCAGCCTGCGCTGGATGAAGGCATCCGCGAGGCGCTGGATGCTTACGTGGCGCAAAAAAAGGCGTCGATGCCCGACGCCTTCATCTGACCGTTTGCCGAAGCAGAAAAACAGCCCGTCAGCAGTGACGGGCTGTTTTTCAATTTGCGCTCAGACAGGGCGCGTCACCAGCCGGATTTCCGCCAGAAGTGCGATCAGCACCTCGATATGATGCGATATCGAATAGGCGGCATCGCCGCGCTGCCGGTTTTCCTCCAGCTTGCCTTCTTGTGACAACAGCAGGCTGACCGTGGCCTCGGGCGAGGTGGGGCAGGCCACCAGCCGTTTCAGATCCCGCTCGCGGCGATAGTCGGACAGGCCGAAGCGGGCGGCCCGCATCAACAGGCGGGGGCGGCGGAGGGCGGCGAGGCGGGTGCAAAGATCAGACATCGGGTGGCTCCTGATTGTTTCCCGATCAGATTAAATCAAACAACCCTGCGTTGCGCTTTGCTGTGGATAAGCGCGCGGTCCGGTGGAAATCGTTTCACTTTCTTCAACAATCATCCACAGGTCCGCCGAAATCGAAGCCCGTTCCAACCCAAATTAACCATTGCGTAACCAAAGCACGTTCAGGTTGTGTTAACCATGAATAGGTCAGGAAACCGCACGGCGGCACCGGAAACGAAGATGAAATCGAACCTGTCCGCCACCTTCAGCCTGCCTGCATGGGTGCCCAATGACGTCAGACTT
Organism: Paracoccaceae bacterium; assembly: GCA_046292785.1. Taxonomy (GTDB): domain Bacteria; phylum Pseudomonadota; class Alphaproteobacteria; order Rhodobacterales; family Rhodobacteraceae; genus Pseudotabrizicola. The sequence goes on from JBKBQB010000067.1 coordinate 7,519, forward strand.
TATCTCGACCATACCGGGGTCGGGGTGACGTTCCGGGAACTGGCGCGGCGCCAAGGGGGCCATGCCTCTACGGTGATGCGTCAGGTCCGCCGCTGCGAAGCACGCCGCGAGGATCCGCTGGTGGATGAGGCCCTTGCCTTGCTGGGCGACAGGTCGATGTTCCCAACCCGTGAGGATTGTCCTGCCATGACTGCACATGTCTCTCCGAAGTCGCTGCACATCGACGAAGCCACGCTGTCGCGTGAGGGGCGCCGCATCCTGCGGCGCATGGCCGAACCGGGTGCGGTGCTGGCCATTGCCCCCGATCTGGACAAGGCGGTGGTGCTGCGCGATTTCCCTGACGGCCAGCAAGCCCGCACGGCAGTGGTGGACCGGGCCGTGGCACAGGCCTTTGCGCTGAAGGACTGGATCGCCTGCCGCAAGAAAGGCCGCGTGACCACCTATGACATCACCGCTGCGGGGCGGGCGGCGCTGAAACGGATGATCGACGAAAGCGACCGGGCCCGGCAGGCGCACCAGACCGGGCTGGCCGAGGCGGCGATGCCCTTTGCCAGCCAGCACCGGATCTGGGATGAACGCCAGATCGAAGAGGGCGGGGTTTCGCGCCGCATCCGGACCAATCTGGCGGAAAGCCCGCTGGCGGTGCTGGGTCGGCGGCGCGACAAGGATGGCAAGCCATTTCTGGAAAACGACCTGATCCGCGCGGCCGAACGCTTGCGCGAGGATTTCGAGCTGGCGCAGATG
>JBKBQB010000068.1:0-8110 GCA_046292785.1 Paracoccaceae bacterium
GGAGTGGATGGTGCTGACCGTGCTTCCGGTCATCCCGCCGGAACTGCGCCCGCTGGTGCCGCTGGATGGTGGCCGGTTTGCGACCTCCGACCTCAACGACCTGTATCGCCGCGTGATCAACCGCAACAACCGTCTCAAGCGGCTGATCGAACTGCGCGCGCCCGACATCATCGTGCGCAACGAAAAGCGGATGCTGCAAGAGGCGGTGGATGCGCTGTTCGACAACGGTCGCCGTGGTCGTGTCATCACCGGGACCAACAAGCGGCCGCTGAAATCGCTGTCCGACATGCTCAAGGGCAAGCAGGGCCGGTTCCGTCAGAACTTGCTGGGCAAGCGCGTGGACTATTCGGGCCGTTCGGTCATCGTGACCGGGCCGGAGCTGAAGCTGCACCAGTGCGGCCTGCCGAAAAAGATGGCGTTGGAGTTGTTCAAGCCGTTCATCTACTCGCGACTGGAGGCCAAGGGCCTGTCCAGCACCGTGAAACAGGCTAAAAAGCTGGTGGAAAAGGAACGTCCCGAGGTTTGGGATATTCTGGATGAGGTCATCCGCGAACACCCGGTGCTGCTGAACCGCGCGCCGACGCTGCACCGTTTGGGCATCCAGGCGTTCGAGCCCATTCTGATCGAAGGCAAGGCGATTCAGCTTCACCCGCTGGTCTGTGCCGCCTTCAACGCCGACTTCGACGGCGACCAGATGGCTGTTCACGTGCCGCTGTCGCTGGAAGCCCAGCTTGAAGCGCGCGTGTTGATGATGTCCACCAACAACGTGCTGTCGCCTGCCAACGGTGCGCCAATCATCGTGCCGTCGCAGGATATGGTATTGGGCCTGTACTACACCACCATGGAACGCCAAGGCATGGTTGGCGAAGGCATGATGTTCACCAACGTGGATGAGGTTGAACACGCTCTGTCGGCTGGCGCTGTGCATCTGCACGCGAAAATTCAGGCACGCATCAAGCAGATTGACGAGCATGGTAACGAAGTGTGGAAACGCTTTGAGACCACGCCGGGCCGTCTGCGTCTGGGCAACCTGCTGCCGCTGAACGCCAAGGCGCCGTTCGATCTGGTCAACCGCTTGCTGCGGAAAAAGGATGTGCAGAACGTCATCGACACGGTTTACCGCTATTGCGGTCAGAAAGAGTCGGTCATCTTCTGCGACCAGATCATGACCATGGGCTTCCGCGAGGCGTTCAAGGCCGGGATTTCCTTCGGCAAGGACGATATGCTGATCCCTGAAAACAAGTGGGATATCGTGGGCGAAGTCCGCGATCAGGTTAAGGAATTCGAACAACAGTACATGGACGGCCTGATCACTCAGGGCGAAAAGTACAACAAGGTTGTCGATGCCTGGTCGAAGTGCAACGACAAGCTGACCGAAGCCATGATGTCCACCATTTCAGCCCCCCGTTTCGACGCCAATGGCGCGGAACAGGAGCCGAACTCGGTCTATATGATGGCCCACTCCGGCGCCCGGGGTTCGGTCAGCCAGATGAAACAGCTGGGCGGTATGCGCGGCCTGATGTCGAAGCCAAATGGCGCGATCATCGAAACGCCGATCATCTCGAACTTCAAGGAAGGTCTGACCGTTCTTGAATACTTCAACTCGACTCACGGCGCCCGCAAGGGTCTGTCGGACACCGCGTTGAAAACGGCAAACTCTGGCTACCTCACCCGCCGTCTGGTGGACGTGGCGCAGGATTGCATCGTGCGGGCCCATGATTGCGGCACGGATCGTGCGATCACGGCACAGGCCGCCGTGAATGATGGCGAAGTCATCCAGACGCTTGCAGACCGCGTTCTGGGTCGGGTTTCGGCGGATGACGTGTTGGTTCCCGGCACTGATGAGGTGCTGGTGGCCGCAGGCGAGCTGATTGATGAACGTCGCGCCGACCTGATTGATCAGGCCGGGGTTGCGGTCATGCGCATCCGCTCGCCGCTGACCTGTGAGGCGGAAGAGGGCGTTTGCGCCATGTGCTACGGGCGTGACCTTGCGCGCGGCACGCTGGTGAACCAAGGCGAGGCTGTCGGCATCATCGCCGCGCAGTCCATTGGTGAGCCGGGCACCCAGCTGACGATGCGGACGTTCCACATCGGCGGTATCGCGCAGGGTGGCCAGCAATCGTTCCTGGAAGCGAGCCAGGAGGGCAAGATCGAATTCCGCAACGCAAACCTGCTGGAAAACACCAGTGGCGACCTCATCGTGATGGGCAGGAACATGTCGATCGCGATTATCGACGATGCCGGTCAGGAACGCGCGGTTCACAAGATCACCTACGGTTCCAAGATCCACGTCAAGGATAAGGCCGAGGTGAAACGCGGTGCCAAGCTGTTCGAATGGGACCCCTATACCCTGCCGATCATTGCGGAAAAGGGCGGCGTGGCGAAGTTCGTCGATCTGATCTCGGGGATTTCGGTCCGCGACGATACCGACGATGCGACCGGCATGACCCAGAAGATCGTGTCCGATTGGCGTTCCGCGCCAAAGGGCAATGATCTGAAGCCTGAGGTCATTGTGATGGACCCCACCACCGGAGAGCCGGTGCGCGGTGAAAACGGCAACCCGATTTCGTATCCGATGTCTGTGGATGCCATCCTGTCGATCGAGGACGGGCAGGACATCAAACCGGGCGACGTTGTGGCGCGTATCCCGCGCGAAGGTGCCAAGACCAAGGATATCACCGGGGGTCTTCCCCGCGTGGCCGAATTGTTCGAAGCCCGTCGTCCGAAGGATCACGCGATCATCGCCGAGATGGATGGCTATGTCCGCTTCGGCAAGGACTACAAGAACAAGCGCCGCATCACGGTGGAACCCGTGGATGAGACGATGACCGCCGTCGAATACATGATCCCCAAGGGCAAGCACATTCCGGTTCAGGAAGGTGATTTTGTCCAGAAGGGCGATTACATCATGGACGGCAACCCGGCCCCGCACGACATCCTGCGGATCCTGGGTGTCGAGGCGCTGGCCAACTACATGATCGACGAAGTGCAGGACGTGTATCGTCTGCAGGGCGTGAAGATCAACGACAAGCATATCGAGGTGATCGTGCGCCAGATGCTTGTGAAGCTGGAAGTGCTGGACGGTGGCGATACCACGCTGCTGAAGGGCGAGCAGATCGAAAAGATCGAGTTGGACGAAGAGAACGTGAAGGCGCGCAACCGTGGGGGCCGCGAGGCCCGGGCGGAGCCGGTGCTGTTGGGGATCACCAAGGCATCGCTGCAAACCCGGTCGTTCATCTCGGCCGCGTCGTTCCAGGAAACCACGCGGGTGCTGACCGAGGCTTCGGTGCAGGGCAAGCGGGACAAACTGGTCGGTCTGAAAGAGAACGTCATCGTTGGCCGGTTGATCCCGGCCGGCACCGGCGGCGCCACCAGCAAGGTCAAGAAGATTGCAGCCGATCGCGATATCGATGTGATCGAGGCGCGTCGGGGCGAGGCTGAACAGGCCGCTGCGCTGGCCGCACCGATGGACGACGTGATGGATGTGCAGAAAGACGCTGGTCTGGCCGATCCGTTCGACAGCCGCGACTGATTTCCCAGTCTGAAGCAAATGCCAGTCCCCGCCAGCAGAAATGTTGGCGGGGATTTGTTTTTCAGTCCTGCGATCCATTGCCAAAGTGAGTGGCGCGACAGACTGCAAGATCAACCAGACCCCTGCTGTCACGAACGCCGGAACCCGGTCTGCAACGATTGCGGGCGTGCGGTTTCAAAATGATGGCGGAGGAAGTTCCGATTGGAACATACCCAACTTCAGCGATACAGCGCGCAAGACTGCTTTTGCGTGAGGCAAGGCTTTTCAGAGGCAGAGAGCAAAGCCCCACAATTTGATTGTATCCAACACATCTCTGTCTCTTTCCGGCAGTTGTGGCCCAGCATATGCAACAGCGTGGGCAGGAGACGGCGATGCAGCTTTCCGACAACGCGCGCGGCGCGGTCTATATGATGGTCGCAATGGCGGCGTTCACGATCAACGACACCGCGATGAAGGCGCTGACGCAGGATGTCCCGCTGTTTCAGGCAATTTCCATGCGTGGAGTGCTGATGCTGATCGGGTTGATCGCGCTGGCCAAGGTGTTGCGCCAGTGGAAGCCTGTGCTGCCGCGCCGCGACGGTGTGATCATCGGGGTGCGCTGCATCGCAGAAATCGCTTCGACCGTGCTGTTTCTGGCGGCGCTGATGCACATGCCTCTGGCCAATCTATCGGCCATCATGCAGGCGCTGCCTCTGGCAGTGACGCTTGCGGCGGCGGTGGTGTTCAAGGACAAGATCGGCTGGCGAAGGATGACCGCCATTCTGATCGGCTTTGTCGGGGTGCTGATCATCATTCGGCCTGGACCGGACGGGTTTGCCATCTGGTCACTTATGGGGTTGGGGTCAGTGGTTTTTGTTGTAGTGCGCGATCTGAGCACGCGTAGCATAGGCCGTGCGGTGCCGTCGGTGATGGTCGCGGTCTGGGCGTCGATCGCCGTGACGGCGGCCGCAACGCTGGCCAGTCTGGTCCAGGGCTGGCAGCCCCTGACGGCGGGGCAGGGGGGCCTCGTGGTGCTGGCCTCGGCTGCGCTGGTGGTCGGATATCTGTTTGCCGTGATGGTCATGCGGGTGGGTGACATCGGCTTTGTCGCACCGTTTCGCTATACGGCGCTGATCTGGGCGATCTTTCTGGGCTGGCTGGTGTTCGGGGCGTTGCCGGATCTGTTGACGCTGACGGGGGCTGCGCTGGTGGTGGCCACCGGCATCTTCACCCTGTTGCGCGAGCGGAAGATCAAGGCCCGGCAAACCTGAGCCAGCCCCGTGCAGCAAGGGCGGTGCTGTTGACATCCTTCGCGACTCCCCCTATACGCCCGCTAATCTGACATGCGGAGAGATCGGCATATCGGAGCCAGAATGCTTGATGTGGTCAAGATCCGGGCCAAAAGCCCCGATCCTCTGGAAGTCCACCGCGTCGTCCCTGCGCTGGGGATGAATGCGGTTTTGTGCTTTGCGATTCGCGTGGAGCACACGTCGAGAAGCAGTGCCCCAAGGTTTGGGGCGAGTATTGACAGCAACACGAGGAACGTGAATGCCGACTATTCAGCAGCTCATCCGCAAACCGCGGGAGCCTAACGTGCGCAAGTCCAAGTCGCAGCACTTGGAAGGTTGCCCCCAGAAGCGCGGTGTTTGCACCCGCGTTTACACCACCACACCAAAGAAGCCGAACTCGGCCATGCGGAAAGTCGCCAAGGTGCGTCTGACCAACAGCTTCGAGGTCATCTGCTACATCCCCGGCGAAAAGCACAACCTTCAGGAACACTCCGTGGTTCTGATCCGTGGCGGCCGTATCAAAGACCTTCCGGGTGTGCGTTACCACATCCTGCGCGGTGTTCTGGATACCCAGGGCGTCAAAGATCGTCGTCAGCGTCGTTCGAAATACGGCGCGAAGCGTCCGAAGTGAGGGTTTGAAACATGTCTCGTCGCCACGCCGCTGAAAAACGCGAAATCCTGCCCGATGCCAAATATGGTGACCGGGTTCTGACCAAGTTCATGAACAACCTGATGCTGGACGGAAAGAAATCCGTTGCAGAATCCATCGTTTATGGCGCGCTTTCCCGTGTGGAAACCCGCCTGAAGCGCGAACCAATCTCGGCTTTCCATGAAGCGCTGGAAAATGTGAAACCATCCGTCGAAGTGCGTTCGCGCCGCGTCGGTGGGGCCACCTATCAGGTTCCGGTCGAAGTGCGCGTCGAGCGCCGCGAAGCTCTGGCCATCCGCTGGCTGATCATCGCTGCCCGCAAGCGCAACGAGAACACCATGGAAGAACGTCTGGCTGCTGAACTCTCGGACGCGGTGAACAACCGTGGCACCGCTGTGAAAAAGCGCGAAGACACCCACAAGATGGCCGACGCAAACAAAGCGTTCAGCCACTACCGCTGGTAAGGGGTTTACATGGCACGCGACTATCCGCTTGAGCGCTACCGGAACTTTGGCATCATTGCACACATTGATGCCGGCAAGACCACCACGTCCGAGCGTATCCTGTATTACACAGGCAAATCCCACAAGATCGGTGAGGTGCATGATGGCGCCGCAACGATGGACTGGATGGAGCAAGAGCAAGAGCGCGGGATCACGATCACCTCGGCTGCGACCACCACCTTCTGGGAACGCACCATTGATCCGGGTCTGGCGCATGCTGCGAAAGACAAATACCGCTTCAACATCATCGACACCCCCGGACACGTTGACTTCACCATCGAAGTCGAGCGTTCGTTGGCCGTGCTTGATGGCGCGGTCGTCCTTCTGGACGGCAACGCAGGGGTTGAGCCGCAGACCGAAACCGTGTGGCGTCAGGCTGACCGCTACAAGGTTCCGCGGATCGTGTTCGTCAACAAGATGGACAAGACCGGCGCCGACTTCATGAAATGCGTGCGGATGATCAAGGACCGGACCGGGGCAAACGCTGTTCCGATCGTTCTGCCGATCGGGGCCGAGGACAAGCTTGAAGGCATCATCGACCTTGTGACCATGGAAGAGTGGACCTACGAGGGCGAAGACCTGGGCGCGTCCTGGACCCGTCAGGCGATCCGCGAAGAGCTGAAGGCCGAGGCCGAAGAATGGCGCCTGAACCTGCTGGAAACCGCAGTCGGTCAGGACGATGAAGCGATGGAAGCCTATCTGGAAGGCAACGAGCCTTCGGCAGACAAACTGCGCGAGCTGATCCGCAAGGGCACGCTGGCGATCGACTTTATCCCTGTGATGGCCGGTTCGTCGTTCAAGAACAAGGGCGTGCAGCCGCTTTTGAACGCCGTGATCGACTATCTGCCCAGCCCGCTCGATGTGCCGCCCTACATGGGCTTTGCACCGGGTGACGAGTCGGAAACCCGTAACATTGCCCGTTCGGCGGATGACGATCAGCCGTTCTCGGCACTGGCGTTCAAGATCATGAACGACCCGTTCGTGGGCAGCTTGACCTTTACCCGGATCTATTCGGGCAAGCTGGCCAAGGGCGACGGCATGCTGAACGCGACCAAGCAGCGCAAAGAGCGCGTTGGCCGCATGATGATGATGCACGCGATTGAGCGTGAAGAAATCGCCGAGGCCTTTGCGGGGGATATCATCGCGCTTGGCGGTCTGAAAGAAACCACCACTGGTGATACGCTGTGTGATCCGGCAAAGCCCGTTGTTCTGGAAACCATGACCTTCCCGGTCCCGGTGATCGAGATCGCGGTGGAGCCGAAAACCAAGGCTGACCAGGAAAAGATGGGCATTGCTTTGGCCCGTCTGGCTGCCGAAGATCCGTCCTTCCGTGTGGAAACCGATATCGAATCGGGTCAGACGATCATGAAGGGCATGGGCGAACTTCACCTCGACATCCTGGTGGACCGCATGCGTCGCGAGTTCAAGGTCGAGGCTAATATCGGCGCGCCGCAGGTGGCGTATCGGGAAACGATCTCGCGCGAGCATGAAATCGACTACACGCACAAGAAACAGACCGGTGGTACGGGTCAGTTTGCGCGCGTGAAGCTGATCATCTCGCCGACGGAACCGGGCGAAGGCTATTCGTTCGAGACCAAGATCGTTGGCGGTGCGGTGCCGAAAGAATACATCCCCGGCGTCGAAAAAGGCATCAAGTCGGTGATGGACTCCGGTCCGCTGGCAGGCTTTCCGGTGATCGACTTCAAGGTGGCGCTGATCGACGGCGCGTTCCACGATGTTGACTCATCGGTTCTGGCGTTCGAGATCGCGGCCCGTGCCGCGATGCGCGAAGGTCTGAAAAAAGCCGGCGCAAAACTGCTGGAACCGATAATGAAAGTCGAAGTCGTCACACCGGAAGAATACACCGGCGGCGTCATCGGCGACCTGACCTCGCGTCGGGGCATGATCAACGGGCAGGACAGCCGCGGCAACGCCAACGTGATCTCTTCCATGGTCCCGCTGGCGAACATGTTTGGCTACATCAACACGCTGCGCTCGATGACGTCCGGTCGTGCCGTGTTCTCGATGGAGTTCGACCATTACGACGCGGTGCCGCAGAACATCTCGGACGAGATCCAGAAGAAATACGCTTAACGGTGCGGCGGGGTGAACCCCGCCCTCCCACAACACCACACGAGGGGGGGGCCACCCCCCCACC
>JBKBQB010000069.1:0-3998 GCA_046292785.1 Paracoccaceae bacterium
AATGCCATGTCGATCACTCCAAAATCCCCTGCTGCCAGCAGCCAAGGGGAAGGTGTCACATGGGTCACTTCTCAATGAAAATTATGCCCCTACCCGGGTCAAATCTGGGTGCAAATCAACAATCTGCACTTCAACCCTGAGAACCCCTTTGTATTGAGCGATTGGGCTTCGCGCGCGAGCGCTGCCGTGCTGGATGCCCCGGGTTCCGCGGGCATCTATTTCGAGAGTGACCCGGTTGAGAAGCCTGTCAAAAGGCGCGGTCGCCCCCGCAAGAATGCAGCGGTGGCGAAATGACGCCAGACATTCTTGCGCCGCATCTTCCGCTCCATGACGACGAGCTGGGCCAGGGGTATTTCGCCCGGACCGGATACTTCCATGCCGGGGTCAATGCCGTAAAGTTCTGTCGCTATTCCGGGGTTGAACGGTTCGATCTTCGCCATGGCACCGAGACATTCATCAAAGCCATGGCGGCGATGACCGGAAGCCGTGCAGAGGAGATCGCGGCAAACACCCTGAGGGCGCGCTCAGACAATGCGCTGGAGCTGCGTGGCGAACGGCTGGGCCTGCCGGTGGTCCGTCGCACCTTCGACCGCTTCTGCCCCTATTGTCTGCACGACAATGCGGCATTCCATCCGGGAACGGGCGATGCTGCTCGGCGCTTACACTGGGCCTGGTTGCTGCGCCCGGTCGTGATCTGCCCGGAGCACGGCGTGGTCCTTACCGAACTGCCCGCGCCGGATGCGGTGAGGGCTTTCGATCTTTCCAGGCTTCTTGTCGATCATGATTTCATGCTGCCTGAGGTGCCGACTTCGGGCAAGGCAAAGCCCGGCGCGTTGCAGGCCTATGTCATGGACTGGCTTGTCGGCAGGAAAGATGCGGCAGCATGGCTTGACGAACAGGACGTGGATCGGGGGTAAAGGCATGCGAAATGCTTAGCGCGCTCATTGATGGTGGACCAGAAGCGCAAATCAGCGGCCACACCGAAGTGGATTGGGCACGGGTTGGGGACATCGGATTCCAGACCTGCGCGCAGGGTCCTGATTCAATTCTGGGTGTTTTGGCAGAGCAACGTATCAGTAGCGGTCGGCGCAGTGGCCGGGCAGGGCCCCAGGCTGCCTATGGCTTTCTGTTCAACTGGTTGAACTACACGCGACGATCTGACGAATTTGGGCCGCTGCGGCAGATCGTGCATGACGCCATCGTGGAAAATTTCGCGATAGATGCCGGCGAGGTCATTCTCGGACGGGAAGTAACCCAACGCCGGACGCACGCGGTGAACTCGTTGGTCAATGCTACCGGCATCAACCGCTTCCGCCTTTACCGGCTCATGCGCAAAGCGGGGATGATCCCGGAAACCGCTGACAAGGCGGCATTCAACCAGTGGGTCTTTCCGGCGGAGAAAGGCGAAAGGCTCATCGCCCGGATCCAGAATTCTGTCCCGTTGAATGAGGTGCAGCGTATCCTCGGCTGCAGTAAGACCCAAGCCGAACAGGTGGCACGTCAGGGCCTGATCATGTCCGTTGTTCCGATCTCGGAAGAGCAGGTGGGCCTGACCCAGGGGCACTTCAACCGCGATGACCTTGCAACGTTCATGGATGGCGTGATGCGTGATGTCGTGGTGTGGGACACAGAAGAGGAAGGCTACGTGAATCTGACGGCGGCAGCACGGCCGCGGTCTTCCACGGCCGAGATCCTCCGGTGTCACATCGACGGCAAACTGATCGGGACGCGATTGCTCAACGGTGTTCAGCGTCTCGACCATCTTCGGTTCGCGCTTGTGGCGGCCCGGGCCCTTGTGACTGCGCGCCGTTGTCCGGCTCTGCATCGCCTGACGTCGGTCGCTGTGATCCTCGGGATCAAGATCGAGGCGGTGAAGGCGCTGATCGCATTGCCACAGTGTGCCCCATCGTTGGTCCAGGCCCCGGCAGAGCTCTGTTCCGGGTTGGATGGCGCTGCCTATGTCGCCACGGCAGAGATCGAACGGTTTCAGGCCAGGTATGCCACCATCGCAATGATCGCCCGGACTGTCGGCGTTCATGCCCGTTCGGTCCAGCGCTTGCTTGAAGGGCAGAACATCCGGCCGGTGTTCGATCCTGTCCCGCTTGGTGCCCGAATCTATCGGCGGGGGGACATCGCTCGTTTCGTCGCCGAGCGGGGTGCCACCGATGCGGGTGAGAAACCCGGAAAAAAGGCGCGGTTTCTGGTCTGAAATCAGCGGTTTATGCGGAAAAGGGCGCCTTGGGTGAATTCTATGATGTCGATTTGGGAATCTTATGCATCACTTACCGACCAGAAGGCGGCGACGCTATACTTGATACAGTGACTTATGTCTGAAATCGTGCTTGTCGCCGTGGACTCCACAGTTGATCTGGATTTCAAGAAATCGAAGTCGATCAGTTCGAAGTCATTTCTTGTCGGTGACTGTCAGGCCAAGAAGGCGCCAGCCCTGCATGCCCCTGCGATAATAGAAAATCCGGTCAGTCGGGTATCCGGCGCTGATCATGTTGCGGATTGCTGTGGGGGATTGGCCGCACCAGACCCCATTGCAGAACAGCGCGACCGGCTTTGCAGCGGCGCAGTCCCAGCCGTCGAAGTCGGGTTCGCATCCCAGTCGGGCCAATTCATCCACGATGTAGGTATAGGGGATGTTGATCGCGCCCGGGATCGTTCCGCCGTCAAACCAATCGCGGGTGCGACTGTCCACGACCACGGCCTGCGGGGATTGTAGCATGCCGATCAGTTCCAGTTCGCCGATTGTCGCCACGCCCTCTGCAGCGGTGTGGGGTTGGATGCAAAACGCGGGACAAGGCCGCGAGGTCAAGGCCCATTCGCCGCTAAGTTCATTGCCGGTGTCCTGGATCCTGTCAATCACCAAAGGACCGCGCTCGGTCTGCACAGTGACAGACGGCAGATCTTTGGTCAGCCCCACCCCGGTCTGCGCTGACGCTGTTTCTGCCAGCAAGGCAAGAACGAGTGTGAAAACGAGATATTGCATGGCATCGATCTCCAGATCTGGTGTTGATTGAGCCGCTGAGGCGCGCCGAAGTAACGTCACTGCCCTCGCAAACCTGTTTGGTGCTGGCGGATCAACGTTTGATCTGCTGCGCCGTTCCGCTCTGGCGACCGTTCAAATTTTTGCGCAGGACGTTCTTCACAATATAGAAATACGCCTGTGTTGCCCACTAAACGCCCGCAGCTTGTGCCAACACACGCAGACCGGCAACCAGATCCTGCTCATGGGTATCTTCTTCAAACGCATGGCTGATCCCGCCGATCGACGGCACGAAAAGCATCGCCACCGGCATCAGCCGCGCCACATTCGATGCGTCATGCAGCGCGCCCGACGGCATCCGCCGCCAACGACCGGGTGCCACCGCTTCGGCCGCTATCTCCAGCCGGGTGCGAAGGGTGGGGTTCATCGCCACCGGCTCCAGCCCCAAAAGCGGCCCGATATCAAGACTCAGCCCCATCCCGGTTGCCACGTCTGCCAGAGTTGTTTCGATGATGGACCGCATCCGGGCCAGACGATCGGCACTGGCATCGCGCCACTGCATTGAGAACCGCACCTGACCCGGCACAATCGAGGACGCATTGGGCGCCACTGCCACATGGCCGATGGTCCACACCGTTTGTGGCGTGACCACGTTGCGCAGCCGGTCGTTCAGCAAGCCATTGAACGCGGACAGTCCCTGAAACGCATCTCGCCGCAGCGCCATCGGAGTGGTGCCGGCATGGTTCTGCTGACCAGTCAGCGTTATCATCAACTCGCGGTAGCCGACCATATCAGTGACCACGCCGATCTGGTCGCCCGCCGTATCCAGTGTGGGCCCCTGTTCGATGTGCAACTCTATGAATCCGGTGAATTGCGCAGGCTCTGCGTCGTTGCCCACCCTGTCCCCCAGCACGCGACGTGCTTGGGCGAGCGTAACGCCATCGGTATCCCGCACAATGTCCGCCTCTGCCAAAGGCAACTGGCCTGACCAAACGGCCGATCCGGT
>JBKBQB010000069.1:4008-7357 GCA_046292785.1 Paracoccaceae bacterium
CATCCTGAAACGACACGACGGAGATGGCAGCGCCCGCAGTTTCGCGCGATGCCCGCGCCACTTCAAGTGCTGCAATGACCCCAAGAGCGCCATCCAGCCAACCGCCGGTTGGCTGCGTATCAGAATGCGATCCCAGCAGCAGTGACGGGCCCGCAGCAAGGCCGAACAGATTGCCCATCGCATCAAAACGCACGTCCAATCCGGCTTCGGCCATCCGCCCGGCCAGCCAGTCGCGCGCGGCGATATCCGGCTCGGAATAGGCGGGTCGGATCACGCCCGAACCATGGGCGCCGAAACTGCGCAGATGGCGGAGGTCCGACAGAAAACGGGATGGGTTCAGCATGGCATTCCACTTTTGCAACGTCGACCGCAGGTTAAGCGGCCCGCCCTGAATTGAGAAGGCCCCCGTTGTCGGTAGCAGTCTACGCGTCGCGGAGCTGCTGACCTTACCGCAGGCTGGCCGCATTACTTTTCCCGGCATGACCCTGCAGACAACAAGACGATGCAAGCGCCCCCTACAGCGCAAGCGCTGTTTGCAACGACCGGATCAGCCAGCCGCAAGAGCGCGGGCAGCGTCCGGTTTGGTCCGTGCGAAGGGCCCGAACGGGATCATGGGCGGAGCAAAGGTCTTTGCCGTGGCCCGGTCCCAACGGTCATGCCATTCGGCCAGATCGGGATGCCGGTCGCGGGCAAGCAGAAAGCCTTCCGGTACATAGGCAAACAATTCGTTGCCGTCCATGAACGTGCTGGCTTCCTGGCGAAACATCAGGTGATAGGGCAGGAAGTCGATCGGATGGTCAAGACCGGCGGCGCTGGCCAATTCTCCCAAGGCGTGCAGCGTGTTGCGGTGGAACCGTGCCACGCGTTGGCTTTTGTCGCCGGGGTCCAGTGCCCGCTGGCGCAACTTGTCTTGCGTGGCAATTCCGACGGGGCATTTGTTGGTATGACAGGACTGGGCCTGGATGCAGCCGATGGCAAACATGAATCCGCGCGCCGAATTGCAGAAATCGGCGCCAAGGGCGAGCACCCGCGCGATGTCGAACGCGCTGACGATCTTGCCGGCCGCGCCAATCCTGACCTGATCGCGCAACCCCGCGCCGCGCAGCGTATTGTGAACAAAGTGCAGGCCTTCGCGCATCGGCATGCCGACCCTGTTAGCAAATTCCAGCGGTGCCGAGCCGGTGCCGCCTTCTTTTCCGTCCACGATTATGAAGTCAGGCACGATGCCGGTTTCCAGCATGGCTTTGACGATGCACATGAATTCCCGGCGATGGCCGATACAGAGCTTGAAGCCGACAGGCTTGCCGCCGGACAATTCGCGCAGTCGCCCAATCATTTGGGTCAATTCCAGCGGTGTGGAAAATTCGCTGTGCGCAGCGGGCGACACGCAGTCGACCCCCATCGGAATGCCGCGTGCCTGCGCGATTTCGGGTGTGACCTTGGCCGCGGGCAACATGCCGCCATGCCCCGGCTTTGCGCCTTGGCTCAGCTTGATCTCTATCATCTTGATCTGTGGGTCAGCGGCCTGCCGGGCAAAGGCGGCAGGGTCGAATTTTCCGTCCGGCGTGCGGCAGCCGAAATAGCCTGATGCGACCTGATAGACCAGATCGCCGCCACCGGCTCGGTGATACTGGCTGATCCCACCTTCGCCGGTGTCATGGGCAAAACCGCCCAGCTTCGCCCCGGTATTGAGGGCAAGGATCGCGTTGCCCGACAGCGCCCCGAAGCTCATGGCAGAAATGTTGTAGAGCGAGGCGTCATACGGGTGCTTGCAACTGGCGTTGCCAATCCGGACCCGGAAATCGGTGTTGGTGATCTGGCGCGGCACCACCGAATGGGTGATCCAGGCATAGCCCGCCTCGTACACTTTTTGCGTGGTGCCGAAGGGGCGTTTGTCTTCGACCCCCTTGGCGCGTTGATACACCAGACTGCGCGCTTCACGGCTGAACGGTTCTTCGTCATGCGTGCCTTCCAGCAGGTATTGCCGGATTTCGGGGCGTATGCTTTCCAGCATATAGCGGATATGGCCCACGATTGGATAGTTGCGCAGCACCGCATGCTGGGTTTGGGTGATATCACGCAATCCCACAACACCAAGGCCGGCCAGAACCAGCGCCGGCAGGGCCATCCAGGGGGAAAGCACGACCGCAAGCACCGCAAAGACAACCGCGCCGAGGATGGCAAGCCCAAGGATGGTAAAGCGCGACAGGGAGGGGAGAGAAAACATGAACAACAGTCTTTCTGTCTTGGGCCACAACGACACCGGCCTTCGACCGGACGCGCGCAACCTCTTTATGGACCAGCAATTAGCACGCATCGCCAATTGTGGCGAGAGTCTCTAAGCGTTTTGTGAATGAACACGGGTTTTCTGGCGCAAATCCGACAGTTTTTTCCTGCGCCCAAGGATTGCCGTGACGAGGTCTGACAGCGCGGGGCGACGCCACCCTTTGTGATCCATGGCGCCACGACTGCCAGCCACATCCGGTCTGGCGCGAAAGCTGCCCCTTGCAGGCTGCACGGATGCGCGACATTACTCACCCCCGCTAGACATCCCTTGATCAGCTTGCTTGTGCCCAAAGCGCTTTGATCCGTCACAACCGGATGCTAGACTTCGCGCCATGGCTTGGGTAAAAGATCGGCGTTAGCGCTAACGGGCGCCGTAGAAGCGAGGATTTCCAAATGGTTTCGCGTGTCATTCCGGTCGAAGTGTTCGATCTTGTCATTTTTGGCGGCACGGGCGACCTTGCCCGACGCAAGATCCTGCCCGGATTGTATCGCCGGTTCCTTGCGGGTCAGATGACGGGCGACAGCCGGATCATCGGGGCCGCCCGTGGCGAGTTGAGCGATGACGCGTTCCGCAAGATGGTGGCCGATGCGATCGTGGAATTCGTGCCCAAAGAGCGCCGGGACGAGGCGACGATGACGGAATTCCTGAAACACCTGTCGTACGTCGCGATCGATGCCAAAGGCGAGGGTGGCTGGGCCGCCCTGAAAGACATGATGCGCGAAGGCGTGGTGCGGGCGTTTTATTTCTCGGTTGCGCCCGCCCTGTTTGGCGACATTGCACTGCGCCTGAAAAAACATGGCGTGGCGGACGAGGCCGCCCGGATCGTGGTGGAAAAGCCCTTTGGTCGTGATCTGGCCACTGCGCGGGCGCTCAATGCCACTTTGGCCCAGCATTTTCTTGAAACGCAGATCTACCGGATCGATCATTATCTGGGCAAGGAAACCGTGCAGAACCTGATGGCGGTGCGCTTTGCCAATATCCTGTTCGAGCCGCTGTGGAAGTCGGAATATGTCGACCATGTCCAGATCACCGTGGCTGAAACCGTCGGGGTCGAGGGGCGCG
>JBKBQB010000070.1:0-6240 GCA_046292785.1 Paracoccaceae bacterium
GGGGGTGCGGGGGTGTGAAACCCCCGCTCCGACAGCAGTCACAGGTTGAACCCGCCCCCGTTTTGCGACAGTTTGCGCCGCAATCCAATTGCGAAACGAGATGCGAGGAAAGCCCATGACGGCAGCGGCCCTGGAAAACGGTGTGAAATACGACCGTGTGATGCTGAAAATCTCGGGCGAGGCGCTGATGGGGGACCAGGCCTATGGCCTGCATCCGCCCACGGTGGAACGGGTCGCGCGCGAGATCAAGGCGGTGCATGATCTGGGGGTCGAAATCTGCATGGTGATCGGCGGCGGCAATATCTTTCGCGGTCTGCAAGGCTCGGCACAAGGTATGGAGCGGACCACGGCCGATTACATGGGGATGCTGGCCACGGTGATGAACGCGCTGGCCATGCAGGCCGCACTTGAAGCCCTGGGCGTGTTCACCCGCGTGATCAGCGCGATCCCGATGGATCAGGTGTGCGAGCCCTATATCCGCCGCCGCGCCGTGCGCCATCTTGAGAAAAAGCGGGTCTGCATCTTTGCGGCCGGCACCGGCAACCCGTATTTCACCACCGACACCGCCGCCGCCCTGCGTGCAAGCGAGATGGCTTGCGAGGCGATCTTCATGGGCAAGAATGTCGATGGCATCTATGACAGTGACCCCAAGATCAACCCCGAAGCCAAGCGCTTTGGCGACATCTCTTATGATGATGTGCTGCGCCGCAATCTAAAGGTGATGGATGCGTCAGCCATCGCGCTGTGCCGCGACAACAAGATGCCTCTGGTGGTGTTTGCGCTGTCCGAACCCGGCGGGTTCAAGGGGATCATGGCCGGGCAGGGCACATATACGATTGTTCACGACTGATCCGGGCAAGCCCGGTTTTGGGCAGGGGCTATACCCATGCGCTCGCATCGCTTATAGACAGGAAAAACGCCTGCCGGTCTTGCAGTCTGGCCGGGCGCTGACGAAGGAATGAACCGATGGCTGACGATTTCGAACTGGATACCGAGGATCTGACCCGGCGCATGGATGGCGCGATCAACGCGCTGCGCACCGAATTTGCATCCCTTCGCACCGGGCGCGCCTCTGGCTCGATGCTGGAGCCCATACAGGTCGATGCTTACGGGCAGATGACACCGATCAACCAGCTTGGCACCGTCAACGTGCCCGAACCGCGGATGGTCACGATCAACGTCTGGGACAAGGGCATGGTCAACAAGGTTGAAAAGGCGATCCGCGAATCCGGCCTTGGCATCAACCCGCAGACCAATGGCACCATCATCATGCTGCCGATCCCGGAACTTAACGAACAGCGCCGCAAGGAACTGACCAAGGTGGCGGCGGGCTATGCCGAACACGCCCGCGTCGCCGTGCGCAACCTGCGCCGCGACGGGATGGACCAGATCAAGAAGGCCAAGACCGATGGCTTGTCCGAGGATGATGCCAAGTTCTGGGAATCCGAGGTGCAGGAAATGACCGACAAATACATCAAGCTGGTCGATCAGACGCTGGATGGCAAACAGGCCGAGATCATGCAGGTCTGACGCGGCCATCGCTCTCCGGCCAATCCGGGTGGCGCATGACGATTTGAGCGGTATCCTTCGGACCTGTCTGGCCGAAGATGTGAAGATAAAGGGACAGCGGCTTGGCTTTCACGTCAAAGGCAGATCAAAAGCCACCGCGCATGGCGGAACATGTGGCCATCATCATGGATGGCAACGGACGCTGGGCCACAAACCGGGGCTGGCCGCGTCTCGTGGGGCACCGCAAGGGGGCCGAACGCGTCAAGGAAATCGTGCATGCGGCCCCCGATCTGGGCATCCGCTGGCTGACGATCTATGCCTTTTCCACCGAGAACTGGAAGCGGTCCACGGAAGAGGTGGTGGGCCTGATGTCGATTTTCGCGCGCTATATCGAACGCGAGGCCGACCGGCTGGCGACCGAAGGCGTTCGGATGCGCTTTATCGGGGACCGCACGCCGCTGAACCCGCGCCTGCGCAAGCTGATGGACGGGATCGAGGCACGCACGGCGCATTTTTCGCGCCTGAACCTGACCGTGGCGATCAACTACGGCGGGCGGGACGAGTTGACGCGCGCCATGCGTGCGATTGCGCGTGATGTGGCCGAAGGGCGGCTTGATCCCGCCGCGGTCAACGATGGGCTGATCGGATCGCGGCTGGACACGGCCGATCTTCCCGACCCGGATCTGGTGATCCGCACCAGCGGCGAAACCCGGACCTCGAATTACATGCTGTGGCAGACAGCCTATGCCGAGTATGAATTCACGCCCACGCTCTGGCCCGATTTCGCGCCTGCCGAACTTGCGCAGATCGTGTCCCGCTTTGGCAACCGCGAACGGCGCTATGGCGGGGTTGCCACCGGATGACAGAGGCGATTGCCCGTTGGGGAGATCTGAAAAAGCGCGCGATTTCGGCGCTGTTCATGCTGGCCATCGGCGCGGGCGAAGTGTGGCTGGGGGGGCTGCCGTTCTCGGTCCTCGTCATCGCGCTGACCGGGGTGATGTTCTGGGAGCTGGCCAACATGACCGCGCCGGGGCGCAGGCGCACGCCGCTTGCGGTGGGTGTTTTTGCCGCCGCCTGTCTGGCCGGGGCAGAGCTGTTTCGCGATGATCTGGCGACCACTTTGCTGATCCTGCCCGGTCTGGCGCTGGCGCTGACACCGCGCCGCGACCGCCAGATCGCAACCATCTATGGCATTGCCATCATGGTGGCAGGCTACGGGATGATTGAATTGCGCAGCCCCGGCGTTCCCGCGATCCTGTGGCTGGTGGCGATTGTCATCACCTCGGATGTGATGGGCTATTTCGTCGGGCGCATCGTGGGCGGGCCGAAGTTCTGGCCTGCGATCAGCCCGAAAAAGACGTGGTCGGGCACGGTGGCGGGGTGGGTCGGTGCGTTTGTGGTATCGTTGATCTTTGTCGCCACAGGCCATGCGCCGATGATGGCCGTGGTATTGGCGCCCTTTGTGGCACTTGCCGGACAATTGGGCGACATTGCCGAAAGCTGGATCAAGCGGCGGTCGGGCGTCAAGGACAGCTCTGCGCTGATCCCCGGCCATGGCGGATTTCTGGACAGGTTCGATGCCTTGATCGGGGCGATTGTGCTGGTGATGCTGCTGGGGTTGTTCACATCCTTGCCGATGCCGGCACCCTTGGGGGGATAGATCATGCGCAGCATTTCGATTTTCGGGGCCACCGGGTCGGTGGGGGAAAGCACGTTCGACCTGATCCGCCGCGCGGGCGGGGCGCGAGCGTTCCGCACTGTGGCGCTGACGGGTGGCCGCAATGCGGCACGTCTGGCCGAGATGGCCCGCGAACTGCAAGCCGAAGTGGCGGTCTGCGCCGACGAATCCTGCCTGCCCGCCCTGCGCGCGGCACTGGCGGGCACCGGGATCGAGACGGCGGCGGGCGATGGGGCCATTGCCGATGCGGCAGATCGTCCCGCCGATTGGGTGATGAGCGCGATCGTGGGGGCCGCGGGCCTTGTGCCGGGCCTGCGCGCCCTGCGCCACGGGCGGTCTTTGGCCTTGGCCAACAAGGAAAGCCTTGTCACCGCCGGGCCCTTGTTGATGGCGACGGCGGCGCGGCATGGCGCGCGGATCCTGCCGGTGGATTCGGAGCACTCTGCCATCTTTCAGGCGCTGGTGGGCGAGGATATCGCATCGGTCGAACGCATCATCCTGACCGCATCGGGGGGCGCGCTGCGTGATTGGCCGCTTGCGGCGCTGGCCAAGGCCACCGTGAAAGAAGCCTTGGCGCATCCGAACTGGGCCATGGGCCAGCGCATCACCATCGATTCGGCGTCCATGTTCAACAAGGCGCTGGAAGTCATAGAAACGAGAGAGTTTTTCGGGATAGCGCCAGAACAGATCGAAGTGATCATCCACCCGGAATCGCTGATCCATTCGCTGGTGGGCTTTCAGGATGGCGCGATCATGGCCCATATGGGCGCGCCTGATATGCGCCATTCCATCGGCTATGCGCTGAACTGGCCGGACCGCGCGCCCCTGCCCGTCGCGCGGCTGGATCTGGCGCAGATCGCCACGCTGAGTTTCCGCGCGCCGGATCTGGAACGCTACCCCGCGCTGCGTCTGTGCCGCGATGTGATGGCCACGCGCGGCCTTGCCGGCGCGGTGTTCAACGCCGCCAAGGAAATCGCGCTGGATCGGTTTCTGGACGGTCGCATCGGGTTCATGGACATGGTGGGCGTGGTGGAAACCACGCTGGCCCGACTAATGCCGGAGATGTGCCTTGAATCCGACGCGATGACCCTTGAGCACATCCTTGGCGCAGACCATCTTGCGCGGGTGCGGGCGGTCGAGGCGGCAACAGCGCTGGCCGCGCGGCGATAATTCTGACAGTGCGTCGCGCTTCGCGGCGCCAGACACAAAGGAAAACCCTTGGATCTGATTGGTCTTGTTCCCGGCTTTGGCGGTCTTGTCTGGACTGTGGTTGCCTTTGTGGTCGTCTTGTCGATCATCGTCGCGATCCACGAATACGGTCACTACATCGTGGGCCGCTGGACGGGCATCCATGCCGAGGTGTTCAGCCTTGGCTTTGGCCCGATCCTCTACAGCCGGGTGGAC
Organism: Paracoccaceae bacterium; assembly: GCA_046292785.1. GTDB lineage: Bacteria > Pseudomonadota > Alphaproteobacteria > Rhodobacterales > Rhodobacteraceae > Pseudotabrizicola. Next base: position 4,592 of record JBKBQB010000070.1, read on the forward strand.
AGCCGGGGCACGCGTTGGCAGTTGGCGGCGCTGCCCTTTGGCGGCTATGTCAAGTTTCTGGGCGATGCCAATGCCGCATCGGGCAAGGATGGCGAGGCGATTTCGGGCCTGTCTGATGCCGAGCGTCGGCGCACGATGCATGGCGCGCCGCTTTGGGCGCGGGCGCTGACGGTGGCGGCGGGGCCTGCGTTCAACTTCATCAGCGCGGTGGTGATCCTGACCGGGCTGGTGCTGTGGTCGGGGGTGTTCAGCGATGATCCGGTGGTGGGCAAGGTGATGCCGCAACCGTTTGACGGCCAGCAGTTGCAACCGGGGGACCGGATCGTGTCGATCAACGGGCAGGAAACTCCGGATCTGACGCAGCTTTTCGCGGTGGCGGGCGATTTGGGGCCAGCGCCCAGCGTGCGCTACACTGTGGACCGGGCAGGGCAGGTGATCACGTTTGACGGCCCCCACCCGCTGCCCGCGATGGCCTCATCGGTGCAGCCGCAAACCGCGGCCTTTGGCGCGGGGCTTTTGGCGGGCGATGTCATTCTGGCGGTCGATGGCCAGCCGGTTTCGGTGTTTGCCGAATTGCCGGGCATTGTGGCCGCATCCGAAGGCCGCAGTCTGGATCTGACGGTCTGGCGCGACGGCACCACGTTCAACACCACGCTGACGCCCCGCAAGATGGATCTGCCCAAACCCGAGGGCGGGTTCGAAACGCGTTGGCTGATCGGGCTGAGCGGTGGGTTGGGGTTTGAGCCAGAAACCCGCCATCCGGGCGTGTTTGAAGCGGTGGGGCTTGCGGGCCAGCAGACATGGCGCATCGCCACCACCTCGCTGTCGGGGCTTTGGCACATGGTGGCGGGCAAGATTTCCAGCTGCAATCTGCGCGGCCCGATCGGCATTGCCGAAAGCTCGGGCGCGGCGGCCAGTCAGGGGGTGGAATCGTTCATCCAGTTCATCGCACTGCTCTCGGTTGCGGTGGGGCTGATGAACCTGTTCCCGATCCCGGTGCTGGATGGCGGGCATCTGGTGTTCCATGCCTATGAGGCGGTGACCGGCAAACCACCATCGGACCGCGCGCTGCAGGTGATGATGATGGCGGGTCTGGTGATCTTGTTGTCGTTGATGGTGTTTGCGTTGACGAACGACCTGTTTTGTCCATGAAACAGGGGTTTTTGGCCATAATCAGGCCATAATCAGATGCGATGATACGGAAGCAACCAAGAGGGTTCCATCATGCAACTGGTCAGGCAAGGTTATCGCGGGCTGTCGTTTCTGGTCTTGCTGAACGCTGACCGGATCTTCACGCTAGGCACCGTTGTTGTCGGCCTGCTAGCGGGCGCGTTTCTGGGGACGGCGCTGGTCGGTCAGTGACCGGCCTGCGGTTGCGCCGCGCTGTCGGCGTGGTCATGATGCTGCACCCGTGCCACGCCTTGGAATTGTATCAACGCTTTGTCTTCCAACGCTTTGACAAGCCCGACACTTCGGGCTAGTGAAGACACAACAGTTTGTTGATATGGGGCGTTGTCATGCACAATACAGCGGGTGCCGCACAAAGCGCGGCGCATGGCAAGGCGGGCGTTCGCAAGCGTATCCTGACCGCGCTTTTTCTTTCCACCGCAACGGCTTCGGCGGCGATCTTCGTGCCGGCTTTCGCGCAG
>JBKBQB010000071.1:0-6113 GCA_046292785.1 Paracoccaceae bacterium
TCAAATTCGGCCTTGGAATGTCCTTCACCCTTCTGGAATGGAACTGGTCATGAGCTTTGTTGACAACATCCTGCTCGGGCTGGAAACCGCCCTGTCACTGACCAATCTGTGGTGGTGTTTCGTCGGTGTGTTCATGGGCACGCTTCTGGGGGTGATCCCGGGGATCGGCGTTCTGGCGGCGATTTCCATGCTGTTCCCGCTGACCTTTCAGCTGGAGCCCACTGCGGCGCTGATCATGCTGGCGGGCATCTGGTATGGCACGACCTATGGCGGCAGCACCGCCTCGATCCTGCTGAACGTGCCCGGCACTCCGTCCAGCGCCATCACCGCACTCGACGGCTATCCGATGGCGCAGCAGGGCCGCGCCGCCGTGGCGCTGTTCATGACCACGGTTGCGTCCTTCTTCGGCGGATCGGTCGGGATCATCCTGCTGATGGGGTTTTCCGGCACGATCAGCCAGATGGCGTTGCAGTTTTCATCCACGGAATATTTCGCGCTGATGCTGCTGGGTCTGATCGCGGCCTCGGGCATGACCAGCGGGGCGATGATCAAGGGGTTGATCATGGTCTGTCTGGGCGTGCTGTTCGGGCTGGTCGGATCTGACATCTATACCGGCGCGCGACGGTTCACCTTTGATCTGGCCGAACTCGCCGACGGAATCGCACTTGTGGCCCTGGCGCTTGGGTTGTTCGGGGTGTCCGAGGTGATTGCCAGCGTCGGCAAGGTCAGCGGAAAGGGGATCGACCCGGCGTCGATCACCTTCAGCGCGATGAAACCCTCACGTGACGACATGCGCCGGTCCTGGCTTCCCATGCTGCGCGGATCAGCGGTCGGGTCGTTCTTTGGCACCTTGCCCGGCACCGGCCCGTCTATCGCGGCGTTCATGTCCTATGCGCTGGAGCGCCGGGTGGCAAAAGACCCCTCGCGCTTTGGCAAGGGTGCCATCGAAGGGATCATGGGGCCGGAGTCCGCCAACAACGCGGCGGACCAGACGGCATTCATTCCCACGCTCGCCTTGGGCATCCCCGGATCGGCCACCATGGCACTGATGCTGGGGGCGCTGATGATCCATGGCATCGCCCCCGGCCCGCAGCTGATGACGGATGAGCCTGCACTGTTCTGGGGTCTGGTGATGAGCTTTTGGGTCGGCAACCTGCTGCTCTTGGTGCTGAACATCCCGCTGATCGGCCTCTGGGTTCGTCTGCTGACGGTGCCGTATCAATGGCTGTTCCCGGCTGTTTTGATGTTTGTCTGCATCGGCACCTATAGCGTCAGCAACAGCAGTTCAGATGTGCTTTTGGTGGCGTTCTTCGGTGCCTTGGGTTACGCGCTGCGATCCTTGTCTTTTCCGGCGGCCCCCATGCTGCTGGGCTTCGTCCTCGGCCCGCTTATGGAAGAACACTTCCGCCGTGCCATGCTGCTCGGCCGCGGCGATCCGATGACATTTCTGCACCGCCCGATCAGCGCGACCGTGTTGCTGATCACGCTTGCCCTGTTGCTGTGGGGGATTTATGGCGCGGTAAGAAAGCGCAGAGCAACGCGATCGCTGTGACTTGAACGGTGCTTCACCAGGACGGAAATACCAGAGGTTTTGGCACCAACAGGTTGATTCGGGTGATCATGCCGGTTCATCATCCTGTGGGATCCCGACACCGCCTTTTTCGCGTGTCACCCGCAGAGTGGGCACGGTGCTGTCCGATATCACAGGACGATGCGGACGCACTGCAGCATTGCCTTGGCTTGTCCCGTCAAGGCAATGCTTGCGCCAGAGAGGCAAGGTTGTGATACCATTTCGGGCGATATCAGTGTTCTACCAGGTGGCGACGCTGAATTCAGTGGCGGCAGCGGCGGAACATCTGGGCGTCACACCTTCTGCGGTAACCCAGCAGTTGCGGGCGCTGGAAGTGCAGATCGGAACCTCACTGGTCACCAAGGTGGGTCGCAAGATCCGGCTGACCGAGGCGGGCGAGCGCTATTTCGAGATGATCGCTGAACAGGTCGAGGGCATCATCGCCTCGACCCGGCTTATACAGGGCACAAAGACCGCGACCCTGTTGACGATCCGGGCCACGCCCACGATTTCAACAAAATGGCTTCTGCCACGACTGCCCGTGTTTCTGGACGCAAATCCCGATATCGACATCCGTCTGGACGCCACCAACGAACCCACGGATTTTGCCCGCGATCTGGTGGATATTGAAATCCGGCATGGCACCGGCAAATGGACCGGGCTCCACATCGAGCCTTTGGTCGAAGAACGCTTCGTTCCCGTCTGCGCACCATCCCTGTCAGGGCCAGCAACGCTTGGGGTGCAGGATCTGTGCAGGTTCCGGCTGATCCATTCGGTCAAGGCGCAGGTGCAGTGGAACACGCTGTTCCAGAAAGCGGGGATCGGCGATCAGGGGGTGATGAAACGGCTGTACTTCGACCGCTCGCATATGGCGGTTGATGCGGCCGTGTTAGGTCTGGGTGTGGCGTTGGAAAGCACCCTGATGATGGAGCGGGAGTTGCAGGGCGGCCAGCTGGTTGTACCGCTGCGCGATGTGCCATCCCTTCGGGTGACAACACAGTGGCTGGTCTGCCCCCATGCCAACCTTCGGCGCAGGCGGGTCAAGCGGTTCCTGGAATGGGTGCGCGAACAGGCCAGCGACTGGCACTGCACGGGCGCCAATGCTTAGCTTTTCTAAGCCAACAACGAGAAAGAATAAATTGTTCTGACGCCTCGTTTGCGGGAAAGTCGGTGCATCGGATGTGACTCCGGTCACGACCGATCAAGGGGGGACTTGCACGCTTGACCAAGACAATGACGCGTCCCGCAGTGGAGACGCGCCCGTAAGCCCTTACCCGTCCGTGAAATTTTGGGGCCAGACAGCGATGTCGGCCTGCTATCGGAGATGAGAGATGAACCTTTACGCGATGCTGCAAGCCCGCAATGCAACTGGTCGACCTGTTCGTGTCGGTCTGATCGGTGCCGGCAAATTTGGCTCCATGGTGCTGGCGCAGGCACGCAAGATCAAGGGCTATCATATCGTCGGCGTTGCCGATCTGGACGCAGGCAAGGCCCGTGCGTCATTGGCGCGGACCGGCTGGGAGGCCGATGAATACGCGGCAAAGTCGCTGGGCGATGCGATGGATACAGGGCGCACCTTTGTGACCGACGACGCCGCGGCACTTTGTGCGTTCGAAGGTATCGAATGCATCATCGAAGCCACCGGCCACCCGATTGCAGGTGTGCGCCATGCGCTCAAAGCGATCGACGGCATGAAGCATATGGTGATGGTGAACGTCGAGGCCGATGTGATGTGCGGCCCGATCCTTGGCCGGATGGCACGCGAAAAGGGCCTTATCTATTCGATGGCCTATGGCGACCAGCCCGCTTTCATGTGCGAACTGGTCGATTGGGTACGGTCATGCGGGTTCGAGCTGACCTCTGCCGGCAAGGGCATGAACTTCCGCCCCGAATACCGCTACTCCACGCCCGACACCGTCTGGGGTTATTTCGGGTGGAGCGAAGAATTCGTCGCCAAGGGCGATTTCAACCCCAAGATGTACAACTCCTTCACCGATGGCACCAAGGCCGCAATCGAAATGGCCGCCGTCGCCAACGGCACCGGCCTTGATTGCCCCGATGACGGGCTGGCCTTCTATCCCACCGGTTTGCAGGATCTGGCACAGGTGTTCAAACCAGCCTCCGAAGGCGGGCGTCTGCCCTCCAATGGGCTGGTGGATATCGCCGCAAGCATGGAGCCGGATGGCCGCAAGGTGGTAAACAACATCCAGTATGGCATGTTCGTCACCTTCCGCGCGCCCGACGAATACACCAAGAGCTGCTTTGAACAATATGGCCTGCTGACCGATAAATCGGGCTGGTATGGGTCCATGTGGCGCCCGTTCCACCTGATCGGTCTGGAAACGTCGGTATCCGTGTTGTCGGCGGTGCTGCGCCATGAGCCAACGGGGTCGTCGCGCGAATTCCGTGGCGATGCAGTGGCAACCGCCAAGTCGAACCTGAAAGCCGGGTCTTATCTGGATGGCGAAGGCGGTTTCGCCACCTGGGCCAAGGCCATTCCGGCCACGATTTCAACCGCTGTTGATGCCCTGCCCATGGGTCTGGCCCATCATGTGAAGCTGAAGAATGACATTGCCCGCGACCAGATCGTGCGCATGTCGGATGTGGAATTCGTCGATGATCTGGATGTGGTCAGCCTGCGCCGTGAACAGGTTGCCACGATGGGACCAAAAGCGGTGAAAACGGCATGAGCTTTGTTGTCCTGCCAGAATTCCATGTGGCGCCAGAAAACCTGACGGCTTTTCTGACGGCGGCGCGGGCAGATGCCGATGCGTCATTGGCGACCGAGCCGGGCTGCCTTCAGTTCGATGTGATCGTTCAGGAAGGGGATGGCCCAGCCAAGGTGCTGTTCTATGAGGTCTACACCGACCGGGCGGCCTTTGACGCACATTTGCAAACCCCGCATCTGGCTGCGTTCCGCGAGGCCCTGACGCTGTGTAACGAACAGCCCGTGCGCTTCCTGACAAGGATCGGGTCATGACCGCATCCTCGCAGCTTGCGGTTCTGGGCACAGGTCTGATGGGCGGGCCAATGGCCGCCAATCTGGCGGCGGCCGGGCATAAGCTGCGGGTCTGGAACCGCACGCTTGCAAAAACCACGGACGCCGGCCCCGCCGTCACGGTTTGCACAACGCCGGATCAGGCGGTGCGGGGGGCGGATGCGGTGATCGTAATGCTGTCCTCCGGGCCGGTCTGCAACGACATCCTGTTCGGGCCGCAAGGCGCTGCGCGGTCGATGACAAAGGGGACACGCCTGATTGTCATGTCGTCGATCGGCCATGACGAGGCAACGGCAATGGCGGCGCAGGCACGGGGGATGGGCCTGATCTGGGTCGATGCGCCGGTGTCGGGTGGCACTGTCGCGGCCAAGGCAGGCACGCTTTCCATCATGGCGGGCGGGCAGGCAGACGAAATCGCTGCGCTGTCCCCTGTCCTGTCGGCAATGGGCACCGTAACCCATGTCGGGCCGGACGGATCGGGCGCGCTGACCAAGCTGGTCAATCAGCTTCTGGTCGCCTCGACCATCTGTGCGGTGTCAGAGGCGCTGCTGCTGGCCCGTCAGGGCGGTGCTGACCCGGCGCGCGTGCGTCAGGCGCTTTTGGGCGGATTTGCCGGGTCGCGTATTCTTGAGCAGCACGGCGCCCGGATGATTGCCGGCGATTTCACGCCCGGCGGTCCTGCGAAGTATCAGATCAAGGACACCGGCGCGGCAAAGGCGCTGGCGCAATCGCTGGCGTTGGATCTGCCGCTGCTGGGGTTGGCGGATCAGTTGTTCACCGATCTGGTCACGCATGGTGGCGGTGATCTGGATCATTCCGCCTTGATTCTTGAACTGGAACGACGAAACGGACTGCGCCCGACGGCGCTGACCTGAGACAACGACCAACGTCACATGGGAGGAAACCTTATGACACACCCCTTCACCCGCCGCGCCTTGATGCAGGGCGCTGCTGCCATCGCTCTGATGATCGCGGGTCTTTCGACGCCGCAAATGGCACTGGCTGAAACCCAGTTGCGCATGGCTGTGCCGGACCCGGCTGAAAGCTCGGTCGGCAAGGCCGCAACCCGCTTTGCCGCGCTGGTCGCCGAAAAGACCGCAGGCGAGGTCGTCATCCAGGTGTTCCCCGATGGCATCCTGTATGGCAAGGATCAGAATGCGGCGATCAACCAACTTGGATCTGGCGCGCTTGATGGCTTGATCCTGGCCACATCCGTCTATGCGTCGTTCGAGCCGAAGATGAACGCCATCTCCCTGCCCTATCTGTTTGCCGATTACGACCAGTTGCAAGCCTATCTGGCCGGTGAACCGGGACAAGAGTTGCTGGCGTCGATGGAGCGGCTGAACATCAAGGGCCTTGGGTTTTTCCTGCGCACATTCCGCAATGTGACGACGCGCGAAACCCCGATCACCACAGCCGAGGATTTTGCAGGCCTGAACCTGCGCACCCCGAACAACCCGTTGTTCGTCAGCCTGTTTCAGGCGCTGGGAGCCAACCCGACACCAATGGCTTTCTCCGAAGTCTATTCGGCACTGCAACTCAAGG
>JBKBQB010000072.1:0-5688 GCA_046292785.1 Paracoccaceae bacterium
GGGGCGCGGTCACCGCGCCCCCCCTTTTTGTATATTTTGGCCATGTCGCGGTTTGGTGCCGCGCCACAGACGTCAGCGCCCTACATCTTCCGGGAGAGGTCTTGATGATCCACGAGCGCCCAATGGCGGATCAGATCGGTCCCTCTTTCACCGACTCCATTGCCACATAGGTCGACGTGTTGGCGACATGGGGCAGGGCGCTGATGCGTTCGGCCAGCACGCGGCGGTATGCCTGTATGTCGGCGGTGCGGACCTTCAGCAGGTAATCAAAACGGCTGGCGATCATGTGGCATTGCTCCACCTCGGGCACGGTCATCACCGCGCGGTTGAACGCCTGCAACGCCGCTTCGCGGGTGTCGGACAGCTTGACCTCGACAAAAGCCACATGCGCCTGACCCATCTTGATCGGGTCCAGACCGGCGCGGTAGCCGGTGATCACGCCCAATTCCTCCAGCCGTTTCATGCGGGCTTGGGTCGGGCTTTTCGACAGGCCGATTCGGCGCGCAAGCTCCACCGCGCTGATCCTGCCATCGCCGGACAGGATGCGCAGGATCGCGTGGTCGAAACGGTCCAGATCGGGTGGAGCAGATGGCATGGCGAAATCCGTGATTTGCGGGCGGAATGGCTGGTGCGGCCATGATAATCGGGTGAACAGCCTTTGGATAGCGCGGTATCATTGGTGCAACAGGAGATCCCCCATGCCCCACCCATCCCCCGCCTTGCCCATCACCATCATCCGCAATGAGGCTTTGCGCGACGAGGCGGCGCTGGTGGCGGCGCTGATCGCGCAGGCCGATCTGTCGGCGGCCGCGCGCACGGCGGTTTCGGCGCAGGGTGCCGATCTGGTGACGCGTATCCGCAAAAGCGCCAAGCCGGGGCTGATGGAGGTTTTCCTGGCAGAATACGGGCTTTCCACAGATGAGGGTATCGCGCTGATGTGTCTGGCGGAAGCGCTGTTGCGGGTGCCGGATGCCGAGACGATGGATGCGCTGATCGAGGATAAGATCGCGCCAAGTGATTGGGGGCGGCATCTGGGGCGGTCGGCGTCGTCCTTGGTCAATGCCTCGACTTGGGCGCTGATGCTGACCGGCAAGGTGCTGGAGGAACGCGAGCCGGGGGTGGTGGGGCACCTGCGCGCCGCCGTCAAGCGGCTGGGCGAGCCGGTGATCCGGCGCGCGGTGCAGCAGGCGATGAAGGAGATGGGTCGCAACTTCGTGCTGGGCGAGACGATTGACAAGGCGATGGACCGCGCGCGCGAGCTGGAGGCCAAGGGCTACACCTATAGCTACGACATGCTGGGCGAGGCCGCGCGAACCGAAGACGACGCGCGGCGCTATCATCTGGCCTATTCGCGCGCGATCAGTGCCATTGCGCGGGCGGCAAAGGGCAATGACATTCGCGCCAATCCGGGCATTTCGGTGAAGCTGTCGGCTTTGCATCCGCGATACGAGGTGGCCAAGCGTGCGCGGGTCATGGCGGAGTTGGTGCCGCGGGTCCGGGCGCTGGCGGGGCTTGCACGCGCGGCGGGGCTTGGGTTCAACATCGACGCCGAGGAGGCCGACCGGCTGGAACTGTCGCTGGAGGTGATCGAGGCGGTGCTGTCGGATGCGTCGCTGGCCGGGTGGGACGGGTTTGGCGTGGTGGTGCAGGCTTATGGGCGGCGCGCGGGGCCGGTGATCGACTGGCTGAACGACATCGCCGAACGGCTGGACCGCAAGCTGATGGTGCGCCTGGTCAAGGGCGCCTATTGGGACGCCGAGGTGAAGCGAGCGCAGGTGCTGGGGCTGGAGTCTTTCCCGGTGTTCACCCGCAAGGAGGCGACGGATGTGTCCTATATCGCCTGTGCGCGGAAATTGCTGGGGATGACCGGGCGGATCTATCCGCAGTTTGCCACGCACAACGCGCATACGGTGGCGGCGGTGCTGCATATGGCCGGGGACATGGGCGTGGATGCCATGGCATACGAGTTCCAGCGGCTGCACGGCATGGGCGAGCGGTTGCATGATATCGTGCTGGGCGATCACGGCACGCGCTGCCGGATCTATGCGCCGGTGGGGGCGCACCGCGATTTGCTGGCTTACCTTGTGCGGCGGTTGTTGGAGAACGGGGCGAACAGCAGTTTCGTGAACCAGATCGTGGATGAGGATGTGCCGCCGCTGCGGGTGGCGGCGTGTCCCTTGACGGTGGTGGCAGGGCTGGCCCTGCCCAACAAGGCGCTGCTGACCGGGACAGAATTGTTTGGCGAGCGGCGCAATTCTCGCGGCTTTGACCTGACAGCCGAACCCGATCTGGCGGAGATTTCGGCGGCACGGGGCCCGTTCCGCGACACGGTGTTCGAGGCGGCCCCGATGCTGGCGGGGCGTGTGGCGGGCGGGCTGCGGCACGAGCTGCGCAACCCCGCAACAGGCGCGCGGGTGGGGTTTGTGACCGACGCAGGCGCGCCCGATGTGGACACCGCGCTGCGGCTGGCTGAGCCTTGGGCGGCGAGCGCGGACGTGCGGGCCGAGGTGCTGCGGCGCGCGGCGGATCTGTACGAGGCGGAGGTGGGGCCGATCTTTGCCCTGCTGGCGCGCGAGGCGGGCAAGACGCAAAGCGATGCGGTGGCCGAACTGCGCGAGGCGGTGGATTTCCTGCGCTATTACGCGGATGGCGCGGCGGGGCTGGCGCATGGCGCGCGCGGGGTCTTTGCCTGCATCAGCCCGTGGAACTTTCCGCTGGCGATTTTCACCGGGCAGATCGCGGCGGCTTTGGCTGCGGGCAATGCCGTGCTGGCCAAACCGGCCGAACAGACACCGCTGATTGCGGCGCTGGCGGTGGGGTTGCTGCACAAGGCCGGGGTGCCTGTGACGGCGCTGCAACTGCTGCCGGGCGATGGCACGGTGGGGGCGTGGCTTACGGCGGATGCGCGGGTGGCGGGCGTGTGCTTTACCGGCGGGACCGATACGGCACTGAAGATCCGGGCCAATATGGTGGAGCATCTGGCCCCCGGCGCGCCACTGATTGCCGAGACGGGTGGGCTGAACGCGATGGTGGTGGATTCAACTGCGCTGCCCGAACAGGCGGTGCGCGACATTCTGGCATCCAGCTTTCAGTCGGCGGGGCAAAGATGCTCGGCGCTGCGGTGCCTGTATGTGCAGGAAGATATTGCCGACACCATGCTGGAGATGCTGTTCGGCGCGATGGATGATCTGGCGCTGGGCGATCCGTGGGATCTGGCCACCGATGTCGGGCCGGTGATTGACGCGCAAGCGCAGGCGGGGATTGCGGAATATGTCGCAAAGGCGCGGGTCGAGGGGCGGGTGCTCAAGGAACTCCGCGCGCCGCAGGGCGGCACGTTTGTGGCGCCGGTGGTGATCAAGGTGCCGGGGATTGCCGCGATGTCGCGTGAGGTTTTCGGGCCGGTGCTGCATGTGGCGACGTTCCGCGCGGTGGAACTTGACCGGGTGATCGCAGCGGTGAACGCCACCGGCTATGGCCTGACATTCGGCCTGCACACCCGGATTGATGACCGGGTGCAGCAGGTGGTGGGCGCGCTGCGGGTGGGCAACATCTACGTCAACCGCAACCAGATTGGCGCGGTGGTGGGCAGCCAGCCCTTTGGCGGCGAGGGGCTGTCGGGCACCGGGCCAAAGGCGGGCGGGCCGCATTATCTCCATCGGTTCACGGCGGCATCCGCGCCGGAGATGGGGTCTGATGGCGCTGCGCCCGCCACCACGGCGGCGCAGATGCGGGCGGCGCTGGGTGCTGCGCAGGCCGTGCCTGCCCCTGTGACGGTGGATCTGCCGGGGCCGACGGGGGAGTCGAACCGGCTGACCCGCGTGGCGCGGGCGCCGGTGCTGTGCCTTGGGCCGACGGCGGCGCAGGCGGAGGCGCAGGCGCAGGCGGTGCGCGCGCTTGGCGGGCTGGCGGTGGAGGTGCCGGGGCTGGTGCCGGAGGCGCTGGGCGGCGCGGAGGATTTTGCCGGGGCGATCTGGTGGGGCGATGCGGGCGCGGCGCGCGGGTACGCACAGGCCCTTGCCGCGCGCAAGGGGCCGATCCTGCCGCTGATTACGGGGATGCCGGATGCGGGGCATGTGACGCTGGAGCGTCATGCCTGTATCGACACCACCGCGTCGGGCGGCAATGCGCAGCTTTTGGCGGAGGTTGCTGGCTGAGATTGCTGGCTGAGGGCGCGCGGGCTGACGCGGCGGATCTGATGGCGCGGCTGCGCCGCACGCGGTTGTCTCGTCGCGCGCGTGCCGCGCGTCTCCTCGGGCGGGTGTGGGGAACCGGCGTCAAGAGCATTGGCCCCATAGATCCTGGACCAAGACCCGCCAAACCCGGCACCGGCAGGCCTCTCTATCCTAGAACCACTGGCCCGGCTCCATCAGGCCCAGATCCATCAATTGCTGGCTGTGCCAGTCGAACGGTGTAGAGTTGCGCCATTTGAAATCGGTGATGTCGAAGCGTGACCCCGGATTGCTGCGCAACGCCTTTGCGGTGCGGAATGACACCAGCGCGGTGGTGATGTTGTTGTGCCATGGGCAGGCGTAGGTGTTCATCTCTTCGTCCGACAGGGTGTAATCGGGGCGCAGGGTCAGCCCCGGTTTGGTGCGGAACAGGCAGATGCGGTCGATCTTGCGGCGCTGGGGCGAGATATGTTCCTCGAACCGCCAGCGCAGGCCACCGAAGAAATCAAGCTGCCGCTCTTTGGGATGATTGTGGTTTGCCGGATCGGCACGACCCAGCGCATAATAGCCCGACCGATCCAGATGCGCATCATGCAGGGATACCGCATTGGGAAAGCGCCCCAGATCGCCGGCATAGAGATCGATCACATAGGTCAGCAGGGCCTCGCGCCGTTCTTCGGTGTGAAAGGCGAACATTTCCTGCACGTTGCGCGTTTCGCAAAACGGGTGGAACAGGTATTCGGCATTGTGGCCATAAAACATCCAGACATCGGGCACCGCCGCGATCAGGGCATTGACGGCCGCAACCAGTGCCCCATCGGCATACACATCATGGTCGATCCGGTGCACCGCGCGGTCGATCCTTGGGTGGAGCGTGATTTCGGGAGGCGCCAGCAGCACGACGGTGGGAAAACCGGCGGTGAGATGATGGCGCAGGGTCGAATCCACCTCGACCTCGTCTTCGGCCATGATCAGCGCGACCGGACCCTTGCCGATGATCGACTTGGCAACGGCCAGAAATTCGGTCAGTCCACTGTGGCGCATGGGTGTTCTCCGGCGTGGGCAAGCGTTTGCCGCCGCACCAGACTCGGTGATGGGCGCCCGTTTTGCAAGAGGCTGAAAGTGCGCGCGTTGCGCCCCGGCGCGGTTCGCGGTAAAAGCTGCGCCTATCCACAGCGGGGTGCGCCATGTCTGATGCCAAGAAGCTGTTCATCAAGACCTATGGCTGTCAGATGAATGTGTATGACAGCGAACGCATGGCCGAGGCCATGGGCGCGGAAGGCTATACCCTGACCGAGGTGGTGGAAGACGCCGATATGGTGCTTTTGAACACCTGTCACATTCGCGAAAAGGCCAGCGAAAAGCTGTTTTCCGATCTGGGCCGGTTGCGGCCCTTGAAGGACGCCAAGCCCGATCTGAAGATCGGGGTGGCGGGCTGCGTGGCGCAGGCCGAGGGGGCGGAGATTCAGCGCCGGATGCCCTTGGTGGATATTGTGGTGGGGCCGCAGGCCTATCACCG
>JBKBQB010000073.1:0-5631 GCA_046292785.1 Paracoccaceae bacterium
GATCTCGTTTGACATCAACCTGATCCCGCTGGACGACAAGCCCAGCTATGAGCTTTATGCGAGCGCCAAGACAGTGGCGGTGTTCCAGGTGGAATCCAGCGGCATGATGGATGCGCTGCGCCGCATGAAGCCGACCTGTATCGAGGATATCGTGGCGCTGGTGGCGCTGTATCGCCCCGGCCCGATGGAGAACATTCCGGTCTATTGCGAGGTAAAGAACGGGCTGCGCGAGATTTCATCCTTGCACCCCACCATCGACCCGATCCTGAAGGAAACCCAAGGCATCATCGTGTATCAGGAACAGGTGATGCAGATTGCACAGGTCATGGGTGGCTATTCCCTTGGTGGGGCGGATCTGCTGCGCCGGGCGATGGGGAAAAAGATTGCCGCCGAGATGGCCAAGGAGCGGCCCAAGTTCATCGAGGGGGCGAAGAAGACCCACGGCATCGACAAGGAAAAGGCAGGCGAGGTTTTCGACCTGCTGGAGAAATTCGCCAATTACGGGTTCAACAAATCCCATGCTGCCGCCTATGCGGTGGTCAGCTACCAGACCGCCTATCTGAAAGCCAATTACCCGGTGGAATTCATGGCCGGGGTGATGAACTGCGATATCCACCTGACGGACAAGCTGGCGGTCTACAAGCGCGAGATCGACAAGCTGGGCATCACCATGGTGGCGCCTTGTGTCAACCGCAGCCTTGCCACCTTTACCGTGAAGGATGGCGCGCTGATCTATGCCCTTGGCGCGCTGAAGAATGTTGGTGTCGAGGCGATGAAACTGATTGTCGAGGCGCGCGGCGACAAGCCTTTTGCCAGCCTGTTCGATGTGGCGCGCCGGGTTGATCTAAAGCGGGTGGGCAAGCGCCCGATGGAAATGCTGGCCCGCTCTGGCGCGTTCGATCAGCTGGAGCCCAACCGCGCGCGGGTGTTTGAGGCACTTGATCCGCTGGTCGCCTATTCCGCCGCGATCCATGAGGCGCAATCCAGCAATCAGGTGTCACTGTTCGGCGAGGCGGGGGCCGATATTCCCGAACCGCGCCTGCCGTTCCGTGATGACTGGCAGCCGGTGGAACGGCTGGGGCATGAGCATCAGGCGGTGGGCTTCTACCTCTCCGGCCACCCGCTGGATGACTATATGGGGCCCTTGCGTCGCAAGGATGTGAAGACGCTGACCGAAATCACCGCCCTTGCCCAACGCGGCCCGCTGATCGCCAAGATCGCCGGTTCGGTCGCCTCAAAACAGGAGCGCAAATCGGCCAAGGGCAACCGCTTTGCCTTTGTCCAGCTCTCCGATCCCACTGGCCTCTATGAAGTCACCGTGTTCTCCGACGTGCTGGAGGCGGCGCGCGATTTTCTGGAACCGGGCCGCAATGTGGTGCTGACGGTCAAGGTTGACCCCGATGGCGATGGCGTCAAACTGCTGGCCAATGCGGTGCAGCCGATCGACGCGGTGGCCGATCAGGCCGGCGCCGCCGACCTGCGCATCCACCTGAACCGCCCCGAGGCGGTGCCGTCGCTGGCCGCCCTGCTGGCCAAGGTAGAGGGCCGCAACCGCGCCCAGATCACCCTCTGCGTCCCCGACGATCAGGGCCGCGAAATCGACCTGATCCTGCCGCAAGCCTATCCGGTGACGCCCCAGATCAAGGGCGCGATCAAGGCGATGCAGGGGGTTGTGATGATCGAGGAGGTGTGAGGGGGGATGAGTAAACAACAACGTAACTATAACCACACCTCCGCAAAGGGTCACTTGGTATGATTGGCTACGTCACCGTTGGTGCTGATGATCTCTCGCTTGCCAAACGATTTTACTCAGCGTTCCTGCCTGCGCTCGGCTATGAGCTGACGGTAGGTTCGGAGGGCCTGAGTTACGTGCTGCCCGGCCAGCCGGGTCTGTCTGCCTATCTGCCCGACTTCTACGTCAAACCAACCTTCGATGGGCGTCCGGCCTCGGCAGGGAATGGAACCATGATCGCATTCGATGTAAGCAGTCAAAAACAGGTGCGGGTGCTTCACGCCGCCGCTCTTTCTGCTGGCGGCTCTGACGAGGGCGCACCCGGCTTCCGTGACGTATATGGACCATACTTTTACGTTGGCTATCTCCGCGACCCTCAGGGCAACAAGATCGCGCTATTTTCCAACGATCATAGCGAACCGGGGCGTGACAGGTAGCGCGCAGATTGCCTGCAAAACAGCCATTCACGCCGTAGGGCAGAAGAACGGCACCTGTTGCCCACACCCTCACCGCAACCCGAATTCCGCCATCGCCTCTGCCAGCCCCGGCGGCAGCGTCTCTTCCTGCTCCCGCCCCGGCAGCAGGTCGGGCGGCGCGTCCTTGGCCTCCAGATAGCGCCAGCCCTGGAACGGGCGGCGGGGCACGGCTTGGGTGCGGGTCACTTCGGCATCCAGCACAATCGCGCAGCGTGAAATGCCATCCGCGCCCGTCACCTGTTCCAGCCCGATAATCTTTTGCCGCGCCAGCACCACGCCCTTGATCACCCAATACAGCGAGCCGCCGTTCAGGATTTCATCTGCGCGCTTTGGCCACATGCGGGTGACGTGCACGGCGCAGCCCTTGGGCCAGCGCGGCTTTTGACTGCGCTGCCAATCCAGCAAATCCTCGACGCTGTCGGCCCCGACACAGAGTTTCAGGATATGGATATGGTCTGCCACCGAGTCGTCCCTTCACTGCAACATTGGGCAGCATAGGGCGCGAGGCGGTAACGGCAAGGCGTTGACGCTTGCGGGTTGGGGGCGTATTTTGCGCCCTCTGTCAAATCCCCCACAAATACAAGGCTGTCCCATGACCCGATTCGCTGCGCCCATTGCCGAACAGATCTGGGACATGAAATATCGGTTCAAGGCGCAGGATGGCACACCGCTGGATGGATCGGTGGAGGATACATGGCGGCGCATCGCCCGCGCCCTTGCGTCGGTCGAGGCGGACCCGGCGAAATGGGAGGAGAAGTTCTACCACGCGCTGGAGGATTTCAAATACCTGCCCGCAGGCCGCATCACCGCAGGCGCGGGCACCGGGCGGTCGGTCACGTTGTTCAACTGTTTTGTCATGGGCACGATCCCCGACAACATGGGCGGCATCTTCGACGGGCTGAAAGAGGCCGCGCTGACCATGCAGCAGGGCGGCGGCATCGGCTATGATTTCAGCACCATCCGCCCGCGCGGGGCCGAAGTGAAGGGCGTCGCCGCCGATGCCTCTGGCCCGCTGTCGTTCATGGATGTGTGGGATGCGATGTGCCGCACCATCATGTCGGCGGGCAGCAGGCGCGGCGCGATGATGGCCACCATGCGCTGTGACCACCCCGATATCGAGGCGTTCATCGAGGCCAAGAAAGACCCGGCCCGCCTGCGCATGTTCAACCTGTCGGTGCTGGTCACCGACCCGTTCATGGCGGCGGTCAAGGCCGATGGTCCGTGGGAGTTGGTGTTCGAGGGCCGTGTCTACAAAACCCTGCAAGCGCGCGATCTGTGGAACAAGATCATGCGCAATACCTTTGATTTTGCCGAGCCGGGCGTGATCTTCATCGACCGCATCAACACGATGAACAACCTGAGCTATTGCGAAACGATCGCCGCCACCAACCCGTGCGGCGAGCAGCCGCTGCCGCCTTACGGGGCTTGCCTGCTGGGCAGCATCAACATGGCCGCGCTGGTGAAAGATGCCTTTGCCGCCGATGCCGAACTGGATCTCGTGGCGCTTGATGATCTTGTGCGCACCGCCGTGCGGATGATGGACAATGTGGTGGATGCCAGCCGCTTCCCGCTGCCGCAGCAACAGGCCGAGGCGCAGGCGAAACGCCGGATCGGTCTGGGCGTCACCGGGCTTGCCGATGCGTTGCTGATGATCGGCGCGCGCTACGGCAGCGAGGAAGCTGCTGCGATTACAGAGCGTTGGATGCACGCGATTGCGCGGGCATCCTACCTCGCCTCGGTTGATCTGGCGTGCGAAAAGGGCGCTTTCCCGCTGTTTGATGCCGACAAATACCTTGATTCCGGGTCTCTTACCCACATGGACGCTGATGTGAAGGACGCGATCCGCCAGCATGGCATCCGCAACGCGCTGCTGACCTCCATTGCCCCCACCGGCACCATCAGCCTCTATGCCGGGAATGTGTCGTCGGGAATCGAGCCGGTGTTTGCCTATGCTTACACCCGCAAGGTGCTGCAAAAGGATGGCTCGCGCACCGAGGAGGAAGTGGTCGATTACGCCGTGCGCCTGTGGCGCGAAAAGATGGGCGATGCGCCGTTGCCTGAGCACTTTGTGAATGCGCAAACCCTGCCGCCGCTGGATCATGTGAGGATGCAAGCTGCGGCGCAAAAATGGGTGGATTCAAGCATTTCCAAGACCATCAACTGCCCCGAGGACATCAGCTTCGAAGACTTCAAAGAAGTCTACATGGCCGCGTGGGACCAGGGGTGCAAAGGCTGCACCACTTACCGCCCCAATGATGTGACCGGCTCGGTGCTCACCGTGTCGGACTCGTCGGACAAGACGCCGTCCGAGACCCCGGCCGCGCAACAGGATGGCGAGGTGGTTTATCTTTCCGAACCGCTCGACCGCCCTGCGGCCTTGGAGGGCGCGACTTACAAGCTGAAGTGGCCCGGTTCTGAACACGCGCTGTATATTACGGTAAACGATATCATCATCTCCGGCCACCGCCGCCCCTTCGAGGTGTTCATCAATTCCAAGAACATGGAGCATTTCGCCTGGACCGTGGCGCTGACGCGGATGGTTTCGGCGGTGTTCCGGCGGGGTGGGGACATCTCTTTTGTCGTCGAAGAGTTGAAAGCCGTGTTTGACCCGCGCGGCGGCGCCTGGATGGAAGGCAAATACATTCCGTCGATCTTGGCGGCCATCGGCGGCGTGATCGAACGCCATCTGATAGAGATCGGTTTCATCGAAGGCGAAGGCATGGGCCTGAAATCCGACCCTCAGGCCGAGGTCGTCGCCATCGGCGCCCCGCGCGGCAAAAGCTGCTCCAGCTGCGGCAGCTACGACATGCGCATGGTCGAAGGCTGCATGACCTGCGCGTCCTGCGGCTATTCCAAATGCGGATAGACGGCTGCACTTAGACCCAGTTGAAATGAGACGGCGGGCAATTGAGCGCCATTTGGCTCGGAAAGACGACCTATTGTTGAGTATATAAATTCCACTGCCGTATAAGGCATTGAAATTATTCAGGGTGCAAATGCTGGTCCGAGCGGGCCAGCATTTTTCCTTTCAAACGATACAGACCTGCCGCAGAGCTTGACCGCTCCAGCGAAATGTTCTCACTACAGGTCGGCAAGGGCGGGGCATCGGATCAGAAGCGGCCACCCCGGCCCCGCAAGACCGTTGTGCTCGCACGTCTGCCGGACATACCCATGTCACGGGTGCATGAATTACTCCCATGGCATTGGAAAGCCGCAACCGAATTGAAGAGGATCGCCGCATGACATTGGTCGCGCGCCTCAAGGTCACATTGTCCGATGTCGAGCCTGAGGTGCTCCGACGCTTGACCCGCCTGAGGGTTATGTTCTGCGGTTTATGCTGGGGTCAAGACATGCGTGGCCTCCCTTTTCGTTTTGGCTACCGCTGAGCTGGCTTTGAAGCGGAAGCTGTCATTGCCGGTCTCT
>JBKBQB010000074.1:0-4835 GCA_046292785.1 Paracoccaceae bacterium
CGCAAGCACTCTGCGCGATTTCGTTCTCATGGTGGGGAAACTGCAGGTCCAACCCGCCGCCGTGAATGTCGAAACTCTCGCCCAGCAATTCATAAGCCATGGCCGAGCATTCAATATGCCAGCCCGGCCGCCCATAGCCCCAAGGGCTCTCCCACCCCGGCACGCCGTCCGCCGACGGCTTCCACAAAACGAAATCCATCGGGTCTTCCTTGAACGGCGCCACCTCCACCCGCGCGCCTGCGATCATGTCATCGACCGACCGCCCCGACAGCGCGCCATACCCCGCATAAGACCGCACCCGGAACAGCACATGGCCATTGGCGGCATAGGCGTGGCCCCTCGCCACCAGCCCCGAGATCATCGCGATCATCGCGCCGATAAACTCGGTCGCGCGCGGCTCGTGCGTGGGGCGCAGCGCGCCCAGGGCGTCCATATCGGCGTGATACCAGCCAATCGTCTCATCCGTGATGTCGCGAATGGCGCGGCCAGTGTCTGCCGCCTTGGCGTTGATCTTGTCGTCCACGTCCGTGAAGTTGCGCACGTAAGTCACGTGATCTGCACCGTAAACATGCCGCAGCAACCGGAACAGCACATCAAACACCACCACAGGCCGCGCATTGCCCAGATGGGCGCGGTCGTAAACCGTTGGCCCGCACACATACATGCGCAGGTTTTGCGCATCCAAAGGCACGAACGCCTCCTTGCGGTGGGTTTTGGAATTGGTCAGCCTGATCGTCACCATAGCCACGGTCCCTTATGCGCAGCAGCGTCCCGGCGCGAGGGTCTGGCAACGTTCTTCCGGTTCGGGAATGTTGACAAGCGCCCGCGCGACCAAAGGTCAGCCGGTCAAGCAGCCACAAATGATGCACCACGTTGTCATGGCGTCGGTGTAGCGCCAGCACCGCCCCGCGCCAAGCCCCTTTTTGCACCGCACCACCGCTGTCAGGCGCGCTCTTCCAGCGCCAGCCATTCGGCCTCGGCGGTCTGAAGGGCAATCTGGCGTTCGGTCAGCGCCTCGGTGCCCTTCTTGAACTTGACCGGGTCTTTGGAATACAGATCCGGCACCGCCAGAAACTCTTCCAGCTTCACGATCTCGGCTTCCAGCCGCGCAATGATGGGGGGCAACTCATCCAGCCGCTTGCGCTCGGTGAACGACAACCCGGTGTTCTTTGACGGTTTGGCCTGCTCGCGCGCCGGGGCCGCCTTGCCTGCGGCTTTTGCCGCCGCCGCCATCGCCTCTGGCCGCTGGGCCGCATAATCCGACCAGCCACCGGGGTAAGCGGTGGCCCGGCCATCGCCTTCCATCGCCACCGTTGCAGTGGCAATCCGGTCGATGAAATCCCGGTCGTGGCTGACCAACAGCACCGTGCCGTCGTATTCGCCCAAAACATCCTGCAACAGATCCAGCGTTTCCACATCCAGATCGTTGGTCGGCTCGTCCAATATCAACAGATTCGACGGCCGCGCCATCAGCTTGGCCAGCAACAGCCGCGCCTTTTCCCCGCCCGACAGGCTGCGCACCGGCGCGCGCACCTGCCGCTCGTCGAACAGGAAATCCTTGAGATAGGCCACCACATGCTTGGGAGTGCCGCGCACCATCACCTGATCGGATGCGCCCGACACCGCCATCAGCGGATCGCCGGTCATGTTCTCCCACAGCGTCGCATTGGCATCCAGTTGCGCGCGGGTCTGGTCAAACACCGCAATCTCCAGATTGGTGCCAAGGATGACCGACCCCTCGTCGGGCGCCACTTCCCCGGTCAGCATCTTCAAAAGCGTGGTCTTGCCCACCCCGTTGGGGCCAACAAACGCCACCCGATCCCCGCGCAGCACCCGAAGGTCAAACCCTTCCAGAATCGTCTTGTCGCCAAACCACTTGCCGATGCCGCGCGCCTCGATCACCCGCTTGCCGCTGGTGGTGCCCGATTCCATCTCCAGCGCCGCCGTGCCCTGCCGGCGGATCTGGCTGCCGCGCTCCTCGCGCAACGCGGCCAGCGCGCGCACCCGGCCCTGATTGCGCTTGCGGCGGGCCGAAATGCCCTCGACCGCCCATTTGGCCTCGGCCTTGATCTTGCGGTCCAGCTTGTGGCGCGCGTCATCCTCTTCGGCCCAGACGGTTTCGCGCCATTCCTCGAACCCGTCAAACCCGCTCTCGCGCCGACGCACCTCGCCCCGGTCGATCCACAGCGTCGCTTTCGTCAGCGCGCGCAAGAAGGTGCGGTCGTGCGAAATCAGCACGAATGCCGTGCGCGTTGTGCTCAGCTCCGCCTCCAGCCACTCGATCGCCTGAATGTCCAGATGGTTGGTCGGCTCGTCCAGCAGCATCAGTTCCGGCGCTTCGGCCAGCAGTTTCGCCAAGGCCGCCCTGCGCCGCTCGCCCCCCGATGCGGTCGCCACCGGCGTCTCGGGGTTGAACTTCAACCCCTCCGCCACCATCGCCACCCGGTATTCCTCACCCGCGTCTAAACGGCTCGCGGCAAAATCGCCCAAGGTCACAAACCCCGACAGATCCGGATCCTGCTCCATATAGCCGACGCTGACGCCCGGAGAGACGACCCGCCCCCCGCGATCCACCTCGGACAACCCGGCCATCACCTTCATCAGGGTGGATTTGCCGGATCCATTTCGCCCGACCAGCGCTACCCGGTCGCCGGGTTGAACCACCAGCGACAGGTCGTTGAATACAGGGTTCCCGCCAAAGGTCAGCGAGATATCGGAGAGTTGCAAAAGGGGTGCGCGTGCCATGCGCCGTCAGGTATGCGGACGCGCAGGCGGCGTCAAGCCAAAGCCCGCCCGTCCCATTCATCTGTTCATAAATATCCCACGGGGGTGCGGGGGTGTGAAACCCCCGCGCGCGGTTGGGTGCCGGGCACCGCCCGCATCCAAGGCAGTGCCTACACCAGCCGCGGTGGGCGGTCGGGGTCCATGCCCGGTGCCGATCCCGGCACCGCGCGCGTCTCGACCTTTGGCAGATCAAATCGCAACGCCACCCGCGCCATCGCCACCGCCGCCGGATCGGCGCTGTGCAGGAACGCCACGTCCAGCTCCCCCGCCTCGATCCCCGAAAACACCAGCGCCTCTGACACCGCCCGCGCCAGCGCCGGTTCCGCACCCGGTGCCACATCCAAAAACGCCAGCATATGGCCACGCCGCCCGCCGCGATAGCTGACCCCGGCCAGCAGCGCGCCCGAAGCCAGCCCCGCCGCCCGCGCCAGCTTTGCGTCCAGCCCGGAAACCAGAACCGCGGGCACGGCAGGCGCAAAGAACTGCTCGGGCAGCGCTTCCACCGCTTGCGGCCCTTCGTCCAGCGTCTCGGACAGCCAATCCATCGCCTCTGGCGGCAGCAACATTTCCGACCGCCCCACCCCAAGATTGACGCCCAGCCCGATGCCCTGCCCTTTCAGCAGCCCCGCAATCACCCGCCCCGGCAGGGCGGCATAGGGCGCAATTCCCCCGGTGAAACCGGCCAGCCGCTCCTCGCGGTCGAACACCAGCACAAAGCGGCCGTCCTCCAGATCAAACACCTTTGGGTCCAGCACATCGCCTTGCGCCTCGCGCGCCAGCAGCAGGAACATCTCGCCATCCGCCAGCCGTTCAAAGAACCGCAGGCGCAGCGCCTCGTTGTCGGGGTCGGCATGCACGGCGGCATGGGCGGCATCCAGCAGGCTTATGATCTCGGTCATCTCATCTCTCCATCACCCCGGCCACCGCGCGGCGCAGCTCTGGCACCAGGTCGGCATCGAACCACGGGTTGCGTTTCAGCCACCCGGTATTGCGCCAGGACGGGTGGGGCAAGGGAAAGATGCCGCGCGCAGCGGCTGTGCGCCAATCCGCCACCGTCCGGGTGACCGATCTGGTCCCCAGATGCCAGCGCATCGCGACCCCGCCGACCAGCAGCGTCAGCCGCACCTGCGGCAAAGCGGCCATGACCCGCGTCCGCCACGTTGCGGCACAGATGGCGGGCGGCGGCAGGTCGGATCCCTTGGCATCATAGCCCGGAAAACAAAATGCCATCGGCACGATGGCCACCCGGTCCAGATCATAGAACTCCTGTGCCGAAAGTCCGGTCCAGTCGCGCAACCGATCCCCCGACGCATCGGAAAAGGGCCGGCCAGACCCGTGCACCCGCGCGCCCGGTGCCTGCCCCGCGATCAACAGCCGCGCGGTCGGGCGGAACCACACCACCGGGCGCGGGTCATGCGCCGTTGCGGTCCCGGCAAAACGCGCGGCACAGATCCGGCAGGAGGCAATCTCTTTGCACAGTGTCAGCGGAACAGCACCAGCGCTTCGGGGCTCCAGGCCACATCAACCTTGCTGCCCACGTCCAGAATGGGCCGACCGGGCGTGTTGCGCATCGACAGCCGCACCTCCACATCGGTGCCGCCAAGGTAAACGTCATAATAGGTCATGTCGCCGAAATAGATCACCTCGTCGATGATGCCGCCCACCGTGCGTTCGGTGGTGGTCTGGCCGGGATACATCAGCGTCAGCGTCTCTGGGCGCAGGCCCACCATCGGCGCATCGCCCTGCCCTTTGGGGCATTGCTCGGCGGTCAGGGTGGCGCGGCCAAGGCCCTTGGCCTCCACCTCGATCCTGTCGGCTGTCTCCGACACCACCTGCGCGGGGATGAAGTTCATCGTGCCGATGAATTCCGCCACCTGCTTGGAGATCGGGCGGCGATACAGAGTTTCGGGGTCGGCCAGTTGTGCGATGCTGCCCTCGAACATCACCGCGATCCGGTCCGACATCACCAAGGCTTCTTCCTGATCATGCGTCACCAGCACGAAGGTGATGCCCACCTGCCGTTGCAGCTTGATCAGCTCCACCTGCATATG
>JBKBQB010000075.1:0-4636 GCA_046292785.1 Paracoccaceae bacterium
CAACTCACCCAAAGCCTGCACATCGTCGGGGTCCACAGCCCCGCCCGCCTGTTCCAAAGCGCGCGCGAGGGGTTCGGGCGGCAAGGCAGACAGGCGCAGTTCGCGGCAGCGCGAGCGGATGGTGGGCAGCAAGCGATGCGGCTGGTGCGCGATCACCAGAAATGTCACCTCGGCAGGCGGTTCTTCGAGCAATTTCAGCAGCGCATTGGCCGCCCCGGTGTTCAGATCATCCGCCGCGTCGATGATCGCCACCCGCCGCCCGCCATCGGCAGCAGACAGCGCAAAGAACGATTTCATCTTGCGCACCTCGTCCACCCGCAGATCGGCAGAAAGCGCAGTTTCCTTGTCATTCGGGCCACGGCGCAGCAGGAACAAGCGCGGTTCGGCCAGTTGCAGCATCCGACGCGCAACGGGCGCATCGGCGGGAATGTCCATGGTTTCGGGTGGGGGGGCTGCGAACATGCCGCCATCATCGGGCGGTGTGGCCAGCAAAAACCGCGCGATGCGCCAGGCCAGCGTGGCCTTGCCCACGCCTTTTGGCCCGGTGATCAGCCAGCCATGGTGCAACCGGCCCGAGGTGAACGCGCTCAGGAACGCACGTTCCGCATCGTCATGGCCAAAGAGCCGCAGGGTTTCGCGCGGGTGGGGCGCACCCTCTATCCGGTCGGGTTCGGGCAGGTCAACGGTGGCGGCCATCAGCGCGCACCCATCGCCGCCAGCACATGACCCAGCGCATCGGCCGCCACCGCATCCGGGCCGCGCGCCCCGTCGATCACGCGAAACCGGGGATGGGCCTTGGCCAGCGCCAGAAAGCCCGCCCGCGCGCGGGTCTGGAACGCCAGCCCCATTTCCTCGAACCGCATCTCGGTGCCTGCGCGGGCGGTGGCGCGCGCCAGTCCCACCGTCGGGTCAAGATCGAACAGCAGGGTCAGATCCGGCGCCAGGCCGATCATCAGATCGTGCAAAGTGTCCACCGTGGCCGACAGATCGCCGCGCGTGATGCCCTGAAAGATACGGGTTGAATCCGCGAAGCGGTCGGTGATCACCACTTCGCCGCGCGCCAGCGCCGGACGGATCGTCTTTTCCACATGATCGCGCCGTGCGGCCGTGAACAGCAGGATCTCGGTCTCCGCCGACCAGCGGTCTGTGGCACCTTCCAGCACCAGACGGCGGATCTCTTCGGCCCCCGCGCTGCCGCCCGGTTCGCGGGTCAGGGTCACGCCTTGGCCTGCCGCGCGCAAGCTGTCGGCCAGAAGTCGCGCCTGCGTGGATTTGCCCGACCCGTCAATGCCTTCAAAGCTGATGAAAAATCCGTCCATACCCCCGCCTATCAGGAGGCGGGCGGCCCGTCGAGATAGCGGGCGCGCAAGACATCCACCGCTGTCAGCAGCCGTTTGCCGAAACCGCCACCCGCCACATCGGACTCGACCACCAACGGCACACGGGCATCGGGCAGGTCGGGAATGTGGATGATCAGTTCGCCCACCTGCGTGCCTGCGGTCAGCGGCGCCTTGAGCGGGCCGGTATAAACAACCTCGGCAGTGGTGTTTTCCTGTACAAGCGCGGGCACTAGCAGGCGCACATCCGACGCAGGCACCAAGCCTACCATATCGGACGCCCCCATCCAGACCGGGGCAGTGGCCACCCGCTGCCCGGCCTTGACCAAGGTTTTTTCGGCAAACTGCCGGAACGCCCAGGAAACAATCCGCTCGGCCTCTTCGGCGCGCTCGCGTTCGCTGCTCATTCCGGTGATGACGAAAATCACCCGCCGGTCGCCCTGAACCGCCGATCCGGCCAACCCGTATCCTGCTTCGGATGTGTGCCCGGTTTTCAATCCATCAGCGCCCACCCCCAAGGCCAGCAGCGGGTTGCGGTTGGTCGCATTGGCCGGTGCACGATTCTTGTAATCAAAGGTGGTCTCGGCAAAGATCGGGTAAAGCTCCGGGAATTCCACGATCAGACGCCGCGACAGGATACCAAGATCGCGCATCGACATCACATGCCCCATCGCCGGCCAGCCGGACGCATTCTTGAACACCGAGCTTTGCATGCCCAAGGCACGCGCGCGTTGGGTCATCTGATCGGCAAAGGCTTCTTCGGTTCCCGCCAGCCCTTCGGCCACGGCAACACAGGCATCATTGCCCGAATTGACGATCATGCCGTGAATCAGATCACTGACCGTGGGCCGGTCCGATTCTTGCAAGAACATGGTCGATCCGCCCATCGCCGCCGCCCGTGCCGACACCGGAAACGCGGTTTCCATCGTCACCCGGCCATCGCGCAACGCCTCGAACAGCATGTTGATGGTCATCAGCTTGGACATGCTGGCGGGTGGCAGGGCCAGATCGGCGTTCTTGTCCATCAGCACGGTTTGCGTGCTGACATCATAGACCCAGGCTGCGGTCGCCCGTGTCTCGAAAGCCTGTGCCATCGTGGCGGCCAGCAGAAAAATCGCGGTCGCGACAAGGCGGAACATGGTTTGAAACTGGGGGCGCATCGGATCTCCGGCAGCTTAGCGTTTCAGGAAATAGGCGTCGGGAAAGCCAAGACCCTTGACCTTTGTCATCGTGCCCGCATCGCCGCGCGCGGTCACCGACCACAACGCCTTGCCCTGGCTTTCCTCGCGCCGCACAGACGCCGTAACGCCGCCCTTTTTCAGCGTTTCGACTGCGCGGGTGGCGTTGGTCTCGACCGAGAAGATCCCGATCTGGATCGACCGCCCGCCTGCGGTGGCAGGCGCGGCGGCGGGGACGGGGGCCGGAGCTGGCGTGACCGAGGTGATGACGGGGGCAACCGGGGTTGGCAAAACCGGCTTGCCTTCGGCGCGATCAATGGCGGCAGCGGCCCCGGCAATCGGATCAAGCGACTGGGTCGCCACAGTTTCGGATGAATCCAGGATGGGCCGTGTTGCATCCGTCGTCACGGTTTCTTCCTCGCGGCGCAGGGCGATAACGCTGACATCTGCCGGCGCGCCGGCCAGAATACCAAGGGCCGCCGCCGCATCGGAAGAGATTTGCAGTTTTGGCCCCGGATTCTCGATCTCGCGCCGGAACAGAGCACCGATCACGAACTTGCCGTTGCTGGCGTTGCGGATGATCACCCGCTCCGGATCCTTGGCATCCGGAGAGGCGACCCAGACACCGCCCAGAGACGGACGGCCATCCCAAAGCGCCTTGTCCTTGGTCTGAAACACTTCGGGGGCTTCGACATCGCGATCCACCAGACGGGTGGATGTGGAGGCGACAGGTGTGCCTTGCCCACCATCGTCCTTTGCACCGCCCTTGAACGGATTTCCGCCGTTCACACAAGCCGCCAAAGCCGTGCTTGCGACTGTCATCAGGATAAGCGACCTGATCCTTGCCTGTGCCATTCCTTGCCCCCGATCGGCGCAGGTTGGCCCTGCGCATTTTGTCCGTTTGACGCGCACACGCGCGGTGGCCGATGCCCGATGCACCACCTGATTTGTGATACAGCATACCGTTGCGCGGCCCGTGTGGAAAGGGCGCGCGGAACTTTCGGCGCAGATCGACACGCACAGTTGACCAATTCGCTCTACCCCGCTTGAATTCACCGCACAGTCCCGCTAATCGGGAGCCTGCTGGAAGTGTGGCCGAGTGGTTTAAGGCTCTAGTCTTGAAAACTAGCGTGCGGGGAACCGTACCGTGGGTTCGAATCCCACCGCTTCCGCCACTTGCCCCAGCGAAAGCGTTCTCCCGACCCGGCTGAGGCCGGATTTTTTCGTTGTTTTCGAGGGTTATGCGGGATGGGCTGTGAACCGGCTCCGGCGCCAGATGGTTCGGAAGCGGTCTCTCAGGGCAGGTATTCTCCGGACCTGTTAACCGTAACCGCTTCGGTTTCCAGACCTAAGGCACGGATATAGATTAACAATTTTGTTACCTGGCTCCGGTGGGTTTTGAGAGCCTTCCGGTGACCTTCTGGAACTGAACTGAAATTTCACAAGCGAAGGCGCGACGAAGCAGCGGCGTGTCCTCAACTGAGACATCTGGCTCCAAAGCGCTCTTGTCCCCAATGATAATCAACCTGTAGCTTAGGTGTTGTTGGTGAACCTGGGGGTTATTGCGTGCGATACATTGATACGGGATCGAGAGACGCGACACACGCCCTCGGGGCTTGGATGGACAGCCATAAGCCTGAAACCATCCGCTTCTTGCGCTGGCAATCCGGCTACTTTGGAGTGGACGGCCTTGCGCCGATGGTCTCTCTTATTCAGAGCCTCGCCACGCGGAGTCTGCCGATCAGCTGCGTGTTAGGGTCAAACGGTGGCGAAACCAGTGATCAGGATGTGGCGAACCTAGCGGATCTTATCGGATGTCCAAGGGCAGATGCGAAAATTGGCATTCTCAGCTATACGACCGGGCTATTTCACCCAAAAGTTTACCATCTAACCCGCCTAGACGGCAGCCAAACAGCATATGTTGGGTCCGCCAACCTTACGTTGCCGGGCGTTACTGGCCTCAACGTTGAAGCAGGAATAATCCTAGACAGTTCCGATGGTGAACCGCCCCGGGTTTACCGGAGGGCAAAACTCTCGGAGAATTGCCCGTTATGGAACATGCACAAAAGAAGAAGACCTCGAAGCCCTATTCGCCTGAGTTTCGCGAGCGTGCGGTGCGGC
>JBKBQB010000076.1:0-4444 GCA_046292785.1 Paracoccaceae bacterium
TCGCCGTCGCCGATGACCAGATCGCCGGGTTCGATCACCATGCCCTCCAGCGCAATCGGCACGTTGATTTCGCCGGGGCCGTCCTTGTAGGGGCCGCGATGGGTGATGCCCGCGGCCCAAAGCGGCAGGTTCGCCTCGGCAATGGCATCGGCATCGCGGATCGCGCCATAGATGACAAAGCCTGCCACGCCCCGGTTGATGGCATGGGCCAGCATCAGCTCGCCCATCAGCGAATTGGTCAGATCGCCGCCGGCGTCCACGACGATCACATCGCCGGGCACAGCCATGTCGATGGCCTTGTGCAGCATCAGATTGTCGCCCGGACGCGCCTTTACCGTTACCGCCGGGCCAGCCATACCACCACTGCGGTGCATCCGTGTCACGCGCGGCCCGGCGCCGGTCATGCGGTTCATCGCGTCACTGACATTTGCCACCGGCAGGGCGGCAAAGCGTTTGACCAGATCGGCGGACACCGCGCGGTCACGGTTGAGAATGCGAAAGCCAATGGTCATGTCATGCTCCTTTTGTCGGGGTCTGACCGGCCAGCAGATGCCGGTTCATGATACGGTGCGCGGGGACTTCACGTCCTTCGAGCAGGTCGATGATTCCTTGCAGGGCCTCCTGACCGACGCGGGAATTGGCCTCGGCCGTCACGCCGCCGATATGCGGGGTGACCAGAATGCGGGGTTCGGTCAGGAACGGATGATCGGCGGGCGGCGGCTCGACCGCGAAGGTGTCCAGCCCGGCCCCGGCCAGATGGCCCGACCGGATGGCGGCCAGCAGTGCAGCCTCATCGATCAGACCGCCGCGCGCGGTGTTGACGACAAAGGACTGCGCAGGCATCTGCGCGAGGCTTGTCGCATTGACCACTTCGCGCGTGGCGTCGTTCAACGGGCAATGCAGGCTGAGGATATCCGACTGGCGGAACAGGTCGGCCAGATCCGTGCATCTGGCAACGCCCATGCGCGCAAAGGTCTCGTCCGGGGCAAACGGGTCATAGGCGTGGATCTGCAACCCGAAGCCGCGCGCGATCTGCGCTGTCGCCTGCGCGATGGCCCCCATTCCCAGAAGACCCAGCCGCATGCCGGCAATCTCGCGCCCCGAAAAGCCCGGCTTTTCCCATCGCCCCGCACGCAGGCCCGCATCCAGCGGCATCAGCCGTTTCACGACCGCCAGCATCAACGCGATTGCATGTTCGGCCACCGACAGGGCGTTTGCCCCCGTTGCCGCCAGAACCGGAATGCCGCGCGCCGCCGCGGCGGCCAGATCGATGTTGTCAACACCTGCACCATGTTTGGAGATCACCCGCAGGCCGGGGGCCGCATCCATTGCCGCCCCGTCCAGCCGCCCCATCCGCGAGATCACACCGACAGCGCCACTGTCGCGCAGGGCCGTTTGCAACTGATCGGCAGAGGCATAGGGCGGCGCATAATGCAGGGCGTATGCCGAAGCCTTTGCAATTTTTACGGCATCGTCGTGCAGATTTGGTCCGGTGACCAGAATGGATTTCGACATTGAGTTCTCCCGTGGGGGTGCCTTGCGCACCCTGCGGTTCATGATTTTGATTGAATGGCCAGCACCCCTCTCCCAAGGGACCAGCAATCTCCTCACTCTCCATACCGCGAAGGGATGCTTTACAAAAACGCCAATATTGATACATTAGATTAAGCAAAACTGGATCATCATGGATACGAGACAGCTCCGGACGCTCCTGGCCATTGTTCAGCATGGCAGCTTTGCCAAAGCGGCAGAGGTGGTGCACATCACGCCCTCGGCGGTCAGCCAGCAGGTTCAGGCGCTGGAGCAGGAGTTCGGCGCGATCCTTTTCGAACGCCGCAGCCGCCCGCCCGCGCTGACATCGCAGGGCGCGCAAGTGGTTGAGATGGCCCAAGACGTTCTGCGGCGCGTGGACGAAGCGCAGACCATCCTTTCGGGAAATCAGGTATCCGGCACGCTGATGCTGGGGTCGGTGCGAAGCAGCGCCCTGGGCGTTCTGCCGCGGGCGATCATGAAGATCCGCGGGCGATATCCGCTTCTCAAGATCAATCTGCGCGTGGGCAATTCATCCAGCCTGATTGCCGAAGTGACCGCCGGGCGCTTGGATGCCGCCGTTGTTGCCGAGAACATGAGCATCCCG
Source organism: Paracoccaceae bacterium (assembly GCA_046292785.1). Classification (GTDB taxonomy): domain Bacteria; phylum Pseudomonadota; class Alphaproteobacteria; order Rhodobacterales; family Rhodobacteraceae; genus Pseudotabrizicola. Next base: position 2,138 of record JBKBQB010000076.1, read on the forward strand.
CAACTGATCCGCTGGAGCCCTTTTCTGCGTGAACCGCTTTGGGTCGTCGCGCCGAAGGCGTTGGCCGCGAGCGATCCGGAAGCCATGCTGCGCACACTTCCCTTTGTCCGGTTTCAAAGCCCCGTCCCGCTGGCTCGATCGATCGATACCGAACTCGCGCGTCTCCAGATCACCACGCACGTCATTGCCGAGATGGACTCGATCGCCTCGATCATCAATTGCGTGGCCGAAGGGATGGGCATATCCGTTGTGCCCGACATCGCGCTGCGCGAACCGGAAGCCCAGACACTGCATTTCCTTCCCTTCGGTCAGCCGCAGGTTTTCCGACAGATTGGACTGATCGAGCGGATAAACTCCAGCCGAGCCAAGATCATTGATGATTTCCACAGCGTTCTGGCAGAAGCCTGCGGCGCGTATGGCGTCAAGCGTGACGCAGTGAACAGTCCCAAGTCTTCAACGGATCTTTTTTAGCCCATATCCGGCTACACTGGCCTGCTGCCGGTTTCGTGGACACGAAGATAAGATCGTGACCAAGGAAACGGAGATCGGACATGGTGAGACGGAAGTTCACGAAGGAGTTCAAGTTTGAGGCTGTGAAGCTGGTGACAGAACGGGACGTTGCGGTGGCGCAGGCAGCCCGCGATCTGGATCTGGCCGAGAGCGTGCTGCGTCGGTGGATGCGGGAGGCCGCAGAGGCCCCGATCACGGCATTTCTGGGCAATGGCCAGCAGCGTGCCGAACTGGCAGAGATTGCAGCGGTGAAGAAAGAGGTCGCCAAGCTCAAGGCGGAGCGTGACATCCTAAAAAACCGTCGCGGGCTGCTGCCCGCCTGTGCGCGGTATAAACAGGCTGTGCTATCCTCGTTGGCCTGAAGGGCAGTTGCCGATGGCTTATTGGAGGGTAAGACCCCGTTAAAAAACGTGGCACATGGGCCGATGCGCACTTGAGAGTGGTGACGCTGCGACAGCGGTGATCCCGATTAGGAAGATGACGGACTTGCATGGCCCACGCCCTTCTTCCCTTTCGGAGGAGAAGCCATGACGAAGATTGCGACCGGCGGCCACCCGGATCTGAAGATGGTCAACCTCGCGGCAGCAGCGATCGATATCGGATCGACCATACACATGGCCGCGGTGCAACCCGATGGCTGCGACACGCCTGTCAGGTCTTTTGGGACATTCACCCAAGACCTGCACGACCTTGCCGATTGGTTCAAAGCGTGCGGCGTGACGAGCGTGGCGATGGAATCTACCGGTGTTTACTGGATCCCAGCATTCGAGGTTCTGGAAGCGCGGGGCTTCGACGTGATCTTGGTGAATGCGCGCTATGCCAAGAATGTGCCAGGGCGCAAAACCGATGTCAGCGATGCAGGGTGGCTGCGACAGTTGCACTCCTATGGTCTTTTGCGCGGCAGTTTCCGCTCCGCCGCCGAGATCGCCACCTTGCGTGCCTATCTGCGTCAGCGCGAGCGGCTGGTCGAATATGCCGCCGCCCATATTCAGCACATGCAAAAGGCCCTGATGGAGATGAACCTGCAGCTGCACCATGTCGTGTCGGATATCACCGGTGCGACCGGCATGCGGATCATCCGAGCCATCGTTGCCGGGGAGCGTGACCCCGAAGTGCTGGCCGCATTCCGTGACATCCGCCGCCATTCCTCCATCGAGGTGATCAAGGCAGCCCTCGTCGGCAACGACCGTGCTGAACATATCTTTGCCCTGACCCAGTCACTCGATCTTTACGACTTCTACCAGACCAAGATCGAGGACTGTGATCGTAAGCTGGAGGCCGCAGTTGCGGCACTGACCGTCAGGGCCGATGGGGATGTTCCGGCACTGCCCGAAGCACGGACCAAGCGCAAGCAGGTCAATGCGCCTTCGTTCGATGTGCGGGCCGCTCTCTATGGCGTTCTTGGCACGGACCTCACGCAGATACACGGACTTGGTCCGTCACTTGCCCTGAAGCTGATCGCCGAATGCGGCACGGATCTGCATGCGTGGAAAAGCGCCAAGCACTTCACTTCATGGCTCTGTCTGGCCCCAGGTAACAAGATATCGGGCGGCAAGTTGCTGTCATCACGCACACGGCGGTCGTCCTGCCGAGCTGCGGCATTGTTGCGGCTGGCAGCGACGACCATCGGGCGCAGCGACACGGCTTTGGGGGCGTTCTACCGGCGGTTGTCGTCCCGGATCGGCAAGCAAAAGGCCGTGACCGCAACGGCCCGCAAGATCGCCGTCCTGTTCTACAATGCTATCCGCTTCGGCATGGCCTATAACGATCCAGGGGCCGCAGCTTATGAAGAGCGCC
>JBKBQB010000077.1:0-3403 GCA_046292785.1 Paracoccaceae bacterium
CCCCGGCGCTTTCAACAAGCGCATCCTTCAGGCCTGAGGGGCCTCGTCGGCCTCATAGGCTTCGATGATCCGCGCCACCATCGGGTGCCGCACCACATCCTTGGAGGTAAAGTAATTGAACGTCACCCCGCGCACCCCCTTCAGGATGCGCTCGGCATCCGCCAGCCCCGACGGCATGCCGCGCGGCAAGTCCACCTGGGTACGGTCGCCGGTGATGACCATGCGGCTGCCCTGGCCCAGACGGGTCAGGAACATCTTCATCTGCATGGTGGTGGCGTTCTGCGCCTCGTCCAGCACCACAAAGGCATTGGCCAGCGTCCGCCCGCGCATGAAGGCCAGCGGCGCGATCTCGATCCGCTTTTCCTCCATCAGCTTTTGCACCTGCTTGGCGGGCAGGAAATCGTTCAGCGCATCATACAGCGGCTGCATGTAGGGATCGACCTTTTCCTTCATGTCGCCGGGCAGAAAGCCCAACCGCTCCCCCGCTTCCACGGCGGGACGCGACAGGATGATCTTCTCCACCGCGCCCGACACCAGCATGGTCACGCCAACGGCGACGGCCAGATAGGTCTTGCCGGTGCCCGCAGGCCCGATGCCAAAGCCAAGCTCATGGCTGAACAGATTGGCGACATAGGCTTTCTGCGCCTCGGTCCGCGGCTCCACCGGCTTTTTGCGGGTGCGGATTTCCATTCCGGGGTTGAACAGTTCAATCTGCTCCCCCTCGGCGCCGATGGCGGATTGGCGCAGGCGCATCGCCCCGTCAATATCGCCAGCAGCCACCGTGCGGCCGGACTCAAGCCGGGCATACAGGCTGCGCAGCACGGCTGCCGCCTGATCGCGCGCGCCCTTGTCCCCGATCACCGCAAGGCGGTTGCCGCGCCGCAGAATGTGAACGCCCATCTGGTGTTCCACCTGTGCCAGATTGCGATCAAACTCGCCGCACAGATCTATCAACAAACGGTTGTCCGGAAATTCGAGGACCGACTCGACAACGTCCTCGGGTTTGGTCGGGGGGGTCAGCGCGCTGATGCCCAATGAGGTCTCCTTTGGCTAGGGCCTGTATGTATCGTGCGCCGCGTCACATGATCTGGCAAGTCACGATTTGGTCTCGCCTCAAGTTTAAGTCCAGCTTCGGCACGGGAATGTGACAATCGCACAAAAGCCGGGCAAATCAAGCGGCCCGGCCCGATTACAGAAAGGGCCATGGTTTCCCATGGCCCTGATCCTTCCCGATGTCGAAACCGCAGGGTCAGCGACGCACCACGGTGCGGACCCCCGGACCGGGCACCCAGTCGCGGATCCCTTCCGTGCCGGTCTGATAGTTCCGCACGACCGTGCCCGGTGGATAACGATTGTTGCAGATCGGCAGACCCGATCTGGGGTCATAGCGCGGGGTGGCATAGCCTTCCACGCCGTCATCCATGATCCAGTTCTGGCACCCGTCCGGGTCATACGCGATGGCTGCCTGACCGTTGCGCAGAACGCCAGAATCGCGCCCTTTGTCCAGCCCGGTCGCGATAACCGAATCTGGCCCGCGATAGGGCGACAGCCCACTTTGACCAACCTCGCCCACACAGCCACCAAGTGCCATGACCGCCAGCGCTGCGCCGATTTTGAATGTGTTGTTCATGCTGATCACCACCGGTAGCAAACGACTTCGACACGACGGTTCTGCTGCATACCGGCAGCCGAAGCGTTCGAGGCGATGGGTTGACGTTCACCGAAGCCGATTTCGCGTTCCACATGGGCGCCGGTTGCACGGGCGACATTGGCCACGGCAGCGGCACGACGTTTGGACAAGCCCATGTTGTATTCATCAGACGCGCGGCTGTCGGTATGGCCATAGATGGCATAGCCGAACGCCCCGGCAGACCGGAAGAAAGACTGCAGACGCGACCGCCCATGCGAAGTCAGTTGCGCGCTGTCGGTGGCAAACAACTGGTCGGTGTTCTCCACAAGGCAGGTGTTGCGCTTCAGACAGACCGGCTTGCCATCCTTGGGGTTGCGGCGCGGCACCATATAACCTTCCAGCCCGCCATCGGCCCACCAGTGCATGCAACCGTCGTCGTCGATCCACACACCCCACTCGATCTTTCCAGACACCTCGGGGGCTCCTTGCGCCATGGCGGTTGTCGCACCCGACATCCCGACCGCAAGCGCCGCACCCCCCAGGATCATCCGCAACGCTTTGGAAATACGTTCCACAGCAGCAGCCCCCTTCTTCCATGTGACAAATAACCAGCAGACTTATCTGACCAGAATTGCCGTCGAGGAAAAGTGAAGTAAAGCGAAATCTGAACAATTCAGGGCATTTATGTGGCAAGCCTTAGGCAGCAAGCGCGGTAAACCCGCAAGATGTTGCGTCATTGTCTTGAAATCGCGAACAATGCAAGCGCCACTCCGGCACCGTTGAAATTCACGAAATTCTGACCGCAGACAGAGAGTTGGCAGACGAAGCTAACACGCGCACGCGCGCCAGTTCTCCCACCCGCCCCGACGCATCGTTGACATGAACCGCATGCAGGTGATCCGACTTGCCCACCATCTGCCCCGGCTGGCGTCCGGACTTTTCATAGAGCACGCTCACCTCGCGCCCCACCATCGCCTCCTGCCCGGCGCGCTGCTGCTCCAGGATCAGCGCCTGAAGCTGTTGCAACCGCGAATCCGCAACCTCTGACGGCACCGGCGCTTTTTCAGCTGCAGGCGTTCCGGGCCGCGCGGAATACTTGAAAGAATAGGATTGGCCAAAGCCCACCCTACGCACCAAATCCAGCGTGTCAGCGAAATCGGCGTCGGTTTCCCCCGGAAACCCGACGATGAAATCGGATGAAAACAGAATATCGGGCCTCACCGCCCGGACCCGGTCGATCACCCGGAAATAATCGTCCCGCGTGTGCTTGCGGTTCATCGCCTTCAGCATCCGGTCCGATCCGGTCTGCACCGGCAGGTGAAGATAGGGCATCAATTCCGGCACATCGCCATGCGCCGCGATCAGATCGTCATCCATATCATTGGGATGGCTGGTCATGTAGCGGATCCGCTCCAGCCCCTCCACCGCCGCCAAAGCCCGGATCAGCCGCCCCAAGGTCCAGGCACCACCCGCGCCCTCCCCGTGATAGCCGTTCACGTTCTGCCCCAGCAGCGTCACCTCGCGCACCCCGCGCGCCACCAGATCGCGCGTCTCGCGCAGGATCCGGTCCACCGGGCGGCTCACCTCGGCCCCACGGGTATAGGGCACCACGCAGAACGCGCAGAACTTGTCGCAGCCTTCCTGCACGGTCAGAAACGCCGTCGGCCCGCGCAATGCCTTGCGGTCGGGCAGATGGTCGAACTTGTCCTCGGCCGGAAACTCGGTATCCACCTGCGGCCCTGTCCCCCGCACCAGCGCGGGCAGCCGGTGATA
>JBKBQB010000078.1:0-2729 GCA_046292785.1 Paracoccaceae bacterium
TGCGCTGTTCAATTGGCTGGAAGCCGAGTGGGGCACGATTGACTTTGTGGTTCACGCCATCGGCTTTTCGGACAAGAACGAATTGCGTGGCCGCTATGTGGAAACGTCGCGCGCCAACTTTCTGATGTCGATGGATATTTCGGTCTATTCCTTCACCGCGATCTGTGCGCGCGCAGCCCCCCTGATGCCAAACGGCGGCAGCCTGCTGACACTGACCTATTACGGTGCCGAAAAGGTCATGCCGCATTACAACGTGATGGGTCTGTGCAAGGCCGCGCTGGAAGCATCGGTGAAATACATCGCCGAAGACCTTGGCAAGGATGGCATCCGCGTCAATGCGATCAGCGCCGGGCCGATCAAGACCTTGGCCGCCTCCGGCATCGGGGATTTTCGCTACATCATGCGGTGGAACGAGCTGAACTCGCCCCTGCGCCGCAATGTCACGCAAGAAGAGGTCGGCAAGGCCGCGCTCTATCTGATCTCCGATCTGGGTTCGGGCACCACGGGCGAGAATTTGCATGTCGATGCGGGCTATCATGTGGTGGGGATGAAAGCGGTGGATGCGCCAGACATCGACGTGGTGACGGCAAAGGCACAAAAGGGCGAAGCATGACACTGGCCGCGTTTCTGGCCGTCGCTGCACTTCTGACCATGGGCGCGGTCAGCCCCGGCCCTGCCGTGCTGATGTCGGCCCGCACTGGCGTGACCGAAGGCTTGCGCACCGGGTTTTTCCTGGCCCTCGGCATCGGCCTTGGCGCGGTAATCTGGGCCACGCTGGCGCTGTCGGGTCTGGCGGCCCTGTTCAAGATCGCCCCTGCGCTTTTGTGGGCGTTCAAGATCATCGGTGGGCTCTATCTGATCTGGATGGCGGTGCAGATGTGGCGGCATGCGGCTGATCCCTTGCCCGACACCACGGGTCAGCCGCCGCGCTCGGCCCTGTCAGCCTTCCGGCTGGGACTGACCACCCAGCTTTCCAACCCCAAACCCGCCGTGGTGCTTTCGGCCATCTTCATCGGCACCGTGCCACCACAAACCCCACTCTGGGTGCTGGTCAGCCTGCTGACCTTCCTGTTCACCGTGGAAACACTGTGGAACACCCTCGTTGCCCGCATCTTCTCGCTTCCCGCGACCCGCCGCGCCTATGTCGGCGCAAAATCCGCCATGGACCGCAGCTTTGGCGGTCTGCTCGCCCTGCTCGGCGCCAAGATCGCCGCCACCTGAAGGAACCTGCCATGACAGACCGCCTGCCGCATGAAAAGGGCTTCCACGTCAGTTGGGACCAGATCCACCGCGACGCCCGCGCGCTGGCCTGGCGGCTGGATGGCAAGGGGCCCGACAACGGCGCCTGGAAAGCCGTGGTCGGCATCACGCGCGGCGGCCTTGTGCCCGCGATGATCGTCAGCCGCGAGCTGGATATCCGCGTGGTCGATACCATCAGCGTGAAATCCTACAGCCATCAGGCCCAGACCGAAGCGCGCGTGATCAAATCCCCGCAACCCGATCTGATGGGCGACGGCACCGGCATCCTGATCGTCGATGATCTGGTCGACAGCGGCAAGACGCTGGAACTTGTCCGCAGCCTGTATCCGAACGCCCATTTCGCCACCGTTTATGCCAAGCCATCGGGCCGGGCGCAGGTGGATACCTACATCACCGAAGTCAGCCAGGACACCTGGATCTTTTTTCCATGGGACATGGCTTTGCAATACGTCCAGCCCTACCGGGGCACGGATTGATCCATGGATCCGCGGGCTGATTTCATCTGTTCCCAAATATCCCACGGGGGTCCGGGGGTGTGAAACCCCCGGTTCCGCCGCCAGCCAAAGGTGCCGACCATGACCCAGCCGCTCAACCCCGCCATGGCCGCCACCGACGCCCCCCCGGTGATGGAGGCGCGGCGCTGGTTGCAGGGTGTAACCCATCCCTCCGACCGACCGCTGATCAATGTCAGCCAGGCCGCTCCGATAGAGCCGCCGCCCTTGGGTTTGCGGCAGGCGATTGCCAATGCGGCGCTGACCGATGACGCGGCGCATCTGTACGGTCCGGTGCTGGGGCTGCCAGACCTGCGGGCCGAGATCGCAGCGCAATGGTCGTCGGCCTACGGCGGCCAGATCGCCCCGGATCAGGTTGCAATCACCCAAGGCTGCAATCAGGCCTTCACCGCCGTCATGTCCACCCTTGCCGGTGCGGGGGACGAGGTGATCCTGCCCACGCCATGGTATTTCAATCACAAGATGTGGTTTGACATGCAGGGCGTGCGCACGGTGCCGCTTGAGACCGGATCGACCCTCATTCCCGATGCAGAAACAGCGCGGGCGCTGATCACCTCAAAAACCCGCGCCATCGTGCTGGTTTCGCCCAACAATCCGGGCGGAGTCGAATATCCCGCCGCGACGTTGGCTGCGTTCGGGGATCTGTGCCGTGAACACCGCCTTGCCCTGATCGTCGATGAAACCTACCGCGACTTTGACAGCCGCCACTCGATGGAACGGGGTGGGCGGCCGCATGATCTGTTTGAGGATCCGGACTGGGCCGACACTCTGATCCACCTTTACAGCTTTTCCAAAGCCTATCGCCTGACCGGGCACCGGGTCGGCGTGGCCGTCGCCAGCGCGGCGCGGCTGGCCGAGGTTGAAAAGTTCCTCGACACCGTCGCGGTGTGCCCCCCCCCCCGGGGGCCGTTAGCCACGCGGGGGGGGCAGCGGCACCGGCCCCCCAGGGTGGCGGGG